>NZ_MDKC01000034.1 GCF_001712755.1 Gottfriedia luciferensis
GTATTAGGCACGCCGCCAGCGTTCGTCCTGAGCCAGGATCAAACTCTCCATAAAAGTTAAGTTTAAATCTTGTATTGCTCAAAAAACTAATAATTGACGTTTACTTCATGTTTTGTTTAGTTTTCAAAGTTCACTTTGTCGCGTCATTTGCGACTTTTTCATATTAACATCTCTTAGAAAGCGAGTCAACATTTTTTTTATTTTTTATTACTTCATTTCGTTTTTTGTCGAACCATCTTGGCGACGTATATAAATATAACATCCTAATTAGGTTATGACAAGCCCTTTTTTTCATTTTTTTTTATAAATGATAAAAAAATTATAAATAGTACGAAGGAAGTGTAATACGTAATGTCGAATTAGCAATAAACTATATAGAAAAGGGGTTTAGAAAATGGATCTACAACCAGATATCCTCATAAAATTACTAGTATCAGCAATGTTAGGTTCCGTTATCGGTTTAGAAAGAGAGTTAAAAAGAAAACCTCTTGGATTAAAGACATGCCTTGTTATTTCAATAATGAGTTGCCTATTAACAATTGTTTCTATTAGTTCTGCCTTTTCATTTCATGGAAGTGATTATTTAAATATAACAATGGACCCGTTACGATTACCGGCTCAAATAGTATCAGGAATCGGTTTCGTTGGAGCTGGTGTAATTCTTCGAAGAGGTAATGATACAATAGCCGGGTTAACAACAGCTGCTATGATTTGGGGAGCATCGGGTATCGGAATAATTGTTGGGGCTGGCTTTTACGCCGAGGCTTTAGCAGGTGTAGGTTTATTAATAATAAGTGTAGAATTAATTCCTTACTTAATTAACAAGCTTGGTCCTAAAAGATTAAAAGAAAGAGATATAAGTTTAAAGCTAACAGTAATAGGAAGAGATAATATAAATATTGTCATTGATCAAATTACCGCTCAGGATATTACAGTTAAAAACATTAAAATAAAAGGATTAAATAATGATGAACATTATGTCCAAATGAAATTATTAGTGTTTAATAAACGAAGAACGACAGAAATTTATTATGATATTGAACAAATAGAAAACATCCGTGGAATTGAGATAGAAAGTATATAGTAGTGATAAGTTATTACTTATTGGTAAAAATAAGTGTTACGAAATTGCGATGGAGGTATAAGCTTGAAAGTATTTCGTAACCAACCAATCTATTTTAAATCCTATACACTATTTAAAATTACGTTAATTCTATTATCGTTGATTGCTATTTTCGGATCAATCATCCATTTCGCTGAGCCATTTACTTTTCCAACTGTTTGGGACGGTATGTGGTGGTCAATAGTAACTACATTTACAGTAGGTTACGGTGATTACGTACCCCTATCTCCAGTTGGACGTTTTTTTGCAGTTATATTAATTTTACTAGGTACTGGATTTGGTTCTTATTATATGATTTCATTTACAGCACAAACATTTAGGAATCAAGACGCGGATTTTAGAGGTGCACTTACATTTACGAAAAAGAACCATATTATAATAGTAGGTTGGAATGAACGAGTTAAAAATGTAATTAAACAACTACGTGCATCTTCAAACCAGGTCTATATTGTATTAATTGATGAAAGTTTAGAGCTATTACCACCTGATTTAGAAAAGGTACACTTTGTAAAAGGCTCTGCCTCCAATGACTCAGTACTAGAAAGAGCAAATATAAAATTTGCCAATACAATCTTAATTACAGCTGATCAAAATAAAAATGAGCAAGATGCCGATATGCAAACAATTTTAACAATCATCGCTACAAAAGGTCTTAATCAGTCAATTAACTGTATCGCAGAAATCTTAACCAAAAATCAAGTCATTAACGCAAATCGAGCTGGCGCGAATGAAATAATTGAAGCGCATTTGTTAACTTCCTTTGTCATGTCAGGTTCGATTATGCATAGAGGATATTCAGATGTAGTGCTTAAGTTAACAAATCAACTAGAAAACTTTACAGTGAAAATATTGGAAGTTGAACAAAAAATGATTGGAAAATTTTATTTTGATATTGTTGTTGAAGAATTAAACAATGATAAAATGATTATTGGAATCATTCGTGATAAACAAACAATCATCAGACCCGATAAAAGTATTAAAATTACAAAAGATGATTTTCTGATCTTACTTACTTAACAATTGCTATCAAAAAAGAGCCAATCCAAAAGGTTTGGCTCTTTTTTGATAGACAAATTCTAAAACTTGATTTTCAGACTGATTGCAAGCGCTTGTCTTTCGAGGCGCGAAGCCTGGTGAGGAGCGGAGTTACCTAAAACGGTAATGAGCACCGCAGACAGGCGAAGCAACGAAGAAAGCGAGCGTTTGGCGGGCAGTCTAAAAGAGCCAATCCAAAAGGTTTGGCTCTTTTTTTTATAAAAGTTCGTCCTCAATTCTCTTAAGAATTTCAAACCCTTTTATTTGATATTTTCTAGGAACTTTTCCATCTTTTTCAATTGGTTCTTGGAACTGGTTTAATGATCCAGTTAAATTCCCCTCTAAACCAACATTATCATCTAGCCCCTCATTATAAATATGAGTTAATAAAAAGGGAGTCTCAAATTGTATAACAGCCCCATTCATATCTAATGAACCTGAAGTAACATTAAAAGGTAATCTTAAATATTGATACCCGTCATCATCCTGCATTAATAAGTCAAAACTCCCATGATCATATTCCCAGTTTGCTCCAATTACAAATCCATGATTTTTTAATTTCCCCTCAATGTCATTAAGCGGAAATATTGCATTCTCTAATTTTGATTTTAAAGGATACATGCTTTTCTCCTCCTTTTTTCAATAGTATTTTCTTATTAAGTAAAAACATGAATTTTAATTTTAATTTCAAAAAAAAACCGTTGTTAAAGTCAATTTTAACAACGGTCTTTTAGTCATAATATTATTTTAATCGTTCTTCTAATTGCATTTTTAGTTCTTCAAATCCTGGTTTACCTAATAATGCAAACATGTTCTTCTTGTATGCTTCGACACCTGGTTGATCAAACGGATTTACTCCAAGTAAATATCCACTCATCGCACAAGCTAATTCAAAGAAGTATACTGTATAACCGAAAGTATACTCATCTAATTTTGGTAAAGAAACAATTAGATTTGGTACTCCACCGTCAGCATGAGCTAAGATCGTACCTTCAAAAGCTTTTTTATTAACAAAATCTACAGTTTTACCAGCAAGATAATTTAATCCGTCAGAGTCGTTATCCTCAAGTTCAATTGTTAATTCATGGCGAGGATTTTCAACAGATAAAACTGTTTCAAATAGATCACGTCGACCTTCTTGTACATATTGTCCAAGAGAATGTAAATCCGTTGAGAAGTTTGCTGAAGATGGATAGATACCTTTTTGGTCTTTCCCTTCACTCTCTCCAAATAATTGCTTCCACCATTCTCCAAAATATTGTAATGATGGCTCATAGTTAACAAGCATCTCGATTGTTTTACCTTTGTTGTATAAAACATTTCGAACAACTGCATATTGATATGCTTGATTATCTTCTAATTCTGAAGAGTTATATTCTTTATATGCATCTTGTGCACCCTTCATCATTTGTTCAATATCAATACCCGCTGCAGCAATCGGTAATAAACCTACTGCAGTTAATACTGAATAACGTCCACCTACATCGTCAGGAATAACAAATGTTTCATAACCCTTTTCATCAGCAACAGTTTTTAATGCCCCACGTGCTTTATCAGTTGTAGCGTAAATACGATGTTTAGCTTCTTCAGCACCATATTTTTCCTCTAACAGTTTTCTAAAAATACGGAATGCAATAGCTGGTTCAGTTGTTGTCCCAGATTTTGAGATAACATTAATAGAAAAATCCTTATCCTTTAAAACTTGAGTTAAATCATGCATATATGTAGAACTAATATTATTTCCTACGAAGAAAACTTGAGGTGCTTTTCTTTCTTCTTTAGAAGCGATATTAAAAAATGAGTGTTGTAACATTTCAATTGCAGCACGTGCACCTAAATAAGATCCACCGATACCAATTACTAAAAGAACGTCTGAATCTGATTTAATTTTCTCTGCTGCTTTTTGAATTCGAGAAAATTCTTCTTTGTCATAGTCATTAGGTAACTCTACCCATCCTAGAAAGTCGCTACCTGCTCCTGTTTTTTCATGAATTGTATGGTGAAATAATTTCACTGCATCCCTTAAATAAGATATTTCATGATCTTGAAAAAACATTTTTGCTTTTGAATAGTCAAATTTAATATGAGAAGTCATACTTCAAACCTCCTTAAATAGTTGTAATACCTTTACAATGTACCTAATTAAATAATTGAAAGCAAGTAAATGCAATTATATTTATGTGAAAAAATTAACAAAAAATTTAAAGACATTTCTTCTTATAATTTTTTTTGAGTACATAAACAAAAATAAATGAGGAAAGCTATGTTAGAAGGTCATAAAAAGGAGGTTAACCTATATGAGTACATTACAACGTATTGCACTTATTTTTACAATCATTGGGGCTATAAACTGGGGCTTAATTGGATTTTTTCAATTTGATTTAGTTGCAGCAATTTTTGGTGGTGCAGATTCTGCTTTTGCTCGAATTATTTATGGTATCGTTGGTATTTCAGGATTAATTAACCTTGGCTTATTATTTAAACCTTCAGAAGAGCTAGGAACACATCCTGAAACAAATGAAGTAAGATAATTGTAGACGAAATTAGTCTCTTATCTATACTTTTCTAAGAATTAAAAAGGAAGGGTAAATTCCCTTCCTTTTTAATTCGTCATATTTTCTTTCTTCATCTCAACGCGAAGCCATTCATTTAATTTTTTATGCAGGGTGCTAAATCCATCTGGTTTAAGCTCTCTTAATAGTCTAGCTGCATGTTTTAAGTTCTCGTCACCATTAAATCCTTGATCGATACTTGCTCCTTTTAAAGACAAACTTATTTTTCCTGTCATCTCATCAATAGACAGTACACGTACATTTACTAATTGCCCAACAGAAATATAGTCTCGAATATCGCGAACATATCCATTAATAATTTCGGAAATATGTACTAGTCCTTGTGTTTGGTGATCAAGTGAAATAAAGGCACCATACGTTTGAATCCCTGTTACTTTACCAGTGTAAACTTTTCCAATATTGTAGTTTTGTGCCATTCAAAACACTCCTAATTTTCGTTCAATTCCACTAAATAAATTTTAGCACACACAGACCAACTTTTAAAGTTTGCTTACTACTCATAAATGGCACTTCTTTTCTAAAATCCCTTTACTTATTATAGTCACTTTAAAGGTTGGGCTATTTCAATTATTTTAAATAAATACTTGTCTCTATTAGAATTGACGAAAAACTTATAATTTAAAAGTATTTTAGCAATTTGCATATCATATGGTGACTTACAGAGCATTATTAAATAAAGCATGTATTCCTTCCGTTTGGACATAATAATCCAAAAAATAAGAAGGAGAGTTTGGATGATGAATCATTCTGAAACAATGCAGTCAACATATAAGGTTTCTGGACTTGATGTATATTATGAACTTTACGGATACCATAATAGCAATAAGCAAGATTCAAAAGTATTTGTATTAATTCACGGTTTTTTATCATCTTGCTTCAGTTTCCGAAGACTAATCCCTTATATCTCAAAAGATCATGTTGTTGTCGTAATTGACCTACCCCCGTTTGGTAAAAGTGGAAAACATTTAAATTTTAAATATTCGTATGATAACTTTGCGAACGTCGTTATCTCTCTTGTAAATCATTTAAATTTACAAAACATTTATTTAGTCGGACATTCTATGGGCGGGCAAATTGCTTTATATGTAACAAAAAAAGAACCGGAGCTCGTAAAAAAAGTGATTTTATTATGTAGTTCAGGTTATTTAGGAAGGGCAAATCCACATTTAATAATTTCATCTTATTTTCCTTTTTTCTATCTATATATTAAAAGGCATTTAGCTAAACAAGGTATTATGAACTCACTCATTTCAGTTGTTCATAATCAGAAGTTAATTGATGATGAGATGATAAACGGATACAAAGAACCTTTTTTGCAAGATGAGATTTTTAGAGCATTAACAAAGATGATTCGTGATCGAGAGGGTGATTTAAGTCCTGAAGATTTACAAAATATATCTGTACCTACATTATTAATTTGGGGTGAAAAAGATAAAGTAGTTCCATTAGAAGTAGGAGAAAGATTGCATCGCGATTTAAGGTATTCAACTTTATATACTTATCCTGAAGCAGGACATTTAATTCCTGAAGAAATTCCTGAACATATTTATGAACGGATATCAAATTTTGTATAAGAAAAAGAGTCCTCAAAATTGGGACTCTTTTTCACATTTATTCTATTTCAAATATCGGCAAAGTAATAATAACCTTCAATCCTTTACCATCTATATTCACAAATTTTATCTTACCTTTGTGTTGGTCAATAATATGCTTTACAATAGCAAGTCCTAATCCGGTTCCACCTTCGTTTCTAGATCTTGCTTTATCTACTCGGTAAAACCTTTCTCCTAAATGCGGAATCTCTTCAGACGGAATTCCCTTTCCTTCATCTAAAATTTCCAACGTGACTTGTTTATCTTGAAATAGTGAAATATAAATCGTTTTACCTTTAGGTGTATAACGAATTGAGTTATCAAGTAAATTGTGGATTACCTGTTGAAAACGGTCTGGGTCAACATTTGCGATAATCGTCTCATCTAAATTCTTTTGAATTTTAATATTACGTTTAATGAGGATTTGAGAATATGTTTCGATTGTATCTTCAATTAACTGAGCAATTACGTTAGGTTCTTGACTAAGTGGAAATTGCTGGCCATCTAATGTAGCCAAGTCAAGTAAATCTCTAACTAATCTTTGCATCCGACTAGCCTCTTTCTGAATGATACCAACATATTTTAGTTGTTGTTCTTGTTTTATTACACCATCTAGTATTGCTTCACTATATCCTTTAACATAACTTAACGGTGTTCTTAATTCATGAGAAACATTGGCTAAAAACTCTTTTCTATTTTCATCTTCTTTTTGTAAAGAATCAGACATTGAGTTAAACGCAGTAGCTAGTTTTCCTATTTCATCACCACTATTGTAGTGGATCCGTTCGGTGTAATCACCATTTGCCATTTTATAAGATATTTGCTCCATTCTTGATAAAGGCTTAATCATTTGTTTTATTATACTTCTGCCAATTAAAAGAATAATGAAGGCAAATAACAATGTACTAATCGTAAAGATCCATTTTGATTGTTGGATTAATTCAGTAACACTCCTTAAAGGTAAGTGTAAGTATATAATCCCTTCTAGTTTTTCTTTTTTTACAACCGGAACAACAACTCCGATTATTTGATGCTTAAATCTTTTTTCAAATCCTGTCTTCGTAATCACTTTTCCTTTTAATAAAGTTTCACGATCGTCTTCAGTAATGAAAGATTCGTGGCTTACATTATAGGGGATACATGCACTTAAATCTCTTGGATTGCTAATAAATAAAACATTAGCATTTGAAACAGCATCAAATTTTGAAACAAATTCTGAAAAGTCATTAACATTATTCGTTTTATGATAATGTTTTACTAAACTTGTACCTTCTTGGATTAAAGTGGAACGAACATACGAAACATATAATTGCTTATATGCAAACTGAAACATTAAAAAGAAAAAGATTGTTGTACAGATTACGATTAAACAAATCGTTAACCAAAGCTTTTGTAAAAACGATAACGAATAGAGTAATTTCCTCATCCGTTTATCCCGAATTTATATCCTACACCCCAAACCGTAGAAATATAATCTGCATCCTGTCCTAATTTAATTCTTAATGTTTTTATATGTGTATCGACTGTTCTAGCTGTACCAAAATAATCAAAACCCCAAACCTTTTCTAAAATTTGTTCGCGGCTAAAAACGTGGTCTTGGTGCTTACAAAAGAAGAGAAGCAAATCATATTCTTTTAAAGTAAGCGATAAAGGTTTATCCGATACAAAAGCATTCCTAGACTTTTCATTTATTTTGATTTTGCCTATCTGTAAAACGGTAGCATCCGTGTTTTTCGTTCTTCTTAAAACTGCATCTACTCTTGCAATTAATTCTCCTGGACTAAATGGTTTTACGATATAATCATCCGCTCCCATTTTTAAACCATTTACCTTATCCCACTCTTCACCTTTTGCTGTTAAGAAAATCACAGGTACATTTGATGTTTCTCTAATCTTTTTACAAAGGGTCCATCCATCCATTATCGGCATCATTATATCTAAAATTAATAAATCATAGTTTGATTGACTTATTTTTAATAATGCGCTCTCACCATTGTTTGCTCCGTCCCAACTATATCCACTATTTTCTAAATACATTCCAACCAATTGGCAAATTTCTTGTTCATCATCAACAATTAATATCTTTCTTTCAATCATGTCGAATACCCTCTCTTAACAATAATTGAAAAGGTCCTCTTCCTACTGCAACTTCTTTTTCAATTTTCATCGTTGTCGTATTTATTTGGTACAGCTTGTTTAAATCATAGCTAGCTGCATATGCGGTATGTTTAAAACCAATAGCCGTATATGGATTCGATCCAACTTCAATAAACTTAGTCTGATTAACTACATTCGGATTTAGCTTATAAATTTGATTTGTTCCATGGGCGATTGTAAATAATCCATCTTCATTTTGAAAAAACGAAATAGGCATTAATGGCGTATGAAGAGTCTTTTGTTGCTTACCAGTGATAGTTGAATAAACTTTTACGTTCTCATTTTCCACTTCACCATTTCCATGTCCCCCAACAAATAGTTCAGATGAGTCTTTGTTTAATAGTAAGCCTACCGATGTGTAAGGCACTTCGATCGTTTGTTCAATTTTAAAACCATCCAAGTTAATACCAATCACTTTTCTCTCGTTAAACAAACTAACATATAATTTATGATGAATCGTATCTTCAACCATCGAAATTGGATTTCTACCTATTTTAATTTTTTTAAGAACTTTACCCTTACGATTAAAAAATGTAATGTTATTCTTCTTTCCATTCGTTACAGCAATCACCTGATTACTTTTTAAAGAAATTATATTAGTAATACCAGTACCAGCATTCCAACTATCGACATGGTCCCCTGTTGAAAGATGATAAATATCTATTTTGGGATTTGTTGGATGATATACGGCAATATCTTCTCCGTTTTGTAATAATACCGCTCCACTTACATCCCTATTTAAATTCCAATCTGTTACTTTATGTAAATCATCTAAATTCAGGAACGTTAAACTTCCCACTTTTTTGTTTACTGAAATAAGGACATTTTCCGAATCCTTAATATGTGACATATTACTTGGCACACAGCCGGTACAAAATAAGAAAAGTAAAATCGTACTGAAAATCGAAATCTTTCTCAAAATATTCACCCCCATAAAAGCGATATCAGTCAGTAGCTCTTGACTTCAAGCTTTTATATAAAAGAGGCTATCCTTCTATTCATCAAAGATCGGATAGCCTTCATTATTATTTAATTTACTGTGACTTCTTTTTCAGTATGGTCATGTAGTTCCCCTTTTTCAACATGAACTTTTACTGTATTTGTTCCTTTTTCTTTAAAGGTATACTTAACATCATATTCACCTGGTGCAACTTCTTTTGCATCAGTATAGTCATGTTTTCCTTGCTCATCTTTCCATGTTTCAATTCGCACATTCGCTTTTTCAAGCGGTTTTCCATCATTCGTCATAAGATGAATCGTAAAGTGATTTTCTTTATTTACATCTATATTTTCAGTGCCCATTAAATGAATCATTACATCGCCATGATGATCATCTCCACTGTGAGTTTCATGCTCACTCTTTTCACCATTACTATTGCTAGTTGAGGTAGTAGTTTGAACTTTAAAATCTTTTTTAGGCATTGAATGTTGATCCCTTGCAGTGACATGTGCAATTACATAATAATCTCCTGGATCAGTAAATTTGTATGTAGCCGAATAAATACCATCTGCACCGTTTTTTGCATCAAGCATGGCAATACTATCTTCACCATTTTTACCAATTTCAAATTGAACTTCATCAGCGTCAGAAACAGCTTTATTATTTTGACTAACTTCAGCCCGTATTGTAATTTCTTTATTTAAATTAATATCGGATGTCGGCAGAAGTATATTTACATCAACTGGTTTTTCGACTACTGGTTCCTTCTTCTTTTCATTAGAACATCCTGCAGTTATCATAATACTTACAATTAATAAACTTAATAATTTTTTCATATGTATTACCTCCTAAGATTCTGCTAAATTTATACAGATCTTAAATTTTAGATCGATAAAGTTAATGTTTAAAAAGCGCTTGGTTGATCAGATTTTAGTTAGTCTATGTAGTTAATAAATTCACAAAAATAAATCTATCACAAAAATGTGATAAAAATGTGATGTAAATAAAAAAAGAGACCTTCCTTAGTAAGTCCCCATTTTGAATTACTTTATTCACGTAATGATTTTTTTTCTTTTGATTCCATTAATTCTGTTATACGCTTTTCTTCTTTCAGCGATGCCTTTTTAATTAAATAAAAAGTAATAAATGCACCGATCATAAAAATGATTAATGAAATAACGGCAGGTATATACTCTGTTTTATCTTCAGGAAAATATAAAAACTCCATCATAGTCCCATCACTCCCACTGCCAATTATACAAAGTATTCTATGATAATCAAAGTAAAATGAAGAAATGTTCAAAGATTTTAATTAAGTTGTTTCTTGTTGATTTCCACTACAGGATGGTCGCTTTCCGTGGGGCGAGACCTGAGCCTCCTCGTCACGTTCGTTCCTGTGGGGTCTCAGCCTTCCCGCACATCCCACAGGAGTCGACCATCCTTTCGTTCCAATCAACTTATTCTTTTAAAAAAGTTATTCTTAAAATATTTTTAATCATTAATCAAATGAATGGCTCTTCATAATCAAGTAGTTAGTGAAATCAACAACGACTTACACATCAAAAATATTTAAAACATTTAAATCAATCCCCTTATTGCCCTTATAAAAATGGATTGGATATTAAACAAAATTACTCTTTTAACAAAAATAAAAACCAACTGATTTAAAATCAATTGGTTTTTAGTATGAAGATATTCTTTTCTTTAGTAATGAAAAATCAATTAAGTCTCCTAAAGTCGCTGGTGCAGGTTTTTTCATGTATTGCTTATCTTTTTCTACTAATTTATAAATATGATATGTTGTTAATGCATCGTCTAGTGCTTTGTGGTGATTTCCAGTTCCATCTTTTCCATACTCTTTCATTGCGTTCCAAAGACCAGTTTGATTTTGGTTACCGAAGAAGGTTTTATACTCTAGACATAAGTCTCTTACTTCCCCATGAATTGGGAATGATATATTCGCAGCCTCGCAATTATGTTTTAATACCCTCATATCCATGTTGCCCCAAGTAATTACCGTGGTTCTATAGTTTTTTGTCGCTTCATTTAGTATTTCTCCAAGTTCTTTTAACTGTATTCCATGGTCAACATTTTCTTGAGAAATATTTAGAAACCTTTTGCATCTTGAGGATAACGTTGGAAATTGCAGCGGTTTAACAAATGAAGAATATGTTTGATTAATCTCATCATTAATGACACTTACAAAACCAACTTCAATGATTTCCGGAAAAAATTTAATTCCTTTTGATTTTCCATCGGGCATTGTAAATTCAAAATCAATAAACAGGAACTGCTCTTTCATTTCCTCACCTCCAGAAAAATAAATTTTCTGATTTTTACTTATTGTCTTATATGATTAACGAATATTCAAGTAAGACAAATTTCCTATTTTCTACTTTATTCCTTATTTTATTAATACAACCAATTTGTGTAAAAAATAACATAAGATACCCATCAAGATGAAAAATCGTGTTAAAATAATATCGTTCGTTTAATTAATTCTTTAAACGAATTAAAAAATAGAAAGTATATAGAGGGCTATTATGAAAAAAATTATTGGATTTATTATTATTATAATAAGCTTTCTTGTCTTTTATTTCACATCTCAGCAAGCTATGATGGCATATGAGACCTCAAAACATATTCCCAAAAAGAAGGTAGAAGAACTGCCTGTTGTTTCTTTATCACAGAACAGTGTTTTTTATGATCGAAATAATAATCCTTTTTATATTCCTGCTTCTGGTGATAATAGAATTAATTTAAAAAGCGGTGATATTCCGCAACTAGTAAAAGATATCTTTATTTCTACCGAAGATCGATATTTTTATTCACATAAAGGTATTGATTTATTTGGAGTTGCTAGGGCATTTATGGTGAATGTTTCGAATAGTGGAATAGAACAGGGAGCTAGTACGATTACACAGCAACTTGCAAGAAACTTATATTTAACTCAAGCACGTACAGTCGAACGTAAAATTAAAGAGATTCAAATCTCTTTGCAACTTGAAAGGCAATATTCTAAAGATGAAATTTTAGAAATGTACATTAATACAATTTATTTTGCCAATCGAAACTATGGAATTGAAGCTGCAAGTAAAGCATATTTTAGCAAATCGGTAAAAGATTTGAGTATTGCTCAAACAGCTTTCGTTTGTACAATTCCAAATAACCCAACTTTATATGATCCTTTGAAAAACTTTAATAATGCTAAAAAGCGTCAAGAAAGAATTTTAGGTATACTTAGAGATCAGGGAAAAATCACTGAACAACAGTACACTGCTGCTATGAAAGAAAAAATTACGCTTAAGAAAGATAGTAAAACACAGGAATATCCTGATTACTATTCTTACGTAGATTCTGAGCTAAAGAGTATTTTAGCTGGTAAAAAAGGCAAATTTAATACTAGTAAGCTATCAGCAGCACAACAAACTGAATTAAAAAAATTAAAAACTGTTCCAGAGAGAGCATTATATTTACAAAATCAAGGCTTAAAAGTCTATACAAGCTTAAATCCATCAGTACAACAAGCGACAGTTAACGCAGTTAATCGAGGAACGCTTTCAACAAATACACAAGGCGCAGCAGTTGTAGTAAGAAATGATACACATGAAATTATTGCAATTTCTGGTGGAAGAAACTATGAACCTCACAATCTAAATAGAGCATTCCAATCATATAGACAGCCAGGTTCAACAATTAAACCATTACTAGTTTATGCACCATATATCGAAACCTTTGGTGCTACACCAGATACAAAAGTAAACGCAGATAACTACTGTAAAGGCACGTACTGTCCTAAAAATGATAGTAAAAAAGAATACGGGGATGTAACTATACGTACTGCAATGCAAAACTCATATAATACGGCTGCAGTTCGATTATATGAGCAACTTACACCACGTATAGGTTATTCATACTTAGATAAGTTTGGGTTTAGAACGATTACAAATGAAGACCGAGTAGAGCTAGGTCGTGCTCTTGGTGGTTTCAATGTCGGTATGTCACCATTAGAAATGACAGATGCATACTCTACATTTGGAAACAATGGAGTATTCTATGAAAATACCGCTATTAAAAAAATCACGTTAAGAGATGGTACCGTATTATACGATAATGAACCTAAAGCAATTCGTGTTTACAATCCATCAACGAACGAAACTATGAGAAGCATGTTAAACTCTGTCGTAAAAGATGGTACTGCTAAACATATCTATATGCCGTTAAACTATATTGGCGGTAAAACAGGTACAACTAACGATAATACGAATCTATGGTTCATGGGATTAACTTCAAACTATACAATTGGTACGTGGATTGGTAATGATAAACAAAGAATTCCGATTCCTAAAAACTATTCTTATCCACCTACTCAACGCATATGGCAAAACATCGTTGTGAGTGGCCATTTATATTAATCTATAAACAAAAAAGTAGCACTTTTGAGATACTCAAAAGTGCTACTTTTTTTAAAATGGCATTGAAGTTTTAAATTTAGCTAGAACTGTAAAAGCGCCATATACTACTCCGCTTCCTACTAATCCCCAAATGATTAATTGGATCATTATAAAACCAATGACCCCTACAATTGTATAGTTAGATCTTTGCTTAATTAAAAATAAAATAAAAAATGCAATTACTGATACTATTAAAATAATAGCAATATACACTAAAGATTTATTTAAAAAGATAGCAATTAATCCACCAATTAAAAAGACAAAAGAATATTTCTTAGTTGCTAATAAGTCTATTCCTTCATTGTCCTTTGAGAAAAGTAGTAGCGCAAATTGCCAGATCATATCAGAAATTAATTTGAATCCACTCAAAACTAAATAGAAAAGAAATGCTATACCTAGAAATGTAAGGATTCTAATTTCCTTCTCTGGAAGTAGATCTGTAAGTGGTTGTAGAATACCAGATACTGATAAAAAGTTTATAGTCATTTGAAAGAAGTTTAATGTAATGGCGACCGTAAACATGATAATTGATAAAAGTGCATTAAAGCCTGTGTAATATATATTTTTCATCGAATGTCTCCTTTCTTCTCTATCTCAAGAAATTAAATCCTTAAATAGAGGATGTCTCACTTATCTTCGAAATTTTATATACACAACTTAATTATTTTACCATAAGTTTAAGATAAAATTGATGAGTTTCTATTTTTTCTTTTTAGAAATAATCATTTTAAATTACATTTTAATATTTAAGAAACCTGACTGACCAATTTACCAAGTGTCATTAGTTTGATATCCTCGATCATAAAAAAAACTGCTAAATTACAATTATAATTTAGCAGCTCTTTATGTTAATTTCGTTTATCTTTAATCGCGACTGTACATCTTGAGATACAAACTAACTGCTCATCCTCGGAGTAAATTTTTATATCCCAAACCATTGTCGTTTTACCTGTATGTACTGCAGTTCCGATTGCTGTTACGACACCGTCACGAACAGAACGTAAATGATTTGCATTTATTTCAAGGCCAAAAGCAAGTTGATTCTCTTGATCAATCATCGAAAACGTTCCTACACTCGCAACTGTTTCAGCTAAAGCAACTGAAGCACCACCATGTAAATAACCAAACGGTTGATGTACTTTTTCCGTTACCTCCATTTTCATCACTACTTTGCCTTCCTCAACAGACTCTATCGTCATGCCTAAAGCATGCATTAAGGTCATTTTCTCTTCCATAACGCCTCCACCTCTCCATTAAAGCTTACTCACTTTAAACAACTCTGTTTCGTCTTACTTGTTTGAACAAAAAATTATGTTTAACAATTTCTATTTTATTATAAAATTTTACTTATTTTAAATTCGAGATAATGAAAAGATTTTCCTTTTATTCAAAATAAATATCCTTTTAACGTTGTAAACCCCTTGCTATAAATGCAAGGGGCATGTTTTTATAGTACACCATCAAATCGCTTTTCTGCATATTCTTTTAAACTACTCATTTGTTTTACTACAATTCGTTTTGTGAACCAACTGAATATGAAGCCCGTCATTTTAGCTACTACTGAAGACATTTCCAAGCTACATTCATAATCTAACCGGGTTTGATTTGATTCAACAGAAAAAAAGCGATAGACTGCATCGGCAGTAAAATTAGTATGCTTTAATCGAATACCTAATTCTTTTGGCGGGCTATAAGAAATGATTTCGCCATCATATTCTCGAATTTCCCCATCTTCTTCTAACTTTTGCTTAAACTTATGACCAACTGGTTTTTCTCTGTTAAAATTTTCGTCATACTTATTCTCTATAAAACCATCCATCCACTTTTTTATATGCTCATCTGAATCAACAACTTCAAAAACAGCTTCAATTGGTGCATTAATGGTTAAGCTATAATTTATTTTTTCCATAATCTATTCTCCAATTTGATTCTTTGATTGCTGTCTAAATACTTGTAACGAGTTTTGTTCATTCAATTCTTTAAGATCTGATTCTGTAAATCTTCCTGACCCCTGCTTTATTATATAAACAGCCAATTTCTTCTTTCCCCAATGCTCAAATACATCTCCAACAGTTTGAAAATATAAATCCAAATGATTTCCTTTTACTGCTGCACCTTTATCAGCTACCACTCCATATCCATACCCGGGAATAAATAATACCGTTCCTATCGGAAATACGTTTAAGTCGGCTGCAATGGTTGAAAATAAATCCCTCTTTACTTCCACACCTGAATAAGTAATGCCATAAGAATGGTCTTTAGGACTTTTCCCTGTCGATTCTCTCCCGGCTGTATAACCAGTTGCTGTAACTGTTACTTTTTTATAATTATTCCAATTCGTATTATGTTCGATGTTTTTTGCCATCGTAATCATTATGCTCTCATTTGTGATCGTTTTATTTTCTTCAGCAAATACTTTATTTATTGCAATTGAATCACTAAACCAGCCTTTTATCGTAGCCACTTGAATATTTGCAAGGATTTTTAAAGAAGAAAACAAAGCAATAATGAATAAAATAGATAAAATAACACGTCTAAATAATTTTTTATTTATACCCAATGAATCATTTCACTCCTTTTCATCTTTTCATCTTTCCCTAAAACAAAAAAAATATAAAAAAAACTTTCTCATACTTGAGAAAGTTAGAAGTTAGAACATTTGATATCCATTTTTTCTTAATGAAAGGATTACTACTCCTGACATAATTGACCCTACTAAACCAGCTGTTAAAATAACAATATCACCAGTTCCTACTGCCATTAAGTTTGTTTTTAATGTCTCAAAAGCTACAGTAGTATTAGTAAAATATTTTACCGTACTAATCTTGTCCACAATCATAACGATTAATAGTGGATAGATTACTACCATAAACCAAGTAGTTCGAAAAAGCATATTTGCAAGGAAACCGATTCCAAAAGCTAATACGAAAAATAACAAAATTGAAATAAGTAAAACTGGAATACTCATCACCATATAAAAAACACCCCACATTTTTTCTATATACAGTGTAAAACCTTCTTGTCCTATCGTCAATTTTAAAAAAATTCAAATTATTGAAAAATCATTTGATAAAATGATAGGTTGTATATTGGAATTGATCTCCTGGGTTTAAACCTTTAACCACATTCATTGGTTTATTCGGAGGATTTTCAATTAAGTATTTGATTAATAATGAAGATGTAGGATCCTTAAGTAACTCTTCTTCAGAAATAAAACGTGCATCTGATAACTCTTCTTCTTGAATCGATATTGCTGTATCATCTGCCTGTAATAAGAAAATTAACATATTATCACTAATTTCTTCACGAATAACGCCAGTCCTAACACCTATTAAACCGATTAAAGTTGCATCTACGCCTGTTTCCTCTTTAATCTCTCTTAAAACTGCTTGGTCAACTGTTTCATCTTGTTTTACAAAACCTGCTGGTAAAGACCATAAACCTTTTAAGCCACTATATTTTTTCTTTACAACTAACCATCTTCCGTTAGAGTCTTTCACTAAACCAGCTACCCCTAGCCATATATTGCTTCTTTTACTCATCTATTATGACCACCTTTACGATAAAGAAAACTCGTCTATTGGCGAGCTTTTAGGCGAAGATAGAGGTGTAGTTACACTTATACTTAATTCCTTAAATGGGTAACTACATCTAGAATTCTTCACAACTGCTAATTTAAAATTTACAAAGAAAAAGCTCGACTTAAGTCGAGCTAATATGCTTATAGTAAGTTTAATTTACCTTTTTTAAGAACTAACATTGGTCCACCAAGTACGAATAAATAACGGTTATCAATTACTTTTTTCATAAATGAAGCTTTCCAACCAGTTAATTTCTTACCGTAAACTACGCCAATTGCATCATCATGTCCTAATGAACATACTGTACCTTTAATGTCTGGTGTGAATTCTTCTAATTCACCTTTTCCACGAACTAGTACTGCTAAGTTGTGTGCAACATTAAATCCTTGTTGAATTGCAATTTGTGCTGTTGGTGGGTATGGACGGTTACTTGCTTCGTCAATTAATAAAGCAGAGTCACCAACGATAAATACATCGTCATTTCCAGGAACACGCATATCTTTTGTAACTTTTACACGTCCACGCATCGCTTCAAAACCAGATTGCTCTACTAATGCATTTCCACGTACACCTGCAGCCCAAACAACTGTTGCAGAGTTGATTTTCTCTTCTACATCACCTTTAGCAACGATGATTCCATCTTCAGTACATTCTTTAATAGCTGTACCAATTTTGAATTCTACGCCTTTTTTCTCTAATTGAGAAACTGCATAGTCAACTAATTCAGGATCAAAACCTGGTAATACCATTGGTGCAGCCTCTACGCAAATAATACGAACTAAATCACGATCGATATCATACTCTTTGCATAATTCTGGAACACGGTTTGCAAGTTCACCAACAAATTCAATACCAGTAAATCCAGCACCACCAACGATAATCGTTAATAACTCATCGCGCTTTTCAACTGGAGTGTTGTAGTATTTAGAGAAGCTGTAATCAATATGCTCACGAATTTGACGAGCAGCATTGATGTTAGCAATTGAAAATGCATGTTCTTTTAATCCTTTAATTCCGAAAGTTTCTGACTCAAAACCAAGTCCAACTACTAAATAATCATAGTCTAATTCGCCGTTAGAAAGAAATACTTTCTTCTCTTCAGGTTTGATTTGAGTAACAGTATCTTGAATAAAGTTAATTTTATCTTGATTAATCACGTCTTTAATATCAAGTCGTGTACGGTCATGGTGTAATGTACCTGCTGCATTTTCATGTAACCATGTTGCTTGGTAGTGGTAGCTGTTTTTATTTACTAATGTAATGTCCGCTTCATTTGCAGATAATGTTTTTTGAAGTCGAGTTGCAGTAATAATTCCACCGTACCCAGCTCCAAGGATTACAATCTTAGGCTTATTCATGATATACATACCATCCTTTTAAATTATATTAATTACCTACAATTTGCCGTAATATCTCTAAATTTATAACTAAGCTCAATAGTGAGCAATCTAATTCATTATAAAATCAGTACATAAGTGAGCAAACGATTAAATAGGGATATTTGTCTAAATATTTCGTAATAATTGTCACAAAATGTTAACAATTAGCCTATAACAATATTAAAGTTTTTTGTGTAAGATTTCAAGCATAAATCTAATCGGTAGAATTCTCGAAATATTAAGTGAAATTGGTTATTTTTTGATTCACACCTCATATTTTAGAAAAATTTCTACAATGTTTTAACTGCCATATTTTAATTTTATCGGCATAAAATATGATATTATTCTATTATAGATGCCATGCATTTATACATGAGGGGGCTATTCCTTATGAAAGACGAAAAAGTGTATGATATTACAATTATTGGTGGAGGACCAATTGGTTTATTCACTTCCTTTTATGGTGGAATGCGACAAGCAAGTGTAAAAATCATTGAAAGCTTACCACAGCTTGGTGGTCAATTATCTGCACTTTACCCTGAAAAATACATTTATGATGTAGCTGGCTTCCCAAAAGTTCGTGCTCAAGAGTTAATTGATAACTTAAAAGAGCAAATGAAAAAATTTAATCCTACCGTTTGTTTAGAGCAATCAGTTCAATCAATTACTAAAGGTGAAGATGGAGTATTCCATTTAGTTTGTAATGATGGGTTTGAACATTATACAAAAGCTATTATCATCACTGCAGGTAATGGTGCATTCCAACCACGAAAACTTGAAATTCAAGGTTCTGAAAAATTTGAAAAAACAAACTTACATTATTTCGTAGATGACATGAATAAATTTGCTAGTAAACGAGTTGTTGTTTTCGGTGGCGGAGATTCTGCTTTAGACTGGTCATTAATGCTTGAACCAATCGCTGAAAAAGTAACACTAGTTCACCGTCGTGATAAATTTAGAGCTCATGAGCATAGCGTTAAAAACTTAATGAACTCTAAAATAGAAGTAACAACTCCTTGGGTTCCTGTTGGAATCGTTGGTGAAGAGCGTATTGAAAAAGTTGTACTTCAAAATGCAAAAACCAAAGACCGAATTGAAATCGAAGTTGATGATGTAATCGTTAACTATGGTTTTGTTTCTTCTTTAGGACCAATTAAAAACTGGGGCCTAAACATTGAAAAAAGTAACATTGTTGTTAACTCACGCATGGAAACAAACATTCCAGGTATTTATGCTGCTGGTGATATTTGTACTTATGATGGAAAAGTTAAGCTAATTGCTTCTGGATTTGGTGAAGCACCAACAGCAATCAACAATGCTAAAACATATATTGATCCCACTGCGAAAGTACAACCAGGCCATAGTTCATCAATGTTCTAAAATATAATATTTAAATCGTAAGGACTGTCTTTTAATAGCAGTCTTTTTTAATATCATTTGTGATATATTGAACAATATACAGCATAATTCGTGAACCATTTCACAACCAACTTCTTAAAAAACCAATTGAAATTTTTATCTACACTATATAATAGTACACAACTTCAAAAAAGATTCAATAATTTACCCTGAATTTGTAAAAATATTAACAATTAAGAATTTTGCCTAGTTTGTATAATAGAAAAAATAGGATACAAAAGTATCCTATTCATGTGTAGACAAAGTACTAAAAAATGGATTTTTAGACTGATTGCAAGCGTTTGGCTGGCAGTCTGAATTAGCACTCTTCAGGTGTACCTGCATTCGTAGCTGTTCTAAAACTAGAACCACATCCACATGATGCGATGGCATTTGGATTATCGATTGTAAATCCTCCGCCTAGTAATGACTCTTTGAAATCAATTACAACTCCTTTTAAAATAGGAGCACTTTCATTATCAACTAAAAATTTAATGCCATGATATTCTAATTCTGTGTCATCATCATTTTTTTGTGGATCGAAACCAAGTCCATATGAAAGTCCAGAGCAACCTCCACCCTTTACTCCTAAGCGAACAAAAGTGTTTTGATCTTCTTCGTTTTCGATCATTTCTTTAATTTTTAAACCTGCTTGTTCAGTAACTGTAATCATTTATTTCACTCCTCTTTGAGTATAGTATATGCCTTCTGTTATTGTAACTGCTGGGCCTTTCATCCATATATCCCCATCAGTAGACCAAGTAATTTGTAAATCTCCACCTTGCAGGTGAACAGTTATCGGTTCATCTCGTTTATATTTACCTTCTTGTATCATAGCGGCTGTTGCAGCACAAGCTCCTGTTCCACATGCTTGCGTTACACCAGAACCTCGCTCCCATACAACGAAATTTATCTCATTATGCGGCAAACATTCGATAAATTCAACATTTACGCTTTCAGGAAATAAATCATGTTTTTCAACAATTGGACCTAAAGTTGTTAATGGTGCCGTTTTTATATCACTTACTTCAAAAACAGCATGTGGATTTCCCATCGAAACTGCTGAAAATTCATAGCTTTTTTCTTCAAATAAAATTCTATCTTTAGCATATTCCTGATCATTACCAATCATTGGGATTTGTGATCTTCGGAATATTGGTTTCCCCATATTTACTGTTACTTGATTAACAATATTGTTTTCAACATGTACTGTTGCTTCAACAATTGTACTGATCGTTTCAATCTTAAATGAAGTATTATTTGCAATTCCATGTTCATATGAATATTTAGCTACACATCTTAGACCATTACCACAATTTTTAGCTTCTGACCCATCATTATTAAATACTCGCATTTTTACATCTGCAACTTCTGATGGACTGATTAATATCATTCCATCACTACCAATACCTGTATTAATATTTGAAACTTCAACTGCAAGTTTAGAAAGCTCTTCTTCTCTTAAATTTTCTTCAAACATATTTACATAAATATAGTTATTTCCTAATCCATGCATTTTTGTATAACGAAAAGAATTCATTTTCATGACTCCTTACTTTTTTTATTAATACAAGTATAAAATTTAAATGAATTGAGCACAATAAGAACATCCCCCGTTTCTCGATATAGAAACATTTTAAGAGCTTTCACTTAAGTGAATGCTCATTTTTTTTGCATTAACTTTGCGAAAGATTAAAAATAGTGTACGTAATAAAAATAATATTGGTTAATGTAATTAATCGAAAGAATAGTATTATTGAAATGTTTAAACTAGGTTATGATTGAGGGATGTCAAGCGGATTTTGAGGAAGACTAAAATATTGTTGAAATAGCTCGAAAAATAGAAAAAGCACTGTTAATTATTAACAGCGCTTCTTATATTAACATATTTTCCTCTAAGAAAATATAAATATTATCTACTAGCTCGGTTGCCGTTTCTCCAGTAACTACTTCCCCTTCAACTAGTGCAAAAAGTGATAGACTACATTTTCCACAATATCCAAGGCAGCCATATTCTAGTATGTCTAGATTTGGATCACGTTCAAGCTGTTCTAAAGCTTTTTGTGCACCGTCTGCTAGGTTTTTTATACAAAATTCGACTAATGGTCTCACTATTTTTCACTCCTTGCTCCTCATAAAGTTACTCTTTTTTTTTAAAAACGTCAATCCTTTTGAGAATAAATGGAATGAGCTTTATTTTACTGAGTTAGGCGTTGTTATTTTAACATAAAATATATATAATATAATTGTCGAAAAATAGAAAAATTTTTTCATTCAACGCTAATAAAACAAAAGGGGAACATCAACTATGAAAAACCTCGTATTACTAGGTGCCGGATATGGAAATATTCGTGCTTTGTCACGTCTATTAACATCTGATTTACCTGAGGATGTTCATATCACATTGATTGATCGAAATTCTTTTCATTGCTTTAAAACTGAGTATTATGCATTAGTTGCAGGTACAGTTCCAGAGCAACACATTAGAATACCATTACCAACTCATGAGAAATTAAAAGTTGTTTATGGAGATATTACCACAATTGATACGGCAAACAAGAAAGTAGAATTAAGCAATGGAAAATCAGTTTCTTATGATGATTTAATTATCGGTTTAGGTTGTGAGGATAAATACCATAATGTACCTGGTGCACCGGAACATACTTATAGTATTCAAACAATTGAAAAAACAAGAAACGCTTATGAAAATGTAAACAGTCTACCTCCTAATTCAGTAATCGGTGTTGTAGGTGCTGGTTTAAGTGGTGTAGAAGTAGCTAGTGAGTTAAGAGAAAGTAGAAGCGATTTACAAATTTTACTATTTGATCGTGGAAGCCGAATTTTATCAATGTTTCCAGAAAAACTTAGTTATTATGTACAAAACTGGTTTATTGAGCACGATGTAAAAATTGTTAGCAATTCAAACATTACAAAAGTTGAGAAAAATACTTTATTTAACCATGATGATGAAATTCATTGTGACGCTGTAATATGGACAGCGGGAATTCAACCAGTTGAAGTTGTCCGCAATTTAGACGTAGAAAAAGACAATACAGGAAGAATCGTTGTAACCAAATATCATCACATGCCAAACGATGAGCATGTTTATGTAGTGGGAGATTGTGCATCATTACCATATGCACCTTCTGCACAGCTAGCAGAAGCTCAAGCAGAACAAATCGTTATGGTTTTACAAAAAAAATGGAAAGGTGAAGACCTTCCAGAAGTAATGCCTAAAATAAAATTAAAAGGTATTATGGGCTCACTAGGTAAAAAACATGGTTTTGGACTATTCAATGAGCGCCCACTACTCGGACGTGTTCCAAGATTAATTAAGTCTGGAATCTTATGGATGTATAAATACCACAATGGTTGATTAACAAAACATCTTTTTAGTTATATTAATATGCTAAAAAGCCCCTTACATAATTGCTAAGGGGCTTTTTTTTATTCTGTTTTGTCAGATTTAATAACTTCTTTTACACTTTCAACCATCCCTAAAAGCTTTGTAGCGTCTGTCGGAATAACAAGTTTTGATGCATGACCGTATGCTACTTTTTCTAAAGCTTCCATTGAACGCAATTGAACCATTTCTTTAGTTGGCTCTGCATTTCTCCAAACATCTAATACAAGTTGTTCCCCTCTAGCTTTCGCTTCAGCAAGTTTAATGATTGCTTCCGCTTCCCCTTCAGCGCGTAAAACTTGAGAATCTTTATCTCCACGAGCTTTTTCAACTTGGCTTAAACGTTCCCCTTCTGCTTCAAGAATTTTTGATTGCTTTTCTCCTTCTGCTTTCAGGATTTTTGATTCTTTTTCACCTTGTGCATTTAATACTTTTTCACGACGTGTACGTTCTGCTTGCATTTGTCTCTCCATCGCATTTTGTATATCAATTGGTGGAATAATATTTCGGATTTCTACACGATTAACCTTCATTCCCCATTTATCAGTTGCTTGGTCAAGAATTGCACGGAGTTTATTATTAACTGTATCACGACTTGTTAAAGTTTCATCTAAATCTAATTCCCCTATTAAGTTACGTAAAGTAGTAGCAGTCAAATTGGAAATCGCAGACAATGGATTAGCAATTTCGTATTCATGACGCACAACATCAGTTACTTGATAAAAGACAACTGAGTCTACTTGGATACTAACATTATCTTTTGTAATCATCGATTGTGGTGGAAAATCTACCACAGTCTCACGCAATGTTTTTTTACTAGCTACACGTTCAACAAATGGCATTACAACGTGGATTCCACTCTCTAATTTTCGATGGAATTTCCCTAATCGTTCTACTAGATATACTTCAGATTGTCTAACAATGCGGATACTTGATAATAAAAGTAACACAACAAATAAAACAATAATACCAATAATAATCGGACCAACCATAGAACCTACATCAGACATAGCACTTCTCCTCAATTAGTTATTTTTCACGTATAAAGTTGCACCTTCTATTTTTGTTACAATTACCTTTTCATTTAAAATTAATGGTTCAGTAGAACGGATTGTCCATTCGTCACCATAAACTTTAGTTGTACCTACTGTATCATCATTTATTTCAACAGAAGCTACAACGACCTCTTTACCAACTAATGCATATACTCCATTTTCTATCGTTTTATGCTGGTGGATTCTTTTTGCAAATTTCTTTGTACTAAGCCACAAAATTAATGCACTAATAACAAAAACGATAAAAGTAAAAGTATTTGATCCTGTAAAATAATTTACAACTGAAGCTAGAATACTCGCAATACCAATCCATAAGAATACAAAGGTTAACGAAAACATTTCGATAATAATTAATAAAACGCCAATTACAAATAAACTAATCGCAACCATTCCACCC
Organism: Gottfriedia luciferensis; assembly: GCF_001712755.1. Taxonomy (GTDB): domain Bacteria; phylum Bacillota; class Bacilli; order Bacillales; family Bacillaceae_G; genus Gottfriedia; species Gottfriedia luciferensis_B. The sequence goes on from NZ_MDKC01000034.1 coordinate 25,088, forward strand.
CTCCTCCCAATCCTATATATATGCCAAAAATTGTAATTTATTTGTCTTTACACTTCTATTCTATCATGTAAATCTTCTGCATTTTACATAAAATAATGAATTTTATTAAAACATTTTAATCTTTTTGGAAAAGAGTCAATTACAATAAGAAGCCAATAAAAAGCAATTTATAATCAATAACCCTCCTTACATTTTTGTAAGGGGGGTTATTGTTGTTGAAAAACAACCTTGTCAATTAAATTACCAAATTTTCGTAAAAGGAGTATAGTGATGTTGATTTCCAATACAGTATACTCGCTTTCCATGGGGCGAGATTCTTTAGCCTCCTCGGCAAGCCTACGGGGTCTCAGCCTTCCCACTTATCCTATAGGAGTCGAGCACCCCTCCGCTCCAATCAACTTATTCAACGAAAAAAGTCTCAATAAATTCTAATCAGATTGCCTTTACTAAAGTAACCCAGCTATTTTATATTAATCAGCTTGTAGGTCAATAAATATCGAACATTAATTAAACTAAACAACTGAATTTATTTTAAAAAATTAGTCCAAAGTATTTTTAACTTCTGAAAAAAATCATTACTAGTGATTATTGGAATCATAAAATTAATCAACCATATTAACATTTAAAACCTTAATAGATCATCCCAAAAATGATAATTTCATCATTATATAAATGTTCATTTAATGTCCGTTTCCCTATTGACCATTTTATATTTCAACACTTTGAAAACCCCTTACAATTTTGTAAAGGGTTTTAATTCATTATAGTTCAATAGCGTTATAAACATCTTTTAATTTTGGATTACCTTCACCAACAACAGTTCCATTTACTAATACTACCGGATAGAAAAATTCATCATTTCTAACTCGTTCAGCGAAATCTTCTTTTTCATTATTCTCTACATTAAATATATCAATGTATTGAAAATCAAAGGCTAAGTCAGGATATTTTCTTTGAAGTGCAGCTTGAAGCCATTCAAAAGTTTCAATTGATGATGGCATTCCTACACAACTTGCACATATTACTTCAGCTCCAAAAACTTCCACTAAAATTTTATTACTCATTTTCTCCTCCTAGCATACAATAAGTGTGTGTCCAAAAATAATTTCAAACACACAAAGTACTCTGTAATAGATTTTTTCCTCTTAACTGATTATAATAAAATTAGTGAAAGGAGTCGATATGAATGGACATGAAAGAACAAGTACAAGAAGTTTTAGATAAATTAAGACCGTTTTTACTACGTGATGGTGGAGACGTTGATTTAGTTGATATTGAGGATGGTATTGTTAAACTTCGCCTTTTAGGTGCATGTGGTAGCTGCCCAAGTTCAACTATTACATTAAAAGCTGGTATTGAGCGAGCTTTATTAGAAGAAGTACCTGGTGTAATTGAGGTAGAGCAAGTATTCTAATATATTTTCAATACTAAAAGAGAGGGTTTAAAACCCTCTCTTTTATTTTAGCCATTTAATTTCACGAATCCCTAACTTAGCAGTTGGTAGTCCGATCAAATCATAAAACCCACCTAAAAAAGCTTCAAACTCACTTGTATTTTCAAGATAATTAACTAATTTACGCTCATACCTTTTCCGATCCGCATCACTCCTTGCCAAATAATATCCTTCAATTGTTTCAAAATAGTGTACGGGAAAAAGAAGCCTTGCAAATAATAAACGCCACGCAAAAGTAGATAATGGACTTTTCTTTTCATAACCATAAAAAAATGAAAGGATTTTCTTTTGATAATTATCAGGATTCTCTAAATATTCATCCCTAACCCATTCAGCAAGATCTCTGCTTGGATGATCGTAAATCCATTCAATCGGTACTTTCGCAAAATGAATTTCTTTCTGTCTTCGTTCAGTCATTTTTTGATGACAGATTGTTGCTGCATCAATAACTTGAGGAGTATCATCTAGTTCAGTATCTACAACATATTGAATCGCATTTTCAGTCATTCCGAGATAATAAGGAAAAGATTCAATAAATATTTGTTCGAAAAAATTTTCGGGGTGACTATTCACTTTACTTTGCCAAAATCGTTCTAATTGCTCTAAACGTTTTTCCCATAAATTCTTCCATTTCCCGATTCTATTTAATCTTTTCAATTCATCTGAATATTTTTTTCCTCTTAAATGAAAAATCGCAAGTTCTTCACCGTTATTATTACTGCGTTCATTTTGTCTGTTACTTTTAAATAGAGAATAGTTATTTCCATCAATCTTACTCACATAATACCCTTGAACATTTTGAACAAAGGTTGCGACCGATTGATCTCCGGTTGAGCTCATAAAATCACTTAAACTCTTCATTTCCTGCAAATCATCTTCTTTTAAATTTCCAATGGGTGCAAGAAAATACACCCTATTCCGCTGCCAAAACATGTAATATGACTGTACTTGAAGTAATTCAGCTGGTTGAATTTGATAATGAGTAAACATGTCTTGAATGATGTTTTGGTTGCGAATAAACATCATCACTCACATCCTTCTTATACCTACTTAATTAATATATATGTCACAAATCTAAAAACCTGTACCCTACTTTTTCACTTTCTATCTAAAACCCGAATGGCCATACACAAAAAGGGAGAGAATGACGTAGTATATATGAAATGTGGAAGCGAGTTGGTCAGCCCCGACAAGCATAAGACGAAGGCCAAGAAAGGTTGGTTTTTACCTTTATTGGCCTTCGGCTTATGACCTCGAGGGGCTACTCGCTGGAACTAGACATCATGAAATGTGGAAGCGAGTTGGGCAGGCTAATCACCAAAAAATACGTAGGAAAGTGGTTCAACAGATAAGGCATAAGTAATAAATTATATGTCTTAAACAATTTTTTACTATGTTTTAACTTTTTTTATAAAGGGGAATTTTGTTCGATATCGAATCATATATAATTAATCCTCTTATCTCTTTTAAAAAATTTATAGTAAAAGTTTTAATTATTTTATGAAATCTCCATTTTAGTTATTTTTATAGTAATTAAATCAATCAATAAGGAAAAGGTGATGAAATGGAATATTTAAATCACGATTTAGAAAAGACTGCATTATCGTTATTAGAAAAAAGAGGTGTTACGCTCGATGACATTGCTGATTTAGTTTATTTTTTACAAAGTAAGTACCATGAAAATTTATCTAAAGATGAGTGTAAACACAATGTTGAGAGAGTCTTGACAAAACGTGAGATACAAAATGCCATCATTACTGGTATTGAATTAGATATTTTGGCAGAGCAAGATAAACTACAAGAGCCATTGTTGGCTATTATCAAAAAAGATGAAGGCCTTTATGGAATTGATGAAATAATTGCCTTATCGATCGTAAATGTATATGGTTCAATTGGATTCACGAATTACGGTTACATCGATAAATTAAAACCTGGAATTTTAGAAAGATTAAACGATAAATCTACAGGCTTAGTAAATACATTTTTAGATGATATTGTCGGAGCGATTGCAGCTGCTGCATCTAGCCGACTTGCTCATCGTGCTGCACATAAAAAGGCAGATCAGATTAAAGCTGAAAATGAATAAAAAAGAGTGGTCTCATAAGTCAATGTATATTTGAGACCACTCTTTCATATTGAAATAATACAAAAACCCCACAAGTAAATTAATTACTAGTGGGTTTTTAAGTTAATTGATTTCTTAAATATATTTAATCCACTCTTCTAATGAGTCAACTGAATAAGTTGGCTGAGTTTCATAATTTGACAACATATCCCTTGTCGTTACACCAGTATGAACAATTAATGTGTCAACACCAGTATTAATCCCAGCCATAATGTCTGTATCATAATAATCACCAATCATTAATGTATCCTCTTTTGCAACACCGAGAACTTTTAATGCTTGTTCCATAATAATTGATTCAGGTTTTCCAATAAAAATTGGTTTTACTGTAGTAGATACAGTAATAACAGATGTTAATGAACCATTGCCAGGTAATAAACCTCTTTCAGTTGGTATCGCTATGTCACCATTAGTAGAAATAAATGTTGCGCCGTTTCTTACAGCTATACAAGCCTTTGCTAATTTCTCATAATTAATACTACGATCTAAGCCACTAATGACAAAATCCGGATTTTCATCTGTGATTGTTAAACCAACTTCCTCTAGGGCATATTGTAAGCCCTCTTCACCTATCATATAAACAGTAGCATCTGCCTTTTGTTCTTTTATGTAGTTTGCTGTGGCATTACTTGTTGTAAAGACCTGTTCTTTTGTAGTTGGAATATTAAAGGAATTAAGTTTATCAGCAACTTGTTCTGGTTTACGTGTAGAATTATTCGTTACAAAAAGATATGGAATATTTTTCTCCTTTAAAGCCTTTATAAAAAGACTTGCTTCCTCTATTTGCTCCTCACCGCGATACATAGTTCCATCTAAATCAATTAAGTATCCTTTATATTGTTTCATATTGCCACTCCTTACTAGTCAGGCTGTTCACTCAGTAATACAAGAAAACAGCGTTATTTTTACATAGAAAAATTAAAATTATTTTTCCTCATCACTACTAAAAGCATTTATTACTCCTAGCTCTTTATCAAGAAAAGCTTGAACCGAAACCGGGAATTCCTTATATGCTTCTATATTTTCGCTTAATGTCGTCACTATTTTTTCTGTAATTGAAGATGTGTAATCTTGTAATAAATGTTTTCGAATTGGAATTAATTTTTTTATGGATTCTCCAATTGATGCAGTAATAACTTTTTCATCCATTAGTATATCAACAATGTCATCATAACTTCCTGGGTCCCTCATTATAAAGCCATCAATCATTGTATTTCCAATATCTAACATACTATCAATCAAAAGATGTGTCATTCTTTCCAAAGCTAATTCTTCTATTTTATTTTTTGGATGGCTGTTTGACGCATATACCTCAAGCATTGAATTTAAAATTTCAATTCGATCTAATATGTTTTGACGATTTACAAAGTACATATGTACACTTCCTTCTCAATTCTATCTTCTACATTTTATGGACTTATATTTATTTTATAGCTAAATTCGAAAAAAATCGACAAATGAAAGCGTTTCTTACCGATTTTTGTTATATTATATAGGTGAATATTTTTCTGGGGGTTGGACTATTGGAGCGTGAATTAGCACTTGAGATTGTAAGAGTTACTGAAGCAGCTGCCCTTGCCTCTGCTCATTGGATGGGCCGCGGTAAGAAAAATGAAGCTGATGACGCTGCTACTTCTGCAATGCGTTCGATGTTTGATTCAGTAAATATGGCAGGTACTGTAGTAATTGGTGAAGGTGAACTCGATGAAGCACCAATGCTATATATAGGTGAGAAATTAGGAACTGGTAATGGACCAGAAGTAGACATTGCAGTTGATCCTCTTGAAGGAACAAATATCCTTGCAAAAGGTCATGCAAATGCTATGGCAGTAATCGCAATTTCTGATAAAGGCAACTTATTACATGCACCTGACATGTATATGGAAAAAATAGCTGTAGGTCCTCGTGCTGCTGGTAAAATATCATTAGATGATCCGATTGAAAAAACGATAGATATTATTGCTGAAGCAAACAATAAACGTGTACATGATTTAACGGTAATTGTCCAAGAACGTCCTCGGCATGAGGAAATCATTGAACGAATTCGTGAAAAAGGTGCTCGTGTTAAATTATTTGGTGATGGAGATGTTGGCGCTGTTATAGCTACAGCATTACCTCATACCGGAATCGATCTCTTTGTAGGTACTGGTGGCGCACCAGAAGGTGTTATAGCCGCTGCAGCGATAAAAGCCCTTGGCGGCGACATGCAAGCTCGATTGGTACCAATGAATAAAGAAGAAGAATTACGTTGTATGGATATGGGTCTTAATAATCCAAGACAATTATTAACATTAAATGATTTAGTAAAAGGTGACGATGCAATTTTTGCTGCTACAGGCGTTACTTCAGGTGAATTACTTGAAGGAGTTACTTTCTTAGGTGGAGACTTAGTCGAAACTCATTCAATTGTAATGAGAAGTAAAACGAAAACTGTGCGACATATTAAAGCACATCACCATTTAGGATCCAAGCCAAATCTTATTTTAGTATAATGGAGGAATAAAAAATGTCAGAACGTTTTTTCTTATATGATGACACTATTCAAGCAAAGACTCGTTTTGTAAGCTTTATGGGAGAAGAGCAAAGACATGATCTTGCTTTAGTATATTCTGATCGTCATTATGGCAAAGTTATGATTATGGATATGCAAAGTAATCGATTTGCAATTATCGGTTCAGATGATTTAAAAGAAGAAGGTTACTTAGAATTTGCTTTCGGAATTTCTGAAGAAAAGGCAGCTGAATTATTAGATTTTCTAAGTGAAATTATTTTCTAATTTTTCGATCCTGTGGATAAATAAATTATTTTTACTAAATAATCTGAAAAAAAGTGGATAACTAAAAAGTTGTCCACTTTTTTTGTGATTAAGTCTTCACTTATTCACACTTTTGTTGAAAGATTCAAACTTATCCACAAGGTTTTTATTCTTTCAAAAAATCAAAAAATACTTTATCCACAAAATTTTTTATGTTCTAGGTAAACAACTTTCTTTAAAATACTGTGCTCCCCTTAAATAACAAAAAAAAATGAGGTTTCCCCCATCTTTTAATTTTTTACTTTCTTAACTACAAAATATTTACATCCAAAATTACAATACTCATAAATATACTCACGTAATGTACTTATTTTTGAATCATATGGAACATTTTTTTGAGAATCGTCAAAAAATCCTCTAAGTCTAAGTTGCTCATAGCCCCAATCCCCAACAATGTAATCATACTTTGAAAGGATCTCTGCATATCTCGCTTTAAAGGCTTCTTCATTGAATCCTTCACGGTAATCTTCAACTACTTCATAGCAAATATTTTGTATGCAAACCAATTTGTATTCTCCTTCCTTTTACTCCCATAAATATGTAACAAATATTTTGGCATACTAATTTTACATTGATGATTAAAAGGTGGTATTTAATATGCGTAAATATTTAGTTTGTTTATTAACCTTATTTTTATTAACAGGATGTTCATTCGGTCCAAGTCATTCGAGACAGTTCGATTATGAGGACGTAACATATAAAAATGAACATCGAACTAATCCAACACCTAAACAATTAAATACAAAGCCGATGGATTTAGGCGATGTAAATGCTAAAATGTCAAATAACTCTTACAAAGATTATGGCTTTTCTAGACTACAAAAGCAAGATGTTTTAGGTAAAGATGGCGATTATACATTAACGATTGATAAACAAGAAGTGTCAAAATTCATTTCTTATTTAGTTGTTAAGCTTCCTGATATAGACGATGCTGCTACACTAGTTACAGATCAAGAGGTATTGATTGCTTATCGATCAGATGGAGACAAATCATTAGCTAGAAAACAGGTTGAAAAAACTGCTCAATCTGCACTTCCTAGTTACTATCATATCTTTACTTCAAATTCGATACAAAATATTAATAATATTGAGGACCTAAATAAATATGGTCAGCTTAATGATGGACAATTAGAGCAACAAATTAAAGATTTAGCTGCAGGTTTTGATGTAGATAAGCAAAGCATGCATTTTGATCAGATTTCAAAATAATTATCAAAATAAAAGCACTAGCATAGGCTAGTGCTTTTTAATTATGCTTGTTTAGCAGCTTCTACTTGTTCGTCAGCATGGTATGATGAACGAACTAGAGGACCAGCCTCACAGTGTGAGAAACCTTTTCCTAAAGCAATTTCTTTTAGGGCTGCAAACTCGTCAGGAGTATAGTATTTTTTAACAGTTAAATGAGTTTTCGTTGGCTGTAAATATTGACCTAATGTAATGATATTTACACCAGCAGCACGTAAATCATCCATTGCTTCGTAAATTTGCTCATTTGTTTCCCCTAAACCAAGCATGATGCTTGATTTTGTAGGAATGCTAGGGTTAATTTCTTTTGCTCTACGTAAAAATTCAAGTGATCTTTCATACGTAGCTCTTGCACGAACACGTGGAGTTAACTCTCTAACTGTTTCAATATTATGGTTCATAATATCTGGTTTTGCATCCATTAACATTTTAAGGTTTTCAAATTTCCCACCCATATCAGATGGTAAAACTTCAATTGTAGTAAATGGATTTGCTTTTCTAACTTCTCTAACAGTTTCTGCAAATACAGCTGCTCCACCGTCTCTTAAGTCATCACGAGCAACCGCTGTAATTACTACGTGTTTTAAGTTCATTTGTGTCACAGATTCAGCAACTCGAACTGGTTCTTGTAGATCAAGTTCAGTTGGTAAACCAGTTTTAACTGCACAAAAACGACATGCACGCGTACAAACTGCACCAAGGATCATAAATGTAGCTGTTTTTCTAACTGCCCAACATTCATGGATATTTGGACAACGAGCTTCTTCACAAACAGTGTGAAGATTTTTTGATCGCATCATTTTCTTTAATTCTGTGTAAGATTCATTTGTGTTTAATTTTATTTTTAGCCACTCGGGCTTTCTCAAATATTCTTCTTTTTTTGATGCCATTTGAAATTCCTCCAACGTTTATTCGTTTACGACATATTTCATTTTCTCTTCCAATAGTATATATATTACTACATTTTTCGCGGATATGAAAAACTTTCGTTTGATTATCCCTATTATCCCTATAATTTCCATTTATGAAAGTCGCTTCTTTAACCAAACTATATATGTAAATCAATTTAAAGGATGATGGTTTTGAAAAAAATAATTGTACTTTTTTGTATGGTGGTTATCTTCATAATGCCATCATTTACAAATGCAGAAGAAATTGATCAAGCTCAGCTTAATAAAGAACGAATGGCCTTATATAAAAAAGGTGAAACCCTGACTTTTATCCCTTGGTATTACTTTGCAGCTATAGATACTTATGAACGTAATGTACGGAGTGTAAGGAACGATATACCAAAACGCGAAAATGGGGTCCTTTCTATCTATATTAAACCAGAGGATTGGAGCGGCCTATCAAATCCAGTTAAGAAAGACACATACGCTCCTACTATCCATCTTTTTAGCGGTATTGGTTTAGATGGAAATAATGATGGAAAAGCTTCACTAGAAGATGATGAGGATATTCTATACACTTTCATTCATCGATTAAATTTTTATGGACCATCCAGGCAATATATTCGAATGATGCTATGGGATTACTACCAAAGAGCCATAACAGTTGATATTATCGATGAGTACGCTAGTTTGTATCAATATTACGGAAAATTAAATATAGAAGGTAATGCATTCCCATTACCAATTCGTAGTACACATAGTTATCGTAGTACATGGGGTGCTCCTCGAAGCTTTGGTGGACGAAGAGTTCATGAAGGTACTGATATTTTTGCAAATTATGGTACTCCTGTAAGGTCTACATGCTATGGAGTTATTGAGACAAAAGGCTGGAATCGAATCGGAGGATGGAGAATCGGAATTCGAGACTTAAGTAATAATTATCATTACTACGCTCATCTAGGTGGCTTTAACAAAGACCTTCAAAGAGGGCAAGTAGTAGAGCCAGGAACACTTATTGGCTATGTTGGAAGTACTGGATATGGACCTCCAGGGACATCTGGAAAATTTCCTCCACATTTGCACTATGGTATTTACAAAGACAATGGTTATTCAGAGTGGTCTTTTGATCCTTATCCAAAATTACGTCTTTGGGAGCGTCAGGATAGAAGCAAATAAAGAAAACTGACCAAGGCGAGTTTTTGGGTAAATTGAAACCATTAATGAAAAAAAAGCAGACTAACTTATCGTAGTGTAATAAGTTTAGTCTGCTCTATTTTAAATTTATTTTTTTCCATTTGTTGTTGATGGAACTTGTTGAGTATTTGGAGTAAATGGAATATAATTTGGAACTTCCCCATCGATAATTTCAGTAGCAATTGGGACCTCTACCTTTACCTTTGTCGATTTTGTACTAAACGGGATAATTACATTCATATTTACTTCTACATTCATAATAATTTCGACTACAGAATTATCAAATCCAAAAGGCTTAACTTCTTGTGTAACATTAGCCACTGCATCACCGACTACAGAAAAGCGAACTGGTATAGTAGGTCCAATTTTTCCTAAAAGTACTGTATTTGTTACGACCCCAATCGGTACTTTTAAATATAGCCCCTCATGATCCGACTTCATTTTCTTCTTTTCTGCTTTTGATAAAGATAAAAATGATAGATCTCCATTTTCAACTCTACGTATATTTTCTTCAACATGCTGAGTAGTAGAACCAATTATTTTATTGATTAAATATGTATTAGTACTTATTATCGCCTTACCATTCTCATCAACATCCCGAATGATAATATCCTGCCCTTGCAGTTCCTTAGATGCCGATTCATACGCTTCATTGATAACTAAAGAAGCAATTCGTCTTGTTTGTTTCTCAGAATATTTTAAGATTGTAGGTGTGAAAATTTTATCAATTTCCCAGAAAGCATATAAGGAAAAAAATAATAGAACAATACAAATAACTACATATTTATTTGGAAATATATTACGAATTGTTTGTGTTATTTGAGTTGAATTCCTTTTAAATCCGCCAAAAGATTTTCTTTTTGAAACAAAAAGTTTATTTTTTGGAACACGTCTGTACTTAAATCTCTTCATTGTATCCATGCCCCCTTACTAATGGGTATGCATGTCAATGCCTGTTCATTCTTAATGGATTTGTACAATTAAAAATCAACTTTTTTTATTATTTGATTATACTCGATAATCTCTAATTTCAACTCATTATATAAATTCACTTCATAAGGATTGCTTAATTTTATTCCTTTTTCTTCAATTATTAGCACAACTGGACGATCTGTAGCAGCATCATTTTGACTAAAAACGATTCCTTGTCTACCATCACTCAATTTTACGTGTAATCCCGTTGGATAAATGGTTAGTAGATCGCTAAATATGCTAATTAATTTAGCATCATATAATTTATCACTCTCATTAATTAATAATGTTAATCCTTCATGCGTGAGCATTGCTTGTCGATATACTCGATTTGAAGTAACAGCATCAAAAAAGTCTGCAATCCCAATAATCTTTGAGAAAAGATGTATTTCTTTACCAATTAAACCTTTTGGATAGCCGCTCCCATTAATCCTTTCATGATGCTGTAATGCACAGTCCGCAACAAGTGGATGAATAGAAGATACTTGTCGTAGCAGATCGTATCCAGCAATTGTATGTTGTTTAATGAATGCATATTCATCTTCAGTTAAACGGCCCCGTTTATTTAAAATCTTTTTGGGTATTGCCATCTTCCCAACATCATGTAAAAGTGCACCTAATCCAAGTAAATTAAGCTGGATTTTACTTAAATCTAATGCCGTTCCAATTCCTAAAGAATAAATAGCTACATTTAGAGAATGAGTAAAGAGATACTCATCATAATGTAATACGTCAATCAATAAAGATAAAACATCCTTCTGTTGCCATAATTCGTTTTGCAGTGATTTTATCGTTTCTTTAAGCCTAGATGAGTTCTTTTCTAAAGATAGCCCTCTTAAATAAAAATCTTCGCTAATTAATTTAACAAAAGCATCTTCTATTGTTTTTGTGATTTCAATGCGAAGTTCGTCTGAAATAATTGTCTTTCCCATTAAAGGTTCTGATGATTGAGCATGTACAAAAACAAATTGAATAGCTAATTTATGTATTCCATTAATCATCTCTTCTGTTAAAGGAATATTTGCATTAACAATCATTTTTCCATGCTCATTATAAATCGGTTTTCTTAAGATCGTACCTGGAACAAGTGTTGATGCTTCAACAACTCTCATTGTTATCTCCTTGAACAATTTTTTAATTAAATATATGGCTCTTCATAACAGTTAATACATTTTAAAATAAATTTTTAGGGCATCGTCTACACAAAAAGCCACTAAAAAAATTTAGTGGCTTTTTTTATATCATCTTTAATAATGCGTCTCTTCCAATCATACCTTTTTGAATACCTAACTTTTCTGCTTCAACAGTAATGGATTCTAAAGGCGCATTTAATAATTCTTCTATTGTTTTTACACCAACCGCTCGGCCTGCGATAATTTGACGATCGCGCAATCTTTCATTTAATAAAGCTACATCTAATGCTCCGCACATAATATATCCGTTATCATTCATAACGACCAATAACGTAGTTTTTGGAAGTAAAACTGTAACAGCATTAAATGTATGATTATCTATTTTAATTGGGCTTAAATTGATCAAGTTCAACGCTCCTTTCTCATTCTAAAATATGAGAAAAAAACAAAAGTGTAACCTGTCTAAACTTGATAAATTTTATACATCTTTTAAAGCCGAAAATAACACATCACGAATAAACTCAGGCATAAAAAATCTTTTATGACTAGCATCTCGAATTGTAGGAATTAAATGACCAAACGTAAATAAATCCAAAGTTCCAATCTCATACATTCGATTTAAATCTAACATTTCACCATTAATAAGTAGATCCTCTTTTTTCAAATGCCTTTTCTTATCTTTATTAACAAAAGTGATTCCATCGTAAACCATTTTTCCAATTACTTTCCCTCTAAATCCAAAACCTTTCATCTTTAAGTGAGTCAGCTCTTTATCTTCACAACGATTTAAAACATTTAATAATTCCTTACCAGACAAATTAACGACACAAGGATTAATAGGATGTGGGCAAATCCGATGAATGTCACCCTTAGTAACAAGGCCATTATTTAAACCTTCAAGTAAAATACCGGAATTTAGTATACTGATATCTGATTTAGTCCATTGGCGTAGTGCATTTGCTAATAATTTCAGTAATGGACTATCTTTAAACCAATTTACACCCATGTTACTCGGTAGTTGTGCTACTGGTTCATTTAAAATTCCTTTACTTAATCTCATTAAATTAGCCAACATCATTTTCGTCATTTCATCTTGATAATATGTTGGGACTGTATGTACTTCAGTAACTGAAGCTTCAGTATTGATAATACTTTTCGTCTCTTTATTTACAGTAATTAAAACCTCGCCTAAATAGTTACCGTGTTTACCTGTTCCACAAAGTAAAGTTTCACCAGCATACTCTCCATTTGGGAATAAATGATGAGTATGTGCGCCTAAGATAATATCGACTCCTGAAAATTGTTCAGCGATTCTCTGATCGTCTCTCATCCCTAAATGAGAAAGTATAATGACAATGTCTGATTGCGCTTTGACAATTGGCAATATGTTATTTAACATTTCAAACGGATCTTTTATACTCCATCCTAAAGTTTCATAAAACACAGGATAAGCGACTGTTAAACCAATTACTCCTAGCTTTACTCCATTTTTTTCATATATTTCAAAAGGCTTGCTGAAACTCTCGGTACCTTCATCTGAAATGTTTAAATTACCAACTAATACATCAAACTTTGCATCTTCGTAAAGGTTTAACAACTCACCTTTTGATAAGGTAATTCCTTCATTATTACCTATTGTAATTGCATCAAACTTTGCATCATTTAAAAGTTCCACATTGCCTTTTCCTAAAGTGGCCTCCGAAATTGGATGAAAGCGATCAACGAAATCCCCAATATCAAAAGTAAGTGTGGCTTCACCTTTTCCTGTAGCTAATTCTCTTTTAGACTTCAACAAACCGACGATTGTTGGCCACGTTTCAAAGTGGCTATGAATGTCATTTGTATGGAACAACCGAATATTTATCGTTTGATTTGTTTCCATTGTTCCACCATCCTTTTTTAAATATTTTCTATAATTAATTTTATGCCATAAAATAACACAACTAACCTTAAAATTAATGCGATTGTTTCAGTTTTTAACTTTTGATTAATATATGCTCCAATTTTCCCACCAAACCATGCGCCAGGAATAAGTAGAAGAATGTAGTAGAAATTTACTTCTCCTAATGCTATATATGAAATGGAGCTTCCAAGCGTCGTAAACATAACAACAAACATTGAAGTCGCAACAGCTAACTGAGGTGGAAAACCAAATAAAAACGCCATCATTGGTACTAACAATATTCCTCCACCAATTCCAAATAATCCTGAGATGATCCCGATACAAATAGACAATGAAATCGCCAAAGGAAGACTATAGCTATATGTGTATGCCTCGCCTTCTTCATTTGTATATGTTCGTATAACCCCTTTATGTACTTCCTTTGCTTTTTTATTTAATTTTGAAGAAACAAATAGAAAGACTGATATACAGATTAAAAATATACCAAAAAATAAAGTAAAACGCTCCGTATTTAAAAGCGAATTGATGTATGTACCTAGTAAGCTACCAGGAACACTCCCTATTAAAAATAAAATACCACTCTTATAATCGATTCGTTTTTGTTTATGGTACGAAAGGGTGGATGACAGTGAAGAAAACACAATTGTAATCAGTGAAGTTCCAACTGCAACATGAATTGGCACAGTCGAAAAAGCGGATAAAAAGTGATCAATATTAAGTAGCATTGGAACGATAATAATCCCTCCGCCTAAACCAATCAATGATCCGACTGTTCCTGCAGCAAGTCCTATACTGATGAGTATAAGAATTTGTAGAATGATATCCAACCTAAATTTCTCTCCTTTTTAATTACACTAAAAATCTATATTCTCCATGGTTTAAATAATAGTTTAACATAAAAAAACTCGGAATTCCCCGAGTATGAATAATCCTTTATTGTATTGCACTTTGGTGTTTATACATTATTTTTAATTGTTTTTTTAAGTACTTCGTTGATTTCCACACTATAATACCCGATAATTTGTGAATTAAACGCTAACTATTTCTTTAACACACTTAAATTTGCAATCCAAGGACCTACGTCAGTTTTGTATCGTTTTGCCATCACTCTTGCAATTTGAGTTATATGCGTAAGATCATGTACGACAAAAGTGGATAATAATTCTCTTAATTTTACTGTTCCAAGATCTGGGTGAATCCCTTCTAATTCTAAGTGTAATTCAGGGTCAACCAATGATTGTAGTTTTGTAATATTTTCTGCTCTTAAATTCTTGAATTCAAGTAATCTTTCTTCTATTGAGTTCTCATGTTTTTCATTTAAATGCGAAAAACGATCGAATGGTGGGAAATGGTTGTTTCCTTCTTTGTTAAGTATGCAGTTCAACCTTGGAATCCAATTTGTTTTTTCACACTCAATTAGGTGGTCGATTACTTCAGAAGCATTCCAGGTTCCTTCACCTTCATTACAGTTTAACCAAGATTCAGATAAACCCGATAAAAGAGACTCTAATGATTTTGGTGTTCTTTCTAAAACTTCAATCGCTTCTTTAAGGTTAAAATTCATAAAAAACCCTCCTACATATTAAATTCCACAAACATCTCTTTTCCTTCAAGTTAAATTTTACCACAAATAGATCTATCTTATTTTATAAAAACCTTTATTTATCTGAAAAATTAATGAGGTGTAATGTAGAAGGATTTTACTAAAACTAAAAAGCTGCTCTACTTATAGAAACAGAAATCATCTTTAAATATTTATTAAATTATCAAAACAACTGCGGATACTTATTAAATATTTCTAAATAAAAAAGACGAACTTCAAAAGTTCGCCTCCCCTAAAAACTCTATTAACCAATTGAACCTTCCATCTCGAATTTAATCAGACGGTTCATTTCAACTGCGTATTCCATTGGTAATTCTTTTGTAAATGGCTCAATGAAGCCCATTACGATCATTTCTGTAGCTTCTTGCTCAGAAATACCACGGCTCATTAAGTAGAATAATTGCTCTTCAGAAACTTTTGAAACTTTCGCTTCGTGCTCAAGAGAAATATTGTCGTTTAAGATTTCGTTGTATGGAATTGTATCAGAAGTTGATGCATTATCCATAATTAACGTATCACACTCGATATTTGAACGTGATCCAGATGCTTTACGACCGAAGTGTACGATACCACGGTACGTTACTTTACCACCATGTTTAGAAATAGATTTCGAAACAATAGTAGAAGAAGTATTTGGAGCTAAGTGAATCATTTTAGCACCAGCATCTTGGTGTTGTCCTTTACCAGCAATTGCAATAGAAAGTGTAAGGCCACGAGCACCTTCACCTTTAAGGATAACTGCTGGGTATTTCATTGTTAATTTTGAACCAATGTTTCCATCGATCCATTCCATTGTTGCGTTCGCTTCACAAACAGCACGTTTCGTAACTAAGTTGAATACGTTATTCGCCCAGTTCTGAATTGTTGTATATCGGCAGTATGCATCCTTCTTAATGATGATTTCTACTACTGCAGAGTGAAGTGAGTTAGTTGTATAAACAGGAGCTGTACAACCTTCAACGTAATGTACATGTGCACCTTCGTCAGCAATGATTAATGTACGTTCAAATTGACCCATATTTTCTGAGTTAATACGGAAATACGCTTGAAGTGGCGTATCAACTTTAACACCTTTTGGTACGTAGATGAAAGATCCACCAGACCAAACAGCTGAGTTTAATGCAGCAAATTTGTTATCTGTAGGTGGAATTACTTTTCCAAAGTGCTCTTTGAAAATTTCTTCATGCTCACGTAAAGCTGTGTCTGTATCTGTAAATAAGATACCAAGATCAGTTAAGTCTTGTTTCATGCTGTGGTAAACTACCTCAGACTCATACTGTGCAGATACACCAGCTAAATACTTTTGTTCTGCTTCAGGAATACCTAATTTATCAAAAGTATTTTTGATTTCTTCAGGTACTTCATCCCAAGACTTTTCTGTTTTCTCTGATGGTTTTACATAGTAAGTAATTTCATCAAAGCGTAAATCTGCTAAGTCTCCACCCCATTGAGGCATTGGCATATCATAGAAATGTTGTAAAGATTTTAAACGGAAATCTAACATCCATTGTGGTTCATTTTTCATACGTGAAATTTCTTCAACGATATCCTTTGTTAAACCACGCTCTGAACGGAAGATTGATACGTCACGGTCATGAAAACCATATTTATAATCACTAATATCCGGCAAATTAGTAGACATTATTCATACTCCCTTCTTATAGAAGAGGAGGATTAAAGCTCAGAGGATTATTCCTCTGATTTTAAGCCCTTCTCCATCGCTTTCCATGCAAGTGTTGCACATTTAATTCGTGCTGGAAACTTTGAAACACCTTGAAGTGCTTCAATATCATCTAAATCGATTGATTCATCGTATTCTTTTCCAAGCATCATATCTGAAAATATTTGAGCAAGCTGTAGGGCTTCCTCTATTTTTTTACCTTTAATTGCGTGAGTCATCATTGAAGCTGATGCCATTGAAATTGAACATCCCTCACCATCAAAACGAGCGTCTGATACAATTCCATCATCAACCTTTAAACGAAGTTCAATGCGATCACCACAAGTAGGGTTATTCATGTTTATTGTTACATCGTTTTCTGATATTGCCCCTACCCCTTTATTACGAGGGTTTTTATAATGGTCCATTATCACCCGACGATATAATGCATCTAGATCAATGTTTCGATTAATAGACATCGCTGAAATACTCCTTCGTTTTAACTAATCCTCTTACAAAAGCATCTACATCTTCTTTTGTATTATACAGATAAAAACTTGCACGAGCAGTAGCAGATACCTTTAACCATCTCATTAATGGCTGAGCACAATGATGGCCAGCTCGAACTGCAATTCCTTCCACATCTAATACAGTTGCAACATCATGTGGATGAACATCTTCCACATTAAATGTAACTAGACCTGCACGATGCTTTGGACCATAGATTGTTACTCCTTCTACAGTAGATAACTGTTCAAGAGCATAATTCGCAATCTCATGTTCATGCTTTTCGATATTATCCATCCCAATCTCAGTTAAGAAATCAATAGCAGCGCCTAAACCAACTGCACCAGCAATGATTGGAGTTCCACCTTCAAATTTCCATGGTAGTTCTTTCCAAGTAGAATCTTGTAAGTCAACGAAATCAATCATTTCCCCACCAAATTCAATAGGTTCCATGTTTTCAAGAAGATGTTTTTTACCGTAAAGTACACCAATACCGGTAGGAGCACACATTTTATGACCAGAAAATGCGTAGAAATCGCAATCTAAGTCTTGCACGTCAACCTTCATATGTGGAGTACTTTGCGCACCATCAACAAGCATGATTGCTCCATTTTGATGAGCAATTGCTGCAATCTCTTTAACAGGGTTAATTGAACCAAGTACATTTGAAACGTACATAATCGCAACTATTTTTGTATTTGAGTTAATTGTAGCTTTTGCTTGCTCAACGCTGATTGAACCATCTTCTTCTAATGGTATATATTTTAATGTTGCGCCAGTAGTTTTAGCAACCTGTTGCCAAGGAATAATGTTACTGTGATGTTCCATATAAGAAATCACAATTTCATCTCCAGCTTTTAAGTTCGTTCTTCCGTAGCTAGCAGCAACTGTATTAATTGCAGTAGTTGTACCTCTAGTAAAAATAATCTCTTCGATTGATGATGCATTAATAAATTTACGTACTTTATCACGAGCTCCCTCGTATGCATCAGTAGCTTTTGTTCCTAGAGTGTGTACACCTCTATGAACGTTAGAATTATATTCTTTATAGTAGTTAGCAACAGCTTCTATTACTTGAACAGGTTTTTGTGAAGTTGCAGCACTATCCAGATATACTAAAGGATGTCCATTTACTTCTTGATTTAATATCGGAAAGGCTTCACGGATTGCTTTAACATCCATTACTTAACCTTCCTCTCAATTACATCAACAAGCATTTTTTTAACTTCTTCAATTGGTAATTCCGAAACTACAGGTGCTAAGAATCCGTGAATAACTAAGCGCTCTGCTTCTTTCTTCGGAATACCGCGACTCATTAAGTAGTACAGTTGAGTTGGATCTACTTTACCAACAGAAGCAGCGTGACCTGCCATAACATCGTTTTCATCAATTAATAGAATTGGGTTCGCATCTCCACGAGCTTTTTCACTAAGCATTAATACACGTGAAGTTTGTTGTGCATTTGACTTAGAAGCGCCGTGTTCAATTTTCCCAATACCATTAAAGATTGAAGTAGCAGCATCTATTGATACACCATGTTTTAAGATCCAACCTTCAGATCCTTTACCATAGTGAGTAATGTTTGTTGTAAAGTTTTGAGTTTGCTCCCCACGGCCTACAGTAACCATCTTCATGTCACCGAAAGATCCGTCGCCAATTAAGTTTGTAACATTTTCGAAAACTGAGTTTCCATCGTTCATTAGGCCAAGTGCCCACTCGATTTTGCTATCGCGACCAGCATGACCACGACGAACAACATAAGCAGTAACACCTTTTGCTAAAGTATCAACAGCACCATAACGAACTTTTGCATTATCTAATGTAATTACTTCTGTAATAACGTTAACAACAGCCGCATCTAAATCAGCAGATGTAGAAACATAGTTTTCAACATAAGTAACTTCACTATTTGCATCTGCAACAACAAGAACGTGGTTATATGCAGGTACATTTTCACCATCTACAACAAAAATAGATTGGATTGGTTTTTCTAATACAACATTTTTAGGAATGTATAAGAAAGCTCCACCATTTACTAATGCCGCATGTAAAGCGATTAATTTATTTTCATCGACTTTTACAGCCTCTGTCATAAAATATTTTTTCACAAGATCTTCGTGATCTTTAATCGCTGTGTGTAAATCTACGAATACTACACCTTTTTCTTTTGCTTCAGAAGAAAGAGAGTGATATACAGCAGAACCATTATATTGTACATAAACTGATTGATCAGTGTCTTCATTCATTAAAGATGTTACTGATTCTGGTAATTGATCTTTTGTAGGAACATTTCCAGCTGTAACATTAAATTCTTTTCCAAAGAAATCCCATTTAGAGATATTTGTTTTATCTGGCTTTGGAAGAGAAAGTGATTCAGCTTTTGCTAGTGCATTTAAACGGAACTCTGTGAAATATGCAGGTTCATTTAGCAGTGCAGAAAGCTGCTTAACTGTTTCTTGACTAAATGGAATTGTAGTACCAGTTGTCATGAGAATCCCTCCTATCCGATTAAGCTTCTTGCCCAACAGTCTCGTCTTCGATACCTAACTCTTGTTTAATCCAGTCATATCCTTCAGCTTCTAAACGAGCAGCTAATTCAGGTCCACCTGATTTTACAATACGACCTTGCATCATTACGTGAACGAAGTCAGGAGTGATGTAGTTTAATAAGCGTTGGTAGTGAGTGATGATTAAGCAACCAAACTCTTCTCCACGCATTTCGTTAACACCTTTAGAAACTACTTTTAATGCATCGATATCTAAACCTGAGTCAATTTCATCAAGAATAGCAATTTTAGGTTGGATCATCATCATTTGAAGAATCTCATTACGTTTTTTCTCTCCACCTGAGAAGCCTTCATTTAAGTAACGTTGAGCCATTTCTGGATCCATTTCTAAGAATTCCATGTTTTTATCTAATGTACGGATAAATTTCATTAATGAAATTTCATCGCCTTCTTCGCGACGTGCATTCATTGCAGAACGTAAGAAATCTGCGTTTGTTACACCACTAATTTCACTTGGGTATTGCATAGCAAGGAAAAGACCAGCTTGAGCGCGCTCATCAACTTCCATTTCTAAAACATCGTTGCCATCAAGCTCGATGCTACCACCGATTACTTCATATTTTGGATGACCCATAATAGCAGAAGATAAAGTTGATTTACCTGTACCATTTGGTCCCATAATTGCGTGAATTTCTCCACCTTTTACTTCAAGGTTTACACCTTTTAAAATTTGCTTTCCTTCAATTGCTACTTGAAGGTCTTTTATTTTTAATGTAGAAGCTCCCATTTTACACCCTCCATAATATTACATAAAAATTCTATAAAATAGAAAATGGCTATTTTAAGTTCATTCTCATTTTATTCTCATTCTAATCTTAAAGCAATTAAAAAGTATTTTCAAGTTGTGCACTATTTTACCAAAAAAGTTTTATTACGTGTAACATTTTTTCGCAATAAAAGAATAAATAGAGATACTATATATATAGGAAATAAAAAATCTAATATCACAACTAAAAAAGAGGGGAATTTAATGTCAAAAACAACTAAGCTTTCACCAGATCAACAAAAATTTGCGATTAATCAACTACAAACGTATTTCTTACAAGAAAGAGACGAAGAATTAAGTGAATTAAGTTCAATGTTGCTAATAGACTTTATATCACAAAAACTTGGACCTATGTTTTATAATAAGGGAATTGAAGACTCACAAAGATTTATGTCCGAACGAGTTGAAGATCTTTATGCCTTATTGTTAAAAGAACAGATTGAAGATTAAACTTCTTTGCTTTTAGTTTTTAACGACCTTTAGCACTCACTTTAGTAATCGTACATACTCAATTTTAGATTATTCAATATTTATATAGTTGTTCAACTTATTCTTATATTGTTAAAACAAATGAATGTTTTCATGCAGACTCTACCATTATTTACGAAAATGTTTTATTTCATTAATCAAATTTATTAAATAAATAAAGAAAAGAACCTTATTTATAATGAAGGTTCTTTTCTCGCGTTGTTGAAAAACATTAACCAAGTTTTCGTAAAGGAGCCCACGTGGTTGATTTCCACTACAGGATGCTCGCTTTCCATGGGACGAGATTCTTTAGCCTCCTCGGCTACGCCTGTGGGGTCTCAGGGTTCCCGCTTATCCCATAGGAGTCGAGCACCCCTCCGTTCCAATCAACTTATTCATCAAAAAAAGTTAACGTTCAAAATCTAATTCAATATCCTTTACTTAGAGTAAAATAAAAGTTTTTTAATCAGTCTGTAAGTCAATTAAGTTCGAATACCATTTGAAATAATTTATCTAATTTCGTTAAAATTTCAACTTCTGAAAAACAATTAATATAATTGATTGGTATATTAAAATCGTAAAATCATTAATAGATCATCAAACAGTATTTAAGCATCAATAATGTTCTTTTTAATGTTTCCCTATAGACCGCTTAACATTTCAACACTCTGAAGAAAAAAGGTTTTGATCAATTAAATAAATTTACTTCCTTAACTATTTCAAAAACATTTTCCTATATATTCTAAAAATCGGTTTTATTATTGATAAACTTGCACTGGTATAAAGACTTCGGGCATGCCAGCAGCATATGCGGCTACTTCATATTCTTTAAAGATTAATTTTATTCCTGCGTGGTCAAATGCCCATAGTCGATTTTTGTCACTTAAGTCAATTTCGTTAGGAGATTTTATTAATACATATCCTTTATATTTCTTTTGTAATTGCTGATAAGCATATTCTTGTACGGATTTTGTATATTCGTTTATTAACTTAGATAGCGGAACGATATCACCTGTTTTTACGTCAAAATTAAATGTAGTACCCATTGTCATTCCGTGTGCCCCACCTGTATATGAATACTCATTATAAATAACACTCAATTTATCAAGATTATTGTATAGTACCTTATAAGTAAATACATATTCATAAGGTCTCCACTGCCCTTGGCTAGCATCCCATTTTGACTTAGCTTCTTTCTCATCTTCTAATAGCTTCAAACGATTACTATTCGCTAAATCAGCACCTTGTTTTAAGATACTGTTGATCTTTTGTTGTGCAGTTGAATTAGATGCTCCACTTATTTGTGGATACTTAATCGGCGCATCATTTAGTTTTTGTTCAGTAATTTTAATATGTCTCGTTAATGAGTTTTCATTGATCCCGGCTTTCGTATCCGCACTAACAAATTTAATAGAGCCCAAATTAATACTACTAGTCATTATCATTAATAAGAAATAATATAGAAACTTTTTCACTAGACTCCTCCTATTTTCTTTATCAAAAAATAGTATGAGTATCTTTTAAATTATTTATGAAATATTTTATAAGAGTCTAGATTCTTATAATCAAAAAGCTAACTGTTCTCAACTCATTTTGTTAACTAGTTTAAATAACTTCATTGCTATCTTAAAAGTGTTTGGTTTCACCTTTTGACTATTAGAAAACACAATTACATATGTTTTCGAAACTGGATCGAATACATTCATACAATTAATTCCTGGAACTACCCCATGATTGTATAAATACTTTCCTTTATTATAAATTCCGTATGCATAATGATTTTGATACGGCTTAATAAATTGAGTAAAACTTTTACTCAATATAAGTTTATTTGAAATAAGTGCCTCGTCCATTTTTTGTAGTCCTGAAACCGTTGCATAAATATCTCCACAACCTAATAAATGGTTAAAATTTGGTATTCGTAATTGCTTCGGAGCATTTTTAGATTGAATTAATAAATAACCTAGTGCATGATTTCCTTTTTTATAAAAATCATTACCCTGTCCAATTTCAGTCATATTCGCTTTATTGAAAATATGTGTTTTTATATATTCTCCATAAGGAATTCCAGTTACTTTTTCAATAACGTAAGCAAGTAAAACATAATTTGTGTCATTGTAATCCCATTTGTTCACCGGTTTATAGTGAGCATTTGATTTAACTATTTCCTTTATTAAATTAGTCGATGAAATTGGATTAAATAACTCTTTTTGTCTCCTAATCCCTGAAGTATGAGAAATTAAATGAAATAATGTTAATTTTGATCCATTCGGAAATTCTGGTATATATTTTGAAATCGGATCGTTAAACGATATTTTGCCTTTTTCTTTTAATTGCATTAACAACGTTGAAACAAAAAATTTAGAAATTGAGCCAACTGGATAATACGTATTTGGTGTGTTCTGTAACTGATTTTGGATATCTCGATAACCGTATCCTTTATTAATGATATTTTCTTCATTCTTCCTAACAAGAACAACTCCATTAAAATGAATTTGCTGTAAGTAGCGATCAATCTCTCTAGAATTCTCATTTTGAACATTAGTAACTTTAACGGTATTCACAGTAGGGTAATTCGGAACTGTCCCTTTCGCAGCGTTTTTATTCCAGATAAAACTACAAAATGGAGACATTATTAAAACAGTTAAGAAACTAGGAATCAAGAACAAATAAATCTTTTTCATCATTTACAATCTCCCATAGAGCAGGGCCAATAGGATTTTCCCATTTCCCCATTATTTTTACTTCCCTCTATTTTTTTGTTCATTATTACTACCTTTTCCTAATTATATGAACAATCTTGTCCATTAATCTTTAAAATTGAATTAGAAAAAATTTACTTAACCTTTAATAATTTATTATCTGTTTGTAATTTTAAAAGGTGTTTGGTTAATTTTTCATCTTTTTTTCGGTGTTATAATACGTCTAGCTAAAAATTAAGAAAGGTGAAAACAAATGGGTAAAATCCATATTTTCCGTTCAAAGACTTTAAGATTTTTATTCTATACTGCGTTTTATTTATCAATTTTACTTGCACTACTTTACCTATATGGATTTAAAGATTCATTTACTGGGAGCTTTATATATAACGATTTTTAGGACGTGAGCTGATGAAATCAATTATTGAACAAATAGATTATTGGGCAATTAACACCCCAAATGCGGTCGCATTTCAAAATAGTGATTACTCTTTAACATATAAAACTTTAAAGCAACAATCAGATGCGATTGCTAGCTGGATGATTAAAAATAATTTTACGAATAAGCCTATTATTGTGTATGGGCACATGCAGACGGAAATGATTTCTATTTTCTTAGGGAGTGTAAAAGCAGGTTGTGCATATATTCCCGTTGATGAGTCTATTCCTTTTGAAAGACTCAAAAAAATGATTACTAATTCTGGAGCAACTTTATTAATTACACCAAAAGATATTACTTTAGAGTTTGAATCCATTAAAATCATAAATTTTGGAGAACTACAGGAGATAATTGATTCTACTGATCTAGTCAATTCTTTAACTGACTTTAATGTTAAAGACGAAGATACATTTTATATTATCTATACTTCCGGCAGTACTGGAGATCCAAAAGGTGTGCAAATTACTGAAAAAAACTTACGTAGTTTTACCGATTGGATATTGAAGGATTTTAATATACACAATGGACAACGATTTTTAAATCAAGCACCTTTCTCTTTTGATTTATCAGTAATGGATTTATATCCATCTTTATTGTCGGGTGGCACACTCATTGCTGTTGAAAAATCTTTGGTTGAGCGACCAAAAGTATTATTCGATTATTTAATGGAAAGTGATATTGAGGTTTGGACTTCTACACCATCATTTATAGAGATGTGTATGATGAATCCAAATTTCAGCGAATCCTTACTACCAAGCTTAAAGACTTTCCTTTTCTGTGGTGAAGTACTATCGAATAATAGTGCTAAACAGCTTTTATCTAGATTTCCTAAAGCAGAGATCTATAATACTTACGGTCCAACAGAAGCAACTGTTGCTGTAACATTCGTTCAGATTACCGAAGAAATCATAAACCAATATTCCCCATTACCGATTGGAACTCCGAAAGACGATACAATCATTTACATTATGGATGAATTGGGAAACCCACTTCCAGATGGTGAAACAGGGGAAATTATTATAGCTGGTCCAAGCGTTAGTAAAGGGTATCTTAATAATCAGTTAAAAACTGATGCAGCCTACTATCAAATAAATGACATGCGCGCCTATAAAACGGGTGATTCTGGTTACTTTAATCAAGGACTATTATTCTATAAAGGTAGGATCGATTTCCAAGTAAAACTACACGGTTATCGGATTGAAATTGAGGACATTGAAAATAACATTAGAAGATTACCATTAGTTCATTCTGCAGTTATATTACCGGAGATGAAGGATGGTAAGTGTATAGATTTACATTGCTTAGTAGTCGTTAAAGAACACGATTTCGAAAAGGAATATCATTTAACACGTTTTTTAAAACAAGAACTAAATAAATATATGCCGACTTATATGATTCCAAGAAAATTTAGTTTTTTACAAAGTTTACCAATGACAACGAACGGTAAAGTTGATCGAAAAAAATTATTGGAGCATGCTGATCAATGATTCCATACGGTAGTTTTACGTTCTTCGGTATTTTAATTGTTTTATTAATCCCAGCAGTAGTATTAGGGTTTTTAGGAAAAAGATTAACTAACTACACAACATTTCTTTCTTTTGTGTTTTTATTATTAATCTTTTCCTCTTCTAAAATACAATCCTACTACCTAGTTGCTTTTATAATTTGGGTAGTTATTTTAATAAAAGGTTACAGTGTTTATCGGAAGAATGCGAACCATTCAACTGTTTATTACTTAAGTGTTTTTCTATCAATTTTACCTTTAATAATTGTAAAGGTTTCACCGATATTTGAAAGTACTACCCTTGTAGGCTTTTTAGGAATTTCGTATTTAACATTTAAAGCAACACAAGTCATTATTGAAATTCGCGACCACAGTATAAAAGAAATAAGCATTGTTGATTTCCTTAAGTTTTTATTATTTTTTCCAACGATCTCTTCTGGACCAATTGATCGTTTTAGGAGATTTCAACAGGATAGTCAAAAAAAGCTAACGGCTAGTGAATACCAGGAGTATTTTCAAATTGGTGTTCATAAAATTTTTATTGGTTTTCTCTATAAATATATAATTGGTTATTTAATTAACGTTCATATACTTGAAACACAGCTTGTTGTAGGGCATACTTTCGTCTCAAATCTAACGTATATGTATGCATATAGTCTGTACTTATTCTTTGATTTTGCAGGTTATAGCGCATTTGCAATCGGCGTTAGTTATTTAGTAGGTATTAAAACACCTGAAAACTTTAATATGCCATTCATTAGTCGAAATATAAAGGACTTTTGGAATCGCTGGCATATGAGCTTATCATTTTGGTTTCGTGACTATGTATATATGAGAATGGTATTCTTACTGACTAAGAAAAAAGTGATAAAAAATAGAAGAAATATATCTTATATCAGTTACACTACTTTATTTTTACTAATGGGTGCTTGGCACGGGATCCAAATAAATTACCTATTATATGGTTTATACCAAGCTATATTGATGTGTAGTTTTGATTGGTTTGAACAATTCAATAAGAAAAAAAAGATTTGGAAAAATAATAAACTAACACATGTATTAGCGGTTATTATTACATTCCATTTTATTTGTTTCGGATTTTTAATATTTTCAGGACATCTAGTTAACTAAAGGAGAATGAGTATAATGGAAAATTTAAGAGCAGAGGTTTTAAAACTTTTAGCAGATTTATGTAATACAGATGAAGTGATTGAAAATCCAGATATTCTGATTTTTGAAGAAGGATTATTAGATTCATTTGGTACAGTTAGCTTATTAGTTGAAATCGAAGAACAAATCGGTATCAACGTAACGATTTCTGACTTCGATCGTGAGGAGTGGGCAACACCAAATAAAATCATTTCGATTTTAGAGGCTAGAAAATGAAAAAAGTTCAATTTTTTGGGATGATAACAGCTATTTCCATTTTTTTACTAGCTTTATATCTTCCAAATTCTTTTTATGAACTATTTATTACAAAAGAACGATTAAATAATACTGCAGCGTCTTTAAATCCTGAAACATTTCAAGGGACATTACTTCAAAGTAAAATGTTAAAAGACCCAAAATTCCTACCTATTTTTGGGTCTTCAGAACTTGCTAGAAGAGACCCCTTCCATCCTTCTAGATTTTTTATGGGAGAAAAAGATGAATTTACTCCCTATCTAATTGGTCGAGGGGGATCACAAAGTCTCGTTCATTTTCTAGACTTAGCATCTTTAGGTGATGGAATAAAAAATAGAAAAATTGTATTTGTTTTATCTCCACAGTGGTTTATTCCACATGGCATTGACGATACTCATTTTTCACCTAATTATTCTGCCCTTCAAACTTATTCATTCGTTTTTAATAATACAATTGATATTTCAGTAAAGAGACAAATTGCAAAGAGACTTTTAACGCTATCAATTATCAAAAAAGACTCTTTATTAGTAACCCAATTAAATGCTTTTATATCAAATAACAAAAAAGTTAAGTTCAAGGCAATGGCTGAAAAACCGTTAGCTTACACATATTTAAAAATTCTCGAAAAGAAAGATCTTTTCGAGACCGTTATAATGGATCCAGATAAAAACTTCCGATTAAAAAAATCAAAATATGAAGATTTATCCTGGGATCGAGTAGCTCAAGTTGCCGATAAAATTGGCAAACGAGAATCAACTACTAACCATTTCGGTATAATTAATAAATACTATATAAAACACATTCAAAAACGTCTTCCAGCTTTAAAAAATTATAAACGAAATAGTAACTATGGTGTATCGCCAGAATATGATGACCTTCAAATGGTATTAGCATTACTAAAAAAAGAGCACACAAAAGCGTTGTTTATTTCCGTTCCAGTAAATGGACCATGGTATGATTACGCTGGATTCCCTAAAGAAGGTAGAGAAGTATATTACAAAAAAGTAAAAAAACAAATTGAAGATGCTGGCTTCCAAGTAGCTGATTTTTCTTCACATGAATACGATGAGTTTTTCCTAAAAGATACAATCCACTTAGGCTGGAAGGGCTGGGTATATGTAGATCAATCTTTAAATAAGTTTTATTCAGTAAATCACACTCCCCCTACCGCAAGTTTAAATCATAGATATCAATGAAAAAAGCAGACAAATGTCTGCTTTTTTTCACAGAGTGTTGAAAAAAAATAGTCAAATGGATATTATGTAAAACTCATTGTTTATAAACTAAAATTGATTTTAATTGTTAATATGTTTGAGCAGTTTTTAAATATCAACAAACTCTAGTATTGTTTATTCTTATTTAAATATTTTGAGCAATTTTAGAAAAACAATTTCAAATGATTATAATACATTGGGGTTCAATCTTAATTGACCTTTAACTCATTACCATGCTGTTATGCTACTCTAAGTAAAAGATATAAAATTAGGTTTTTAGTGTAATCTTTTTTTGATGAATAAGTTGATTGTAACGGAGGGGTGCTCGACTCCTATGGGATTAACGGGAAGGCTGAGACCCCGCAGGTTTGCCGAGGAGGCTAAAGAATCTCGCCCCATGGAAAGCGAGCATCCTGTAGTGGAAATCAACATCACTAAACTCCTTTTACGAAAATTTGATAATTAATTGACAAGATTGTTTTTCAACAGCGTGGTGAAAAAAAGCATACCTCTGTCTGCTTTTTATTTTGCTGACAAACCTTAAAAATTAATATATTCTTTAAACTGCCAAATACTAAATTAAAACATAAACTTGAAACTTCATTTATAATAAAAACGTTAACATTAATTATTAAACTGTTGAAAGAAGGTTTCTAATTTGGCACATATTTTGGTAGCGGGAAAAATTCCAGAAAAGGCTGAGGAATTATTAAAAGATCATCATGTCATTGTTTATGAAAATGAGCAATTAATTACAGAAGATGAATTGTGTGAGCTTGTTGGTGGGGTTGATGCAATTTTAAGCTTACTATCCACTCCAATCACAAAAAGAGTAATTGATGCTGCTACAAATGTAAAAATTATTGCTAATTACGGAGCAGGATTTAATAATATCGATGTAGATTATGCAACTAGTAAGGGGATTCACGTTACAAACACTCCACTTGTTTCAACAGACGCAACTGCTGAGCTAACTTTAGGAATTCTCTTAGCTATTTCCAGAAGAATAGTCGAAGGAGACGAACTTTGCCGTACAAAAGGTTTTGAAGGATGGGCTCCATTATTCTTTAGAGGAACAGAAGTATCAGGAAAAACTTTAGGTATTTTTGGTTTTGGAAATATCGGACAAGCAGTAGCTAAGCGAGCTAGGGCGTTTAATATGAAGATTATTTATCATCAACCAAGAAGATTAAGCAAAGAGCTTGAACAAGACTTAAATGCCACTTACGTATCACTGGAGGAATTATTACAGACTTCTGACTATATTACCCTTCATTGTCCTTACAAACCTGAGCTACACCATTTATTTGGAAAAGAAGAGTTTTACAAAATGAAAGACACTGCGTTTTTTATCAATGCAGCTAGAGGTCCTTTAGCCAACGAACAGGAATTAGTAGACGCATTAAAGGACGGTGTTATTGCTGGTGCAGCTCTAGATGTATTTGAATTCGAACCTAAAATAACAGAAGAACTAAAATCACTTACAAATGTTGTATTAACACCTCATATTGGAAATGCAACATTTGAAACTCGTGAAGCTATGTCTGAAATAGCAGCTAAAAATATTATTGAGGTTATGGCTGAACGCCCACCAATCTCACCTGTAAATCAAATTCTTGTAAAAAGTTGATAAAAACGCGCAAGGAAATGTCAGTTTAATAAACAAACATAAAAAAAGGGTGTCTCAAAACTTATGAGACACCCTCTCTTATGTGATTATTGACTTACAGGTACTACAGCACCTTTATATTTTTTAATGATGAAATCTTGAATTTCTTTAGAGTGTAATACTTTTACAAGCTCTTTAATTTCTTTTTTATCTTTATCACCTTTACGAACAGCAATAATGTTTACATATGGAGATTCTTTACCTTCTAATGCAATAGCATCTTTCATTGGGTTTAACCCAGCATCAATCGCGTAGTTTGTGTTAATTAAAACTGCATCGCCTTCATTGTTTTGGTAAACTTTTGGAAGCATTCCAGCGTCTACATCAGCTTGGAATTTTAAGTGTTTTGGATTCTCAGCAATGTCTTTAATTTGAGCTGTAGTTGGATCAATTCCAGCTTTAAGTTTAATTAAACCTTCGTGTTGTAATAAGCTTAACATACGACCATGGTCAGCTACTGAGCTACTCATGATAATTTTAGCTCCATCTGGTAGATCATCTAAGCTCTTATATTTTTTAGAGTAAACTCCGATTGGCTCAATGTGGATCCCACCAGCGTTTTCAAATTTATAACCATTTTCTTTCATTTGAGACTCTAAATATGGAATGTGTTGGAAATAGTTTGCATCTAATTCTTTTGAAGCTAATGCTTTATTTGGTAGAACATAATCTTGGAATTTAACAATCTTTAAGTTAATCCCCTCTTTTTTAAGAAGCGGTTTAGCTTGTTCTAAAATAACTGCGTGCGGTACATTTGATGCACCAACAACTAATTCTTTATTTTTATCTTCTCCACCTTTATTACATGCTGCTAAAGATAATGCTAAAACACCTGCTCCTAATAAACTTGCGATTTTTTTGAATTTCACTGTCAGTTCCTCCCTTATATGTTAAGCTCTTTTATCTATTTTTGTTGTTATTAAATCTCCAATAAATTGAAGAATGAATACGATTAATAAAATAATTACTGTCGCAACAAGCGTTACTTGGTTATTAGAACGTTGGTATCCTTCCATAAATGCTAAGTTTCCAAGTCCACCACCACCTACTACACCAGCCATTGCTGTATAACCAACAATTGCGATTGTAGTAACAGTTAAACCTGAAATTATTGCTGGTAATGCTTCTGGAATTAATACTTTTAAGATTACTGTAAAAGTACTAGCTCCCATTGCTCTTGCAGCTTCGATTACACCTTTATCAATTTCTCGTAATCCGATTTCGACCATTCTTGCATAGAATGGTGCAGCACCAATAATTAATGCAGGTAACGCTGCTTTTGCTCCAAGCATAGAGCCAAGAATAAAGATCGTAAATGGAATTAATAGAATAATTAAAATGATAAACGGTATTGAACGAAAAATATTTACAAACGCTGCTAGGATTGTATTAAAAAATTTATTTTCAAGCAACTGATCTTTACTAGTTAAAAATAAGAATAAACCTATTATTAGTCCAAAAATGAACGTTGCAAGCGCAGCTATTACTGTCATGAATAATGTTTCTTGAGAAGCTAAAAGCATTGCATCCCAATCAACATTCGGAAAAAGTTGTGTCATCTTATGCTACCTCCACTTCAACTTGTTTTGATTCTAAATAAGTGATTGCCTCTTTGATGTTATTTATGTCTCCAACAAGTTGAATCTTCATTGTCCCATAAGAGCCTTCAGCAGTTTGAACAATTTTTCCTTGCAAAATGTTAATCTCAATATCAAAGTGCTTAACTACTTCAGAAATATGTGGCTGATCTGCTTGACCATTTTTAAAGGTTAGCTTGTAAGTATTATCCTTCCCATCACCTTGAGAAATTACTTCACCTTCATCATTGCCTTTGATTTGCGTCACAAATTTCTTTGTAATTGCTTGTTTAGGACGTGTAAATACATCAACAACATGGCCTTCTTCTACTACATTTCCGTTTTCCATTACAGCTACTCGTTGGCAAATCTTTTGAATAACATGCATTTCATGAGTAATCAGGATAATTGTAATACCAAGCTGTTTATTAATATTTGTCAATAAAGATAATATTGAATCTGTTGTTTCTGGATCTAATGCAGATGTCGCTTCATCACATAAAAGAACATCAGGGTTATTAGCAAGTGCTCTTGCAATTCCAACACGTTGCTTTTGACCTCCACTAAGTTCAGAAGGATAAGCATTTTCTCTTCCTTCAAGACCTACAAGTTTGATTAATTCTTTCGCACGATTAATGCTTTCCTTTTTTGAAACTTTAGCAATTTCAAGTGGGAAAAGTATATTTTCTAATACAGTTCTCGACCACAATAAATTAAAATGCTGAAAAATCATTCCTATTTTTTGTCTTGCTTTTCTTAATTGACTAGATGAGCATTTAGAGATCGATTGACCATTAATAATTACTTCACCTGATGTAGGGGACTCAAGTCCATTTAGCATACGTAATAACGTACTTTTCCCTGCGCCGCTATATCCGATCATGCCAAAAATTTCACCTGCTTCAATATTTAAAGAAACATTTTGTACTGCGGTAACTGTGCCTTTTTTACCTTTGTAAGTTTTGCTTACATTATTTATTTGAATCATACACTTGATCTCCTTTCAAAACATTCTAACAACTTATCTTTCAATTTTTTGTAAGTAAGTACTTTTTTAGTCGGATAAAACAAAAAAACCTTTCAACTCACATGAGCAGAAAGGTTTAACATACAAAAAGTATTCCTTTCTCTCATCTCTCAAAGCATATGCTTTGCAGGAATTAGCACCATTTCAATGACGAACATTGACGGTTGCTGGGTTTCACAGGGCACAGTCCCTCCACCTCTCTCGATAAGAGTTAATCTTACGATCTATTAAGTTGTTTAACGTAATTTCTTTAACGTAAGTCCAATTCTACAAACTTAGATACTAGTTGTCAACAATTTTCTAAAAGTTTTTTTTCGTTTTCAACGCTCGTATATTGAAAAATCGTTTCCATTAGTAGTAATAATCGATAATTCCCTTCAAAAGAAGCATCATTCAGTTTTAATAAAAGTCCTAACCTTTGCGAACCTGAATATAGATATTCCCATCCATCTTTTGAAAAATTAACTCTAAGTTGCGGAATCGAACGTTCAATTACCTCGATAAAAGGAGCCTTTTTACTTAACTTTATAAATACTTTTTCATTTAGACAGTTAAACTCTACAACTCTTTCTTCGATTGGTAAAATGATTTGTAAATATTCCTTTTTTATAAATAAGTTTCTTGCTTGTCCTATCCACTCCTTGATTTCCATATTAAACACCTCTTCCGATTTCTTTAATCTTATTTTCTCATAGATAAGAGGTGTATTCTTTATATTTCGCTCGACATTTACCTTGATAAAAATCTATATTTTAATTTTATTTCTACAGCATTCAACTCATTTCCCGAGAAATATGTCTAAAATCAGGAAATATTTTAAGACATATAAAAAGAGTGCAACATACTGTATGCACTCATCGTTTAATATATAAATTATATTTTTTTAACAATTCATGTAAATATGGTACCGATTGGAAAGCGTAGATTTTTTGTCTCATTTCCCCATTCTCAAAAATAAGTAAACAAGGTACACTTTCAACCTTCCAACTTTGAGCTTCTTCCACTATTTCATTAATATTCACCTTACTTATTGGTAAGTTTGGCAGAATCTCATTTACAACTTCTAGCATTTTAGAAGCTACTTGGCATGTACCACACATTGCGGTATAGATATAAATAACTGTAGTCTCTTTTGATTGAACTCTTTGCATTATTTCATTCTTTGTCCATTGCTGCATGATCTTAATTCCTCTTTAATTTGTACGTAAATAATCTGTAAATACCGAAATATCCGCTCCTAATAATACACTAGCTAAATGTTGACTCGGAGCTGTTGCCACTTCTCGATAACTTCTATCAATGTACAGATGCTCTGCCTGTGGAAATTCTCTTTTTAACAATCTTCTAAGTTTTTCACCAGCCTCATCCGCATCGACTAATACATAAATTTCTCTTAAATCTAACATTTCAGCAAGCTCATCTAGCTTTGAAGTACCAACTGTACCATTCGTACAGATAATATCTACAGGCTCCTTTATGATTGTCTGTATTTTCCTCTTATCAGTAGTACCTTCGACAATGATAACTTTTCTTTGATCTTCAATATTCACTGGGCATCACCTAATGTATAAGACTCAAAAACTTTTGACTAAAAATCTTTTGTATATAGTATATTCGATTTTGCCTTTCTTGTTTCCTTTTTTTCCCTAAATGAAAATGTCCCTTTAAATTATGTTTTATGTAAATAAGTTAAGCTTTATTACTTTTATTATACACATAAAATAAAAAAGCGCCCAAAAAGGACGCTTAATTAGATAATTAATCTTGATTAATCATTTCTTCGTATTGACCAGCAGTCATTAACTCATCAAGCTCTGAAGCATTTGTTGCTTCAACAACTACCATCCATGCTTTTTCGTATGGAGATTCGTTTACGAATTCAGGATTTTCATCTAGATCAGAGTTTACTTCAATTACTTTACCACTGATTGGAGCATATAGTTCAGATACTGTTTTTACAGATTCAACACTACCGAATGGCTCATTAATAGTAAGTTCATCGCCTACTTCTGGTAGCTCAACAAATACGATATCTCCAAGCTCTGATTGAGCAAAATGAGTAATACCGATATAGTATTTATTACCTTCAACTTTTACCCACTCATGTTCTTCTGAATAACGTAGTTCATTTGGAATTGACATTGTGAAATCCTCCTCTGATTAATTACCTTAAATTATATAGTTATTTTATAACCAAACCTTTTCAAATACTTCCTCATTAAAACCAATTGTCGCTTGATCTCCATTAAAAAGTAGAGGTCTTTTAATTAGTTTACCATCTGTACTTAATAGTTCTAAAAGCTCGTCCTCTGTTTTTGTTGGAATAACATCCTTCAATCCAAGCTCGCGATATTTAACGCCACTTGTATTAAATAATTTATTTATTGAAATTCCACTTGCTTTAAAAATATCAGCAAGTAATTCCTTTGAAGGTGGATTTAATGTAATATCAACTGCTTCTACTGGAATATTATGCTCTTTAAGCCATGAAGCAGCTTTTCGACAAGTTCCACATTTTGGATATGTATAAAAAATGATACTCATTTAGCAACTCCTCCCAAAATCTATTTTATCACAGGGAATAAGTTAGTTTAAATAGTTCCGTTCGAAAATTCTGTAATAATTTGTCGTCCAACCCATTATAGCAATATTAGTAGTACTAAACCAGTAGAACGTTCGTGTTTTTCGGTGTATTTCAACAAAAAATTTACTTTTTTAAAAAATACTAAGTAATTCCTTGATTTGCCCCAATATAGTTAAATATTATTCAACATATACTAGTATGGCACAACTCATGGGAAAAATATCCTATCTATCGAATGAATTAAGAAAAAACTGCCAATCAACAGATCGGCAGTTTTTTTAGATTAAACAGTATAACGCTCATCAGCTAATACATTAGCTGCAATTTCACGCTTCTTCGCAATTACATTAATTGGCGTATGACGTGTAAACTTACGAAGTGCTGAAGTCATCATTCTTAATGTATCACCAGTCTCAACAGCAACAAGTGTTTCCTTCGCATGAGCTTCGATTTCATTAAATGCTTCTTGGCAGAATACTTGAGTATAAAGTAATTTTTGGTTTGATTTTGCTAAGCCTACTTTATTGATCGCTTTTTCAGTACGTAGAACTGTAGATTCCATCGCGTAAATATTGCTTACGATATCTGCAATATTGACTAGGATTTCTTGCTCATTACTTAATGCTTTACCGAATTTTTGAACGGCTAATCCAGCAATCATGATTGCGATTTTTTTCGCATTACGAACTAAATATTTTTCTTGCTCTAGAGGTGCGTCTCCAACTTCCTCAGGCATTAACATCATTAGTTCTTCTTGAATTTGTTGTGCTTGTTGAAGTAATGGTAGTTCTCCGCTCATTGCTTTTCGTAGGTAAGTGCTTGGTACGATTAAACGGTTAATTTCATTTGTTCCTTCAAAGATTCGGTTAATACGAGAATCACGGTAAATACGCTCAATTTCATATTCAGCCATGAAACCATATCCGCCATGGATTTGTACACCTTCATCAGCTACATAGTCTAATACTTCTGAACAGAAGAATTTATTTAGTGAACATTCAATTGCATACTCTGCTACAGCAGCTGCTACTGCTTTTGGATCTTTTGCTTGCTCTTCAGTTAATTGACTGAAGCGATCCTCAAAAAGTCCTACAGTACGATATGCTGAACTTTCACTTGCATAAATTTTGGTAGCCATACTTGCTAATTTTTCTTGAATTAAACTAAATTTTGCAATTGGTGTTTTGAATTGTTGGCGTTGGTTAGCATACGTTGCTGATAATTCTAATGCACGTTTTGAGCCACCAACTGTACCTACTGCTAATTTATAGCGACCAATATTTAAAATATTAAATGCAATAACATGACCTTTTCCAATATCACCTAAAAGGTTTTCTACAGGAACTTTCACATCTTCTAAAATCAATGTACGAGTTGAAGATGATTTAATTCCCATTTTCTTTTCTTCTGGACCAGTCGAAACACCTTCATAATCTCTCTCAACGATAAATGCTGAGAAGTGCTCTCCATCAATTTTTGCATAGACAACAAATACATCTGCAAAAGCAGAGTTTGTAATCCATTGTTTTTCACCGTTTAAAATGTAGTGAGTTCCTTCAGCATTTAATTTAGCGACAGTTTTTGCTCCTAATGCATCTGATCCTGAACCTGGCTCAGTTAATGCATAAGCTGCAAATTTCTCACCTGATGCTAATCCAGGTAAATAACGTTGCTTTTGATCATGATTTCCAAATAATACGATCGGAAGTGTACCGATCCCTACGTGCGCTCCTTGAGAAAGTGAGAATCCACCACCACGTGCAATTTTTTCTGTAATTAATGCTGAGCTAATTTTATCTAATGCGATTCCACCATACTCTTCTGGAACATCTGCAGCTAATAATCCTAGCTCACCAGCTTGTTTTAATAATCTTACAGTGCGATCAAATTCGTGTTGCTCTAAATATTCTAATTCAGGTAAAACTTCATTAATTACAAAATCTTCAGTTGTTTTTGCAATTAATTTATGCTCATCCGTAAAATCCTCTGGTGTAAAAACTTTATCAAAAGTCACTTCTGTTGTTAAAAAGCTTCCGCCTTTAAGTAAGTTACCGATTGTTTTTTCCATCAATAATTCCTCCTATTTTCTATTTACTAGTTTGAAGACATGATACTAACAATCTATTTCCGTACATCTATTAAACTAATTCAAATACTCCGGCAGCACCCATTCCGCCACCAACACACATCGTTACGATACCAAACTGCTCTCCACGTCGCTTCATCTCATGTAATAGAGATAAAGTTAATTTAGTGCCAGTACAGCCAAGTGGATGCCCTAATGCTATCGCTCCACCATTTACATTTACTCGGTCTTCATCAAGACCTAAGTGACGAATAATTTGAATTGATTGAGAAGCGAAGGCTTCATTTAATTCAAAAATTCCAATGTCAGATAAACTTAATCCTGCTAATTTAAGAGCTTTTGGAATTGCTTCAACTGGTCCAATTCCCATCACTTCAGGAGCTACTCCGGCTACTGCAAAAGAACGGAATTTTAATAACGGACTTAGTCCTTCAGCTTCTGCTTTTTCACGATCCATTACTAATACTGCTGCTGCCCCATCACTTGTTTGTGAAGAGTTTCCAGCAGTTACAGAACCTCTCACATTAAATGCTGGTCTTAATTTAGCTAATACTTCAGAAGAGGTTCCTTCACGAACACCCTCATCTTGAGAGAAAGTAAAATTCTTCTCTTCTAATTTATTGTTTGAGTTAACCGAACGTAGCGTTACATCAACTGGAACGATTTCGTCTACAAAACGCCCTTCTTTAATAGCCGCTGCTGCGCGCTGATGACTACGTACCGCAAAAGCATCTTGATCTTCTCTTGAAATACCGTAGCGATTGGCAACTTGCTCAGCAGTATGCCCCATACCCATATAATACTCTGGTGCATTTTCTACTAATCTACTATTTAAACGAGCAACATGCCCTCCCATTGGAAGTAAACTCATTGATTCTGCTCCCCCTGCAATTATAGCTTCAGAATGACCTAGCATAATTCGTTCACTTGCATAAGCAATACTTTGTAGACCTGAAGAACAATAACGGTTCACTGTAATTCCTGGAACTGAATGCGGTAATCCAGCTAGTGCTCCAATATTACGCGCCATATTAAATCCTTGCTCGGCTTCCGGCGATGAGCAACCAAAAATGATATCATCGATTGGACCATCGTAATTTCCCGCACGTTTTAATGTTTCTTTTACAACTAATGCCCCTAAATCATCTGGACGTACAGTTGCAAGTGATCCTTTTTTCGCTTTACCTACAGGTGTTCTCGCACCCGCTACAATAACAGCTTCTCTCATGTTCTTCCCTCCATCTTTCGATTAATTACGTAACGGTTTTCCTTTTACAAGCATGTGTTGCATACGAGCTTGAGATTTCATTTCTGAAATTAAACTTAAAAATGCTTCACGTTCAATATTTAATAAATACTCTTCGTCTACTAATGTTCCGAATGGTACTTTTCCACCTGCAATGACATACGCTAGTTTCTTAGCAATTGTTAAATCATGTTCACTAATATAGCCAGAATAGTACATTGAGTTTGCACCAGCTAATAATGTTGCATAACCAGACTCACCAACTACTGGTACTTTCTCACGAATTGGCGCGCTATAACCTGCTTCATATAACTCAAGTACTCGTTGTTTTGCTTCATAAATTAAGTGATCTGCATTAAATACTTTGCGATCATCATGATTTAAGAATCCATTTTCAAATGCTTCTTGAGCAGAAGTCGATACTTTTGCCATTGCAACAGTTTCAAATACTCGATTTGCAAGACTTTGCAAGTCAAACTCAACACCTTCTGGGAACTGTTTTAATTGTTTAATATAAAGCTCTTTACTACCGCCCCCACCTGGGATTAAGCCTACGCCAACTTCAACTAAGCCCATATAAGTTTCAGAAGATGCAACTACGCTAGCAGCTGGTAAACAAATTTCAGCACCGCCGCCCAGTGTCATACCGTAAGGAGCTACAACTACCGGTTTATCTGAGTACTTAATTTTCATCATTGCTTGTTGGAATCCTTTAACAACCATTTCAATTTCAAAATAGTTGTCATCTTGCGCCTCCATTAAAATCATTGCTAAATTAGCACCGACGCAGAAGTTCTTAGCTTGATTACCAATAACTAAGCCTTTATAATTTTTTGAAACTTCATCAACTGCGAAGTTAACCATTTGCGTAATATCCATGCCAATTGCATTGCTCTTTGTATGGAATTCTAAACATGCAACTCCATCTCCAAGGTCAATTAAACTCGCACCTGAATTTTGTTTAATAATTCGACCTTGTTCTTTTAAAACACTTAATTTAACTTCTTTATCATTTCTTACTAGCTCTTCAAATTGGCCATTATGATAGAAGCTAGTCACTCCATTGTCGTTTTTATAAAATGTTTCGTTACCACTATCGATCATATTCTTAACCCAGTTCGGTACAGTTAAGCCTTCGCTTTCCATTCGTACGACTGATTTAGACACACCAATTGCATCCCAGATTTCAAATGGTCCTAAATCCCAGCCAAATCCCCACTTCATTGCTTGATCAATTCCGACGATGTTATCAGAAATTTCACCAGACAATTCAGCTGAATAGACTAATACCGGGCTAATAATGCTCCATAAGAAATTACCAGCACGATCATCAGCGTATACAAGCGCTTTCAACTTATTCGCTAAACCTTTAATTTGCTTGATGCTTTCAGTTGAAGCTGTTTTCAAGCTTTTTCTTTCTCCATATTCAAATGTGCTTGGATCTAATTCTAAGATTTCCCTACCTTGCTTTAAGAAAAATCCTTGCCCAGACTTACTTCCAAGCCAATTACGATTAGCCATTTCCTTCATAAATTCTGGAACTTTAAATACTTCTTTCTCTTCGCCTTCTACTAGCTCATAAACATTGTTTGCAACATGGATAAATGTATCTAGTCCAACTACGTCCAATGTACGGAATGTAGCACTAGAAGGACGCCCAATCATTGGACCAGTAATTGAATCAACTTCTCCAACACTGTATCCGCCTTTTAGCATTTCTTGTACAGTTACAAGTAATCCGTAAGTTCCGATACGGTTTCCAATAAAGTTTGGAGTATCTTTTGCTAATACAACGCCTTTACCTAAAACGTCTTCTCCAAAACTTTTCATAAATGTAAGTACTTCTTCAGATGTATGTTTAGTAGGAATAACTTCTAATAATTTTAAATAACGTGGTGGGTTAAAAAAGTGAGTGCCTAAGAAATATTTCTTGAAGTCATCTGAACAATCTTCAGACATTGCTTCAATTGAAATACCTGATGTATTTGAGCTCACGATTGAGCCTGGTTTGCGGTATGCATCAACACTAGCTAATACTTGTTTTTTAATTGCTAAATTTTCAACAACTACTTCAATAATCCAGTCAACTTCGCTTAAACGACTCATGTCATCTTCAAAGTTACCTGCTTGAATTAACGTTAAGTTTTTCTTAGATGCAAGAGGAGCTGGCTTTTGTTTCAATAATTTCTGAATAGCCGTTTGACTAAATCGATTACGAAATTCTTTGGAGTCTGTAGAAAGACCTTTTGCAGTATCTTCCTTAGATAGTTCTCTTGGGACAATATCAAGTAGTAATGTTGGAATACCTATGTTTGCCAAGTGTGCAGCGATACCAGATCCCATCACACCAGAGCCGAGTACAGCGGCTTTTTTAATTTTTTGGATCATATGCATTTCTCCTCCTCATATCTTGAATGAATACTCATTCACTTTCTGGATAAAACAATCCATTATCAATGAGCCCTCTTCTTCCA
This sequence comes from Gottfriedia luciferensis, assembly GCF_001712755.1. Taxonomy (GTDB): domain Bacteria; phylum Bacillota; class Bacilli; order Bacillales; family Bacillaceae_G; genus Gottfriedia; species Gottfriedia luciferensis_B. Next base: position 66,312 of record NZ_MDKC01000034.1, read on the forward strand.
CTATATGATAAATTCTTATTTTTCGCAATAAACAAAAAGTTCAAATTAATAAAATTTTATTTATGATGTAAAATCCTCCCTCTGCTTTTTTTATCACAATCCATTTTTTACTAATAAGTTTATTTAAATAGGTTAGTCTAAGAAATGGAGGTGATAAGATATGAAACGTGAAAGAAATCCATCAAAGGGTGGAGTTAGTGCAGCAAGTGTTCAAGGTAATGCAAGTCATGGAGATCAAAAAGAAGAAAAAGGTAGACAAAGTAACAATCAGCAGTACGGTAAAAAAAATATGGGTCAGTAAGCTTTTTTCACTCAAGTTTAATATTAAAACTAGGACCTCGTGTCTAAAGCAATTATAAGAATAATGTTGTTTTACTAATAACTACTTATCACAAAAAATCCTGTATAAAGAGAAAAAGGCTGACTAAAAAGGATCCTCACTCAATCCTTTTTAGTTAGCCTTTAATTTTAAAATTATTTACTAAACATACCTTTTAATACGAACGCAACGTTTGCAGGACGTTCTGCAAGACGACGCATGAAGTATCCGTACCAGTCAGTACCATAAGGAACATAAACTCGCATATTATAGCCTTCTTTAACAAGCTCTAATTGACGCTCTGTACGAATTCCGTATAACATTTGGAACTCAAATTGATCGTTTGGAATATTATGTTCTTTTACTAATTGTTTTGTATACTCAATCATTGCTTCATCATGTGAAGCGATTGCAGTAAAGTTGCCGTTTAATAAGTGCATTTTAATGATTTTTTTGAAGTTTTCATCCACATCTTTTTTCTCTGGGAATGCTACTTCAGCAGGCTCTTTATAAGCACCTTTTACTAAACGTAAATTTGGTTTTAAACTGTTTAAATCTGTAATATCGTTTTCAGTTCTGTATAAATAAGCTTGGATAACTGTTCCGATATTATCGTACTCAGATCTTAATTGCTTAAAGATACGAATTGTTTTTTCACAACGAGTGAAATCTTCCATATCAATTGTAACGAATACACCATTCTTTTTAGCTGCCTCTAAAATACGACGCATGTTTGATAAAACTAACTCGTCAGAAATATCAAGACCCATAGAAGTCATTTTTAGAGAACATTGTGAATTTAATTTTTCTTTTCCAATCGCTTCAATCGCTTCGATACAGTGATCAGCCATTTCATTTGCTTCTTCAACTGTGTCAACGAATTCCCCAAGATAATCAATTGTTACTTTTAAATTCTTTTTATTTAAGTCCTGAATAACTTTTGTAGCTAAATCGATTGTTTCGCCTGCAACAAAACGTCCTGCACCAAATCTTAGGCCATATTTTTTAGCCATTTTAGTCAAAAACTTATTTTTAGACATAAATAAAAAAGCATTCTTCATAACTTGTTCCATTACTCTACCCCCAAAATTAAACTTTACTTTTCTCTCTATATATTACTAATGTATCATCTATTGAAATTTGTTAAAACAATTATTTAATAATTTGTCGAATTTTGTTTATTGAAAAATGTATGCCCTTACTTAATATTATATTATCATAATTTATATGTGCCGTCATCTTTGAAAATTATGGATAAATATTATTGCTTATTTTTGTTAGCCATAGCTTCTCTATGCTGGTCATTTAACGTTTTAATCTCTTTAATTAAATTAACAACCTCATCTTTTGCTTGAGGATATGTTTCGTTCCAATGTTTTACTAATGCGGGCATTGATTTTGATATGTATGTATACATAACCCACTTTTCCACTTTTGCTTGTTTTTCCTCAGACCAATCTCCTAATAACAATTCCGTATATTTTTTTAGTAACGCATCAAATTTTGCTTCAAATTCATTTTCCAAACGAAATCACCTCTCCATATAATTATTAATTTTCAACATTCTAATTTGAATCTTTCCTTTTTTTACCTAAACCTGTTTACTATGAAATTATATTATATCTTCAACCAGTTTTAAGGTGATTATTTAAAAATGTAAAGTAAAAATAATAAATAGTATCTAACTTGTTCAATTTCATAATTTGTTCATAACTTCACAAACTTATCGTCATATTTTCTTTGTATACTATGAATGTGTTAATCAAAGAGCGCATAGGGAGTGAAACCATTTGGAACGAGATAGTATCCAATATTGTATTGATTTAGCTCTTAAAAAAAAGAAAATACTAGATCAAAGCTTATTTAAATATTTAACTCGTGCTGCCTTAGCATCTATTTATATAAGCTTTATTCTCATTGTCTGTTTAAAATTAGCTGAATTATTTAGATTGCAAAATTCACCATTTTCATCTGTAGCTTATCCACTCGTTTTCTCTACAGCATTAATTATGATTATTTATGGTGGTGGAGAATTATTTACTAGTAATACGATGTATTTTACCTTCTCAACATTAGCTAAAAAAACTTCAAAACTAGATTTAGTAAAAAATTGGATTACATGTTATTCAGGTAATATTATTGGAGCATTTATTTTTGCGATTATTTATTTTTTAACAGGTTTGGCAAAAGATTTTCCCGCCGATCATTTTTTAACAGGTGTAGTTGACCATAAAATTCACGCATCATTTTTCCACTTATTTTTTAAAGGTATTTTATGTAATTGGCTTGTCTGTCTTGCTTGTTTCTTACCGACTAGATTTAAAGATGATTTAGCAAAAATGTTACTGATCTTTTTATTAGTATTTGCTTTCTTCTTCTCTGGTTATGAACACAGTATCGCAAATATAGCTGTCTTTACATTATCCTATATTATGCCTCATAATGTAGCCTTTACATTTGGTGATGTATTGCATAATTTAATTCCAGTTACACTTGGAAATATAATTGGTGGATCAGTTGGTGTCGGAATGGCATATTACTTCTTGAATAATGAACAAAAATTAGAAGTAAAAGAATTTAAACGTGCTTCATAAAACTAATCGACCTGTCTTCTTTTTTTTGAAGACAGGTTTTTTCGTGCAAATCTAATTTTATTATGGTAATAATGATTTTATAATGAAAATTTTTCCTTTTATGGTGGTGTGAAATATGAAATACAATCATTTTGTTCGGTTTATCATGTTCATTTCATTGCTTTGTTTTCTTTTATTATCATATGGCTTCGTAAAAGGTGCTTATTCAGTTTTAAATCCTCAAAAAAGCAAACTTATCGTGAATAATAATACACAGAAAAATAATCAAAATGACATTGTTCACAAAAACAATAAACTGAAGATTGTTGCATTAGGAGATTCACTTACGCGTGGTGTCGGGGATGATGAAGGAACAGGTTATGTAGGAAGATTAAAAACCATTCTACAAAAAGAGTATAAACAACCAACAACGATCACGAATTTAGCTGTTAGTGGCGCAAAAACATCAAATTTACTTAACGATTTAAAGAAAAAAAATATACAAGAAACGATTGGCTCTGCGGACATAATCGTACTTTCCATAGGAAGTAATGATTTATTTCCTGGCGCTAATCAATTAAACGAAGAATTTTTAAAGACATATCGACCAGATGAAAAAACGTTTAAAAATAATCTACAATCAATCTTTAAACTAATACGTCAAAAAAATCCTACAGCATCTATTTATGCGTTTGGTTATTATAACCCATTTCATAATGTTCAAGGTTTAGATGCATCGTCAAGCTTTGTATCTAGATGGAACAATCTACTTGAATTATCGGTACTTCAAACGAATAATGCATACGTCATTCCAACATTCGATTTATTTTTTAACGAAGAAAAGAAATATTTGTACACTGACCATTTTCATCCGAACAAAGACGGTTATATTGAAATGGCAAATCGTTTAACTAGTAAAATAGGAAGTCAGCTTCGAGGTGAGTCAAATGAATAAAGTTCTTAAATTAGAAGGTGTTACAAAGAGCATTAAAGGAAAAATACTAGTCGATAACGTTTCATTTGAAGTTAATGAAGGTGAAGTATTTGGCTTTCTTGGTCCAAATGGAGCTGGAAAAACAACAACTATTCGAATGTTAGTCGGATTAATCAAACCAACAAAAGGAACAATTGAAATCGCTGGTTATCCAGTTAAGACTCATTTCAAAGAAGCAATGCGACAAATTGGATGTATTGTAGAGAATCCAGAATTATACGGTTATTTAACTGGATGGGAAAATCTTAATCAATTTGCGAGAATGTTAGGCATTAGAGATGATAAGAAAATAAGTGAAGTCGTAAATTTAGTAAAATTAACCGATCGAATTCATGAAAAAGTAAAGACGTATTCGCTCGGAATGAAGCAAAGATTAGGAATTGCCCAAGCGTTACTTGGAGGCCCTAAGCTTCTTATTTTAGATGAACCTACTAATGGACTAGATCCAGCCGGTATTCGTGAATTACGTGAATTTATTCATATGCTTGTAAAAGAGCAAAATATAAGTGTTTTTATTTCAAGCCATTTATTAAGTGAAATCGAAATGATTTGTGATCGCGTAGGAATTATAAATAAAGGGAAAATGGTTAGAGTTTCAACAGTAAAAGAATTAGTAAAAGAAGCTGCTGAGAGAGTTGAATGGCGAGTTTCTCCAATACAAAAAGGGCTAGATTTATTGAAAAAGGATTCTACGATTCAAGATATCTTGGTAAAGGATGAGCTTATACTGTGCAGAATGTCGCCGCTCAAAATAAATGAGGTCATTCAACAATTCGTAGCAGCAGATGTGCATGTAAATGGCGTTAAAACAATGTCTGAAACATTGGAAGATTTATTCATGGAAATGACTGGAGGCGAAGTTCGTGGCTGAACTAATAAGACTCGTCTTTAACGAAATTGAAAAAATGGTAAGGAAAAGAAGAATACTTGTTATCTTTTTCATTTTAGCAGTGCTAATCCCTATTTTTGTTTATGCTCAACTGCAGCAAACTGAAGAAACGATTAAAAGACTTGGTACTGATAATTGGAAAGTAGCACTTCAGCAAAAAATAGTCGACCAACAAAATAGATTAAACTCATCAGGAATACCTGAAGAATGGAAAAGTTGGTTAAAGGTTCAAATTGATCAAGAGCAATATTATTTAGATAACGACATAAATCCTACAACACCTGGAGCACCTACATTTATACGAAAATTAATTGAACAAAGTATTGGGTGGCTTCTTCTACCTTTATTGGTCATGGTCATCACAATCGATATTATATCTGGTGAGCGAAGCGACGGTACGATAAAAATACTACTAACCCGTCCCATCAAAAGATGGAAGGTCTTACTTAGTAAATACATATCCATTTGTTTATTAATCTCTTTTCTTCTCGTTCTATACGGCGTATTGGCATATGTCGTTTCAGGATTTGTTTTCAGCTTTAAAGGCTGGACAGTACCTGTGTTAACAGGATTTGTTATTAAAAATAACCAATTACTAACTGATTCGGTTCAACTGATTCCCCAATGGCAATACATCATAATGGCCTTTGGACTTGCTTGGTTTGTTTGTATAATAATTGGAACTCTTTCATTTATGGTATCCGTATTAGTTCGAACTACACCCGCTGCAATGGGCATTATGCTAGCCGCATTAATAACAGGAAGCGTTCTAAGCGGACTAGCTACATCATGGTCAGGAGCAAAATACTTCTTTAGTGTAAACCTTGGACTAACTGACTACTTAGCCGGTCAACTCCCTTCCATTGAGGGATTAAACATGCACTTCTCTCTTATGAATTTATCAATATGGGGAATTTCAGCATTATTAATCTCTTTCATCGTATTTATTAAGCAAGATATGAATTAAATAGAACGGGGATTGAAAAGTTTAGATTCTTTTCAACCCCCTTTCCTTTTTTATCCACCTTAATCCTTTCCTCCTCTCCCTGACCTTAATGGCTCAACATGAATGTGAGTATATTGAATACCATGTTGTTGGCTTAAAATCATTTCGATTTGGTCTGTGATGCCGTGACTTTTACTCACATCTATTCCGCCGTCTACTTCAATGATTACATCTGCAATTGTTGTATTCCCGTACATTCTTGCTCTTAAATCTACAACTTTATGTACACCTGGCACTTTATCAACTGTTTCAGTAAAAAGATTCATTTCTTCTGGATCGAATCCATCCGTTAATAGGAGAGTTGCATCATAAAAAATCTCCCAGGCTGTTTTGCAAATAATCACACCTACTAATATGGCCGCAATTGGATCGATAATAGGAAAACCAATCGAAGCACCTAGGACACCAATCGTCGTTCCGAAGCTAACTAATGCATCGGAAAAATTATCTTTTGCTGAAGCCTCAAGCCCTTTACTCTTTGTTCTCTTGGCAACTTTATTATTATAAAAATAAATGCCAAACATAAAAATTCCAGAAGCAAATGCCACTACAGCTGCTAGTCTATTCGGTGTCTCATATTCTCCAACGAAAAGTGATCGAATATTTTCAATAATAACCTGTAAACCAACCGACATCATAATAAAAGACGCAATTAAAGTAGCTATTTGCTCTGCTCTTGAATGTCCATAAGGATGATCTAAATCTCTCGGTTTTCTTGCGATTCTTATTCCGATCAATACAGCCAAAGTCGCACCAATATCAGTCACATTGTTAAGTCCATCAGCTAAAAGAGCACTAGAATTTGTATAAAAACTAACAAGTACTTTTACACTCGCAAGAACTAAGTAGGAAATAACACTTAAAAAAGCAGCAATGTCTAATTGCTTTTGAAGATTTTTATCCATGAATTCACCCCGCTCTAATAAAAAATCATATGGCCTTATCATACCCATAATGCAATTTTTCCATTTTAAGTAAAAAAAACAGATTTGAATAATCAAATCTGTTTTTTCTTATCATACCTCTTTCATTAAAGTGGCTTTGGATTATAGCTTGATCCAGTTAAATCTGTTAAGTCACAAACTGTTTGCCATAATTCAGGATAAAATTCAAATCTTACAGCACGTTCTAAAGCTTCTGCTGGTACTCCTTTTAAGCTCTTCGTATTCATACCAATCATGCGTCGAACAAGTTGAATATGTTGTCTGCGGAATGATTGGAATCTTTCATCAAAGCAAGTTAATTCTTGCATTAATTGGAATAACTCAAAGTTTTTAGCTGCATCTTGATGTAATTGAACCGGTGTAAGTAAATTTTCATCTAATAAATCTTTAAAAGGCTGCCAAAGTGTTGGACCTAATTTTAAGATTTCATTAAATCCTGGAGAATCTTGACCGCTACCTCTTCCTAAAGCTAAACGAATAATATGATAGTCACTTGGACTTACTAGTTTTACCATATCAAAAACTGCTGGTAAATGTACTAGGTGATTATTAATGCGTTGTAAATGATGTGTTGCTTTTGTAACCTCTTTTGCACGCATATGTTTATCTGCAAAATGAATAGATTGGATGATTAATTTAAAATGTAACTCAGCAATTTGATGAACCGTTTGAAACGTTAATTCATCTGGACAAAATAATTCTTCGTCAGGTTTTTGTAAACTTAATAATTCTTCTGTTCGAATATACTTCTCGTAATCTGTCAGTTTTTTTTGCTCTTGTGTCATTTCCCTTTTCCCCCTAAACTAATTTACGTAAAACTGCTCGTACTGGACTACCATCTGCATCTGATAATGGTAGTGGTAATGCAATAAGCTCATACTCACCTGGAGTTACATTTCTTAAATCAATCGATTCGAGAATATGAATACCGGCATGATGAAGAGCATGATGTGCTTCAAGCTCCTTACTATCAAGTGGGTCTACTGAAGGTACATCTACTCCAACTAATTTAACGCCTTTTTCATGTAAAAACTCTGCTGCATCCTTTTCAATGTGTGGAATTCTCTCTGGGAAAACGCTATCATTTTTCCATGAATTTGTTTTAATTAATAAACGTTCTACACCATCGAATCGAAAAGCTTCTAAATCCGACTTTTTAATGCAATCTACTTCAATCAGTTCGATTACTTTTGCAATTCCTACATATAAATTAGGATCTAAATCTATGACTCTCTTACCATTTTCATCAAAATGAAATGGCGCATCAATATGCGTTCCTGTGTGAGTACTTAAAGTTAGCTTCCCAACATTAACGGAGCCACTTTCCTCTTTTGTCCAGCTCAATTGAAATGAAAAATTTGTATCACCTGGCCATACAGGCATACCATTTTCCAGTCTTCTTGATATATCAATTAATGTCATTTGGCATACCCTCCTAAGCGATGATTTCTCTTTCATTCTTAAACTGTTCAAATTGTTTCTCAACCATGATTTTTTTTAAGATTTGTACACTATTCCAAACATCTACATAAGAAGTATAAAATGCGATTGGTGCTAATCTGATTACGTTAGGTGCTCTAAAGTCTGGAACAATCCCATTTAACTTTAATGCTTTACAAATCCTTGCAGCGTCATCATGTTCAAGACAAACATGTCCACCTCTATTTGAATCCTCGTGTGGATTACCAATTGTAAAACCTAAGCCACTTAATTCTTCATTGATTAAACTCATTAAATAAGCTGTACTGTGTAAAGACTTTTCGCGAATTCTCTCAATTGTAGCTTCTTTATACATTTCAAGTGAGCCAACAAGCGGTGCCATGCTTAAAATATGCGGAGTACCGATTTGATAAGCACCAACTGTATCAGACGGAACAAATTCATGCTTCATATCGAACTGCTTTTCTTTATTTGAACCGAACCAACCAGCTAATCCAGGCATTGTCCCTAAATGCTTTTCGTGAACGAATAGGCTTCCTACTCCACCAGGTCCACTATTTAAATATTTATAATTACACCAATAAGCAAAATCCACATCCCATTCATGGAACTGATGAGGAATTGCGCCAACAGAATGACATCCATCAAAACCAATTATTATTCCACGCTCATGTGCAGCTTTTGTTAATCTTTCTATATCTAATAATTGACCGCTTCGATATAACACAGTAGGAAGAATAATTAATGCAATTTCATCAGTCATTGCTTCGATAATATCTTCTTCTCTAATTGTTCGACCATCACGGCTTTTAACTTGAATTAAGTGAGTTGCTGGATCAAAGCCCTTTAATTTCAATTGACTTTGAATAGCATAAATATCTGACGGAAAGTTTAATTCATCCGCTAATATTTTCGTTTTTTGACCATTTGGGTGATAAAAAGATGCAATTAATTGATGAAGATTTGAAGTAGTCGAACCAGTTACGATCACTTCATTCTCTTTTGCCCCGACTAACGGTGCACTTAATGCTCCCAATTTTTCTGCAAAATAATACCATGGATGATCGCCCTGCATCCATCCATCGATTGCAAGTGTCTTCCATGAATCTAATAAATCTAGTAAACTTTGTTCTGCTCTTTTTGAAAGAAGTCCTAGCGAATTTCCATCTAAATAGATAGTACCTGGTTGTAAGTAAAACTCATCTCGATAATTTGATAATGAATCTTTTTGATCTAGAAATTCTGCAAATTCTTTTGTTGGTTGAAACATCCCCCTGTTTTACCCCCTTGCAAGAAATAACCTACTATATTAAAGGTATTGCGATTAATAATATATGTCAATATTTTCTGAATATAATATTTAATAAAAAAAGTGTCAATTAATCCAAAATATCCCTATCTTAGATTTTGACACAATTTCTTCTTCTATTTAATTGCTTTTCCCTACAAATGTAGGTCCCGTTTCTTAAACGAAACAAACGTGACAATCGTTAATATAATAATTAATCCGATCGAAATAGTTGTATAAATACCGTCAAATCCTCCACCATACATAATATCTTTCGCTTCAAAATACTTAAACGGTGTAAAATATTTCAAGCCTTCAATCTGCTCATTTAAATCAATTGCGATTGATAATATAAATGTGATTAATAGAATCCCAGTTGCATAAGAGGCAGCCTTTTTGGAATTTTTACAAACTGCAGCTATAGCCGAACCTATTACTAAAAATAATAGCTGTAAAATAAACATCCCGACCATTACCACTGCTATATCGCCATTTACATTCTCACCTTTACTATACTTTCCTACTATTAGTACACTTGATATCCACGTAATACCGTTAAAAATAAGGATGTTTACTAGAGCACTCATTAATTTAGAAGTTATGATCTTAATTCTAGAAATAGGTTTTACAAATAAAAACTCAGCTGTTTTATCTCGCTCTTCTTTAGCAATTATATTAGCGCCTAGCATTGCCGCGTGAATCGTTGCCATTAAATATAAATATAAAACTAAGATGCCAAAATATCCGCTTGCCTTTGATAAATCTAGTGCTCCTGAGCCCATGATCGCTTGAAGGGATTTCGGCATTTGATTAAAAAGGTCAGTTATTTGGCCATTGGAAGCTGTAGCTTTATATTTCGCCATTCCGCTACCTACTAAAAAAACAATTCCGATACACCAAAAAATAATCGATTTTCGATATGTCTTCATTTCTCTTAAAAATAGATTCATTTCCACCCTCCCTTTCCTTTAAGTTATACCGCGTGAATATCTCTTTTCTTATAAATCATATAGCTTGCAAAGATTGAAACGATGATTATCCCAATTGACATAATCAAAAATTGTGATTCAAATTTCGAATGAGCAATGATATATCTCGGTTCAAAATATTTAAAAGGTGATAGAAAACGTTTGACATTGCTTTCGTCTGTAGCTACTACCATACCAATTACGAAAAAACCAAAAACAATCGCAAGAGAAATTGATAGTACCGCTTTGATCTTTGGAAATACAACTGATATTAAAATACCGATTCCAAAAAATAGTAATTGTGTAATAAACAACGATACAGAGAGTAATATAATTGACTTACTACTATAATTCGCTGTTTTTACGTGCTGAGCCATCATCATAGTTGCGACTAAATAAAATATATTTGTAATCGCTAAAGAAACCATACCGGCAAATATCTTTGAAGTCATAACTTTTGTTCTAGTTACTGGTTTTGTTAGAAGAAAATCAGCTGTTTTTTCACGTACTTCCTTTGAAATAATTGAAGTACCTAGAATCATGGCCTGAATCGCTCCACAAAGAGAAATATAAATAAATACATAGGAATAAAATCCTAAAACATTTCCAAAACTCTCAATTTCAAGTCCAAGTGCTTTTCTTACCCCTTCAGGATAACCTTCTAACACTTTTGAGAATTCTACATAGTCCTTTGCAATTGCTGGAAATAAAGATAAGAAAAAAACGACGATTGCCATTAAAGAAGCTGTCCAAATAAAGGTGGATTTCCGATAAGCTTTTAATTCATGTAAAAAAATATTCATTGCTTATTAGGCCTCCTTTTCATAATAATGTAAGAAAATTTCCTCGAGGTCAGGCTCTTCAATCCACAAATTTTCAATTTCGATTTCTGCTATTTTCTTTAAAACTTTATTTATATTGCCTTTAAAAATAAAGCTAATCGTTTTCCCTTTGATTTCAATATTGTTTACCCCCGGCATATTGAAGTAATTTGGATCCAGTCTATTTTGAATATCTACTTTAAATCGTTTGTAATTATTTTCTTGTAATGTACTTATTTTTTCTACTGTCACAATCTTACCTTCTTTAATAATTGCAACTCGATCACATAAACGCTGAACTTCACTTAAAATGTGAGATGAAAATAAAATCGTTGCTCCTTTTTTGTTTTCCTCCTCTAATAAGTCAAAAAATCTTTGTTGCATTAAAGGGTCAAGACCACTTGTCGGTTCATCCAATATGATTAACTTCGGTTCATGAAGTAATCCTTGGACAATCCCTACCTTCTTTTTATTACCTAAAGATAAATCATCAATTTTCTTCGTTAAATCGAGGTCCATTACTTCAGCTAATTCTTTTATTCGTTTCGTGCAATCTTTTTTATAAAAACTAGCTGAGTATTTTAATAAATCCATTACTTTCATATTGTCATAGTAAAAAACTTCAGATGGCAAATACCCGATATCTTTTTTAATTTCTGGAGCAAACTGTATACAGTCCTTTCCAAATATTTTAGCATTACCACTCGTAGGATAAATTAACGAAAGTAAAGTTCGAATTGTAGTTGATTTACCCGCACCATTTGGACCAATGAATCCGAATATTTCTCCCTCTTCTATATTGAAGCTTATATCTGTGATTCCCCTTGAATTGCCATAGGTCTTCGTTAAATTATTAATTTCAATCGCGTACATAAATGAACCTCCCGCTTTGTTTTGAAATATTTCGTTATGATTATTACAAAACTAGTATATACCTCAATTCTAAAAAAGAGAATATGTTTTGAAATAATTTTAATAAAATATTTCAAAACATGATATACTATTGTATAGATAATGACGGAGGTATCGATATTTGGACGGTTATAAAAAACGAACTCTGCAGAAAATGGAGAGCATTGAAAAAAGTACAACTAAATTATTGTCATTACCATTAAATGATATAAAAATAGCAGATATTGCAAAGTTAGCGAATGTATCACAAGTATCAATTTACAATTATTACGGTAGTAAAGAAGCCCTACTGAAAGCTACAATTATTCGATTAATGGATCATCAATACGAAGAAACAAAACAAATGCTTTCAAGTGATATTCCTTTTAATGAAAAAATTAAGGAATTATTTATTCGTAAGAAAAACGGTCTTGATATCATTAATCTTGAGATGTTTACAGCATTAATGAAAAAAGACCCTGAACTTCAAGAATTAGTTTTAGATTTTACAATGAACAAATCATTCAAATTGCTGATTTCCCTAATCGATGAAGGACGTTCACTAGGTTTAGTTCGAAATGAGGTTCAAAACAAAACATTATTAATCTATATCCAAGTCTTGAGCCAGGCTTTTTTAAATATGGACCAAACAACCTCACAATATATCCAACAAAAAGAAGTAGTAGATGAAATTATGAATATATTCTTATATGGATTACTAAAGCAAGAGGACTAAAATAGAATAGTTATAAAAAAAGGCATCTTTGCTTAGGCAAAGATGCTTTTCTATTTGGAATATTCTTCTAGGTAAACTTATCCATAGATTTGTATTATCTTACACTCTTTGTTCATACAATGAATTACTTATCTATATTTTAAACTCTTGGAGGAGTATATGCGCAAAACTATTCTATGGCTTAAAGAAAATTGCGATGAAATTAAACGTGGCCTAATTGGTGGATTTACTATTTTTAGTCTAGCTGTTATTTTTTCCACAACAGATTCATCTGTAGAATACAACCAAAACGCATGTCTAAAATGGGAGTATAACAAATCTGCACAAGTCAACGTCTGCTCGATTTATAAAACATCTAATACTAACACCATTCCATACGGTTCAATGGTGAAGGAAAGATAAGAATAGAAAAAGGATAAGGCATGCACCTTATCCTTTTTCTATTGCCCAGCTACGTCTCTCTTCTTAAAGAGCTCTCCAGCAGTAACAAGAAATAACAAAATATAAATGACCAGTACTGCTATAGAAAATTCAATTCTCATACCGTTTTCTATATTAATCCCCTTTGTGTAAACCGTTAAATCAGTGTGCATAAATGGTAAGAACTTAGACCAGCTTTTCTCTCTTAATAATGTTCCTATCCCATCGGAAGTTGCTAGTAGGATTATGCTTATTAATAAAGAAATACTGCTTGTCCTTAAAACAGTTGATAAGAAGTAAGCAACGGCAACAAAGAACAAGTATGGTAGTAAATTTATTAAATAATCGTTTAATAAACTTGGTAAAATACCTTGCTCTACTACATGGTTATTTACATATTGTAATACCGGTTGAGCACTAAAATTTAAGCCATTTAATGCACTACCTATAATAAATGAGTAGATGATGATTGCAAAAGAAAAAATGAAATATAAGATTACCAAACTCAAAAATTTTGCATAATAGATCATTCGTCTTGTTGATGGTTTAACGAGCAAGAAATTAATCGTTTTCCATTGATGCTCTTTTGACATCATATTACTTGCAAAATAAATAAGAAGGATTCCAATAAAGTTCGTTACGATCGCACCTTTTTTCATAAAGTCCAACACAGTGTGTTGTTGAATTGGTGAAATATTATGCGCAAGTCGATACTTATTAATCTCATATGTCTCTTTTTGTTCTTTAGCAAATGCTGGTAAGTCTGAAGAGTTTTGCCCTGCTAGTACTTCTTCTATCTTTTTATTTTCTACTTTTAGTTCTGTTCTCCAGTTTTCAGCCTTTGCTGCTCCGCTTTCCTTTTCTACATAATCCCATCTTCCTAGAACAATAATCGGGATAAATAGTAAAATTAACGTTATGACAAAAGATTTTTGGACGAATATTTTACGTAATTCGTTCTCAATTAATCGTATGAAATTACTCAATGACATTTCCTCCTGTCAATTGAATGAACAAATCTTCTAACCTTTCTTTTTTACGAGTTACATAATAAATCTCTATTCCTGCCAGTACCAAATCTTTCATTAGTGAAGGAATCTCTTCTTCATCAATTTCAAAAATAATTGCGCGATCATTAATAATGTCAAATTTGTACTTGTTATCTCTATTTGTAAAACTACTTTCAAAAGCTTTCGTGCTTTTAACGACTATTTCAATGAATAAGTTCTCACCACTTTTATCATTCAGATCAATTGATTCAACGAATTGACCATTTTGAATAATAATTGAGCGATCACAAATCAATTCTATTTCAGATAATAGATGACTAGAAAGTAGGATTGCTGTTTGTTCGACCTCAGCAATCCTTTTTAAATAATCACGGATTTCCCTTACTCCAGCAGGATCCAGTCCATTAGTTGGCTCATCTAAAATTAATATTGAAGGATTATGTAATAACGCTTGAGCAATTCCTAATCTTTGCTTCATCCCTAAGGAATAGGTTGAAAACTTTTTATGTATGGCATTCGAAAGTCCAAGTAAATCAATAACCTCAAGAACTCTATCCTTTGAAACACCATCTAACATTCGAGCAAAATACATTAGATTTTTATACCCACTATAAAATGGATAAAATGCAGGAGTTTCAATCATTGCTCCGATCTGTTTGATCGATTCTTTAAAGTTTTCCTTAATCGAATTGCCTTGAATATAGATTTCACCACTCGTGATACTCATAAGCCCAACAATCATTCGCATTGTCGTAGTTTTTCCAGAACCATTTGGCCCAAGTAAACCTAAAACTTCACCTTTGTATAATTCAAAACTTATATCTTTAATAATCCTTTGATTACTTATCGTCTTATTTACGCTTTTTAGCTCAAGAACAATATCTCGATTCATCTTGAGGCCTCCTATATGTGCAATAATCTCTTATTAACCATAAAGTTTTCCCCTTCCTTTTCTGAATAATTAATGCTATTCTCATGGAAGGAATTGAAAGGAGAACTTTATGAAAAGAATACCATATTACTTAGTATTTGGCTCATTTATCCCATATTTATTAATCTTTGCTTTACCCTTTTTACCTGTTTCTGGGAGCTTTAAAGCTGGTCTGATTGCTCTATTAGTTATTCTTGGAGAAGGAATGTTTTGGATTGGTGGAGTATTTGTAGGTAAAGATGTTATGACGAACTATCGTAAAAAATTGAGCCCGGCAAAATGGTTTAAAAATAGAAGAAAGCAAGAAAATTGATGTATAAAGGGATGCTCTCATAAGGAGCCCTTTTTTTTATGCAAAATGTAGGTTGTGGATAGAATGCAACATAATGTCAAATATGTTGATAAAGTTGTGAACAATGTTTATAAAGTAGTCATAAAGTCATTGGATTCAATTTCAGTTGGATTTTGTGTGTTGATAACTAGTGAATTCAGACTGAAAAGGACTGATTTGTATTGAACATTGTTGATAAAGTTGTGAACACTTCGTTGACCTAGTAATCCTTTAAATCTGTAAGAATTTGATTAAATCTCATCATAAAACGCAAAAAACCCACAAACATTGTGGGTACACAAACATTGTTTCAGACTGATTGCAAGCGCTTGTCTTTCGAGGCGCGAAGCCTGGTGAGGAGTGGAGTTACCTTAAACGGTAATGAGCACCGCAGACAGGCGAAGCAACGAAGAAAGCGAGCGTTTGTCAACAGTCTGAAAAACTTATTTGCCTTCTAATTGCTTCCATTTATTTTCCATAACAGGTGGCTCATAGTTTTGCATTAGTTTTAGTAGGTCGTCTGCATTTTCTGCAACAACAAATAATGATAGAGTATTTTCGTTCATAAATCCTTCTTTTACAGCATGTTTAAGCAAATCTAACACAGGACTAAAGAAGTTATCAACATTTAATAAACCAATTGGCTTATTGTGGATTCCAATTTGTGCCCAACAAATAATTTCAAATAATTCATCGAAAGTTCCAATTCCGCCCGGCAGTGCAATAAACCCATCGGACATCTCGTTCATTAAAGCTTTACGCTCATGCATTGATTCAGTCTCAATGAATTGCGTTAGTCCTTTATGGGCAACCTCTCCACGAAATAATCCACCAGGCATAATGCCAATGACATTTCCACCTTGTTTTAATACTTCATTTGCGATTTCTGCCATAATCCCTAATCTTGATCCACCATATATTAAATCTATATTATTACTAGCAAATAATGAACCTAGCTTTTTTGCTTGAAGACTAAATGACTCTCTATTCCCAAGATTTGAACCAGCATAAACACAAATTTTCTTCATAAAATGTCACTTCCTTCGATGTATTTTACTTTATTTTAACATATCTTTCGATTAGGATTGTAAAGATAAAGTTAACCAATTTTTTTAGGAGTTGAAAAAATGAATTTAGGTACCATTGGAACAAGCTGGATTACAGAAAGTTTTATCGAAGCTTCAAAGGATAGTAAATTGCTTAATTTAACTGCGATCTATTCTAGAAATGAAGAAACTGCAAGAGCATTTGCTACAAAGCACAACGCTCCTAAGTTTTTTACAAATATCGAAGAATTAGCAACAAGCCCTGATATTGACGTAGTATACATAGCTTCACCGAACTCTTTGCACTATGAACAAAGCATCTTATTATTAAAGAATAAAAAACATGTTATTTGTGAAAAACCAATTTTCTCAACAATTAATGAATTAGATCATGCCTTTAAAGTTGCAGAAGAAAATGGAGTTTATTTATTTGAAGCAATTCGTAACTTCCACTCACCAAATTTTACATCTTTAAAAGAAGGTCTAGAAAAAATCGGCCAAATTAGAAGTGCTAATCTGCATTATTTACAATACTCTTCTAAATATGATGCATTTCTTAGAGGCGAAAATCCAAATGTTTTCTCTCCCGAATTTTCTGGTGGGGCATTAGTCGATTTAGGAGTTTATCCAATTTATGTAGTGATTGGTTTATTTGGAAAACCAACCTCAGTAAATTACACACCTGTTAAATTGCGTACCGGTATAGATGGTAGTGGAACATTAGTATTAAATTATGAAAACTTTACTTGTAGCATCCAATGCTCTAAAGTCTCTCAATCATATATTGAAAGTGAAATTACAGGTGAAATTGGAACTTTAGTTCTTGATAAACCATCTCCAATTTCAAAAATCACTTTAATTAACCATAAATCTAAGCAACGAGAGTCATTAGAAGTTAGCCAAGTATCAAATGATATGCTGTATGAAATCCAAAATATTACTAGCATAATAAAAGAATCCAATCAAACAGAATATGAAAAATTAAAAGAGCTTAGCAAGCTAGTATTAACAGTAACCGAATCTGCGAGAAAGCAAGGCGGAATTGTTTTTGGAGTTGAAAGAAATTAATAAAAATACCAGTTATCCAATCAGTTGGATACTGGTATTTTTTCTTATTGCTTATTAAGCAATAGTGTTTTCTTCTTAAAAGTCCAAAAAGTAAACCTTGGTTATCAATAAAATAGGCGAAATAACCCATTTGAGGTATAGATTATTTATGTAGAAGCTGATTAAAAAGATTAATCAGCTTTATGATTTTTTAATATACAACAACCCATCCAACCCCTGGCACAAAGTACCATCTTCTACCATTCAGGATATAATATCCTCCATGCCAATAACCTCCTGGTCCAGGAAACCCATGTCCCGGCCCATATCCAGGTCCGTGCCCATGTCCCGGTCCATATCCAGGTCCGTGCCCATATCCAGGTCCATGTCCTGGCACTTGGCCATATCCAGGTCCATGTCCTGGCACTTGACCGTGTCCTGGCATTTGACCGTGTCCTGGCATTTGACCGTGCCCTTGACCTGGGCCATGTCCCTGTCCTTGGCCTTGGCCTGGTTGAGCATAACCCGGTCCAGGATATCGGCTATAAAGTTCATCAAATATCATGCACTCACCACCTAAATAGAATCATATCCCTATAGCTTATTAATTCTAATAATGGCATGAGCCAGTACTAAGACATTTAACTAATTTATTTTTTAAATTGATGGTTTTGCCTATAAGTTTAACCTATACTAAATACTTACCATAATTTAAGATTCAATATATTCCTCAAGCTCTTTATATAAAGCGGTACTTTTCAATTCTAATTCTTCAAGTTCTCGATGATAATTCTGTAAAATGTTTAAATCATTTTCAAGCAACATTTGTTTATTGATTTGACTGACTGCTTCTTCTAAAGAATAGATTTCATTTTCAATGTCTTCGATCGTTCGCATTTTTGTTTTTATTTTTATTGGTTTAGAATACGAATTTGTTTTAATCACTTTTTCTTTTTCTCTATTATTTCGATAGATCGTCATTTTTTCTTTTGCAATTTGGTAATCATCAATAAATTCGAAAATCCCACCATTGTCTAGCCAATAAATTTTTGAAAATAGCTTATTAATGAAATAACGGTCATGTGAGACAGAAAGAATCGTTCCGTTGAATTTCTCTAGAGCGTCTTCTAATACTTCTCTAGATTCAATATCTAAATGGTTAGTAGGCTCATCTACGATTAATAAATTAATGTCTTGATACATAAGTTGAGCCAATCTTAATCTCATTCTCTCTCCACCACTAAGTTGACTTACTTTTCGATAGACCATATAGCCATAAAATAAAAAGCCAGCTAATATATTACGTGCTTCACCTTCTGTAACATGTACTTCTTCTCTGAATTCCTGAAGTACGGTGTGATCCGAATGGACTGGTTCGTAATGTTGTGATAAATAACCGATTTTTACGTTACTACCAAGTTTAATTTTTCCTTCCTCGATTGATGATTGACCTAAAATCATCTTCAACAAAGTCGATTTACCCGTCCCGTTATCTCCTACAATAACTGCCCTTTCGCCATAGTATAAAGAAAAGTTAAGTTGATTAAATAAAACTTTGTCTACAAAGGATTTTGAAAGATTTTCTGCAACAATTACATCCTTGCCACTTCGACCAGATTCCTCTAATTGAAATGCCATTTTCTTTTTTTGTAATACCGGGCGTTTTAATCTCTCTATTCGTTCTAACGCTTTTTCCATACTTCTAGCTCTTCTGTGCAAACCAGCATTCGGTGGATTTGCTTGATTAGCCCATTCTCTTAAGCGTTTAATCGTTTCTTTCATTTTTTGTATTTTCTTTTGCTGCTCTTCATAAGCCTGGAAATCTTTTAGTAATTTATCTTCTTTTTGAATAACATATTGTGAATAGTTCGTATGGTAGACGTTAATTTCTCCATCTTCTAATTCTAAAATATGATTGACTACCTCATCTAAAAAATAACGATCATGCGAGATGACAATAATCGTTCCTTCATACTCCTTTAAGTATGAACCTAACCACTCAATAGCAGATAAATCTAAGTGATTCGTTGGTTCATCAAGTAATAGTAAATCAGGTTGTTGTAAAAGGACGATCCCTAATCCAATTTTTGTTTTTTCTCCACCACTTAAAGAAGCAAATTGCTTAGTAAGTAAGTCGGTGATTCCTAATCCATTAGCAATTTTCGCAAGTGAAGCTTCCATCTCATAACCACCGTTATTGCTAAACTTCTCTTGTAATGATCCATAACTGACTAGCAATTGTTCTAAAGTACGTTCATCTACTGTATTAGACATTTTCATTTCTAATTGCTTCATCTCATTTTCTATTTTTCGTAATTCTTCAAAAACAGTTAATAGTACATCCCTACTAGTCATCTCATCTAGAAAAACAGGAATCTGAGCTAAGTATCCTGTTTTTAATCCTTTTTTAAAATGAATTGAACCAGTATCAGGTGATTCTATACCCGTTAAAAGTTTAAAAATACTAGTTTTACCACTTCCATTTGCTCCAACTAAACCTACACGGCTACCTTGATGTATTTGAAATGATAATTCCGTAAAAAGTGAATTTCCACCAAACATTTTTGAAATTTTTTCTATACTACATGCAATCATGTTTAATTCTCCTTCTATTTTCCGTACCAATCCATAGAAAAAAGCCATAGATTAATGAACCCATCCATGGCTTAAATAATGATTTAAATAGAAGTGTATAATCACACAATTATTTTATCAATTGAAGTCGTAGGAAAGAGTACGTTTTCGTTTTATTTGAGTTGTTAAAAATGGACAGACCTATCCCGTTAACAGCTAAAAACGCAAATTTTGCACGACAATAATATAAAAACTCTATCATTTGTGCGCAAACCATTTGAAAACGTAACATCTTTTCTACACCTCCTTTTCGAACTTAAATTTATTTAAATTATAAAATATTTTAACTTTTAGCACAATACCTATTCTATTTGGCTATACTTAAAACTGTGACTTATTGTTAGCAATACATATTTAATTATTCAAAAGAAAGAGGAGAAAAAATGAAAAATATTTTACCTCATATTTACGTTGAAAACTGTAAAGAAGAACTAGAGTACTACAAACAAATCTTTGGTGGTGAAATAAAAAACACACAAACCGGCGATGGTATGGAAATGTTCAAAGGGCACGAAGGAAAATACATACACGCAGAATTACATATCAATGAAAACTGTGTAATTTATTTTGCAGATGCTTTTAGACCATTAATAAAAGGTGACAATGTTTGGACAACGCTAGACATGAGTTCTGAAGATGAAATTAATTCAATCTATGAAAAGTTATCAAAAGACGGAGAAATACATATGGAGCTTCAAGACACATTTTGGAATTCTAGATTTGCTGTTGTAAAAGATAAAAATGGATTTACTTGGGAGTTAAATTATTCTAAGCAAGTGTAACCGAAAAAAATAAAAGCGAAGAACTTAAATTCTTCGCTTTTTCTATCCTATTACAATTGGGTTAAAATGATTGGCTCGCCTTTTGTTACAACAATTGTATGTTCACATTGTGCAACTAAGCTCTTATCTGGCGTCACAAATGTCCAGCCATCTCCTGACTCGATAATGTGGTCTGCATTTGCAGAGATAAATGGCTCTACTGCTAATACAAGACCGTCCTTTAATAACGCTTTATCCATTGGATCGAAATAGCTTAATATATGTTGCGGGCTTTCGTGAAGGCTTTTTCCAATTCCGTGGCCAGTTAGGTTTTCAATTACATTTAAACCATTTTTCATTGCTTCATTATATACTGCTCTTCCAATTTGGTTTTGCTTTGAACCTGCTTTTGTTTTTTTCATTGCAGCCCAAAATGCATCTTCTGCAACTTTACAAAGTTTCTCTTTTAGTAAGTCACCTTTCCCAACTACAAAAGAGATTCCAGTGTCTGCATAGTATCCATCTAATGCTGCTGACACATCGACATTAACTAAATCGCCATCTTGAAGTACTCTGTCTCCCGGAATTCCATGAGCAACTTCTTCATTAACACTAATACATGTTGTACCAGGAAAATCATACTCTTTTTGTGGGGCTGAAGTTGCACCATGCTCCTCTAAAACTTGTCTTCCGATTTCATCTAATTCTTTTGTTGTCATTCCAACGACAGCTCTTGCCTTCATTTCTTCTCTCGCTAATGCTACGATACGACCGATCTTTCTTAAAGCTTCTAATTCTTGTTCATTATTGATAATCATTTTACTGCTCCTGATTCTTTTAATAATTTGACTTTCTTATATTATGCCATAATATTACTATGTTATAGTCTTTTAAGCACTTATACAAGACAAAAAAGGCAGGATTAATGGAAGAGGTTTAGGGGACGAGATCGATTTTAAGTGACTAAGGCACCTTTATTTAACCTTGAAACGTATAAGGAACCGATGACTCTAATAATTTTTCAATTCCCTCCTTATGATAGGGCATTAATTGATTTGCCGTTTGGAGATCCATCCATTTAATTTGTAAGATTTCCTCTTCACGTGAAATGACTAGATCTCCACCGATTATTTTTGCACTAAATGTAATCAAGATTGCATGATGTCCTCTTTCAGGAAAAAAGGCTTCATTAATCGCTACAATATTGCCTACTTCCACTTCTAATCCAGTTTCCTCAAACGCCTCTCGTACTGCTGCCTGTTTTAACGTTTCATTATCTTCAACAGCACCACCAGGTAAAGTCCATACTTCATTTTCATTTTGTACCATTAAAACACTTTTATTTACTTCATCATAGATAAGCGTATAGACCACATTGACCTTTTTCATTTTGTCACCTCTACTAGAACCTTAATATGCTTCGCACGGAATGCCATTATAACATCAATATTCAAACTTTTCAGTAAATCAAAGTAGCAAGTATTAAGAAACCGAACTTTCTGATGGATATGTTCTTTACACAAAAGTGGTAATTGGTATTGCCACAGTGGCTGTTACGATAATGGCGCTTGTTTTCTTTTTTTAAATTTTAATAAAAAAAAGCGTTCTTCGATAAAAAACGCTTTGTGTATTTTGAATTATATAAAAGTCTGTACAATCTTACCCTTTCCACCACTTACGTCTACTTCTGCAAATGCGCCATTAATTAATGTAATTTGAGGCGGCACATGCCCACAATCAATATCGTAAATTATTGGAATTTCTAATTCTTCCTTTAACTCATTATAAACATCTTCTATTGTATAGTTATCTACAGCTTGATTTGCAGCGCTCCGTCCAAATAATATCCCAGCGCAATTTTCAAACCATCCTGCAAGTTTCATTTGTACTAAGGATCTTCTAATATCAGTTGTATTCATTTCACAATTCTCGAAATACCAAATGATTGGTTCCTCTTCAATGTATTTACTTCTAAATGAACGTACATCTCCATAAGGAGTTCCGACAAGATGTCTAATCACATCAATACATCCACCTAGCAATCTTCCTTTGATATTCTCATCTTTATTCGATGTAGTTTTCCACTTTGTTTTTTCGGACAAATGAAATACATATGGTGTTGGATTTTCATGTTGCCATTTTGCTTGGAATAATTCTGATGAAGTTTGAGTGATCGAGTCACCGGATTTAGTTGCTAATACCTTCTGCCACATAGCCGTTGTTTCATCGGAATATTCTCCTCTTAAATCGATTAAATTCGTTCCGTGTGCAGTAGCTACCCCTGTTGTTAAAGTAAATGCTAATAAAATAATACTCGTATCAGAATATCCTAAAATCCATTTTTCTTTGAAGCTTTCGAATGCCAATTGATCAAGAATTTCGATTGCAAGCTCTCCACCCCATGGAGGAAAAATGAAATCTATTTTCTCATCATTCATCATTACATTTAATTCATTTGCACGTTTGTTAGCGTTCGCTGATTTTGCTTTGTCCTGCGTCCAAACAACTTCTCCACATTCCACTTTATATCCACCTTTTTCCATGCGGTTAATGGACTGCTTCATCAATTCATGGAACTGTTCTTTTAAGCCTGATGATGGTGCGGTCACCCCTATCGTTGCACCACTTTTTAAAACTGGATACTTGATCATCTTACCACCCATTTTCTTTTAATTGATTCTAATAGAATACGAAGGGATATACAACCAAAATTTCTAAATTCTGGATTATTCATAATTCCTACCCGATTTTCATTTTACTTTCATAAAACTTGTTTACATTATATTTAAATCCAGTAAGGAGGATTATGTAATGGAATCAATTGAACAAAAGCAAACAAATAAGACAACAAGTGCACCAATACAAAATATATTTAAAAAAGTTCCAGAGGTAACAATCTTTTTCTGGCTTACTAAATTGGTAACGACTGGTATGGGCGAAGTTTTTTCCGATTATATTGTAAAAACTTTAACACCAGTAATAGGTGTTGCAGTAGCTTTAATCGTCCTAATTCTATCTTTATACTTACAATTTAAAGTCCGTAAATATGTACCTAGTATTTATTGGTTAGTTGTCGTAATGATTAGTGTATTTGGTACAGTAGCCGCAGACGTTGTACACGTTGGTCTTGGGGTTCCGTACGTGATATCAACCGTATTTTTTGCAGTCTCGTTGGCAATTATTTTTATGATTTGGTATAAGATGGAGAAAACTCTTTCTATCCACAGTATATACACACGACGCCGTGAGATTTTATATTGGTCGGTCGTTATGGGAACTTTCGCATTAGGAACTGCAGCTGGCGATATGACTGCCTCAACAATGCATTTAGGTTATTTTACATCAGGTTTACTGTTTGCAGCTTTATTGGCAATACCCGTTATTGGTAGAAAATTCTTCAAGCTAAATGAAATTTTCTCATTCTGGTTTGCTTACATTATGACTAGACCTGTTGGTGCGTCGTTTTCTGACTGGAGTTCTGTATCTCAAAAGCACGGTGGACTTGGATTTGGTGGTGGGCCAGTAAGTCTAGTATTATCAATTATCATCATTATCCTAGTTGGATATCTTTCTTTTTCAAAGAAGGATGTACAAAATGAAGATGATGTTGTCGCCCAATCTACAATCGCTTAATAACATATTAAAGAAAAGAGCTGATGTTGAAATATTGTCATCAGCTCTTTTCTAATTTTATTATTATATTAGATTGTGTATCGCAATCAACACCAATATAATTCCACTAATAATGGAACTAAATTGTCCAAGCGACCATCCACCAATTTTCACATTGGCGACTTTTTTTCCTAACAGGACCCCTAACCAAATTGCCAAAAAGCTAAAAATACTGGCCGCTATCGATATTGCAAATGGTGAAAGTCCAATTAATCCAACACCTAAGCCGTTCGTAAGTGCATTCATTGAAACAGCATTCCCTAATATGATTGCTTCAAAACTACTTATATCTCCTGAATGGTCAACATCGGCTTTCTCTGGTGAACTTAAATAATTTGTAACGATATTTGAAACTGATTCGTCATCATTATTTATTATGGTCTGTTTATCTTTTCTTGGAAAAGTAAGTAGAACAATTCTAAGTCCAATTACCAGTAAAAAAAATGCACCGATTACATTCGAAAGTGTTCCTGGAAACACTTTTGAAATATATTGACCTGAAACAATACCTGCTTCACTGAAAATAAACGCTATGATGGAAATAATTAAATTCGCTAATAAACCAACCTTTATACCTCGAATTCCATAAGTTATTCCTACTCCAAAATTATCAATACTAGATGAAAAGGCAAGAAATAAAACAGTGATCCAAATTGAATAATGCATAGTATATGCTCCTTACTTCATCCTTTTTCCGACAAAAGTTATTTGCCTAGCTTTTTATAACCTATGAAGAATTTATGATTAGTCAACTTGTTCAAAGTTTAAAAATTTACTAATAAAAAGATTATGAGAGTATAGACTTTTTAATGAACCTTATAAAAATGCTGAAACAAAAAGAGGTAAATGAGCTTTTACTCATTTACCTCTTTTTTTCTATATACTGATTTAGATGTTAATATACTTAGTTCATATAATAAAATTAACGGAATTGAGACAGAAATATGTGAAATAAAGTCTGGTGGTGAAATACAACACGCGACGATTACTAAGATAAAATATGCATATTTTCTCACTTTCTGTAAATAACTAGGCTTCACAATGCCGATTTTTGTTAAGAACATGATCACGACTGGCATATCAAAAAATGCAGCAAATGGAACGACTAGATTAAAAAGAAAAGAGAAATACTTATCAACAGTGTAGTTTTGTTCAAGCATACCTTGTCCCATTATCGTTAGGAATCTAAGGATATTAGGAAATACAAAATAATAGCCAATAACTAATCCAAAAACAAACAGAAAAAATAGCGCGGGGATATAAAATCCTATCCCTTTTTGTTCAGAAGGATGTAAACCCGGTTTAACAAATAACCAAGTTTGCCAAGTTGCAACCGGTATCGTAAAAACGGCCGCAAAAACGGCAGATATCGAAAAATAGACCCATAATATATCCCCAGGACTTAGCACGACTAGTTTATATGTTAAATCCTTTGTTAAGAATTTATAAATGGGTTCTACATAAACGAGCCCAATTATAAATAGAACAATAAAAGTAACTGCTGTAATGATAATTCTTTTACGCAGTTCCTCAAGATGATCGACTACTTCCATTTCTTTATTCATATGAATTCTCCGCTTTGTCATTTACTAGAACAATTGTATTAAATACTTTTTTATCCCACTATGATTATTTCAAACAAATACAATTAGTTCAAATTAAAATTTCTTAATAAAAAACATGATATAAAAACAGATACTAATGATAGTAAATTGATTTTTAAATATGAGTAAGTTAGATAGGAAAATTAACTCAACAAAAAATCACTAATAAAAAAATAAGTGTAATGTATTTATTTTCACTTATTTTTTTATTAGTGATATTAAACTAAAATCACAAGTTAATTATCCCTTACCTAATGGAACGACTAGTGGTGTATTGGCAACTGGATCATCAATTATTATGCACTTTAAACCGAAGACTTCTTCGACTAGTTTTGCAGTGATAATCTCCCGTGGATCTCCTTGTGCAATCACTTGGCCATCCTTCATAGCGATAATATTATCTGCATATCTCGCAGCATGATTCAAATCATGTAAAACAGCAACTAATGTATTTCCTTGTTGATTTAGATCTTTAAATAACTCTAACAACTCAATTTGATGAGCAATATCAAGGTAAGTCGTTGGCTCATCAAGTAGCAGCATTGGTGTTTGTTGGGCAAGTACCATCGCGACCCAAACTCTTTGTCTTTGTCCTCCGGATAGTTCATCTACGTATCGATGTGACAAATCGCTCGTATTTGTAAGCTCCATCGCAGATATTACTGCTGCTTCATCTTCATCAGTCCATTGTCTTATAAGACTCTGATATGGATATCGACCATGTGCAATCAAATTCGCCACCGTTATTCCGTCTGGAGCTGTTGAAGATTGAGGTAATAGACCTAGTTTACGAGCTACTTCCTTTGACTTATAAGATGTTATAGCTTTACCATCTAGTAAAATTTGCCCTTCAGATGGTTTTAACAAATTTGAAAGTGTTCGAAGTAAAGTTGATTTCCCACATCCATTAGGACCAACAATTACTGTAAATGATCCGTCTGGAATTTGTACTGAAAGGTTTCTGGATATTACCCGATTATCGTATTTGATTGTAATGTTTTCTGTCCAAAGTCTAGACTCTGTTTGTATTGTCTTTTGGCTTTGAATTTCTGCCGCTGTTAACTTCATAATTCATTTTCAACTTCTTTCAATCAGAATATCGTAATACTTGAAACCCCTTGTGAGAAAGGTCCTACTAAACCTTGTTCATTTTTATTTCGTTTAAGTTGCTGATCGAGCTTGACGAAATAATAGCCACACTAAATATATTCCACCTAATGATAAAGTTACCACACCTACCGGAAAAATTGTTCCTGGAATTACTCTTTGCGCGAGAACATCCGCTCCAAGCAAAAGAAACGCTCCCATCATTGCTGCTGGTAAAATACTCTCCTCTGATTTGGTGATACGTTTAGCGATTTGTGGTGCAACAAGCGCTACAAAACTAACTGGCCCAATAACCGCTGTCGGAGCAGCCGTCAATGCAACTGCAATAAGAATCAGTAATAGTTGGGATCGTTCAATTCGAACACCATGAGATTTCGCAGCATCCATGCCAAACTCCATTTCACGTAATGGTCTATTCATGATCCCAGCACAAATAATGAGAATAATGACAGCAATGGCTGGAGTAACTACTTGGTTCCAATCAATCCCATTTAATGAACCAACTCCCCAAGCCGCTGCAGTTAACGCAACCTCTGCATCACTTTTAATAAGGAGCATCGAATTGATACTTCCTAAGATCGCCGAAACTGCTATTCCGACGATAATAAGGCGAAAGTTCTGCGTTCCTTTTCGAAAAGCAAGCAAATAGATAAGGAGAGCCGTTGCGAATCCACCAATCAAAGCCCCACCAGCTACACTAATGTTAGAAGTCGACTTAGAAACAAGAAGCACAATAAGTGCTCCAGTATAAGAGCCTGAGGTAAAACCAATGATATCAGGAGACCCTAATGGATTCCGAGTAATTGATTGAAAGATCATGCCACTTATTGCTAAACCTGCTCCAAAAACAATCGCAGCCACCACCCGTGGTAACCGCCATTCGACCACAACTGTTCTCGTCATCCCTGTCGCTTGGCCAATTAAAGCAGAACAAACTTCATGAACACTCAATTTCAGTGTGCCTACCATTAATGCAAACATTGCAATTGCAATCGTGGCTATAAGAAGGATTGTCGTAACAATCATGCTCCTCACATCAATTCGCGCCTTTACAGGCCATTTCAGTTGTAGATAGTGCCTGCCATAATTAATGGGGCGCATAATATTCACTCCTTCTTACATTCAAACCTTTGCCACAAATCATTTTCATTTTATAATCCACTCGCTTTTCGTCTACGAACAAGAATCAGTAGAATCGGTGCACCAACTAGTCCCGTGATGATTCCTACTGGAACTTCTGAAGGTAACAATACAACTCTACCAATAATATCTGAAAGGATGAGTATGATAGGTGCTGCTACTATTGAGTATAGAAAAATCCAGAATTGGTCTGGACCGACGAACCATCGCACACAATGTGGCACCATTAAACCTATAAAACCAATTGGTCCCGCTATCGCAGTTGCCCCGCCAGCTAATAGTGTAATTGCAATCAAACCTACTGCACGAGTCACACCAACATTTACTCCTAAAGAGGATGCACGATCATCTCCGAAGGCAATCGCGTTTAATGCAGGAGTAATGACAAAAGCTAATAATGCACCAACGATTAAAATGGGTAGAACAAGCCAAAGGTCATCAAGACTTCTCCTAGCTAATGTCCCAACACTCCAGTTCAACATTCGTGCAAATGCCTTACTATTTATTAATGTCAATGATGTAGTAATCCCACTTAAGGTGGCCCCAAGTGCTACTCCAGCAAGTGTAATTTGTACAGGTGTGGGAGCTTTTTTACCAGCTCCTCCACTTATAACATACACAGCAATTGTCGCAATTAATGCACCAGTTAGTGCAAACCACATATAGGCAGACATCGATGTAACAGAAAATACACCAACTCCGATTGCAACTGCAAAGGCTGCCCCAGCATTTACACCGAGAATACCAGGGTCCGCTAATGGATTTCTAGTCAGTACCTGGATTAATGCTCCAGCAAGTCCAAATGCAGGTCCAACGATTAGTGCAATAAGTGTTCGTGGTATCCTCGAATTATGAATGATTGTGTGGTCATAGCTATTGTTTGGTGAAAACAACGCATCCCATACTACTCCAAAAGGTATGGATTTAGCACCAATCATTAAACTTAAGAACACTACAGCTACCAAAAGTAATAGTGCTACGATGAAGCCCAAAAATCGTTGCAACCGCATTGAAGTAATTGTCTTTTTATTTTCCTCAACTACTTGAGTCGTTTTGTTTTTTGGTTGCTTCATCGCTGTCACTGTTTTACTCCCCGCCTTCTAATGCTTTTTTAAACTGTTGTGGTAAATTATCGATTGCCCATAATAATGCAGGAACCGTTCCTGTTGAAAATGCGTTTGATGAATTTGTATCAAGAATAATTGATCTTCCATCTGCTACTGAAGGAATCTTCTGATATAGTTTATTATTTGTTATCTCTTTTGGATCAACAAAAATAGGTAAAACAATCGTAAGATCAGCATTTAATAAGTCTAACTTTTCGTCAGCAACTTTAATAAAGAAATTACCTTTAGCTAATTTTTCAATCTCTTCCTTGTTTTTGAATCCAAGTCGCGTTACAAAATCAACACGAGAATCGCCTTTTACGTATGCACCAAAACCTGAAGAATCGTAAGCACCAACAGCAACCGTTTTACCTGCAAATTCAGGATTTGCCTTAGCTGCTTTATCAAATGCCACATCTACATCCTTAAGTAGTTCTTCACCTTTATCAACTTTACCAAGGGCTTGTGCAATCATTCGCACCTGGTCTGTAGTAGTCGTTAAATAATTATCTCCACCCTTAGGAACCCCTACCGTTGGAGCGATCTCTGAAAGGCGTTTGTATCGTTCTTCATCACCTGAAGATTTTACATCAAGAATTAAATCTGGTTTAAGAGAAGCAATTTTCTCATAATCAAGTTCCATTGTTCCAAGAATCGTTGGTGATTTTTTATATGCACCTTTTAACCAAGGTCCTACACCGTCACCACCAAAAGCAAGCCAGTCACTTGCACCAATTGGTTCAACTCCAAGACTTAGTGCCGTCTCTGCATCTCCCCAACCTAGAGCAACAACACGTTTCGGTTGCCCTTTGATCTCTACTTTACCGAATTTAGTATCAACTGTGACAGCCGATTCATTTGAAGACTTTTTATCAGACTTTTTACTTGAATCTGACGAACAGCCAACTAGACCAATCAATAAAAATAAAGACATAAAAATCCCAAGCAATTTGGGCATTTTGATATTACTAATCATTTCGTTCTCTCCTTAATTAACATTGAAGTTGATAATCATTTTCAATCATTAATTATACTAAAGCGACTTTTAATGTCAATATATTCCCATCATTGTTACAGAACTTTCAGAATTATCCACTTATCAGCTTTAATTATTTAATTAAGTGCCACTATTCTTATCTTCCATTTATTTACAACACTATGTACTTTAGCATTAACTTTTTATTTCATCTCATTATATTATAATAACATTTTTTTAACATAAAAGAATCAAAATTTGCTAAAATGGACCTCCCCATTATAAATAAGAAGCATTAATTAATTAGTATTAAGTAAATAGTTAAGAGCCTTTCAGTTAAAACACAATAAAAACAAAAGTCAGTAGCTGAACGGCCACTGACTTTTAAAAACTATCGAAAAACCCTTAATATCTTTACTTTCCTTGCTTAAGCTTAATGTAGTTTTCTTGTAGCTGCTCTAAACGCAACTTACCTTGTTCACGTTGAATTTTATTTTCTTCTTCAATCGCTTTCGTTTCTTGCATACCTTTCATAATGATATTCCAAGTTTCTTCCATCGTCTCGATCTTAATGCTAGGAGCTCCTGATAATTTAGCAATATCTACACTTTGCTGTGAAATTGTATTGGCATTACGTAATAATAGTTCGTTTGTTCTCTTATCTAACTCATTCATTGATTGAGCTACTAAATTTTGTCTCTTAGCTGCTATTGCATTAATTAATGCAGTTTTAAATATTGGAATTGTTGTTACAAAGGCTGAGTTAATTTTACCAATCAGTTTCGTATTACCACGTTGTAATAAACGAATTTGCGGAGCTGATTGATAAGCAACTTGTTTTGCCATTTCTAAATCGTAAGTACGTTGTTCAAGTAACTCAATCGCATTTTTTAATGAATCCAACTCCATCATAGCAAGTTGATTACCTGATCCAGCTCGTTCAGTTAAAGCAGGAAGCTGTGTTTTTAACTCTTCTGCTTTCATTTCTGCAGCTACAATATATTTTTCTAAGTCTATATAATATGCTACGTTTTGCTCGTAAAGTTGTTCTAATGTATTTGTAGATGTTTTCATTTCGTGTTCATACTTTGTAATTTCTACATAGACTTTATCAATTTCAGTACCCATTGATTGATATTTATCAAATAATTTATCAATTAACTTTTGACCACGATTAAAAATTTTTGAAAGAAACCCTTTTTCTTCTGCAAAATCTTTCGCATCGAAGCGGTCCATAATTTTCCCTAATTGTTTTAATAGAACGCTAGATTCTTCCATACTTGAAGCCTTAATTGTATTTAATATTTTACCTGAGAAGGTTGAAATTTCAGTTGCTGGTTCTTTCCCGTACTCCAATAAAGCTATTTGGTTTTTATGATCTATTGAACTAGCTAAACGGTGTACCTCAGGTTCATTTCTTAATTGCAATTTCATATCATTTGCATTCGCTTGTAAAATTTCATCTTGCTTTTCTAAACTAGTAAGTGTATTTATCGACATTTTAAGTTCCCCTTTTATTTAACTATTTTTCTAAA
Organism: Gottfriedia luciferensis; assembly: GCF_001712755.1. Lineage (GTDB taxonomy): Bacteria > Bacillota > Bacilli > Bacillales > Bacillaceae_G > Gottfriedia > Gottfriedia luciferensis_B. The sequence continues at coordinate 98,501 of NZ_MDKC01000034.1, forward strand.
TAGATTTTTAATTAGTGACTGTCCTGATGCTCGCAACACTTGAAATTCAGTATCAAAAGTAACTTCATCTAGCCAATGGGAATCGAATAATTTGTCATCTACAAATAATTCGATATCATTCTGACCCGTAGGATTAAGTAATACTAGATCCACTCCAAACTCATTTAATAATAGCAGTAGTGCTGCGTCGTTTCTATTTAGTTCACCATCTCTTTCTGTATTATAAATAATTAATTTTGGAACTTGTTGGGTGTAATCAAACTGTTGAAGTAATCTTAATATTTCATTTGGTATATTCATAGATTGGCTAAATAAAAATAGTTGTGTCTGAGCCTTTGTTTCATTTGGTAATAACTTAATATTTGCTCGGTCAACATATCTAGATATAGCAGAAGCTAGACCAAACTGTAATCCGCTTGGAAGTTCTTTATATCTCCACCAGTTACTAGCCAACATCTTATGGGGGTCAAGCAGCCCGTCACGTCCTAAAGCATTTTGATAATGATATTGTTGGTTGCCTTTAACTAATTGAGTAAATGGAAATTTATCTATTTTAAGGGTTAAACTGCTTTCAGTTAGTTGGCCAACCTTTTCCCAATATTCACGGTGGTTTTTCGTCACACCTAAAATCTTCATAAAGAAAACCGGTATTTCAACACTATTGTCTTTTACTTGAAAATTAGGACGTAACATTGCTCTTTCTTTATGTAAAATGAAAAGTTCATCAAAGGTTGTTTTTAACGTAATTGATCTTGGAGCATAATTTCTAAATTGCCATGGTTTAAATAATAGTGAATCCTCAGTATGCAATAATTTCTCAATTTCCTTTGTTGCTCTATGAGCAACTGTACTCTTCCTAACTGGCTTTTCTAGTGGAAAAGGTACTAAAGATGTCGTTGAAGGTAGTATTTTAATTCCGTCGCTATTAGTGCCTAATAAATGCGCTAATAAATCTTTACCTTCAGGGTGAAATATAGCTACATCAAACCCTAAAAGGATTAGTAAGTAAAGGAAATAGCTTTCACTTAACGTTGTGTCACCATACCATAAGATCAGTGGAGAACGATTAGGAAAACCCTCAATCCATTCATTTACATGGTTATGCAACCATTTCACTAAATCAACTATGATCCTTCTAAAATTGCTATCAAGGAATCCATTTTTTTGTGAATCTTTAAAGGTAGATAATACAGATTTAATTTGCTCTCGAATATGTATATGTATGTTCTGATTTTCGTGCTTCGGAATTAATCGCTCACCTTCAAGGAATGCAATTAGTCTGTTCACTGACAATCCATTTTCAGCAGTATTTATTGTGACTATTCTTTGAACTGCTTGCAACATATCATTCGAAATTGTCTTGTTTAAATCATCGCTTAATAGAATGACATTTAAAGATTCGTCATGTGCTAGTTCATATAAGTTTTCAAAATACTCGTCTTCATCAATGTTTGTTCCTAAAATTCGCCATGCAATTTGATTAAACTGTATGGTTTCACCTTCTACTTGATAAGATTGTCTTAATTTCAAAGGTTGTTTCAAGATACTCAACCACTCATGTTGATTAATATCTATTGCTTTTGGGTTGATCGCAGACATATAGATACTCCTTTCCGATGTTATTATTTCATTTTTGGTTGTCCGAAAACTGCTAACATACCTTCACGAGTTACTACCCAAGAGGAACCAAATTTACGTATCGTACCTTCTGGAAAATCATTTATTCGTTTCCGTAATGTTGAGTCATTGATCCCCCATTCTTGACACGCTTGACGCGAACTAAGTAAACTTGGATCATTTAAATTTATCGTATTACTTTGTTTATTCAAAATCCCACCCCGAACTTCCAAATAATGCAACATTACATTAGAAAAACTTTTTAAACTTAAATTACAATCTAGTACATCTTTAGAAACTTTTTTTCTAACATCGCATTTTCTAAAGATGTACTAAACGATAATAAAGGGGAAATATAAACACTTTCCCCTTTTAACTATTAACCTACTTTTTTGTTAAGTAAAATTAAGCGTCTAAGCCGTAATCTCTAACTAGTGAAATTAAACCGCCTTGGTAGCCGCTACCAATCGCATTGAATTTCCATTCGCCGTTATGACGATATAATTCACCAACTACTACTGAAGTTTCTATTGAGAAATCTTCACCTAGGTCATAACGAATTAATTCTTCACCATTCGTTTCATTTAAAATACGAACATAAGAGTTGCTGACTTGTCCAAAATTTTGGTTACGTGCATCAGCTTCATGAATCGTAATAGCAAATGCGATTCTTTCTACTGAGGCAGGAACGCTTGTTAGATTAACTGTAACTTGCTCATCGTCACCATCGCCAGCACCAGTTCTGTTATCGCCGTGGTGTTCAACTGATCCATTTCCACCTACTGTATTGTTGTAAAATACGAAATCTTTTTCAGTAGCACATTTACTAGCTCCATTTAATAAAAATACTGATGAGTCTAAGTCAAAGTCATTGCCGCCACTGTATTTATTAGTGTCCCAACCTAATCCAACAACAATGTTCGTTAAACCTGGATTTGTTTTCGTTAAATCTACCTTTTGTCCTTTTAATAAATTTACTGTCATTTTAAATGCACTCCTTTTCAATTATGTTTTTTATTTATTGAAAACGTTGAACAATTTTATCTAATGCTATATCTTTTGTTCCCTCACCAACTGCAGAGAACTTCCACTCCCCATTATGGCGATAAATCTCACCAGGGTATAAGGCAGTTAATCCTGAATAATTTTCAGTGATATTGTAGTTTACTAACTCTGTGTTTGCAGACTTGTCTACTACTCGAATAAATGCGTTTTTAATCATACCGAAATCTTGCTTACGTTGAACACAAGCATAGATATTTACAACAAATACAAGTTTATGTACATAAGATGGAACCTTATTTAAATTAACAAATACTTGCTCATCGTCACCGTTGCCATCACCTGTTAAATTATCTCCAGAATGAATTACGCTACCGCATAAACTTTTTTTGTTTCCAAAATAGATTACATCACTTGCACTTCTTAACTTGTCATTTTCATCTAACATTAAAACAGAAGCGTCACAGTCAATGTTTTCTTGTTTACCAAATCCGAAGAAACCACCACTTTTTTTCACCGGATCCCAACCTAAACCTACAATTAAAGAGGAAAGTCCCGCTCTTCCTTTTGTAAGGTCGACTTTTTGACCTTTTTGTAAAGAAATTGCCATATGCTATTAACACTCCTTATCATGTATTAATCACGCTTGCGTGATTTATATTTTCATATTATCATATAAACTTTGGAAATACTATCAATAGCTTGGTGTTTTATGGAATATGTTACAATTTCTTGTCATGATGGTGAGCTTGTCTTGAGTAGTCTCGTAGATCTTCTATCCCTTAATAGAATACAAGTTCAATTGAAGTTGAGTGGCCCTACAAATAAGGAGTCTATATGTACTTATAAACTGTGGACTGCAATTAAATTCTGAAAATCGCAATTAAAAATACCGAAACTGCAATTAAATTCCAAAGAATCGCAATTAAAATTAAATATTACCCATACCAGTTAAGGTATTACTAGATAAATGGTAGCTACTTTTCAATGGAAACCTTGCAAATATATTCCAACTCTTACTAAATTCGAATAAAAGTCTGTTAATTTCCTATAAAAAGAGCAATGATTTTAACTACAATTGATAATCTCAGCTGGATACCTCCCACTAAGCGAGGCATCCACATTATTTTTTGAATTAAAAAGGGGGCCGCCCTCATGTCAGTTATCCTGACTTATGAGACAGCCCCAATCTATTCCAGTACATTTTACCGATGAATATTATCTTTTTAAACTTTATTGAATTTGACAACAGTTATAGTAGTCGTAGGACTCACATTTCCACTCTTATCCGTAGATGTTATTGTTAAAATCGTTCCAGCTTTTAAGGTAGAATTAATTGTAATCGTAAATTTACCACTACTACTAGCAGTAGTAGTTACTTCCCCAAATTTATTAGAATCACTCTTAACAACAACTACAGATCCTGGTTCAGCTGTTCCTGTAATAACGTCAGTTTTATTCGTTACCGTATTAACAGTTGGTGCTGCTGGAGGTGTTTTGTCTATTACTGTTACTTCAACTTTTGCACTACTATTTCCTGCTGAATCAGTAGAAACAATTGTTAATACTGTTCCAGCTAATTGTTTTGGAATTAATACGTCAAAACTTCCATTACTATTTGTCTTTGCTGAACCAATAGCTTTATTTCCTACAGAAACGATAATTGTCGATCCTGCTTCGGCCGCCCCAGTTACATGTATGTCAGAATCACCCACTACATTAACAACTGGTTTGATAGGAGCTGTTTTATCTACTACAATTACTTCAGTTATTGAACTATTATTACCTGCTTTGTCTGTTGAAAAAACTGATAATATTGTTCCTGCACTTTGTTTTGAAGATAATAAAACAGTGAAGTCACCATCTTGATTTGTTACTGCTTGACCTAGAATGACAATCCCTTTTGAAACTGTGATTGTTGTTCCCGGCTCTGCTTTTCCTGTTACATAAGTACTATTGTCTTGTACTTCATTTACGACAGGAGCATTCGGTGCTGTTTTATCTACTACAATTACTTCAGTGATTGAACTATTATTACCTGCGTTGTCTGTTGAAACAACTGATAATATTGTTCCTGCACTTTGTTTTGTTTCTAATAAAACGCTGAAGTTACCATCTTGATTTGTCACTGTTTGACCTAGAATTACGATGCCCTTTGAAACTGTAATTGTTGATCCTGGCTCTGCTTTTCCTGTTACATAAGTACTATTATCTTGTACTTCATTTACAACAGGCGAATTTGGCGCAGTTTTATCACTTACGATTACTTCTACTCCGTCGCTTTCATTGTTTGCTGAGTCAAGTGCTGTTACTACAATTTTCGTACCAGCTACTTGTTTTGTAATCTTTATTTCAAAGTTTCCAGTATTATCCGCTATTGCATTAGCAATTTCATTACCATTTACTTTTGCAATTACTTTTGCTCCTACTTCAGTTGTACCGGTAATTTTCTCATCTTGATCAGAAATAGCATTCACTACTGGAGCTTTTGGAGCAGCAGTATGAGTTCCAACTAATTCTTTCGTATCCCTTACTCGTATACGATTTCCTTCTGAGAATTTACCTGCTAGACCAGTTGCTTCTAACGTATCCCCAATATTCAAGTTTGGTACAGGTCCGCTTTGGTTTACAACGTATCCATCTGTGAATACCAATGTTGGTCCTGAACCATCATCAATCACATAGGAATTATCGTCATACTTAGAAACGACTTTACCAGTTACTTTAACTAATTGACCTTGATTTTCTTCATTATTTGAATCTTTTGTACTGACAACCTTTGCTTCGACTGGGGTTCCTTTTCCTAGCTTTACAACGCTCTCTGTAAAACTACCAAACTCTAATTCGAAGTTATTTTCAAATATTTTTATATGACCATAAATGCGTATCTTATCGCCAACTTGTAAACTTCCTGCTGGCACATCATTAAAGGCCATAATTCCACCAGTATCATCTTGAATATAAGCAGCGTCAAAGAATGAAATTGCTGTAACAGTTCCTTCAACAACTGCGTTCGTACCTTCTGTAAGCTTACGAGCATCACCAATTGACTTTACTTTGGTATCAAGATGCGCTAACCAGTTTACAACGTTTACTGCAAACGGGTCATTTCCTTTTGGATTATAAGTTTGATCCATTTGTTTATCATTAAAGATATTCATACCTGAAACGAATACTCGACCATTACCAACTTGTTCAGAAGCAATAATCGGAATACTAGATCCACCAGTAACTTGATCTAATGCTGGACCATTTTTCCCATTAGATGTCTGAACATTATATTTTACAGTATCTGATTTGATAGTAGATATATCTTGGAATGTAGACTCATTCCCTTGAGCTAGAACTGTAACAGTATCACTGTCAGTTAATGGCACTTTATTGCCCGAACCATCATTTTTAGCTAGACTTGATCCACTATAATACTCAATCGTTGGAACAAAATCTGTTAATGTTGTTTTTTGATTTGGTGTTGGGTGTAATCTAACTGCATAATTAGCAGTCAGTGGTGTTCCCCAGAAGTTACCATCATGTGTTTCATCAAAAATTCCATCATTGTTCACTAGAATACTTGATCCTACACCAGATAAAATGCTATTTATGTTTTGATTTGTAGCACCAAAGTTACTCTTTTCTGTCGTCAATAAAGAACCGCCATTTTTCACGAAATTATTAATATCAGAAATTTCACTAGCAGAATATGCTGTAGCTGGATGTGTAATTACTAATACGCTAACATTCTTTAATACTTGCTCTGTAAGCGGTGAAGAATTTTCTGCTACAGTATAGCCTTGTTGCTTCATTAACGTTGTAAATAATTTAAAGTTATCTTTATATGTGCCTGTGTCTTGTTTCGAGTTCTCATTATTGTGAGATCCATCAATCATAACAACTTTGTTTAATGGAGCTTTAATTGTAAATGATTGCTCGTATTTGTTATTACCAAGATCATGTCCATCAGCTGCTGATAAAACAACAATGATCTTATGTGTACCTGGAACTGGATCCGTCCATGTAACACTAGCACTTGCTGATGAATTTGATGGAAGCGAATCGATTGAAGCATCTGCAATAAAATGATTAGCATCTATACTATCATAATAGAAATGAGCAGTTACTTGTTTAACATCTAATGATCCTTGGTTACTTATTCCCGCTGTTAAATTAGCTGCAAGTCCACCAATAATCGCGCCATCTTTTGTCGTAACATCACTAACTTTTACTGCTAAGTCTTTTTGTTGTGACCAAATTGGTGAAGAGTAAATTTGGTCGCCATCCTTTTGTGTAACTTTAACAACGAACCATTGTTGTCCGCCAACTACAGTAAAGCTTGGCTTCCAATTAAATGAAGTTGAATCGTTTGTTGGAACATATTTGTCTACTACTGTTCCATGATTTGTAATTAATTCTACTTTAGCGATTGCATCGTTAGAAGCAGTTTTAATATAACTATAATCAGGATCACTAGCCTGTTCTAAAACTGGGTCTTTACCTGAAATATTAAAATCTAACGTATCAGTATCCACTGTTGATCCCATATAAAAGCCACTTGCAGATACATCTAATGAAAAGTTTGGATCCTCTGACATATAAACACGTCTGTTTTTCATTGCATCAAGTAGAGCATCTTGACTTAAATCTTTTGCTACGATTACAGTACGTTTTTTGGTTTGACCCCATGTTGCATCATGGTTATCTTCACCATAAGTTGGTGCAACATGCCAGCCGATATCAAGCGCACCATAGTAGCTATCTTCTGCGTTCGCATAAGAGTATTTTCCTGATCCATTCCCTACTTCAAGCATTGTAAATAGCTTGTCTAAATTTTTGTTATAAGGGATGAAGTTATCAAAGGCATTTGCAGACATTTTTGGATGGTTAAATTGAGCAACGATATTGTCATATGTTAATACCCATCCATAATACTTTTGTAAATTTTGATAAGCGCCACCATCTACAACACGATCAATGAAATTTTCAGTTCCGAATACATTTGAGTGACCCCATGTAGTTGATGTCATTTCAAAAGCTGGGAATACAACAAATTTACCATCTTTTGTATACTGTTTTGCTAAATCCTTTGTTAACTGCCAATCAGTGCCACCTGTTCTCTCTTTAAAACCTTTATGATCAACAGTATCTTTATTAACAAGATTTGCATCGATATCGTGAGAGTGATCCGAGAATGCAAAGAAATCATAATGATACTTTTCAGCAGCTTTTAATGCTTCTTCAGGAGTACCTGCTGCATCATGTGAAATATTCGTATGGTTATGTGTCGTTCCACGGTAATGATTCCCACCAGTAAATCTTTCTGTAACTGTGAATTTCCATGTAAAGGTAGAAGGATTATTTAATTTATCCTTTGCAGACACTGTTATTGTATGCTCACCTTCAGTTAATTCATTAGCAGTTGTAAGATTTAATTTAATTTCTGTATCAGTAATTGTTGCATTTGAAGTTTTATCTTGACCATCGATTGAAATAGTTGCTGACGAAAGATTGATTCCACTTGGATCATCCATTTTCACAACGATTTCAGGATGTCTTGAATCAGTTTTATCACCATTTGCAGGTAACTCATTAAAAAACTTAGGACCATCCTGATCATCTACTACATTCACTTCAAATGGTTTTGAAGAACTACCTACAGCTTGTTTGCCTTCTGCATTTTCCGCCTCAATATAATAGTAGAAATTTCCTTTTGGAACATCTGCTTCTAAAATTTTTCCATTGTAATTAATATGGTCTGCAGTGTCCATGATTACTGAATGATAAGAAGTCTCGTTTTCTCCTTTATAATAAAGCGTAACTGAATCTGCGTTCTTTGCAGTCGCATTAAACGAAGCGTCCATTCCTATATAAGCTTTTGTAATCGGAGTATGAGTTAACACTAATTGACCTTTTACATCATTTGCGTTTCTAGGTATAAGTAGATATCCACTAGTAAAAGGTGCAGCTTTTTTATACTGATTAACAATACCTGTAAAAGTGTAAGTCTGACCTTGTTCAATATTCCCTAGAGATCCTTTAATACGTACGATCGCTAAATTATCGCCTGATTCATCGCTTACTGTAATATCATAATTTGGACCATCTGATGGAATATTTGTTACTTTTCCAGTGAATGATACTAATTTGCCTTCAGTTTCTTCATTTAACCCACCGATTGTAATATTTGTAGTTGCCGGTAAATGATCATTTCCAACAAAATGAATAGCTGTTGGAATAAATTGTGTCATCCCCGCCGTAAATACTACTCGTCCTTCAATGCTATATTTATTTCCTGCTTGAATCGTAGTAGAAGGATTCAAATGATTAATAACATTGATTGCGCCTGCTGAATCTTGAATAAAGAAATTTGTATTCACATCGCCATTAGGGAGATTATCTGTAGTCGCTACTCCCTCAATTGTAGTTGAGTAACCATTGTTGATTGGAAATCCTTTTTCATCATTTTTTCTTAAATCACCAATTGAAGTAACTGTTGTTGACTTACCAGCCACATCTACTCTCGTGTAACCGCTTTCCTTTGGAGTAGGTTGTGCAGAATCCGTTTCCGTTAAGAAGATAGATGTCTGATCACTAGAGTCTTCAAAACTTAATGTAAAAGAGCCATCTGCAGCTGCTGTTACTTGTTGCCCGTTTGTTAATTTGCCTTCATTCTCAAAATAAGCTTTTACAGTAGATGAAGCAGGTACTGATTCAGCTTGACCTGTTACAGTTGCTGTACCATTAGATTTTGTAAAAGTTATTTTAGATCCATCTGGAGAAGACATAAATTTTGAGTTATGAACAGCCATTTCATCAGCATAGTTGGCACTTGATGGTTTATTCAGTACGAAATCTTTTGAAGGGTCTTTTGTAAACCAACCGTTTCCAATTCCGTATGCCGAACGTGGGTCTGTCCCAATATTTGTTTTACGTTGAATCGTTCCTCCACCAATTGTAGAGTCCGAAATTGGACTTCCCCAATATAAAGGATTTTTATAAACTGCTGTACCATTCGTAAATGCTAATAAATCAATTGCATCTTGATCATCAACACCTGTTACAGCTGTCGTTTTCTTTGCAAGTACTAAAGCGCCCCCAGTTGAACCACTTGGATTTAACGTAGTTGTTACATCTGGAGTCACAGGAAGCGCTTGTCCTGTCGTACCTGTACTACCTGCTACTAAGAAGTAACTATGTGCTTTAATTACACCGGATAGTGGTTGCCCTGCACCAAAGCTCATTGTTGATGCCGAAGTATAAGCAATTGACCAGCCTGTTAAATTAATATTTTTATCTGTATTATTATAAAGTTCAAAAAACTTTGTTTTGTAGAATGCTCCCCCATTACCACCATTTACATAGATTTGACTAAATACTACGTCACCTGGTGAAATACCTTTTGGGTTTTCAGTTGGACCAGAGTAGTTTACTGCAGTTCGATCACTAGGAGCTTTTTCAGCTTCCTGAGCAACTAGATTAATGACTGACTTCGATCCAGGATTTGCAAATGTTACGTTAAATGAACCATCTGCTGCAGCTGTTGTAGTTGCTACTACAGTATTGTCATCAAAATAAACATTTACAACCGCATTGCTAGCCACTGCTCCAGCAGTACCTGATACAGATGTATACGAATTATAAGAAATTTTTGTAGTAATCGGAGCAGCTGTTTTCTGAACGACAGAACCCGAGAAATTTACTGAAACTTTATCACTTTCAGCTTTTCCAGTTTCTTGTGCAGTAACATATACAACCGATTGTGAGTTTGTAATTGTAGCAGTAAATGAACCATCTGCTGCAGCTGTAGTAGTACCAGCAAGTTTATTATTATCACTATAAACCTTTACAACGGCATTACTTGTAACTGCTCCAGCATTTCCAGTTACTGTTGAGTTTGTAGAATAATTGATTTTTGTTGCGTCAGGTGTAGCGGTTTTTTCTAACGGTGTTGATCCTGTTGCGTCACCGTTAATAACGATATCAGCAATACGACTTGTACCTGTTGTCGTACTAAAATTAGTACCGTCATTTTTTGCAGCTAATGTTGAATTGACGATCCATCTTAAATAAACTAAGTTCTTATCGTTTACCTCACTTGGCAACGCTACATTATTTAGCTGTCCCCCACTTGCCCATGTAGCATTTCCAATTGAAACAGAACCATTAGTTACATCAGCCCATGTAGTTTCATCCAAACTATATTGAAGCTTGAAATCTTTTGGCCCCGTTGAAGAACTATATTGTTTAGATGAAAGAGTTATATTTTCGTAGTTTTTTGTTGATAATGAAACTTCCCAATATGAATTATTATTTGACCACGTATTTGCGTTAATAACTGTATTTCCAGATGGACCGGCATTATAACCAGTAACTTTGGAACCAGTGGTCGTTATATTACTATTCATATTTTCAGGTATTCCAGCTGATGGTGTAGTTACTTGTCCATTGCTAAAATCCCATTTCGCTAAAGTAGTTGTAGTGGCTGCTTTAGCCATTTGTGGACTAATTGTTGATAATAGCAATAGTATCGTTGCAAAAAGACCAAAATACCTTTTGTACTTATGCATTATTTTGTGCATGAAAATTTCCCCACTTTAATTTATTATTTCTAATTAACCAAAACCTTCTTTCAAAAACACAAGACTATTTTACCATCGAGTTATTTCTAAATAACCAAAACCTTTTCTCGCAAACACAGGACTATTTTACTACTGGGAAATAATTACAGAATTCTCTCCTCTCCTCACTTGAATTTTAGTTAACGCCAGTTAACTATATAATGTATATCATAGAAAATTCTACAATACTAGTCTAAATATACGAACTCTTTACAATTTAAATACAATTCTGTAACATTTACTTTGTACGATAACTATGTCTTTCTTACTTTTATTTCCCGGAGGAAACAAATGAATAATAGTATTTTTTACTTACCAAAAAATAGATTCAGTCGTGCTTTTCCCCTAGTTTTCTGCTTTCTCATTTTTTTTAGTACATCTTTTCGAACTGCAGAAGCTCATTCATTAAGCGCTAGTTACACTACACTAAATCTCTTAAAATCAAAAACTACAATGAACTTTGCATTAGATGAAGTCTCTGTCATGGAATTAACAGGCGGGGATGTTAATAAGAACGGAATGTTAGATCCAGATGAATTTGAGGCAATAAAGAATAAAATAGAATCTACGCTCCAGAGCAATCTAATTCTGAAAATGAATGGCGAAAAACAAAACTGGACAAAGGTAAATAAATTGGAGCTTAATCGTAAAGGTGATGCTACTCAGCTCATCCTTGAAGTTGATTATCCTGCAATCCAACCTTCACAATCTATTAGTCTTGCTGATCATTTGTATGAAAATGATAAAAATACTAGTACGACCTATGTTGATTTGTTGAAAGTGAACTACGGCAAAGAAAATAGTACTGCCGCTCTTTCAGATCAAAGCCGTGCTTGGTCTATGATTCTTAGTGACAGTGCTTATGAGGGATTAAGCAATCATCCAAATAATATTCAACCTGCACAACAACAGCAACAGGCCGTAATAAAAAAAGAATCCAATTCGGATTCTTCTACAAATACTTCATCTAAAGGATGGGTTACATTTTTAAAGCTTGGTATGAACCATATACTTACCGGTTATGATCATTTGCTATTTTTACTATCACTACTAATTGCAAGACAAAGCTTTAAGCAGTTTGCTAAAGTAATTACTGCATTTACAGTCGCACATAGTTTAACTTTAACACTCACTGTTTTAGGGATCATTTCAATTCCTTCTTATATTGTCGAACCTGCAATAGCACTTAGTATTTGTTACGTAGCAATTGAAAATATATTCCGTAAAAACATTGGTCATCGTTGGGTATTAACTTTTATTTTTGGATTAATTCATGGAATGGGTTTTGCAGATTTATTAACAGCTATGCATCTTTCAAAAAGCGAATTAGCAGCTGATTTAGTTAGCTTTAACCTTGGCATTGAAGTGGTCCAGCTTTCGATTGTACTATTATTATTACCACTATTAACTCAATTACATCGCTCAAAGTATTCGAGGAATGCAATTATTTCCACATCTACGATTGCTTTTATATTAGGTGGAATTTGGTTATTTGAACGCGTCATATCTTAAACAGAAAGAGTGAATCCTTTGCGAAGCATTGCTACTGAGAAACAATCGCCAGTCAATTCAAATCGACATTTTCTAATCATTATTTGCTTACTATTTGTATGCCTATTATATATTTCATCTACAACAGGATTAAGTTCAGTTTTTTCAACTACAAAACTACAAGTCTTTAAGATGATCTTTATTAGCATTATTATTGAAGCTCTGCCTTTTATTTTAATTGGTGTATTCGTTTCAGCGATCCTTCAGGTTTTCGTTACAGATCAAATGGTCCAACGATTTATACCAAAAAATCCTTTATTAGGTATAATCGCAGCAAGCGTGTTAGGCATCATCTTTCCAATATGTGAGTGTGGAATGGTACCTGCTATTCGTAAACTAATAAAAAAAGGAATGCCATTGTATGTTGCGGTCACTTTTATATTAGTAGGACCGATTTTAAATCCAATTGTATTTCTATCAACATTAACAGCTTTTCGTAATCAACCAACCGTTGCATATTATCGTATGGGACTTGCTTTTGTAGTTGCACTAATCGTAGGACTGATCGTTTTTCAATTTGTTAAGTCAAATCAGTTACGGGAACAGGTCGATCAAACGAAGCAAGATCACCACCATCATGACCATAAACACAATACTGCTTCAAATAATAAATTCATTGCAATCGTAGGCCATGCAGTAAATGAGTTTTTTGATATGGGAAAATACTTAGTTTTCGGTTCGATCATTGTTGCTCTACTTCAAATTATCATTTCTCAAAGCAGTTTAATTGAATTGGGAAAAAGTGGTCCATCAGCAAACTTCCTGATGATGGGATTAGGCTTTATTTTATCTCTTTGTTCTACATCAGACGCCTTTGTAGCTCAATCACTTCAAACAATTTTTACAAAGAGCTCTTTAGTTGGATTCATGGTTTTTGGGCCAATGATCAATATTAAAGGGATCCTGATGATGCTAGCTGTTTTCCGATCTCGATTTGTTTTATTACTTAGTACACTAGTTTTCATTTTTGTTTTTATTGGAACGCTTGTTTTACAGTCTATTAATTTATAAAAGGCAGTGATCTATTTTGAAAAATAAAATCAATTCGACTTCGATTCATCATTTTACAAAAGCTGTTATACTCTTAGGACTTGCTGTCTATATTTTTCAATTAACACTTACAGACGAGATCCTGCAATTTATCGTACCGGAGCTTGTCATTTATGTAAAAATTGCAACCGTTATTCTTTTGGGTGTCTCAATCGTTCAAATCTATATAGCTGTTCTCTCATTAAAAAGACATGTCATTATTTGTGATTGTGGTCATGATCACAGTCACGACCAAGTTTTTAGTCATGAGCATCATCATTTTTTAAAAAAGTCAGTCGTAAAAGACGTTTTTATTTACAGCCTATTTTTATTCCCTCTATTACTCGGATATATTTTGCCAAACCATGCGAGTTCTAGTTCGCTTGCTAATAACAAAGAAATGAATTTTAAAGGACTAGCTGTTCAGGCTTCTTCGAATGGTCAGGCTGTTGAAGTGAAAGGTCATGAAGACCCTGCTTTAAAAAAAATGTTCAAAACAAATGTGTATGATCAAGATTACGCTAAACTTGGAATGTTACTGTACAAACAGAGTACAATCGAGATGAAGGACAAGTGGTTTATTGAAAAACTACAATCAATGAATACATTTGTCGACAATTTCCAAAATAAACAAATTAAAATTAAAGGTTTTATCTATAGAGACCCTAAGTTAGCAGGTAATCAATTTATTATTGCAAGAATGGGTATGACTCATTGTATAGCCGATATTTCACCATTTGGTATTATTGCAGAATCAACCGATTCACAGCAATTTATGAATGATTCTTGGGTAACAATTACTGGAACAATCGGCAAAACAAACTTTAATGGTCAAACAGTTATTAAAATAAACGTTCAACAATCAGAGCCAGCTAAATCTCCAAGTGTTCAATACGTGTATCCAGATTGGAACTTTGGATCAAAGCTGTAGCTTTAAAATTAATTTAGAGGTGTTTATATGGTATTAAAGTATGGAAGTCTTTTCTTAGTACTCCTTCTTACGTATTATAGCTTTAATCATTTTTATCGAAATAAAGGGAAATTTCCTACTACTTTAAAATCAGTTATCTCTTTATTAGTCGGTGTATCTTCAGCTACAATTAGTTTCTTAATCATGTTAAATACAAATTATAATGTACTACTATCGATCATTCTCAATCTATTACTAGTTTTATTATTTTTGTTTTTATCGAAAAAACTATTTAATAATGGCATTACTGAAATGTTAGCGTCCTTGCTCGGTGCATTTGTAGGGACTATCATCGGATATATGACATTTAGTTCAAGCATAAGCGTCGTTATTGTGGATATTCTGTTTATAGTTTTCATTTATCTATTATTATTTTTCGTTGATCGAAAGCTAGTTTCAAATTTAAATCAAAAAAATAAGATTAAGAGAGATCATGCAAAATCATCAAACAGTACTGTAGTATTAACTTCAATCCTACTTATTTTGGTCATCATATTTACTGTTAATATGAATAAAGTAAAAGTTGGTGTAATTGGGCAACCACAAAAGCAAGCTGCAAAACAAGATGATCAAAATGACCTACAATACGCAACAATTCACGTAACGCCATCAGGTTTTAGTCCGAAAAATACAATCTTTAAACCTGCGACAATGACTAAAATTATTGTTGAAGTTGATCAAGATGCCGGTGCCAATGCAAGATTAGCCTCTACTGACTTAGGTATAAACATTCCGTTGAAAACTGGAAAAAATATTCTCTTATTAAATAATCCATTAAAAGGAGAATATAGCATCTCTTTGGAGCCTTCTAACTCTGTTGGTAAGTTGGTTGTTAAATAAATAATTAATTAAGAAAAATCCACAAGTAATTGGTTTTACTTGTGGATTATTTTTTTGTATAAAGCCTAATACACCGTTGAATAATCTTACTATCTAATCCAAATAAAATTTTAAAATTTATCACATTTCTATCACAATTTTACTTTAGAATTTAGAAGTTGTTTTATTTTCTAATTCACTCTAATAGATATGAGGTGACATAAAAAAATGAAAATCCGAGTTATAGGGTTTTCTTTCTTACTATTATTGATTGCTGCTACTTTATTTCCATCCTTAGCATCAGCACATGCTTATATCATCAAATCTACGCCTTCAGAGAACCAAGTTTTTATGAATTCTCCTCAACGTATTCAAATACAGTTTGATGAATCAGTACAGTCTGCATTTCATTCTTTACAAGTTTTAGATGAATTAGGTAATCGAGTTGATTTGCAAAATGGAAAAATAAATAAGGAAAATCATTCAATTTTAGAGGGGAACTTAAAACCTAATTTACCAGATGGAAATTATCATATTGCATGGAAAGTGATATCCAGTGACGGACATTCAGTAAACGGTGTAATTCCATTCAGAGTTGGAAAGGTTGATGGTTCATCAACGATTTCCAATAAAGCAAGCCAATCCTTACCAAACACAGACGTAATGGGAACCTACTGGATTGAATATATGAGTTTACTTTTATTTGTTGGACTCTTATTTTTTTGTTTATTCGTTTTCAAAAGCGATCAGAAAAATAGAATGATTGCCTTTAAAAATTCTAAAGCTTTATTGTTAATCTTCTATTTTGGAATTTTATTTAGTATTCTGTTCAGCCTTTTGGTTGAAACAAAAAACTATGCAAATGGTTCATGGCAAAGTATTTTCCACAAAGATTTGTTATTGGAAACAGTAAAGAGTACGAAATTCGGAAATGTATGGGTAATCCAACTTCTTCTGCTTATTGTTTTAGCTAATTCGTTATATATGGCATGGAAAAGTGAGCAAAAATCTTCATTTTATTGGTGGTTAAGTGCTTTATTGGTTAGCTTTTTCTTACTAATCTCAAAACCTTTCATCGGTCACGCATCAATGCAAAATGATTTTTTACCAATTTTGCTTGATTGCATTCATTTACTCGCGGTTTCGATTTGGCTAGGAGGATTAATTGGAATCAGTTATTTACTTCCTAAAATTCAAAAGAAACATGAGGGAAATGAGAATTATTGGAAAACCATTCAAAGATATTCTATTTGGGCGACTATATCTGTAACTTTACTTATAGGAACAGGAATTTATGCAAGCTTAAAGTATGTACCTAACTTTTATGCTTTATTACATACAACCTATGGCAAAGTTTTATGTGGAAAAGTTATCTTATTTGTTATCATGCTAATTTTAGGGTTTATTCATTTTATCAAAGGAAAACGTAGCAAAAATAAACTAGGAAAGTCAGTATGGCTTGAAATAAGTATAGGAATCATCGTTCTAATCCTAACGTCCTTATTAACAAACCTACCTACAGCAATGGAATCCCCTGGTCCTTTTAATGATACAAAGCAAAATAAAGGATATTCAATTTCATTGCATGCCACTCCGAACATAGTAGGTAAAAACACATTTAAAATAAATATACGTGACAAAAACAATAAACCTGTGTCTTCTATCCAACAAGTCACGCTTACCTTTAAAAACACGGACATGAATATGGGAACTAACACAACTCAAGTTAAAGAAACTTCGTCAGGTGTTTATGAAACGCAAGGATTTTTTACAGATATGGCAGGTCATTGGAATGTAAAAGTCCATATTTTAACGAATTCCCTCGATTCAGTAGATGCAGATTTTAAATATATAGTAGGAAGTAAATAGTTAATCACATTCAAAGGAGACTAACAAAAAATGAAAAAATTCATTTCAAAAACGGCTAAAATTATCGCTTCAGCGTTCGCAATGACAATGTTCTTTACTGGAATTGCGAGTGCGCATGTTGTAGTAAATCCTAAAATTTCAACCCCTGGTGCTTGGGAAACATACACAATGAAAGTACCATCTGAAAAAGAAATAGCTACAACAAAAGTTACACTTAAAATCCCTTCAAAATTTGAATTTGTTTCATATCAACCAATCCCAGGATGGAAGTTTAGCGAAACAAAAGATGCAAACGGTGTTGTTACGTCCGTTACTTGGAGTGCACAAAATGAAGGTATTTTAGCGGGGCAATTTCAACAATTCGTATTTATGGCAAAAAATCCAGACGCTGAAGTAAATGGAGCTTGGGACGCATACCAATATTATAAAGATGGCAGTATCGTTGAATGGACTGGTGACGAAAAATCAGAAGCACCACACTCGATTACGAATATTGTAAAAGATACAACTGTTAAAGGTGAAACTGTTAAAACAACGAAAGATGAAACGGTTGAGGAAAAAACTGAGAAATCAAATTCTAGTAATACTTCTTTGGTAATGTCAATTGGGGCAGCCGTCCTTTCATTAATTGCTTTATTGGTTGCGATTCTTAAGAAGAAATAAGATAAAATGAGGGTGTCCCAGAGACCCCTCATTTTTTTAATGCTTATGATGTAGCGAGCTGAGGCTCAGCTACAATTAAGTTTGTTAGAATAGCAAATAAATGAAGATATGCTGCAAATAAACAGTGGACTGCAAATAAAATCTGAAAATCACAATTAAAATTGACAAAAGTGCAATTAAATTTTGATAATCGCAAATAAATTTGGCAGAACTGCAATTAAGCTCAGATGAATCGCAAATAAACTCTACAATTACCCACACTAGTAGAGGTATTATGACCTTGAATACACTAAAAAAGAAGTTCATTTCAAATGGAAAACTAGCAAATATGCTCTGTAGAATAAAAACTTGATAAAAATCGGCTAATTATCTTTAAAAAAGAACAATATTATCAACATAAAATAATAAGCACTAGTGAAATACCTTGCACTTTAGCTATATTACTATAAAAAGATCGCTTATGTGGTAGTAAACTGACTTATGAGACCTCCCTTTTTATCAACCTTTCCAAAATTCTTATAAAAAATTAAAACCTGTTCCCGATAAGGATCAGGAACAGGTTTTGTATTATATATTAACCAATTTAAAAAATCTTCCGCTGTTGTCGATCATCTTTCAAAATTTCCACAGCTTCTCTAAATCTCTGTGAATGAACAATTTCACGTTCTCTTAAAAATCTTAAACTATCATTTAAATCCGGGTCATCAGAAAGATCAATGATCCATTGATACGTAGCCCTAGCCTTTTCTTCAGCTGCAATATCTTCATACAAATCCGCAATTGGATCACCTTTTGCTTGAATATAAGCAGTAGTAAACGGAACACCATCTGAATTATGGTAGAACAATGCACTATCATGAGATGCATAATGGGTATCTAATCCGGCAGCTTTCATTTGGTCTGGAGTTGCGTCTTTTGTTAGCTTATAGATCATCGTAGCAATCATTTCTAAATGTGCAAATTCCTCTGTTCCGATATCTGTTAAAAGTCCAATAACTTTATCTGGAATTGAATATCTCTGATTTAAGTACCTTAAGGCAGCTGCTAACTCACCATCTGCTCCACCGTATTGTTCAACTAAAAACTTGGCAAGCATAGGGTTACAGGTACTTACTTTAACTGGATATTGTAATTTTTTTTGATAAACCCACATAAATATTCCCTCCTTCTATACCTGCCATGGCCATGGGCCTTTATGCCAGTTCCAGTTTTGATCTGAATAACTGCCACCAAATTGATATAATGGTCCATATTTTGATTCGAAATTAGCTTCGATTTGTTTTTTATATTGGACGTATTGATTAAATTGGTTAATTGCATTTTGATCACCTGGATGAGTATCTAAATATAAGGTTAGTTCTACAAGTACAAAATCAACAGCTTGCAGTTCCTCTAAATCCTGATAATACTCTGGAGGAAGTTGCTCAGTCATTTTTAATCCCTCCTAGGTTTATATGGATTTTCATAAAAGTCATAAAACACTTTCCATAAAGTACCTTTTTTCAATGCCTCTTTGTATGAAAATTGCTCTAGTCCTGGTGGCTGAAATCCTAAATATAAGTGTGGAGGTGTAGAGTAATATTTTGTACCAATTGGTGGACACGGGTCATTTGGTCCATGAAAAACATTCCATGATTTCACAGGGGTAAATTGTAGTCCTTGATTACTTTCGTTCAAACTGATCACTCCCTCAAATAAAAAGACATCCACTATTTTCACTATATTCAACAGAATTATAAAAAATGAATTTTTATCGTTCAACGAAAGATCGGCTATTTACTTCAAAAGCGGACCGAATGCCTGATTCGATTGCCCCTTCTATCCATGCAGGCGCAGAAGATGTATGTTCACCAGCAAAATGAACTCTCCCCTCAGGAGTGGAAATATAAGGCGTTAGCTCTCTATTTTGTTCTGGCTTGAACATAGAAAACGCTCCCCCAGAGTATGGATAAAGAGCCCAACTATGCGTGTAACCTGTAATAAATTCTGTATAAACTTGATTACCATGGATCGTGGCCAAATTACTT
The DNA here is from genome assembly GCF_001712755.1 of Gottfriedia luciferensis. GTDB lineage: Bacteria > Bacillota > Bacilli > Bacillales > Bacillaceae_G > Gottfriedia > Gottfriedia luciferensis_B. The sequence continues at coordinate 118,660 of NZ_MDKC01000034.1, forward strand.
AAAGCATTCATTATCCGATCATTTTCTGACATACTATCCCATATCAGTGCATCATCTTCCCATGTATAACTAGCTAATACGATTCCCGATCCATTTTTACCATTATGATTACTTGGATAATATGCAAATCGGATAGGTAAATCTGTGGTTAATTTTCCACCTAATGTCCCATTTTTTTCCCAGAATCTACTTTTAAACTGAAGTCCAATTTTAGTAGACGGAACATAGTGCAATTCTCGTATTGCTTTCCATTTATCATAAGAAAATGAATTTCTTGGAACCACTTCTATGAAGTTTAATAACGAAAAGGGGATAGTAATAATGGCATAGTCAGCAGTAGTTTGATAAGGCAGATGGCTTGTATAATGATCTGAGTGAATCGTTACTTGATTATTTTCTTGCACGATCTTATTCATTTTTTGTCCAAAGAATAGATTATCCTTCAATTGTGTTAAAAACTTTTTAGGTAGTTGATCATTTCCACCTGTAATCTCATAAAACTTAATTTCCTTTGAAAATAATACAATGAACTCTCTTAAAATAGCCGTAAAGGCAAGCTCAGGAAAACCTTCCATACCTTGAAGTACCTTTACTTTCTCTACAGCACCAAGCGACAAGGGTGTTCCGATTGGATTATATCTTAAAAATGAATCCATCGAATGCTGATCATAATTTTCAATAATAGTTTTCCAATTTTCATCTGGGTTTTGTTTAATAAAGTCCATTGCAGACTTTAGCGATCTTTCAATTAACTGGTCAACATTTACCCCTTTTTCATTGGCTGCTACACGATAACCTAAAATATCAGGATTTTGTTCATATTGCTTCTGAGTTGTTTTTATCCCGTTAACGAAGATAATATCCTCTGACTTCCCATTTACAAATTCATTTACGTTTAAGTTGAATTTTTTTATATATTCAAGTACAAGCTTGTGATTAGAAGCAATACGCATTGCACCCAATTCTAAGTATTGATCATTAATAAAAGGTGCTCTCTTCGTATAAATCCGACCACCTACTCGACCATTTGCTTCTAAAATCGTTACTTCATGTCCTGCTTCCTTTAATAAAGAACCTGCTACTAATCCTGAAATTCCCGCTCCTACTATAACAATCTTTTTCGGATTATTTGTCCGCTCTAGTCCATTTGGTATTAAAGTAACCATTTCATCCTTCGATAAACGCCTACCTGATGTACTATTCATGTTCCCTCTCCTAAAAAAATTATTTTAGTTCATAAGATTTTTATTCGTTGAAATATTTCATTAGAATAACAAATCGTTTTATGCATGAATTTTTTAGGAAAATTTTTACAGTTAAGATTAGGAAATTTTACTAAAAAAACACTCACTTCAAAAGTGAGTGTTTTCTGACATTATTCTTTCACAAATTCCTTCGTACTTCTTACAGTATCAATCTGACGTACCATTCCTTCAATTTCATCACGTTTTGGTTCTAAGAATGGAGGTAATGATAACTTTTCTCCAAGTGTTTCGTAAGGCTCGTCACCCATAAATCCTGGTCCATCTGTTGCAAATTCGAATAAGATTTGTGGAGCAACCCTTGCGTATAATGACTCGAAGAAGTGACGATCTACATAGCCAGAGTTTGGTAAACGGAATGAGTCAAGACGTTTAATCCACTCTTTTAATACGGATGTATCTTCTACGCGGAAAGCTACATGGTGAACAGTACCGAAGCCTTGGAAAGCTTGTGGTAATATTTCATTATGCTCTGCGATAATTTGTGCCCCGTTTCCACCTTCACCGACTTCGAATAAATGGAATGAACCTTCTTTATTAATCTCTTTGAATAAAAGTACTTTTTCAACTACTTCTTTAAAGAATGCGAAATTAGCTACACGAATAAAAATTGGACCAAGTCCTGTGATTGCATATTCTAATGGGATTGGCCCTTTTTGCCATGGTGTACCTGAAGCAATCCCTTTATTGTGTTCATCTGAAATTAATTGATATTGCTGGTCGTCGAAATCAACAAATGATAATGTTTTCTTACCAAATTGTGTTTTTATTCCTGAGTGCTTTACTTCTAATCTGTCAAAACGCTTTACCCAATAATCTAATGCTGCATCAGTTGGAACTCGGAAAGATGTTTTTGAAATCTCATTAGTTCCATGTACTCCTTTTTGAATTCCAGGGAAATCGAAAAATGTCATGTCCGTTCCGGCACTTCCCTTATCGTCTGCAAAGAATAAATGGTAAGTTTGAATATCATCTTGGTTGACCGTTTTCTTTACTAAACGCATCCCTAGAACATATGTGAAAAATTCATAGTTTTTTTCTGCACTACTAGTTATAGCAGTTACATGATGGATCCCTTTTAAGCCGTTCATACTTATTCCTCCAGATAATTTATTTATATAAGCTTTTTTATTTTGTGAATCTATTGATGAAGAATACTGAAAAAATTTATTAAAATTTATTTTGAATTCAATATATCTCGAATTCGAGATAAATATATCATGTAAATCATTTACCGTCAAATTGTTTTTAATATGTAAAAAAACTCTGGCAATTTTGCCAGAGTCTCCAGATTAACATCTATTCAATTACTCTAAATGGTCGATCTAGCTCAAAAAGGTTGCGATATCGTTTCTCAGTTTTGAAAAGTTCTCCATGTGAGCCTTTCATAGCGATGTTGCCTTTGTCTAAGAAGAGAATTTGATCAGCCATTTCTGCACCGATTAAATGGTGTGTGATCCATAATACTGTCTTTCCTTCTAATACTTTAAAGATCGTATGAAGTAGTTTTCGTTCTGTTATTGAATCTAAACCGACAGTTGGTTCATCCAAAATAACAATTGGTGTATTTTGAAGAAGTATTCTGGCCAAGGCAATTCTTTGACGTTCTCCACCTGAGAATCTTACACCGGTTTCATGCATAGGTGTATCATAGCCTTCTGGAAGTGATGCTATATAATCATGCAGTTCAACCATCTTCGTAACTTCTATTACCTCTTCATCACTTGCTGTCAGATTTCCTAAACGAATATTATTAATAACTGAAGTATCAAATAAATAAGGCTTTTGATTAAGTACTGATACAACTTTCGAAATATTATCTCCAAAAGCAATACTTTCAATCTCATTTATTTTAACACTTCCATCTGTAGGAGTTTCAACTCCTTCAATTAGCTTTAGAATAGTCGATTTTCCTGAACCACTCGGACCTAATAAAGCTGTTTTTTTGTTTTCCTCAATTGTAAAAGAAACATTATTTAAGATCGTTTCGTTTTCCGAGTAATGAAAAGATACATCCTTAAAATCGATTTTTCGATAATCATCGATATTACCTTCTATACTAGTTAAATTCTGATCACGATTCGCTTCTTTAATCTCTTCTAAACGACTAATAGAATCAGCATATAAAGGAACACTTCCAAGAGAATTTGATAGTGGAATAAAAGCTTCTGTTAAAGGAAATAAAACTAAAACAAATGCGGCTATAAAAGTTCTTGGAATTTCTCCAGCTAAACTTTCATTCCCCGCCCAATAAAGCATCATTAAAACTAAAATTGCTACAATACATTGAGCTATTAAATCGCGTCGTCTTCTAAATCCTTTTTCCTTGTTTTGGATGTTTCTTAACGATGCATCCATTTCTCTATAATTATTAATAAAGCTACTTTGTTTACCACTAAAAAGCCAATCACTAATACCCATAACTGCATCAGTTAAATTTTCATATAAATGACTCTTTTCCTTTTTTATTTGGTAAGTTCGTGCTTTTTCAACTAATAATGAAAAATACGGTAGGACACCTACTAAAACAAAGGCAATGACTGCTGCTAATATTGCAAATGGAATAGAGAAGAATCCAAGTGCTACTACGGATATAAAATAGATAAACAATGAAGCAATTCCAGGGAAAATAGTTTTTAAATAAATATCCTGTAAATATTCAATGTCATTTGCTAAAAGACCTAAAATATCTCCTGTTTTAAACTTCGAATTGATTGTAAGTGCATATGGTTCCAGATTACTAAATAATCTTGTTCTCATTCTAGATAAGATTTTCAAAATTGTATTGTGTCCGACTAATCTTTCAACATACTTAGAAGCCGACCTTAAAATACCAAAAGTACGTACAGCAACGATTGGTACATATATCATTAAAATATTTTCAGGTCTAGTTGCTGCTTTAGAGATTAAATAGCCGGAAGTGTACATAAGAGATGCCGCTGCAAATATAGTCAGTGCACTTAAGAAAATCACACCTATAAATAAACGACGATTTTCTTTTATATATGGTAAAATCCATCCATTTTTATTCAACATATATTAACCTTCTAACTATGAATTAATCGATAATAATGACCCTTTTTCATTAATAGTTCTTCATGGGTACCTACTTCAATGATGCTACCTTCATTCATCACAATAATTTGATCCATTTCTTTCATCCAATGTAAGCGATGTGTAGCCAAAAACACTAATTTACCAGAGAATAACTGCAGCATTGTTTGTTTTAATTCAAACTCAGTTTCAATATCAAGATGACTAGTAGGTTCGTCTAACAAAAGGATCGGACGATTTTCTAGATAAGCTCTAGCGAGCGCGACGCGTTGACTTTGCCCCCCGCTTAACGCTCTTCCACCTTCACCTATTTTTTCTTCTAATCCTTTTGGTAATTCTTCTATTAAAGATGTTAATCCAGCTTGAACAGCTGCATTTTCAATTTCTTCTGTAGTAGCATTAGGTTTATAGAAGCTTATATTATCATTTAATGATTTTGAGAAAATATAAGGACTTTGTGGAATATAGATTAACTGTTTATGCCAATCTTGTATTTGCAGATGTGAAACCTCTTCACCAGAAATATGGATAGTCCCGTTTGCTGGCTCTAAAAATCCACCTATTAAATCAATAAGCGTCGACTTACCAGAACCACTTTCTCCAACAATCCCGATTTTATGAAACCCTTTAATACTCATATCTATATTCTTTAAGATCGTTTGACCATCTTTTTCGGGTTTTACTGATATATCATTAAACTTAATTTCGCTAGCATGATTCCAATCTGAGATCGGGGCAATTTCTTGAACCTTAAATTCTTGCTCATCTAAAATATCCTGCATTGCTTTACCAGCTTCTTGACCATTTAATGTAGCATGATAATCTGCTCCAACCTCTCGAACAGGTAAGAAATATTCAGGAGCTAAAATTAAAATTGTTAGAGCTGGGCCTAATAAAATTACTCCGTCAATCAAACGAAGTCCTAAAAAAACTGCAACTGTAGCGATTGATAGCATTGTGAATAAATCTAGTGCAAAGGATGATAAAAAAGCTACTTTTAATGTGCCCATCGTTGCTTCTCTGTATCTTTCACTTACACTTTCTATCTTTTTAATATGTTTTCTACTTAATCCTAAAAATTTTAATGTTTCCAGACCACGTAATGAATCAGTAAAATGGTTCGATAATATACGGTAAGCCTTCCATTGTTTATTTGATTTCTTTTTAGCTGCCAAACCGAGTAAAATCATAAAAATAATAATGATTGGAAATGTTACGATTAGTATTAGTGCAGAAACCTTATCAACAAAGAAAATATAGATTACGATTACTGGTGAGACAATTGCTAAGTTAATCATTTTCATTGGAACAATTTCTAGGTAATTTCTTAGTTGTGTAGTTCCTTCCATAATAAGCGTTACAATATTACCTGTACCTGATTTCCTTGCAAATCTAGGTCCAAGTTTAAAAAGCTTTTCTAAAACTTTCATTTTCATTTCGGATGAAGCAATATCTGCAAAATGCTCTGAACATTTCTGCTTTATAGTCGAAATAATATAACGACAGATAAATGCAAGGATGAAGAAAATAGTAGCGTATAAAATATCGCTACTATTTTTTCCATTGAACAATCTGACAATAGCTTGTGAAAGCATATATGCCTGAATAATAATTGCCGTTACTTGTATAATTGTTAAAAAAGATAGGATCATTAATAAACGATTTATCCCTTTATATTTAATAAGATCTTTTCCCATTAATAAGTCAAATCCTTCTCATCCACTCTTTTTCTAAACACATAATAACTCCAAATTTGGTAACCTAATACGAATGGTAATAATGTACATGCAACTATTGTCATTACTTTTAACGAATAAGGACCAGATGAAGCATTATAAACAGTTAAATCATACGTACTTTTGATAGAACTAATCATGACTCTTGGGAACAGAGATGTAAACATTGTCCCGACTGTTAGTACAATCCCAAGTCCTGTCATCGTAAATGACCAGCCATCTCTTTTCTTAAAAATGAATATTGTAGCAAGAATATAACTTACTACGATTAATAAAATTAGCGGAACTGTTATTTGTGCTTTTACTTTAAACATATCCGTTTCAAAAAATGCCATGCCAGTAAATGCAACTAAGAAAAGGAATACTGGTATGATCACCATACGTGCTAGAGAACGTGCACGGTTTCTTAATTCTCCAACCGTTTTTAAAGTTAAAAACATTAATCCGTGTAACAGGCATAGTAATGTTACCGTTACACCGCCTACTACTGTGAATAAATTTACATAATCTGTAAAACCAGCAGAGATATTCATATTTTTATCGATTGGCATTCCTCTAAGGATACTTGAGAATAAGACTCCGAATAAAAATGGTGGTAATAAACTACCGAAGAAAATTACCCAATCCCAAGCTTTTGCCCATTTGGAACTTTCAACTTTTCCTCTAAATTCAAATGCAACACCACGTCCGATTAATGCCATTAGTACAAATACAAACGGAATATAGTATCCACTAAACATCGTTGCATACCAATTTGGGAATGCTGCAAATATTGCTCCACCTGCCGTTAATAACCATACTTCATTTGCGTCCCAAAACGGTCCAATTGTATTTATTAAAATTCTTCTTTCAGTATCATTTTTGGCTAGTAGCTTTGTAGATATACCTACACCAAAATCGAAGCCTTCTAAGAAGAAAAACCCAATAAATAAAACTGCTACAAGTAAAAACCATAATTCATTTAACTCAATCATACAATGGTAGCCTCCCTTTCAAACGGATCGACCGTAGGAACTTTTTCAGTTTCAACATCATGGTGTGTTCCTTTTTTAATTTCTTTCACAAACAAGTAAACTAAAACAGCTGCTAAAATTGCATACATTGTTGTAAAAGTTGTGATTGAAAAAATTAGTGATCCTTTTGAAACATTTGGTGATACAGATGCAGCAGTAGTCATTAAACCAAATACAGTCCATGGTTGGCGTCCTATTTCCGTCATAACCCATCCAGCTGTATTTGCAATGAACGGTAAAGAAATTAATAAAATTGATGCCTTTAAAAATAGATTTTTTGATTCTAATTTTTTACGATAGCTAAAATATAAACCTAGCATCGACATTAAAATCATAACCATTCCTGCTCCTGCCATAATTCTAAAGCTCCAGAAGGTTGTATTAACTGGTGGAATATAATTTCCAGGACCATATAATTTCTCGTATTGCTTTTGTAACGTATTCATACCAGGTACTTTACCTTCAAACTTCTCATAAGCTAGATAACTTAATAAATATGGTACTTCTACCTCGTATTTATTTTCTTTCTTTTTTGAATCAATTAGACCAAAGACCATCCAACTTGCAGGGTCACCGCTGTCTTTCCATAGACCTTCACTTGCAGCCATTTTCATCGGCTGTGTTTTCATTAAATGCTTCGCTTGAGAATGTCCACTAAATGCAACACCAATTCCTGCAATTAGTGCGAACACCATTGCAAGATTAAACGCTTTTTTAAATAATTCCGTTTCCTGTTTTTTTAAGATTTTATACGCACTTACACCAGCAACAAATAATGCTCCAGTTGCTAATGCCCCAGCAATTGTGTGAGGAAACTCAACTTTAAGCTGTGGATTTGTTATGATTGCTAAGAAGTCGGTCATTTCTGCACGACCATTTTTAATCGCAAAGCCTACTGGCTCCTGCATGAAAGAATTGGCTGCTAAAATCCAAAACGCAGACATTACAGTTCCGAAAGCAACTAACCAAATGCACATTAAATGAATTTTTTTATTAAGTTTTTCCCAACCAAATATCCAAATTCCTAAAAATGTAGACTCCATAAAAAATGCTAAAAGTGCTTCAATTGCAAGTGGTGCTCCAAATACATCCCCTACAAAACGGGAATATTCAGACCAGTTCATACCGAACTGAAACTCCTGGATAATACCTGTCACAACACCAACCGCAAAATTAATTAAAAATAAGTGCCCAAAGAATTTTGTTAACTTTTTATAAGCCTCGTTATTTCGAAAAACATACAATGTTTCCATAATTGCAACCATAAATACTAAACCTATTGAAAGTGGCACAAATAAAAAATGGAAAATTGTAGTCGAACCAAATTGTATTCTTGCAAGCTCTAATACACTCACAGTACATCCCCCTTAGGATAAAAATCATTTCAAAAAAATTTTCATTAAGTCCGAGCAAAACTTTGAACATTTTTTCACAAATAATTCATTAAGTAAATTTTAGAGAACCACTCAATGGTACTCCTGTTACTTATAGTTTACTTTTCCAAAGGGGTTTTTGACTTAATCTTATTTGTCTAAATCGTGTCTATAAATTGTCTATTTTGTGACATGATTCACAATTACTGTTTAAGTTAATTTTTTATGATAAAATAATCGTCACTTTTTTATTCCTTAGCTTTGAGGTGATTAAACGAAAAAAACATTATTGAAAACAACACCATATTGGCATTTTTTCAATAATGTTCTGGTTAAACAAAAAGGCAGTTCATTAATTAAGATAAAAATACTGCACCATAAACAAGTGCCCCTCCAATTACATATGCAGGGTGAATTTTCCAACGTTCTAAAAATAACAGGGAAAGTACGCTAATAATAATTGTTTGTGTTACACCTACCCCATTATATGAATCGTTAAAAAAGTCAAAGGCCATAATGCCAAGTAAAACGGCGATTAAAGGCCTAACTAGTGAAGTCATCTTTTTGACTTTTGGTGAATTTTTATGCTTCATTAATATACTTAATAAAGCAATCATCAAGATTAGAGAGGGTGCGATTGATGCGAATAATCCGACAAAGGAGCCAAATACGCCTCCCTCAACATATCCGATATATCCAGCCATCTTTGTAGCAATCGGTCCTGGGAGGGCATTGCCCAGTGCAAGTACGTTACTAAATTCAACTGAAGTTAACCATCCATACTTATCAACAACTTCATTTTCAATAAGAGGGATCGAAGCTGGTCCTCCTCCGTATCCGAATATACCTGGTAAGAAAAATGCTAAAAATATTTTCCAATAAATCATGATGCCTTCACCTTCTTCTTCTTTTCATTTTTGCTTTTAGAGAAAAAGGCATATCCAACTAAACATCCAATTAAGATAGCAGGATGTACATTTAAAAAGTATAAAAGGATAAAACTAGCAACCACGATCAAACTAGTGATTTTCCAGCCAAGAGATTCTTTCGATTTCTCAATAAATTCCCATGTTAAAGTTGCTAACATTACTCCCACTACTGGAACAACTGCATTCGACATGCCTTGTACCCAGGCAACACCTTTAAAGTGATTTAGTGTTGATAATAGTAGCATAAGTAGGAAAACAGTCGGTAGAGTTGTTGCGATGATGGCATTTAACATACCTACTACGCCACCTGTTCTCCAACCTACATATCCTGCAAGCTTTGTTGCGATTGGTCCTGGAAGAGCATTTGCGATTGCTAGTACATCTGAAAAGTCATCTTTATTTAGCCATTTATACTTGTCGACAACCTCAGTGTGGATTAGTGGTATAGAAGAAGGACCTCCTCCGTAACCTAGCATTCCTACTCTAAAAAAAGCTAAAAAAAGTTTCCATTGATTTATCATTGAATCATTCCTTTACCAAACTGCAATTGCGCCATCTGTTCTAGATTCTGTTCCCCCCATTAGCACCCCAGTCTTAGGATTGCGCCAAATAATTTGACCCCTTCCGAAACTACTACAATCTGTAGCCACTTGAATTTGATGGCCTTTTCTTGCGAGTGCCTGGGCAAGGTGATTTGGAAAATGCGGTTCTACGACCACTTTTTTTCCTTCCATCCACTGCCATCTAGGTGCATCTAATGTACTTTGAGGATTTAAGTGGAAATCCACAGTATTCATCACAACCTGTGCATGACCTTGTGGCTGCATATATCCTCCCATTACGCCAAATGGTCCTACCGCTTCACCATCTTTTGTTAAAAATCCTGGAATTATTGTGTGATATGTTCTTTTACCAGGCTTAAGTGCATTAGAATGCTCCGGATTTAAAGTAAAATCATGACCTCTATTTTGAAGAGCAATTCCTGTATCAGGAATTACGATCCCTGAACCAAATCCCATATAGTTACTTTGAATAAAGGAAACCATATTCCCCTCGCCATCAGCAGTCGCTAAATAAACTGTGCCACCTTTTGGAGGAGTATAGTTTTCTGGCTCTATTGCTTTTTCACAAATTAATTCTCGTCGTGACCCTGCATATTCTTCTGATAATAGCTCATCTATATTAATGTCCATATGCTCAGAATCTGTAATAAACGATTTTCCATCAGTAAAAGCTAGTTTCATAGCCTCTATTTGCTTATGATATGTATCGACATCATCTTTTGTAGAAAAGTTAAAACCTTTTGCAATGTTTAATGTCATTAAAGCTACCAAACCTTGCCCATTCGGCGGAATTTCCCAAACATCGTATCCACGATAATTTGTCGAGATTGGGTTCACCCATTCTACTTTATATTCACTTAAGTCCTCTGAACTAAGGTATCCGTTATGTTCTTTCATAAAGGAAACGATTTTTTCTGCCAAGTTACCGCGATAAAAACTCTCAGCATTGGTTGCACCGATTTCACGTAATGTTTCTGCATGTGCTTTTGATGACCACAGTTCGCCAATCTCTGGTGCACGATCATTTGGAGCGAATGTTTTGAACCACTCATCAAATTCAGGTGAAGTAAATTGCTTTTTAAACTTTTCGTATGCTATATTCCAAAACTTCCCTAAAATCGGCGAAAGTGGGAAGCCTTCTTCTGCAAGCGTAATAGCCGGTTGTAAAACCTCTTCTAATGGTAATTTACCAAAACGTTTTGATAATGCAGCCCATGCAGCAGGTACTCCAGGCACTGTAACTGGAATAACCCCATGAGTTGGCATCTTTTCAAGTCCTTGTTCTTTTAGCTTTTCAATCGAAATTGATTTTGGAGCAGGACCACTACCGTTTAACCCATGTAGTTCCCCATTTACCCAAACTAGTGCAAAGGCGTCTCCACCAATACCATTTGAAGTTGGTTCAACTACCGTTAAAGCAGCAGCTGTGGCGATTGCAGCATCGATTGCGTTACCACCTTTTTTTAAAATATCTAACCCCGCTTGCGCCGCTAAAGGTTGTGAAGTAGCTACCATTCCATTTTTTCCAAATGTCGTATGGCGTTGTGCTGAATATGGGTTATTTAAATGATCAAACTGCATCTGTATCTTCTCCTTTAAGCATCTACATGGTGACATGCAACAAAATGATTTTCTTCAATTTCCTTCCACTCTGGTTTTACTTGCCCACAAAGCTCTGTTGCTAGTGGACAACGAGTACGGAATGTACAACCTGAAGGTGGGTTTGCTGGATTTGGAATTTCTCCTGTCAAACGAATTTTCTCAGATCTTTTTCCTACCTTTGGACGTGGAATCGCAGATAGTAACGCCTTTGTATAAGGATGTAGTGGGTTATTATATAGCTTGTCAGCAGGAGCAAGCTCAACTGTATTTCCTAAGTACATTACTAAAACTCGATCACAGAAATATCGTACAACTCCTAAATCATGCGAGATAAATAAATAAGTTAGATTATATTTTGCTTGTAATGATTTTAATAGTTTTAATACTTGTGCTTGTACAGACACATCAAGTGCTGAAACTGCCTCGTCACAAATAATTAACGATGGGTTAAGCGCAATCGCTCGTGCAATTCCTATTCGTTGACGCTGTCCACCACTAAATTCATGAGGATATCGATCATAATGATCTTCATTTAAACCTACCTCACGAAGTAAACCGATTACTTTCTCTTTTCGTTCTTGTTTTGATAGATTCGTATGGATGACAAATACCTCTTCCAAGGCATCTCCAATTCTCTGTCTTGGATTTAATGAAGCATATGGATCCTGGAAAATCATTTGCATTTCTTTCTTAAAATCATTTCGACTCTTATTGGATAAATGTTGGATTTCTGTATCTTTAAAAAATACTTTTCCGTCAGTAATTTCTTCAAGTCCTAAAATCGTTTTTCCCAATGTAGATTTACCGCAACCTGATTCACCTACAACACCTAAACTTTCACCTTCTAATAATGTTAAACTTACTTCTTCAACTGCTTTGACGTGACCTTGAACTTTTTTTAATAAGCCTCCACGAATCGGATAATATTTTTTAACATTTCGTAGCTCTAATAAAGATTTACTTTTTGTTAGAGTCATATCGCATCCTCCTCACTAAGCCAACATTTAACTGTGTGTCCATCCTTTATTTTAAATTCTTTAGGGACTTCAACTTTGCAACGTGCTAATGCATGTTCACAACGTGGATGAAAACGGCAGCCAGTTATTTGTTCATTTAGGCTCGGTGTCGAACCTGGGATTGCTTCTAATTCAAAATCGGGATCATCTACATTTGGTACAGAGCTTAATAATCCCCTAGTATATGGATGACTTGGATGATTAAAAATCTCTTCAACTGGACCTTCTTCTATCTTTTCTCCTGCATACATAACCATCACTTTATCAGCAATTTCAGCTACGACTCCCATATCATGTGTAACCATGATGACACCCATTCCGAGTTGTTCTTGTAGCTCATGGATTAAATCTAATATTTGAGATTGAATCGTAACATCAAGTGCAGTCGTTGGCTCATCTGCAATTAAGAGTCCAGGTGTACAAGCTAATGAAATAGCAATCATAACCCTTTGCCTCATCCCACCACTTAACTCATGGGGATATTGAGTCATTCTTTTTTCAGGATATGGAATCCCGACTTGCTTTAAGAGTTCAATTCCCTTTTGATTTGCTTCTTGTTTAGAAAGCTTTTGGTGGATCATAAGTGGCTCGCGTAGCTGATAACCAATTGTGATTACCGGGTTTAATGCAGTCATCGGCTCTTGAAAAATCATCGATATTTTATTGCCTCTTATTTTTCTTAATTCATCAGTTGTTAACTTAGTTAAATCAGTTCCTTCTAATTGAATTGAACCGCTTTTTATTGATCCATTACTTGGCAATAATCCCATAATAGATAATGAAGTAATACTTTTTCCGCAACCTGATTCGCCAACTATACATAAGGTTTCACTTTTATTAACTGAAAAGGATATGTTTCGAACAGCCGGGATTTCTCCATCAGCTGTTCGAAACGTTGTTACTAAATTATTTACAGATAGAAGCTCTGTTGACATACTATTACCTACTCTCTGTGTACGTTGTATAATGACCATTGGCCAGTAGGATCAATTTCAATACCTTTCACCGATTGATCAACGGCAGATGTTACTACACCTTGATTCATAACGATTACAGGAGCATCTTTTACTAATAATTCATTTGCTTCTTTTAATTTTTCTTTTCGTGCATTTTGGTCAATCGTTTGACGAGATTCATTAACTAACTGATCAAATTGCTTATTACTATATGAAATTCGGTTTGATGATCCAACGTTGTCTGAGTGGAAGTTTGGATATAATAATTCACTACCATCCGCTGTACTATTTGCCCATCCTAAGAACGTTACATCGTATTGACCTTTCGTTGCTGCATCTAAGAAAGTTCCCCATTCCATCGTTTCAAGCTTAACTTTCAGACCAATTTCCGTCATTTGAGATTGAGCAATTTCAGCCATTTTCATATACATATCTCGATTTGGTACTAGCATCTTTACTTCTTTTCCTTCAAATCCATTATCTTTAATCAGCTTTTTAGCTTTTTCTAAATCATAAGAATAGCCCACTTTTTCTTCAGATTGATCATATCCGAAAACTTTTGGTCCAATTACACTATTACCTTCTACACCTAATCCATTTAGCTGATTAATATATGCTTTACGATCTAATCCATAAGCTACTGCTTGACGGAATGCTAAATTATTCATTGGTGCTTTTTTCATGTTAAATCCTAAATAATAAACAGGTGTTCCTTCTGCTTTTGTCACTTTTACATTTTTAATTGATTCTAGACGCTTAATTTGTTCAGATGGAAGAGCATCAATAAATTGTACTTTTCCTGTTTGTAGCATTGAAATTGCTGTGGAAACTTCAGGTACTACTTTAAAAGTAACCTTTTTCAATTTAGGTGCACCATTCCAATAATCTTTGTTTGCCTCAAGAACGATTTGGTCACCAGGTGTCCAGCTAACAAACTTAAATGGCCCAGTTCCTACAGGTGTTTTCATTAAATCACTATTTTTATCTGCCTCAGGGCTTACGATTGAAGCAGCAGTATGAGCAAGTGCAGCTAATAGTGGTCCATATGGATATTTCGTTTTAATTTCTACTTTATAATCATCAATTACATTAACTGATTGAATTGGTTCTAATAATGAAGCACGAGGAGCAGCAGTTTTTGGATCACGGAATTTATCAAATGTGTATTTTACTGCTTCTGCGTTAAAATCTGTTCCGTCTTGAAACTTAACCCCTTTTTTTAATGTAATTTCCCAAGTTTTATCATCTGGATTCGTATAAGATTCTGCTAATAAAGGTTCGATTTCCATTGTTTTTGGATTTCTTTTAAATAAAGTTTCATAAACTTGCATGATGACATTAGCTGATACAGAATCATTTGTTAAGATTGGTGACAAACCTACTACATCTGATGTTGAAGCATATGTAAGTTCTTGCGAAACATTAGCGCTATTTGATCCAGTTGTTTTACTAGAACATCCAGCAAGAAGTAGAATTGCACTAATTATGATAACCATCCATTTTTTCATTTACCCATCTCCTCAGTCATTAATATTCATATTTGGATCTAAAGCATCTCTTAATCCATCACCTACGACATTAAAAGAGAAAACGATCAGCATAATTGCGATCCCTGGTACGATTGTCATATGTGGGGAAGAAAACATATAATCTTGCCCCCCGGAGATCATTGATCCCCATTCGGCTGTTGGTGGTTGTGCACCAAGACCTAAATAACTTAATGATGCCGTTGATAAAATAGCAGTAGCCATTCTCATTGTGGCAAAAACTATGATTGGTGCCATACAGTTTGGTAAAATATGCTTCACCATAATTCTTAAATTACTTGCACCTAAAGTCTTCATTGCTTGTATGTATTCTTGCTTCTTAATAGATAAAACCGAACCACGAACAATTCTTGCACATGAAGGAATGGACCAAATACTAATCGCAACTGCTACATTTACTAGACTTGTCCCAAGAATTGCGATAATTAGCATGGCTAGTAAAATTCCAGGAAAAGCAAATAATAAATCTACTATTCTCATAAGCAAGCCATCTAGTTTTGAAAAATAGCCAGCTAGCATGCCTATTGTAATACCACCAATTAAACCAAGAATCACTGCACTGAATCCAACAACGAGTGATACTCTTGATCCGAATACAATTCGGCTCCACATATCTCGACCATAATTATCTGTACCTAACCAATGTCCACTTGAGAATAATGGCAGTTCTGTTGATGCTAAATTTTGTTTAATCGGATCGTGGATCGTAATTAGTGGTGCAAATAATGCCATTAAAATTTGTAAAATAATAATGATTAATCCAAAAACAGCTAATCTATTTTTGATTAAACGTTTAAACGTTTGGATAATAAATTTTTCTTTCTTTTTTGTACTAGCTTGCTTTGCACTTATATTATTAATGACAACTTCTGTAGACAAAATCCTTCCTCCCTTCTAGCCGATTAATCGTAGCTAATTCTCGGATCGATAAATACATATAAAATATCAACAAGTAAATTCACGATTACAAACAAAGATGCTACAAGTAATACTGCCCCTTGAACCATTGGAAAATCTCTAGCTGCAATTGCATCGATCATAAGTCTGCCGACACCGTTAATCGCAAATACTTGTTCTGTAATGATTGTTCCTCCAAGAAGAAATCCGAAGTTTAAACCAATAACAGTTATGACTGGAATCATCGAGTTTTTTAAAGCATGAATCCAAACAATTGATTTTTCTTTTACACCTTTCGCTCTTGCAGTTCGTATGTAATCAGCTCGAATTACCTCTAACATAGATGAACGACTCATTCTTGCAATCATTGCAGCCGAGGCAGTTCCAAGTGCAATGGAAGGTAAAATGATTTGCTTAAATCCTTCTACCGTCCAAATTGGTGAATCGAGTCCTCCAACGGGAAGAATTTGTAGATTAACTCCGAAAATAAGAATAAGGATGGCACCTAGCCAAAAATTAGGTACTGAAATACCTGCAAGGGCTATTATTGTACTTGATACATCCATCCACGAGTTTTGCTTAAGTGCAGAGACAATTCCAGTTATTACCCCGATTATTACTGCTACTACCATGCTCGCGATTGCTAAACTTAAAGTATTAGGAAAACGGATTGAAATTGCCTCTGCAACCGACTGTTTCGTTTGAAAGGAATATCCTAAATCCCCATGTAATACGCCTGATAAATAATGCCAATATTGGACAAAAAACGAGTCGTTCAGTCCCAAACTTTCTCGGATGGCATTTAAATCAGCTTTTGTTGCTGTAGGTCCGCCAATGATTGCAGCTGGGTCACCAGGTGCTAAATGCATAGAAGCAAAGACTAAAAAGGAGATACCTAGCAATAATAAAAACAATTGAAACAACCTTCTTAATATGAGTGACGCCATCTTTCCACCTACTCCACTTGTAAGTATATTAACTAAAATTACATACGTTTGTTAACCTTAATCACCGTATAACCTAACAATGTAAATTTTAATTATTTCCGATTATACCCCCGGTAGACAGAATATTCTATAATTTTATGAATTTTTACAAAAAATAGTAAAAAAAGACGAGGGATTACCAATCCCTCGCCATGACAACTATAATTTTAAGCCATTTCTACTCTTAAATCTTCGTAATAAAATATGACTTTCTACCCTTGTTATTCCTTCTAAAGCATATAATTCATTATTTATAAATTGTTCTAAGCTGACAAAGTCATCAACTAATACATGCATATGTAAAGTGCTTGGACCTGTCATTTGATAACAACTCGCTACAACAGGATTATCTGCAAGTGCTTCGGCTACGACTACTAAATAAGCTGGTTCACAATCTACTTCAAAGAATGCAGATACACCTTTACCTATTTTTTCTGAATTAATAACTACTGAGAATCTCTCAATAACCCCGTTTTTTATTAATTGGTTCACACGTTCACGGATCGAAACTCTTGATAAATTAAGTTCTTTTCCAATATCGGCGTATGACATTCGACCATTTTTTGTGAGCATCTCTAGAATTTTTTTATCGATGTCAGTTAGTTTCATTTATTCACCACTTTTCTATTAAATGAAAACGCTTCCTTATTTTTTTATATTTTATAGTAAAATAGAAAGTATTAAGCGCTCATGATGTACGAATATCAGATTAACCACGTTAAAATTTTAACGATAATTCCCTTACAATGTAAAGGGATTCTATACATTTCCCTTCATTATTCCCATATTCCATTACTAATTTTACAATAAAAGATTGACCTAAAGATACTGGATTTTTATTTCACTAATAGTAAAAAAGGATTGAAATCTTTTTTTATTAGACTTCAATCCTTTTTATTATTTTATCGCTTTAAACCTCAATTTCACTTAATTGTTTTTTCTTTGATAATTTAACACGAACTGCAAAAGTTACATTTGTTAGGATAATGAATAACGCTGCAAATCCACATAAATAGTAGACTTGATCCCATACAAACCCTTTGCTAACAGAACTAGAGATTAATTCTCTGAATCCTTTTATCGCATAAGTCATAGGTAAATATGGATGAATCGTTTGGAAAAATGTTGGTGTTAATGAAATTGGGAAAGTACCTGAAGTTCCACCAATTTGTAATAACATCATAACAAATACTAAATATTGCCCTATATTTCCTAATGTAACAGTTAAGAATTGTATTAATGAATAGAAAGTCAAGCTAGTGATAATTGTAAACACTACGAATAACCACACGTTTTTCACGTCAAGCCCCATACCGTAAATTAAAACCAGATCTGCTACGATTGATTGCATGATTCCCACGAAGATTAAAACACTATATTTACTAAAGAACCAAGCTAAACCAGTAGTCGGAGCAATAGAATTCTTTCTCATTGGATAAACTGAAGTGAACATTAACCCACCAGCAAATAGTCCAATAGATAATATATAAGGTGTTAATCCTACACCATATTCTTTTACATTATTCAATTTATGAGAAACTAGCTCTGTTGGTTCTGCAAAGAATTTATCAGTTTCATCACTTGTTTTAACTTTATTTACTTCATCTCCACCATCTTTCAGGGATTTATGAAGTTCAGTTGTTCCTTTTGTTAAATCTGTTGCTCCTTTTAATAAGTCTCCAGAACCATCATATAACTTATTCGTTCCATCAGATAGTTGTTTAGAACCATCATTTAATTGATTGATCCCTTGGACTAATTGGTCCCCACCTGTATTTAATTTACCTAGGCCAAATGAAAGTAACGAACTTCCTTCACTTAATTCCTTTGTACCATTGTATAAATCATTACTTCCTTGAGCTAATTGATTTGCTCCATTAGATGCTTCTTGCAATTTACTATTAAATAAACTTAAATTTGTATTTAATTCTTTTTGTCCAGCAACTAGATTATTCGAACCTTCATATAATTGACCTTGTGCTGCTGCAATTTGATCAACACCAGTTTTAATTTGATTACTTCCTTTTGAAAGTTGATCTAAGCTATTTGAGATTGCTTTTAATTTCTGTAAATCTTCTTTACTTAAAGAACCATCCTGCAATCCATTAACAATTGATTTAAGAGCATCATTAGTAGCGCCAAGATTCTCATTAAATCCTGCTTCATTTTTTTGCAATTTGGTTGCACCAGCATAAGATTGTTTTAGTCCAGCATTTAATTGGTTACTTCCAGCTTCTAGCTTAGAAGACCCAGCTTCGATTTTATTACCACCTTCAGCTAGTTGCGAAAGTCCATTATTTAAATCACTTGAACCAGCTTTTAATGTACCAGTTCCTTCTAGAAGAGCATTTAAACCAGTATTTAATTTATTAGCACCATCTTTGGATTGTTTAATACCATCTGATAATTGTGTCGCTCCACTTTTCAGTTTTGTACTTCCATTCTCAAATGTGATCATGCTGTCATTTAATTTTTTTAAATTTTTATTTAAAACATCAGTTCCATCTGTTATTTTTGCTGCACCATCATTGATTTTACCAGCACCATCAGATGCTTTTGTCATGCCATCTCCAATATCTTTGAAATTATCAAAAACTGTTTTAGCATATTGTTCTGTAATTTCCTTTGAGATAGAAGCATTTACTTCTTTCATTGCATTTGTACCAATTTGCGCGCCTACATAGTTTTTACCCGCATTCGTGTAATAATTTAATTTCATTTTCTTCGGTTTTTCGTCTAATAACGTAGCGGCATTTTTAGAGAAATCAGAAGGCAATTCGATGACTAAATAATATTTTTCATCATTTAATCCTTCCATTGCTTGTTTTTTACTAGTAACTTTCCATTTGAATGAGTTATTATCTTTCAAACCATCTACAAAATCTTTCCCTACATTAAGCTTTTTATCATTAAACTCAGTACCCTTGTCATTGTTAACAACTGCCACCGATAGCTTTTCTGTTTTATTATAAGGATTCCAATAAGCTGATAAGAAAATTAATGAATACAGCATTGGTACAAGACCAATTGCAATGATTGTTGCAATTGTCATTGGCTTCTTTAAAATATTTTTCCATTCTTGTTTAAACACATTCTCACTCCCCTTTTAGACCAATTGACCAAATATGTATTTTGGTCAATTTATTACATTTAAATAGTTTAATACTCCCTTTTATAAAAAAATAAAAGGTCATACTAAACCATCCTCCCATTAAACTCATTTTCATGTTTATTCGGGATTTTTATTTCCTATTAATCCAAATAAAATTAATTGCACCATTTTATTTATAGCGTCATCTGTAATATGCATTGGATCTTTATCTAGAACACTTTTTTGTAGATTTAGAATCGCTATAATTGTCGTAATCATACTTAAACTTAGTATCGGAATTTCTAAATGAAAATTCGTTTCTTTTGCAAGCATTCTTGACTCTATTTCTTCTTCAATTGGTGTTTTACGATAAATCTGTTGAAAGAAAATTTCTGATAACTCCGGATGTCGTAAAGTTTCACTGATCAAGATCTCAATTTGATTTCGATTCATTTCCACCCATTTAATCCTTTTCTCAACATATAATCTAAGCAATTCTTCAATCGAGAGTTTACTAAAATCTTCTTCCATCCATACGTCTTGTATATCAGGCTTCACACAAGTAATCAATACATCCAGTTTGCTTTTAAAATACTTATAAATCGTCGCTTCGGAAATTTTACTTTCCTTTGCAATTTGATTAATTGTCGTACCATCATAACCATTTTTCGCAAAAAGTTGGATAGACTTCTCTAAGATATGATGTTTTGTTCTTTCTCCCTTATTCACTACTTACCTCCTTAAAAACCGTTTTTAAAAAGGAAACCAATTACTTCGTTTTAGCATAATACAAAAAAGTAAGTGTTTATTTACTTTTCTAGTATATTAACCGAAATGGATTTCGTCAACAAAAAGTAAGTGAACACTTACTTTTTTAATCTTTTTTTAATATTAACTTTTTTTAATCAACAAAAACTAAAAAATTGTTGCCTTTGTTAACAGAATAATTTATCATTACACTTTGTAGTCGAAATTATCGAATAATTTCGCGAATATTCTTACAAAGGAGTTGGATTCATGACGGAATTGGTTTCAGTACTCAACGACTATCTATGGGCTAAATTAATTGTTATTTTATTAGTAGCAATCGGCCTATTTTTAACGGTTTATTTAGGATTTATTCAGTTTAAATTCTTTCCTGAAATGATTCGATTATTATTTGTTGATGGTCGAAACAGAGACAAAAGCAAAAAAACTGTTTCATCATTACAAGCATTTATGATCGGAATGGCTGCTCGTATAGGTACGGGGAATATTGCCGGTGTTGCAACAGCAGTAGCATTAGGTGGACCTGGTGCAGTTTTTTGGATGTGGTTAATGGCTTTAATTGGTTCAGCTTCAGCATTTGTAGAAAGTACATTAGCTCAGCTATATAAAGTGAGAGATGGTTCTTCATGGCGTGGCGGACCTGCTTATTATATGGAAAAAGCTTTAGGTAATCGAAAGCTTGGAGTTATTTTTAGTATTTTAATAACTTTATCTTTTGGTCTTATTTTTAACGCAGTACAAGCAAACACGATTGCTGCTTCTATCAATAATGAATTTGGTGTAAATACAAAAACAACTGCGATTGTACTAGCTGTTATTACAGCACTAATTATTTTTGGTGGCGTACATCGAGTTGCAAAATTCTCAACTGTTTTAGTACCAATTAAAGCTGGGGTTTATATTATTTTAGCTTTATGGGTTATGATTTCAAATTTCGATATTTTACCAAATGTTTTTGGTGCAATTTTCTCTGATGGTATTTTTACGTTTAAACAAATGTTTGGCGGTGTAATGGGTGCTGCAGTACTTCACGGAATTCGTCGTGGATTATTCTCTAACGAAGCTGGTATGGGTTCTGCTCCAAACGCGGCTGCAACGGCTGACGTAACTCACCCAGTAAAACAAGGTTTTATTCAAGCATTAGGTGTAATTGTTGATACATTTATCATCTGTTCGTCTACAGCAATGATCGTATTAGTTTCAGGCGTTTATAAAACATCTAAGCTATCTGGTATTCCTTTAACACAGGAATCTTTACGTGTAAGTATTGGAGACTTCGCTGCAACATTCGTTGCAATCTCAGTATTCTTATTTGCATTAAGTACAATTATGGGTAACTATTACTACGGTGAATCAAATATTAGCTTCATGAAGCATTCGAAAACATCAATTTATGTATACCGTTTTTCAGTGATTGGAATGGTTTTATTCGGTGCATTATATAGCGCTGAATTAATTTGGTCTTTAGCAGATATCTTCATGGGATTAATGGTACTAGTTAATCTTTACGCTATTACGCGTTTAGCAAAAATTGTAAAGGCTTTATTAAAAGATTATGTTTCACAAAAGAAACAAGGTTTGGATCCAGTTTTCTCTGCTGATAAAATCGATAACTTACCGGGTCGTGATCAGTTAGAGGCCTGGGTTGATGAGAAGGACGTTAAGAAAGACGTTGACGTTGGATAATATATTTTGACCGAATACCCTTCATCTTTTAAAGATGAGGGGTTATTTTTATAATTTTTTTATTTAAGTTCAAAAAAAAGCCACCAACAAAGTGGAGTTAATTCATAAACAATAACTTTTATTAAGCTTTCTACCATTTTTCAAAATAATTTTTAGATTTTTTGTCCCCTGCTCCTACTAAAATTTTTATCCCTAAATAAACCCCAAGTGAATTTAATAGTATATCATCAATATCAAAACTTCCTACAATATACTTTTTTTGTAGGTATTCTATAAGTATTACAAATAAAATTAAAATAAAAATACAAATAGAAACTTTTATCTTTCTATAAAAATAATAATAAACTATACATCCTAGAGGGATAAAAATTATAATATTCCCCACGATATTCGAGAAGATGTAAATAAAGTCAGCTTTGCCGAATATATATCCAAATATCGTTTTAAAAGGTACATAATTGCTTGTATAATTATTCCCTAATGAGTTTCTTGAAAAAAGAACTGAAACTAACAAAACTATATAAGAAAGTGAAAATACTCCAAAACCAAATTTACTAATATAGATTTTTTTGTTTTTCGCATAATATAAAATCATATTTACCATCGTATTAAAAATTAATACTAGACACACAAATAAGCTATATCCAAATATTACGTTTGCATATGGAATAAGTCTTGAAATAAATTCTCCTAGAAATGCTCTCATTACATATAATACGAATAATGTGGATAGTAATAGTGTAGATAGATTATATAGAATTTTTTTCATAAAAGCTAAGTTCCTTTACCAAAATTCACCTCTAACACCTACATACGATTTATCCGCTCCTTTAATAACTTCAAATGAAAGTTTATACTGACCATTACTAACTACTTTTTGATTTGTTAATGAAGTATCTCCTTTAATTGTTTGTGAAGCACTAAATACAGGTGAGTATATTCCTATTATATTTTTCTTTAATGGTGTTATTTTTATTGATTTCCCCTTTGCGCTATATTGATTGTGTTTTACATGTAACCACCCTTTTGAAGTACTGAATGCATTTTTGGATTCTAAATAACCTGTTAGTTTCCCATCATACTTCTGAGTCGCTGATGCTGATTCTACAGATTTTGCGAAAATTGGAAGAGCCAAACAGATTAAACAAATAATTTTCTTTTTCATACACAACACTCCTTGTTCATATTTTTTGTTATATTAATTTAGTATTAGTTTCAATTTAAAATCGAAATTAATAAAATATTAATATATTTTTAATGTAACATCTAAAGTAGGACATTAACTCAAAATAATCCGAAAAATTTATGTACATTCCATATTTTTCATAATTCAGTCACAATAAAGAAGTAATCCCCTCCACTATCAAATATCTCCCTAATAAAACCCTATAAATTATTTCAAAAAATCAAAAGACCGTCCAAAATATCAGACGGTCTTTCCTATTTTTATAAAATTCTTAATCTTAATAAGCAGTCCAACCAGCATCACCCGTAATCACAGTACCATTAACAAAGCTAGATTCATCTGAAGCAAGGAATAAAGCTATATCTGCAATCTCTTCAGGTTTACCTACACGTGGATTAACTCCTAAACCTGCTTGAATACGTCCCATACCAAAATGATTGATATTTGTCATGGAAGAACCAATATTTGTTTCGACTCCACCTGGGGCAATCGCGTTGCAACGGATTCCATTCGTTGCGTACATGAATCCAGTATTCTTAGTAAAACCAACAACGGCATGTTTAGAAGCTGTGTAAGCAGCTCCTGCTCTAGCTCCTTGTAGGCCACCTGCTGAAGCCACATTGATAATCACTCCATGTTGTTTCTCTAAAAAGATTGGTAAGACTTTGCGAGTTGAGCGCATCACACTTGTTGTGTTTACCGCAAAAACTCTTTCCCACTTATCATCTTCAATATCACCAGCAGGTTCAAAATTATCCATAATTCCTGCATTATTAACTAGAATATCTACTGTGTCAAAAGTATCTACGGCAGTATCGATTAAGTTTTGAATATCATTTTCGTGCGCAACATTTGCCATAACAGCTATAGCTTCCCCGCCGTTTGATTTTATTTCTTCAACGGTACTATTTGCAGCATCTACATTAATATCAGATACAACCACTTTTGCACCTTCCTTAGCATAAAGTGCAGCAATGGCTTTCCACATTCCCGAACCAGCTCCAGTTACTACTGCTACTTTGTTTTGAAGTCTCATGAAAATATTCCTCCAATAAATTATGATGTATTAAGCTTTAACTGTTACTTTTTTTAAGTTAACTGTTGCCTCTTCTGAAGCCCCTTGTTTAACCTTTTTAATAAAGAAAGAAAGTAGTAAGCCAAGAATCCCTATTCCGACAATCACAAGATAGGCGTCGTTAATTCCATTTATTGAAGCTTCTTTTATAAGTTGAGCTTGAGTTAAACCTTTAGAAGCTGCAGTAGGAATTAATTCTTGTATATGTGTTTTTGTACGATCTGTCATAACTGTAACTAGAAGTGATGTACCAACTGCTCCAGCAACTTGGCGAATTGTATTCGTAATTGCTGTACCGTGTGCATTTAATTGCTTTGGTAGTTGATTTAAACCAGCAGTCTGTATTGGCATCATCATTAATGCCATACCGATTCGGCGTCCTGTGGACATTAGAACTAGAAAAGTGTAACTCGTCGAGTCCGTTAGGTTTGTAAAGCCAAGCGTTGTTGCGATTGTAATAATCATTCCTACTATTGCTAGCCATTTAGCACCGACACGGTCGAATAATCTACCTGTAACTGGCATAAGGAATCCCATTACTAATGCACCTGGTAATAGTAGAAGACCAGACTCAACTGGTGTGTACCCTCGAGCATTTTGTAAATATAGAGGAAGTAACATCATATCTGCATACATTACCATCGTAACTGCAACATTAATAACTGTTGTTAATGAGAACATACTAAACTTGAATGCACGCAAATCAAGTAAAGGATTTTGCGAAACCAATTGTCTCCATGCGAAGAGTACTAGTGACAATACGCCAATAACAATCGTACTAATCACTTCTGAATTTGACCAACCTAAACCTCCAGCACGGCTGAATCCATAAAGCATTGCACCGAAACCAATTGTAGATAGTGTAACGCTAAGAAGATCAAATTTTGTTTTGATACGATCAGATACATTTCGTAAATAAATGAAACCCAGTACGATAACAATAATCGCAAATGGAATCATCCCGTAAAACATCGTCTCCCATTTGTAATTCTCCATAATATAGCCTGCAAGCGTAGGACCGATCGCCGGTGCGAAAATAATCGCTAAACCTACCATCCCCATTGCTCCTCCACGTTTTTCTGGTGGAAATAGTGTCAAAATAACGTTTGTTAGCAATGGCATAATAATACCCGCACCTGCTGCCTGTATTAAGCGTCCCGTTAACAATACTGGAAAATCAGTCGCTAGTGCAGAAACAATGGTCCCTGCTAAAAAAATAATCATAGATGCTTGAAATAGTTCACGTGTAGTAAATCTTAGCATCAAATAAGCAGTTATCGGGATTAACACACCATTTACTAGCATGTATCCCGTTGTTAACCATTGCGCTGTTGCTGCCTTTATATGAAAATCAACCATTAACTCAGGAATTGCAACACTCATAAGCGTTTGGTTTAAGGTTGCAATGAAGGCACCTAAAATCAAAATGAACATAATAGGACCTTTTTTTATCGAATTTGTGTCTGAAACAGAATTTTTACTCAATCCCCCATCAATCCTTTCTCTCTTTATCATGGACATAATTTACAAAGTGTTTAATAATTAACATGATATAAATTACATTATAATTCGTTAGTTCATTCTTACAACCGACAATAATTGAAGAAATGTATTGTAGTTATCACACTTATTAGTTCTGTAGTTAAAACCAAACATAATAAACACATTTAAAAAAATTGTAAATTTCATGGAAAAGGTGATTTGATTTGAAGGATAAAACAAAAGTAGATCCTAGGATCATTCGTACGCGCCAATTAATTAAAGACGCTTTTATCGAACTACTTCAAGAGATGGATCTAAACAAAATTACAGTTAATCGAATAGCCGATCGTGCAACAGTTAATCGAGTAACATTTTATCTTCATTATCGTGACATACAGGATATGATGGAGAATATGGCTTTGGAAATGGGTGAGAGGCTTGGACTTATTATGAGGGGTTCAACGACCCTTAAGTCTATAGATGAAACTGACTCAGTGCGACTTCTAAATCTACTTGAACATATAGCGGAGAATGCAAAGTTTTATAAAGTAGTTCTTGCTTCTACTAAAACGCCAATCTTCACAGAGCAATTATTAAAAATCATTACTGAAACAATCACAAAAAGAAGAGAAATTGATTCTTTACACATTAAGACGGATATTCAAAAGGATATTATTATTTGGTACGGGTCATCAGCACTGATTGGTACAATTGTATCTTGGTTAAGAAATGACATGCCTTATACTCCTCAATATTTAGCTAAGCAGTTATCTTTGCTTTTTAGAATTGGTAATAAGATCGAATAAAAAACTGTAAGCCAATTTGCTTACAGTTTTTTGTATGGACCATCCTCCTCCTACCTTTAACTCGAAAATCGACAAATTTCCTACTATTATAGAAACCTTTTGAAATAATACAATTTTGCACACATGGTCTTCCTAATAAATGTAATTAATTGAAGAATAGATAAATATTGTGTAATCAGCCCTATTTCACTCTTCATTTTCTCTTAAATTTATCGTAATTTTATTTTTCCTTAACATATCTTTAAGTATTACTTCACATACTATACGGCTTTTCTAAATATACTATTTTTGTTGTTAAATGTAGAATTTTAGTATTAGGCACTATTTTTAACATCCTGGAATGGGAGGAGGACTTAGTTATGTATGAAGGAAAAATCATTAAATTTTATCGAGAAAAGTACAAACTAACACAAGAACAATTAGGAAAAAACATTTGCTCCGTTACCCATATTAGTAAAATAGAATGTGCACAGACAAAGTACGCACCTGAAATTATAAATTTATTATCCAAAAGACTTGGAATTGATATGGAATTAGAAGTAGCTAATTTTATGAATATAAAACAACGATTACTTCACTGGCATGATGTAATTATTATGCAATTATTTGAAGAGATGGATCAAATTTACTATGAATTTGAAATGGAAGAATTAATTCAAATCTCGGAATATAATGATATGTATCAGTTACTAAGAGCGAAATATTTTCTTGCACATAGTAAATGCAATGAAGCATTTAAAATCATAAAAAAGCTACAAAAAAAAGAAGACAAATTAGCTCCTTATGAAAGAAACTTATTGAAGCATATTTTAGGAATCTATTCATTGGCGAAGCAAGAATATGGTAAAGTAATCCAAATTTTAAAGTCCATCGATAATACAGTATATAAAAACCCTGAATTTTATTACCATTTAGCATCCGCTTACCATACATTAAACGCTCCTGTGTTAGCCTATTATTATGCTGAAAAATCTCATCAATTTTTTAAACAGATCAATAACTATCTTAGAGTTATTGATGCTGAAATGTTAATGATTATTCAAATTCAAGGTGACACTTTAGATGAAGAGATTATCAGTCGTTTTAAAAATTTGATTAGAAGCTGCGAACTATGTAATGCACCTGATCGAAAAGCAAAAGTCTTGCATAATTTAGCCTATGAATTTTACAGAGGTAAAAATTATAAGGAAGCAAGAAAGTATTATAAAGACTCTATGTTACTGAAAAATTCAGAATCTTTATCCTATTTATTATCATTAGAGGGTTATATCCGAAGCTCTTTTGAAGACGGTTATTCTAACCTAGACGAATTAATAAATGATGCTGAAACTGGATTGTTCATAGCGAAAAAGAATAATTATATTTTATATATCCATTTATTCAAACTTTTACTTTATCTATTAAAATCTAAAGAAAAAGAGTACTATAATTATTTAAATAATAAAGCGTTACCAATGTTTATTAAAAATGGTTTTACTTTTTTAGTGGAGCGTTCTAAGAAGGAATTATTTAATTATTATAAAAAGATGAATTTAAATGAACAGGCAATGGAAATTGCGCAGTTAATCGTAAATGCATAAGAACTTATATATATAATTTTAATAGGCTACTATTTACAGATAAATGCTGGTCCTCACACTGAGGACCAGCTTATGATTTTTTCCAGGAGTTGCGAAAATGAACTTTAAATGAAAAAAAAGACAAGAATACTTATTTTGTATGCTTGTCTTTTTTTATTTTTAAGGGAAAGATTGAAATTTGAAAAAATTAGTCATTTTTTAAGTAGGGAGTATTTAGAAATTCTTACCAGCAAAATACTTTTAACATTATATTTATACGGATAAACAATGAAAAAGAAACCTTTTATGTCTAACTCCCAAAAATTCTATTCATTTCTCTAGCTTGACTTATCCGAAACAATCTTATAAATTCACGATTGATAAATCGCCATAGCTTACTATCTAATTGTTCTAATTAAAATTTAAAATAGGTTATTTTTATCTATAAATGAACGTACTAAAAATGAACCATATTTAATAAAACTATATTTAACTGCAGTTACTCCTAAATAGAAAAACCTCTTAAAACACTGATATATCAACGTTTTAAGAGGTTTAGAATTTATAATTTTAAGCATAAAAAAACCACCAAACAGTATGTATTGGTGGAGACGGTGGGAGTCGAACCCACGTCCAAGAATATCGGCACTTAAGCTTCTACGAGCGTAGTCACTGTATTAGAATTTCGCATACCATTTGGCCCAATGACAGGCTTCCTGATAGCTAGTCTGATTAATCTCTTCCATTCCCCTCAGACGGCGAGGTCCGGCGTAGCCCACTAATGAGTGAACCCCTCTAAGCTATGCACATGGGCGATACATAGGAGGAGCCTTTAGTGCAATTAAGCAGCTAAAGAGAAATTGTTGTTTTTGCCAGTTATTGGCTTTTGCGTTTTAACGAGGCCGACCCCTCGACTCGCAACTTAAGCTCGAACTACCCCTGTCGAATCCGTAACGTCCCCATATAAAATGCTCCCAGAACTTATTCAGATCTGTTCGCTATGAGTGACTTACGAAGCATAAAGCAAAGGCTTCATAATTTATAAAAACTGAACATCGTTCAATTTGTGTTGCTGATTAACTTACAAACTTATTATAGCATATCCTACTCAAGTTGCAATTAACAATTGTTTCTAAAAGAAATACAGAATTCCAATGCTTCAACATTTATCCAATTAGATTCGCTGACGATCTCTGAATGCACGCTCTACTTCACGTTTTGCTTCTTTTTTCTTTAAATCATCACGCTTATCATATTGTTTCTTACCTTTACCTAATCCAAGTAATAGCTTAGCATAGCCATTTTTTAAATAGATTTTTAAAGGTACTAATGTATAACCTGTTTCCTTTGTATAACCGATTAACTTCACGATTTCTTTATTATGTAGTAGTAATTTTCTAGTACGTAATGGCTCGTGATTGTAACGGTTTCCTTGTTCATATGGACTAATATGCATATTATGAAGCCATACTTCTCCGCCTTGAACACGTGCAAAGGAATCCTTTAAATTAGCTTTTCCAGCACGTAATGATTTTATTTCAGTACCTTGCAAAACGATACCTGTTTCATACGTTTCTTCGATAAAGTAATCATGATACGCTTTTTTATTTTGAGCAATTACTTTCCCTTCACCTTTTGGCATAAATAACACCTCTCTATCTTTACTTATTTTACCATAAATTATGTTTGTATACATAAAGCAGTGGACAATTTTGTCCACTGCTTTTTACTTACTATCGTTTTTTATTACCTTTTGCTACTTTTTCGTAGAAAGGTTTGTTCTTTTTACTCTTGCTTTTGCTTTTCGTAGGATTAAAACGATCATCGCGTTTATTTCTCGATGATTTTCCGCCACGTCCGCTTTCTTTCTCTTCATTTCGAGGTGAAGAACTATCTCCACCTCTTCCACGAGAACGGCCACTGCGAGAGCTATCTCCATTTCGATCAGAAGAACCTCTGCCGCGTCCACCTCGTCCTCTACCGCCACCAGAGCCGCCGCCAAGATTAACTGGGCCTTTACCGCCGCTTCTACGAGGTTTGTTCGATTTCATGCCAACAATTTCAAAATCGATTGCTCGTTCTTCTTTATTAACGTTAACTACTCGAACAGATACTTCATCACCAATTCTGAAGATTTTCCCTGTTCTTTCACCAATCATAGCGTACGTACGCTCGTCATAGTTATAGTAGTCATCTGATAAATCAGCAACTCGAACTAATCCTTCAATTGTATTTGGTAGTTCAATAAACATACCGAAATTTGTTACAGAGCTAATAATACCTTCATACTCTTCACCAATTTTATCAAGCATGTACTCTGCTTTTTTCAAATCATCGGTTTCTCTTTCTGCTTCAACTGAGCGACGCTCCATATTGGATGCATGCTCTGCGATTGCAGGTAATTTATCATCCCACTCACGCTTTGTCTCATTATCCATTTTTCCTTCGATTAAATATTTACGAATTAATCGATGAACAATTAAATCCGGATATCGACGGATCGGCGATGTGAAATGAGTATAATACTCCGCTGCTAATCCAAAATGGCCAAGATTATCCGCCTCATATTTCGCTTGTTTCATTGAACGAAGCATAACTGTTGAAATGACTGTCTCCTCTGGTTGCCCATGAACCATATCTAGAACTTGTTGCAACGCTCTCGGGTGAATATCATTTCCAGCACCTTTTACTGTATATCCAAAAGATGCAATAAATTCAAAGAATCGTTGTAATTTTTCTTCTTTTGGATCCTCATGAACACGATACATGAACGGTACATTTAGCCAATGGAAATGCTCAGCAACTGTTTCATTAGCTACTAGCATAAATTCTTCAATTAGTTTTTCAGCAGTTGAACGCTCGCGAATGACGACATCAGTTGGATGACCATCTTCATCGACTAATACTTTTGATTCTTTAAAATCAAAATCGATTGCTCCACGAGTCATTCGTCTATTACGTAAGATTTTCGCTAACTTGGCCATTTCCTCAAACATTGGGATTAACGGTTCGTAACGTTCATGTAATTCAGCATCTTGCTCATCTAATATTTTATTTACATCGCTATATGTCATTCGTTCAGTTGTTTTAATGATACTTTCAAAAATTTCATGCTTAACAACTTCACCTTTTTGGTCAATTTCCATTTCACATGAAAGTGTAAATCGATTAACTTTTGGATTTAATGAACAAATTCCATTAGACAAACGATGTGGGATCATTGGTATAACTCGGTCAACCAAGTAAATACTTGTTCCACGATCATGAGCTTCTTGATCAATCGGTGAGTTATCAGTCACATAGTATGAAACGTCTGCAATATGTACCCCTAACTTGTAATGACCATTTTCAAGCGTTGTTACTGTAACAGCATCATCTAAGTCCTTTGCATCCGCTCCATCTATCGTTACAATCTGTTCATCTCGAAGATCGCGGCGAGTACCTATCGCTGATTCATCAATCTCATCAGGTACAGCATTTGCTTGATCCATTACTTCCTTAGGGAATTCTTGCGGTAAATCAAACTTATGAATAACCGATAGAATATCAACACCAGGATCATTTTTATGTCCTAGAACTTGAACTACAATACCCTCTGCATTTTTCCCATTCTCAGGAAACTGAGTAAGCTCTACAACAACTTTGTGACCTTCCACTGCGCCTTGAGAATTACTCTTTGTTATAAAAATATCGCTTCCGAATCGCTTATCATCAGGAATAACGAAACCGAAACTTTTCTGAGCCTGGTATGTACCTACCATTTTCGTTTGACCACGTTCAACAATTTTTACAATTGTCCCTTCTCTACGTGCATCACTTTTTTCTTTTGTAATACGAGCTAAAACGATGTCTCCATGTAAAGCACCATTTAAATCTGATGGTGAAATAAATACATCCTCTGCCCCTACTTCTTCTGGAATGACAAACGCAAAGCCTTTCGCATGGCCAGTTAATTTACCTCTAACTAAATTAGATTGATCAGGTAAACTGTATTTATTATTTCGAGAACGTACAATATACCCCTCATCTTCTAACATAACGAGCGTTTTTACTACTTCTCGGAAATCACTTGCATCAGTTAACTCCATAGCCTCTTCAATTCCTTGAATATTTAAAGGCTTATAATCTTCACTTTTCATCAATTCCAATAATTTTTCTTTCCATTGTTGATTCATTCTTTTCCCTCCTTTTTCTTACTGTTAAAGGGTATTTAATTTAAGTTTGTCCAGAAAGATTTCATTCTACCATTCCAATTCATTAAGAAATGCTAGTACATCTTCATGTAACATGTCCTTTTCCTGTCCAAGCGTAATAACATGTGTTGAATTTTCGTACCACTTTAATTTTTTCTGATCAGATTGCACTTCATTATAAATAATATTTGCGCTGTCCGTATTAATCATCTCGTCTACAGTAGATTGAACGACAAACGTTGGTGCATATACAGTATCAACATTTTCACGCACTTCTTTTATTAATCCTTGAAGAGCTTTTAATGTATTCATCGGAGTTTTTTTAAACTCTTCCATTTCTACTTCAATTTGTTCAGGAGATTTCCCTTCACGTTTTTTAAACTCTCTTGTGTAAGCTAAGACACCTTCATACATAATTTCTTCACTTTTTATGTACATTGGCGAACACATTGTGACAATTCCATTCAAAGGAACAGTATAACCTAGCTTTAGTGCAAATACTCCTCCTAAAGATAGACCTACCGCTGCAATTTTTTGATGTCCTTTATCTTTTAAAAATTGATAAGCTTCCATTACATCCTTCCACCAGTCCTCTGGTCCAGTATGAACAAGCTCATCTGGTGGTACACCATGTCCTTTATAGTGCGGTGCATGACAAGTATATCCTTGTTTTTCTAAAAAACGACCAAGCATACGAACATCAGCAGAATGCCCTGTAAACCCATGTAATAATAAAACTGCTCGATCTCCACCTTCAAACGTAAATGGCTTCGGCATTGTTACTCTCATATATACTCACTCCAAAACTTTTCTATCCATTTTTCTTTCGTTACTTTTATATTATCTATAAATGATTTTGTTTATTTAAATTAATAATCGACATCTTCAATATAAATAATGAATAATAATTTTTAACTAATTTTACGTAAAGAAATTGTTCTTTTATTTTACCTTTCAATTCAATAATTTACCAATAAACAGTTTTTTTAATTAACTAGTTATGATTTAATGAAAGGTGTGGTAATAATAATGTTGGTCATTAACCAACAAAGGGAGGATACGTTATGTTTAATAATGTTGAAGAATTTATTACTGAATGGAAAATGGAAGAAGCAAACACCATCAAATTACTAAATGCTATGACAGATGAATCACTAGATCAATCAATAGGTGAAGCTTTTAGTTCATTAGGAGAATTAGCTTGGCATATAACAACAGCAATTAAAGCGATTATTTCACAATCAGGATTACAATTCGAAGCATCTATGAGCAAAGAAGAAATGCCTGCAACTGCAAAAGAAATTACTGAAAAATACGCAGAAGCTAGTAAAGCTATGGTTGAAGCTGCACAAAAAGAATGGAAAGAAAAAGATTTAAATCAAATCATTAACGCTTTTGGATTCCTTGAAATGCCTATCCATGCATTACTACGCATGGCAATTTCGCATCAAACACATCATCGTGGCCAAATGACTGTATTAATGCGACAAGCTGGGCTAGCTATTCCTGGAATGTACGGTCCAAGTAAAGAAGAATGGGCTGCAATGAAAGGTTAATATTCAAAGGCAACCTAAAATACTTAGTCTACATACTCAGACGACCTAAATTTAGGTTGTCTTTTTTATTTTCTCACAAACTTAATACAGCATTTTTTTATAATTTTAACAAAATAAAAAGCCACCCTTTTAGGCAGCTTGTTTATTACAGTTTAAAATATGTTACAGCAATCGTTAGAATGAAGAATAAAACTGCTACAACAACTGTTATTCTTTGTAAAACTAGTTCAAAACCACGAGCTTTTTGCTTGCCAAACAGTTGCTCAGCACCACCAGATATCGCACCTGATAGGCCGTTACTTTTACTAGATTGAAGTAGAACTAAAACAATCATAAGTACTGAAACAATAATTAAAAGTACAGATAAAAACGTATGCATTTCTTCACCTCCACAGTAAAAAGACTGTTACTTCCTATTCTACTATGAAGAATACTATACTTCAATATGAGAGTACAACACTTATTTAATGATTTAGTATAGTTTCTTCTATCCAAGTTTTTACATCTTGATGAACTTCATCTTTATTGGTTTCATGAAGCATCTCATGGCGACCTTCTTCATATAATTTCAACTTTACATTTGTACATCCAATCTCTTTATATAACTCATAAACTTTCTTTACACCGTCACCATTTTGACCAACTGGATCTTTATCTCCAGAAAAAATAAAAATTGGCAATGAAGTTGGTGTCTTCTGTATTTCCTCTTTACGATGTATAATTCCAATCCCTTTCAACAGTTCGCGATAATAACTTGCAGAACAAATATAACCACAAAATGGATCTTTTATATAACGATCAATCTCTGCTTCGTCTCTTGTTAACCAATCATATTTTGTTTTAGGAAACTTAAAATGATTAT
Organism: Gottfriedia luciferensis; assembly: GCF_001712755.1. Taxonomy (GTDB): domain Bacteria; phylum Bacillota; class Bacilli; order Bacillales; family Bacillaceae_G; genus Gottfriedia; species Gottfriedia luciferensis_B. The sequence continues at coordinate 153,858 of NZ_MDKC01000034.1, forward strand.
TGAAGTTTCCAAAAGTTAAAAAGTCTAAAATTTTACTTCTCTTATTGGCACCAATTAAAAATGCCTCTGCGCTTGAAATAAAGACCCCTAATTTTCTTAGTATTCCTGGATCGTATCCAGTTCCAGAAATAATTAGTCCATCGTATAGTCCTCCATTTAATTGAACTACTCGTCTGCTCAAATAAGATCCCATACTATGTCCAAATAGTATTAAAGGGATATCCTTTACTTCTTTTCTAATCATCTTACTTATAAAAATGATATCTTTAGCAACTTCATCCCAACCGATTTCTTCACCAAAAAATCCTAGATCATCTTCAATCGCCGCCGTTTTCCCATGACCTCTTTGATCATGAATAAAGACTGCAAACTGATTATGAACTAAATATTCAATAAATTTATCATAAGCTCCACCATGCTCTGCCATTCCATGTACAATTTGAATCACAGCAATTGGTTCAGCAGGAATATATTTTCGCAAATAGATTTTTGTTCGATCTTTCGCCGAAATTAATCCTTCCCAATTAATCATTTTTATGCCCCTTCATCTCATATGTTGTAAAAGAAACTAATAAGAAAAAACAAATGAAATAGATTATTTCTAATCGTATGTATTTAAATGTAAATTCATCACCTAATAATCTCCAAAAAACAATTACTATTGAAACAATTACAATAATAAATGGAAGTAAATATGTTTTTATAGTATACCAAATAAAATCTTTTAAGTATGCGAAAAAGTTCATAATTCTCCTCCCAACTAATTGCCATTCATATCCTTAATTCAATACTAATCCAAATTTCCTAATTCTATAGGTTAATTTTTAACATTTTTTCATCTATTTGATGAACTTTTTATGTCAAAGTTAAGCTCATTTTTGGGATTTTTAACTAATCAAGTTTTTTATTGATGTTTGATTTGAGATAAAAACAGGATGAATGGGGGATTCGAAATGAAAAGAGGCATACAAACAATTTTAAGTCTTGTCCTTGCAATTGTGATGCTTGTCTTATTTGTCATTTTTTTTATAAGAGACGATTCTTATCGATATCCAATCGCACTAGGTGGCTTCATTTGTGCACTAATGCCACTAATTTTAGATAAGTTTTTTAAAATTCGATTTGCATTTCCGTTTATACTCTCTTATTTTGCTTTTTTAATAGGGTCCCTATGTCTTGGTTCAATGCTTAGATTTTATAGTTTAGGCTGGTGGGATACGTTTTTACATTTTCTAAGTGGCACGCTAGTCGCGTTTTTAGCAATTGATTTAATGGGAAAATTAACAACCAAACAGTCTCGGAGTGAGATGTCAGCTGGCTTCGTATTTTTATTTGTTTTTGCATTTGGAGTATTCTGTGGAGCATTATGGGAAATTTGGGAATTCAATAGCGACCAATTTTTTGGAACTAATACTCAAGGCGGAGGTAACTTTGATACAATGACAGATATAATCGCAGACTCAATTGGAGCACTCATTATTGCATTTTGGTTTGCTAGAAGGTCGAAAAAAAATAAAAATTAGCATGAAATATAAAAAAGAGAAGGACAAAACCTTCTCTTTTCTTTATTATTCTTCACCATCCCACACATTATATGCCAAATTAAACAATTCACTCTGACTATTATATTTCTCTTTCCCAATGCTTTTCACATAATGATAAATACCATTTTCATCTTGCTCACGTGCCTTTGCTGTATCAAAGAGCATCATAAGTAGAATATTCATAATTCGCTTTTTTAAATGATCAGCGAAGATTGGAAAAAAGATTTCAACTCGTTTTTCCATATTACGTGTCATTAAATCCGCAGAAGATAAAAAGATTTTCTGTTCTCCGTTATGATAAAAATAATAGATTCGACTATGCTCTAGAAATCGACCAACGATACTAATGACACGAATATTTTCGCTGACACCTTTTATTTGAGGACGCAAACAACAAGTTCCGCGAACAATTAAGTCAATCTTTACCCCAGCTTTAGATGCTTCATATATCTTCATAATAATTTGCTTATCAGTTAAAGAATTCATTTTAGCAATTATTCGTCCATTTCCATACTGTTTATGAAATGCAATTTCCTCATCGATCATTCGAATAAAATCATGACGAATACTATACGGAGCGACCGATAAATGCCTAAAGTCAGGCTTCTCCATAAATCCACTTAAGAAGTTAAAAAAATTTGTAGCATCTATTCCGATTTGTCGATTAGCAGTCATTAGTCCCATATCTGTATAAATTTTTGCAGTTGCATCGTTATAGTTACCAGTACCCAAATGGACAAACCGCTCGATTCTTCCATTCTTTTTACGAACAACAAGTGTGATTTTACTATGCGTTTTTAAATGAGTCATTCCATAAATAACATGACAGCCCGCTTTTTCTAATTCCTTTGCCCAATGTACATTGTTTTCTTCGTCAAAACGAGCTTTCAACTCTACAAGAACAGTTACTTGTTTACCATTTTCCGCTGCACGTTTTAATCCTTCGATAATTGGAGAATCGCCACTTACTCGATACAAAGTTTGTTTAATCGCTAAGACGTCTGGATCATTCGCTGCATCTAATACAAAATCCAATACTGGTTCAAATGATTCGTATGGATGATGAAGCAATATATCTTGTTCCATTATTTTGCTAAATATATCCCCATCGGATTCAAAATCATGTGGAGGCTGTGGGATTAATGTTTCATACACTAGATCCTCTCTATACTTTTCTAGTTCCTTATAAAAACTAAATAAAAATGTTAAATCTAAAGGACCATCAAGCTCATATATATCTTTTCCATGTACGTCGAGCTTTTCTAATAAGTAATTTAGAATATATTCGCTTGCGCCTGGTGGTCCAATTTCAAGTCGAATCGCGGAACCCCATTTACGTTTTTTCAACTCTTTTTCTATTTCAAGAAGTAAGTCTCTAGCCCCTTCTTCATGAATTGTCAAATCAGCATTTCTAGTAATTCGAAACTGCGCTACTTCTCGTACTTTAAAACCAAGAAACAAAAGATGTATGTATGCAGTAATCGCATCTTCCAATAAAATATAACAATGCTTTCCATCAAGTGTAGGTATTGATATAAATCTTTTTAATAAAGAAGGTACTTGTACAATCGCAAATTTATTACGCTTTTCTTCTTCCTCTGCCAGATCTTCTAAATAAACAGCTAAATTTAAACTTTTATTTAATAACATTGGAAAAGGTCTATAAGCATCGATTGCCATTGGTGTTAGAACAGGAAGTACTTGCTCTTCAAAATATTTTTCTAAATAATTTTTTTGTCGATCACTAAGTTCATGATATTTTACAAGATGAACATTCTCTTGTTTTAACTTTGGTATTAATGTTTCTCGGAAAGTTTTATATTGCAAATTTACTAGTTCATGACCAGCTGTTGATATTTGTGAAAGCTGCTGTTTTGGTGTTAAACCAGCCTTATTTTCTGGCTTATTAAAACCAGCTTTTACTTGATCCTTTAACCCCGCAACGCGTACCATAAAAAACTCATCTAAATTCGAGCTAAATATAGCCAAAAATTTCAAGCGTTCAAGCAGGGGATTAGTTTCGTCCAATGCCTCTTCTAAAACACGTTCATTAAACGCTAGCCAACTTAATTCTCGATTATTATAATATTGTGGATCTGCTAACTCTATATTTCTACCACTATACTCTTTTGTCGCTATCATCATTTACACCCTTTTTGAACATATTCTAGAAATACGATCTCTTTATTTTTTAATTAATATCTACACAATAATCCTACAATAATAAAATTTACCTATTATTAACGCTATGTTAATAAATTGTAAAGATATGAAAAAAATGTTAATTACTGGCAATTTTTAATTAAAATAAAAAAGCACAATCTGATTACTCAGATTTGTGCTTTTCAAAATAGATATATGCCGATTTATTAAATAATTTTTCTAATTGTTTCTTATGCTTCTCAGATTCAATTTCTTCAACTGTTGCATCCTCAATACAGTTAAGCTTTATAATCAGATCACCATCGTTCATTTTAAACTCAATATTCTTCACTACTTCTCTTTTTGATGCGTTTAGACTATTAGCGTATTTTAAAAGAATCCCTAAAAAGCGTAGTTTTTTTAGTTCATCCGCTGTAAACCATTCAAGAAACGGTTTAACATATTGCTTAAAACTATTTTTATTTTTATATGAAGCTATTAAGGCAATTTTTATGCGATCTTTATGGCTCAATCCTTCAATTGTACGATTAGATAATATATAGAATGTATGCTGACTACTTGATTCTTCGTCTATGTATTGTCCAATATTATATACCCGTGCTGCTAGATTTAGATCTAATATATTTCCAGACTTTATTTGATTTAAATTGTATAAATTAATTTGCTCGACTAATTGGTTTACTAAAAACTTTATATGATTTACGTGATCTATATTTACTTCATAGTCTTTCTCTAAATCAGTAAAACTTTTTTCTACTACACTAGGAAGTAACTTTTCTCCGTTTAAGATAAACTCTTCCATAAAGATTCCATCTCTCAAACCTTTATTACTTAATACAAAGCTCTTCGCATTAACAATTGAATAAAGCTCTTTAAAGACCTCAATTGCAGGGAGAATGATATCAGCGCGATCTTTTGATAGACCTTCAGTTCTTAAAATATGATCAAATTCTAATGAAGAGAGATATTTTTTTATAAAGTTTATTTCTTCAAAATTCATCTCATATTGATGAATACCTGTAATAGGGTAATTAACCAAACTTTGATGCATTTGCACTACATTCCGGGCACTTCCTCCTATTGCGACAATCGGAACTTGCTTTTCTCTGAGCCAATCTAAAGAAGCAAATTGCTTTTGTATAAATTGAGTAAGTTGTTTCATTTCTTCAGTTGTTGGAATATTACTTGATACAAAGTCGTGTTTTAAAGATAATGCTCCAAAGGGGAAACTATGAAAATGGATCATTTCACGGTTTCTAAAATATGTTACCTCTGTACTACCTCCACCAATATCAATTGTAATTCCCTCTTGTATTGGAGTAGAATTTACAACAGCAAGAAATCCATAGTATGCCTCTTCATATCCAGATAAAACGCGTATTGTAAAATCAGTATTTTCAGTAACTAGTTGAATTATTTCATCTTGATTAACAGCTTGCCTAATTGTCGCAGTTGCTACACATTTTATTTCACTAATTTTATGATAACGAGTGATTTCCTGAAACATTAAAAGGGTATTAAGTAGTACTTCCTTCCCCTCAGTATCCAAGAATTCTTCATCAGTTAAATACTTCCGTAACCGGGCGACAGTTTTAATATTCTCAACTTCTTTTATTCGACCACTTTTACTTTGTTCATATATAACAAGTCTTATTGTATTTGAACCAATGTCAATGATGCCGTATTTCTCCTTCATGTTTCTCACCCTTTATCTCAATAATTAGTAGACTATTTGGTTCTTCCATTATATCAATATATAGGTAAGTAATAACCTTCTCTTTATGAAAAGGTACTTTTGGCACATTTAACAAATGAAATTTTTACACAAAGAGGCCTTCTTCAGATTTCCGCTCTAAGATGCTTTTTACATTAAACAAAAAACCTGACTATCTTTAACAGAGTAATCAGGTTTTATTTTAAAATGACTTAGTTTTATGATTTTGCTTCAACTGCTACATTTTTCATCTTAAACATCGGAACCATAATCAATATTCCAATGATGAATAGTACCGCTGAAAGTTGATAAATAGTAAATAAAGAGAATTGTTCTTTTAAAACGCCTGATAAGCTCATTGTAATGACCATAGAGCCCATAAATAATGGAGTTAATATACCGTTCACTCTACCTACAAACTTTTCATCCGTATTTTTTAAGATAATTGTATTAATTCCAATATGAAGTGCAGGCATAAATAGCCCTATAAAGAACTCGGCTAATAGCGTAAGCCAGAATAATTGAGACCAACCTATTACAAAAATTCCGATAGCATTGACAGCCATACCGATTAATAATAAAACATGCGGTGCCAGTTTATTAGAAATTACCATAATCAGGCCACCCCCAATAATCATAGCCGCACCATTTGCTGCGAACAACCATTGTAAATAATCTTTATCTAGTCCTAATCGTTCAGTAACTAGAAAAATTGCTAATGGATGAATAAAACCGATACCTAGTCCTGCTGCTGCAAAAACCCCGCCTAAAAGGACTAAAATTTTTCTTGTCCAAACATATTGAAATCCTAGTTTCATCTCTTCCCATAAAGATGAAGCATGATCAACTTTTTCCTCTTCCTGATCTTTAGGTAACTTTGTTAATACTAGAGCTGATAAAAGAAAAGCAATACCTACTATACCCATCGATACAAACATTCCAGCTTGTTGAAATACAAATGTTCCTAATACAGGACCTAATATCATAAAGATCGCCATCATTGTTTGAAATAAGGACATACCAGCTTGCATTTGCTCCATTGGTACATGAACCTTAAATAACTTCATATTAGATGGCTGTGAAAACTGTGACAAAATTGCAGAAACCAATGTTGCAAAAAATACGAACTTCCAAGTCCCATACGTTAGCGCTAGAAGTATAACAAAAATTGAAGCCGCACTTAAAAGATCGCACCAAATCATTGTACGCTTTGGTTTCCAACGATCTGCAAAAGTACCACCGATAAATGAAAAGATAAAAATAGGTGCAAACTCAGCAACTGAAATAAGTGACACAGCTGTAGCATCGCCATTCGTCTTTTCAACAACAAATAATAAAATTGCAAAATTACGAATCCAAATTCCGACTTGGATAAACAAACCTGCCGTAAGAATCGTCTGAATAAAGCGATTTTTTAGCAAGGAAGCCATTGAAGGATTTGAAGGTGTTGAAGTAGTTATCGTCATTTTTTCCTCCTCTTTTTTCAATTACTTGAAAACAAAAATTGTATAAAAAATTTACAGTTAACCGCCAAGACAGGAACGTACATTCTTAGTTATCTAGAACATATATTCTTATATTAACATTAAAATCCTTTAATAATCAATCTATTTTTTTATTTATCTACAGTTAAAAAATGTAATTGAAACTGATCATTGCATATTTTTCAACTAAATTTGTTCACATATCAACTAGTTATTCCTAAAAAAACTCTGCAAGATATAGTCAGAATATCTATGATTAATACTATTTACTACATAAATTAGGAGCAACCAATGAAATTTGCTCTTTCAAACGATTTAATCAGATATTTCAAGTATATTCATTGCTATTATTAGAACATGTAGAATTTGGTATTTAATTAAAAAGAAAAGATTTTAAACTGTGTTTTTAATGCAAAAAAAAGAGAAGGTGACGATCCTTCTCTTTTTAACGTGTCTATAATGGATTATTTTTTTGTTAATGCACTTAGTTTTGATAAAATTATTTTCTTAAGTTGTAGAAAGATTTTAATCCTTGGTATACTGCGCTGTCGCCTAACTCGTCTTGAATACGTAATAATTGGTTGTATTTAGCAATACGGTCTGTACGAGAAGCAGAACCTGTTTTAATTTGACCAGCGTTTGTAGCAACTGCGATATCAGCGATTGTGCTATCTTCAGTTTCACCAGAACGGTGAGAAACTACTGCTGTGTAACCTGCACGTTTAGCCATTTCGATTGCATCGAAAGTTTCAGTTAATGTACCGATTTGGTTAACTTTGATTAGGATTGAGTTTGCGATACCTTTTTCAATACCTTCAGCTAATTTTTTAGTGTTTGTAACGAATAAATCGTCACCTACTAATTGTACTCGGTTACCTAAACGTTCTGTTAATAATTTGTGACCATCCCAGTCATTTTCATCTAAACCATCTTCAATTGAAAGGATTGGGAAATCATTGCAAAGTTGCTCGTAGAAATCAACCATTTCTGCTGAAGATACGCCAGTGCGTCCTTCACCAGCAAGATCGTATTTACCAGTTTCTTTGTTAAAGAATTCAGAAGAAGCAACGTCCATTCCTAAGAATACTTGCTCTCCAGCTTTGTAACCAGATTTATCAATTGCTTCCATGATTACTTCTAAAGCTTCACGGTTTGAACCAAGGTTTGGAGCGAATCCACCTTCGTCACCTACAGCTGTGTTTAAACCTTTGTCATGTAGTACAGCTTTTAGGTTGTGGAAAATTTCAGTACCCATACGAATTGCTTCTTTAAAGCTTTCAGCACCTACAGGTAAGATCATGAATTCTTGAAAGTCTACGTTATTATCAGCATGAGAACCACCGTTGATGATGTTCATCATTGGAACTGGTAATTGCTTCGCATTAAATCCACCAAGGTATTGGTATAATGGTAAACCTAATTCATCAGCTGCTGCACGAGCTACTGCCATAGATACACCTAGGATTGCGTTAGCGCCTAATTTACCTTTGTTTTCAGTACCATCTAGCTCAATCATACGACGGTCGATTGAAACTTGATCAGTTACTTCGAATCCTACGATTTCTTCAGCTAAAATATCATTAACGTTAGCTACAGCTTTCTCAACACCTTTACCAAGGTAACGAGATTTGTCTCCATCACGTAATTCAACAGCTTCATATTCACCAGTTGAAGCACCACTTGGTACTAGTGCACGGCCAAAGCCACCATCTTCTGTATAAACTTCTACTTCAACAGTAGGGTTACCACGAGAATCTAATACTTCGCGAGCATAAACATCAATAATCATTGACATAATAAAATCTCTCCTTTTGTTGCGTTATACGCATAATTAAAAACTTTTTATATTAACTGATCACTTATTTAATAAGTGATTTACCAGTCATTTCTTTTGGAAGTTCTACTTTTAATAAATCAAGAACAGTTGGAGCTAAATCACCTAAAATACCATCTTCACGTAACGTAATACCTTCTTCAGTAACAATAACTGGTACAGGGTTAGTCGTGTGAGCTGTCATAGGTTCACCCTCTGGTGTAATTTCCTCATCAGCATTTCCATGGTCAGCTGTAATGATTGCTTTTCCGCCTTTAGCTAGAATTGCATCAACTACTTCTCCTAAACATTCATCAACCGCTTCAATTGCTTTAATTGTCGGCTCAAGTTTTCCTGAATGTCCTACCATATCTGGATTTGCAAAGTTTAAGATGATTACATCATGCTTGTCTGCGGCAATTTCTTTAAGTAATGCATCTTTTACTTCATAAGCACTCATTTCAGGTTTCAAATCGTAAGTCGCAACTTTTGGCGAGTTAATTAAAATACGTTCTTCACCTGGGAACTCTGCTTCACGGCCTCCACTAAAGAAAAATGTAACGTGTGGATACTTTTCCGTTTCAGCAATTCGTAATTGTTTTAAGTTATTTTGAGCCAGAACTTCACCTAAAGTGTTATCTAGGTTTGTTGGTTTAAATGCTACATAACCTTGTACTGTTTCGCTAAAATGTGTTAAACAAACGAAATGAACATTTTTCGGGAACTTACTTCCACGATCAAAGTCACGGAAATCATCGTTTGTAAATACATTTGAAATTTGAATTGCACGGTCAGGTCGGAAGTTGTAGAAGATGATTGAATCTTCATCACTTATTGTTGCAACTGGAGTACCATCTTCTTTTAACATTACAGAAGGTAATACGAATTCATCATGGATACCGTTCGCATACGAATCTTCAATTAATTCATACGGGCTTGTATAAGTTGGTCCTTCTCCATAAACCATTGCACAATAGCATTTTTCTACACGATCCCAACGTTTGTCACGGTCCATGGAATAATAACGGCCAGAAATTGTTGCAAATTCTCCGACACCATATTCTTTAAACTTTGCTTCCGTTTGATCGATATATTTTTTAGCTGTAGTTGGACCAACATCACGTCCATCAAGGAATGCATGTACATATACCTTTTTCATTCCTTCTTCAGCAGCTAATTTTAATAAAGCAAACATGTGATTAATATGGCTGTGAATACCACCATCAGACAGTAGACCAAAAATATGTAATGCTTTATCTTTTTCTTTTGCACTTTTAATTGCATCGATGAATGTATCATTTTTTTCGAATTCGCCTTCACGAATTGCCTTATTTACACGCGTTAAGCTTTGATAAACAATACGTCCCGCGCCAATATTTAAATGACCTACTTCAGAATTACCCATTTGTCCTTCAGGTAGACCTACTGCTTCACCGCTAGCAGTTAATTGTGCGTGAGGATATTTATTCCAATATCTATCATAATTTGGTTTCTTCGCTTGTGCAACAGCATTTCCAAATGTTTCATCACGCAAACCAAATCCATCTAGGATAATTAACGCTACTGGTTGTTTACTCATTACTTAACAGCCTCCAATAATGCAAGGAAAGAAGCTGGTTCTAAGCTTGCTCCACCTACTAACGCACCGTCAATATCAGGTTGAGCCATATATTCTTTAATGTTTTCAGGTTTTACACTGCCGCCATATTGTACACGTACAGCTTCTGCAACAGTTTCATTATAAAGGCTTTCTACAACATCACGAACAAATTTACATGAATCTTGTGCATCTTTTTCTGTAGCAGATTTTCCTGTTCCAATTGCCCAAATTGGTTCATATGCAATGACTAAATTCTTTACTTGCTCATCTGTAAGACCTGCAAGATCAGCTGTTAATTGAGTACGGATAACTTCCTCAAATTTGCCACCTTCACGTTCTTCAAGCGTTTCGCCACAGCAAAGAATTGGTGTAAGTCCATGTTCAAAAGCTTTTTTTGTTTTACTATTAATAAACTCATCTGTTTCGCCATAATATTCACGTCGTTCTGAATGTCCAATAATAGCATAAGTTACACCTAAATCTTTAAGTGCTACTGGGCTAATTTCTCCAGTATAAGCTCCACTATCTTGATTACTTACATTTTGAGAACCAATTTTTAATTCAGTTCCTTTTACACCATATAACATAGGTGCGATAAATAATGCAGGAGCACAAACTGCTGAATCTACTTTATCAGATGATGGAATGCTATTTTTTACTTCTTCAACGAATGTCATCGCTTCGTTAAGCGTCTTATTCATTTTCCAGTTACCTGCGATAATTGGTTTACGCATGAGAAACACCTTCCTAACAATTGGTAAGACATAACATCTTACTCTATTTCAATTACTAAATATTGTAAAGCTATTCGAATTATTTATCGTTTAATAATGCAACTCCAGGAAGTTCTTTACCTTCCATAAATTCTAATGAAGCACCGCCACCAGTAGAAATATGGCTCATTTTATCTGCTAAGCCGAATTTTTCAGCAGCAGCAGCTGAGTCTCCGCCACCGATAATTGAGTATGCGTCAGAATCTGCTAATGCTTGTGCCACACCTTTAGTTCCCTGTGCAAATTTATCGATTTCAAATACACCCATAGGTCCATTCCAAATGACTAATTTAGAGCTATTAATGACATCTGCATACAGAGCAGTTGTTTTTGGTCCAATATCAAGGGCTTGCCAATCTGCTGGAATGCTATCAATATCAACCTGTTGTGTATTAGCATCTTCACCGAATTTGTCAGCAATAATTGCATCAATTGGCATATAGAATTTAACGCCTTTAGCTTCGGCTTTTTGCATAAATTCATTTGCTAAATCAATTTTATCTTCTTCTAAAAGAGATTGACCAATTTCATAGCCTTTAGCTTTTAAGAATGTATAAGCTAGACCGCCACCAATAATTAAGTTATCTACTTTATCTAATAAGTTTTCAATTACACTAATTTTATCTCGAACTTTCGCTCCACCGATAATAGCTGTAAATGGGCGCTCTGGATTAGAAAGTGCTTTACCTAAAACGCTTATTTCTTTTTCCATTAAGAAGCCAGCTACCGCAGGAATAAATTTAGCAATACCAGCAGTTGTAGCATGTGCACGGTGTGCAGCACCAAAAGCATCATTTACATATACATCAGCTAAAGAAGCAAATTCTTTTGCTAGAGCTTCATCATTTTTCTCTTCGCCTGGGTAGAAACGAACGTTTTCTAATAATAAAACATCGCCTTCGCTCATTTTGCTAATTTCTTCTTGAACTTTTGGTCCGTATGCTTCATCAGTTTTAATAACGTTTTTACCTAATTTTTCACTTAAACGTGTAGCAACAGCATTTAAACGCATATCTTCATTTACTTGTCCTTTTGGGCGTCCTAAGTGAGATGCTAAAATAACTTTTGCTCCATTTTCTATTAAATACTGAATCGTAGGAAGAGCAGCACGAATACGAGTATCATCTGTTACTTCACCATTTGCCATTGGTACGTTGAAATCTACACGGCAAAATACGCGTTTCCCTTTTACATCGATGTCATGTAATGACTTTTTGTTCATAGTAGGTGCCTCCAGTACTGTTTTTATTCATCCATTCAATTTCACTGGTCGATCCGTCTCATACAAAGTCGTATCTATTCTGTGATATTGTCACCGCAATTTTAACAGATTATGTACATCAATTGGAATTTATTTCTAGAGTATTTTTTAATATTGTGTTGGATTAGTGACAAAAGAGGATTTTTATCAAACAAAAGAGGGGAGGAAAATCCCCTCGCCCTCATATTAATTTTTATTAAAATTATAGACCTTTTGAAGCGATGTGAGCTACTAAGTCAACTACACGAGTTGAGTAACCAGTTTCATTATCGTACCAAGAAAGGATTTTAACCATATTGCCTTCCATAGTCATTGTAGATAATGCATCGATTGTAGATGAGTTTGAGCAACCGTTATAGTCGATTGATACTAATGGCTCTTCAGAATATCCTAAGATACCTTTTAATTCTCCTTCAGAAGCAGCTTTAAATGCAGCATTTACTTCTTCAGCAGTAACTTCAGCATTTAATTCTACTACTAAGTCAACTAAAGATACGTTAGCAGTTGGTACACGTACAGCACCACCATTTAATTTACCTTTTAATTGAGGTAATACTAATGAAACTGCTTTAGCAGCACCAGTAGTTGTTGGGATCATGCTCATTGCAGCAGCACGTGCACGACGTAAATCTTTGTGTGGTAAATCTAGAATTTGTTGGTCATTTGTGTAAGAGTGAACAGTTGTCATCATACCACGTTTGATACCGAATTTTTCGTCTAATACTTTAGCAAATGGAGCTAAACAGTTAGTTGTACAAGAAGCATTAGAAATTACATTGTGGCTAGCAGCATCGTATTTGTCATCATTTACACCCATTACGATCGTGATATCTTCATTAGAAGCTGGTGCAGAGATGATAACTTTTTTAACTGATCCACCTAAGTGTTTTTCAGCATCTTTTTTATCTGTGAAACGACCAGTAGATTCTACTACAACTTCTACTCCGTAATCGCTCCAAGGTAAAGCTGCTGGGTCACGCTCAGCAATTACTTTAATTTCGCTTCCGTTTACAACGATTGAATCGCCATTAACTGCTACTTCAGCGTTTACTGAACCGTGAACTGAATCATATTTTAATAAGTGAGCTAATGTTTTAGCATCTGTTAAGTCATTAATTGCTACAACCTCTACATTTGGGTTGTTTAAAGCTGCGCGGAAAACCATACGTCCGATACGTCCAAATCCATTAATACCAATTTTAGTTGCCATTTTTAATTTCCTCCTTTTAATAGGTAGAAGCTTTTTTTTATTTTAAAGGGTACATCCTTTAATTAACTCTCTTGCTGCTCCTTCGTCTGTGACGAGGATGTTTACATGACCTTTCTTTAAGAAAGAAGCCATTGCTTTTGCTTTAGAAGATCCACCAGCTACTCCTAGAACATAAGGTATATTCTCCAATTCATTAAGTTGTAAACCGATTGTTCTTACTCTGTAAACAACTTCACCATTTTCATTAAAGTAATATCCAAATGCCTCTCCTACAGCTTCAGATTCAGTTAAGATTTCTAACTGTTCTGATGAAGATTGTCTTCGTTTAGCCATCGTAAATGCATCTCCAATGCCGTGTACGACAATAGAAGAAGATCGAATTAAATTTAGAACCTCTTTTACTCTTGGTTCTTCCATCATAGTTATATAGGCCTCTTCACTAAGTTCATCTGGCAAGTGAAGTAATCGATAATTACCTTTTGCCATTTCAGCCATTTTTGCACAAATCGTATTTGCTTGATTTCTTACTTCTTCACCTAAACCGCCTCGCGCTGGAACAAATAAGGTATTTAGATCTTTAGAATCATCATTCATCATTTCAGCTACGGCAGCTAAAGTGGAACCACCAGTAACAGCAACAATATTATTTGTTTCTATCCTTTGGTTTATACAGCCAACAGCCGCTCGACCCATCTCCTTTTTTACCCAGTCCAGCTCGTCACTATCGCCTGAAACAACGATTACTTCCTTAAGATTAAATGTTTCCTTAAGCAAGTCTTCGATATTTTTCAAACCGAATAGTTCACGCATTGGTTCTTCTAGGTCTAGAAGTAAGCTTAGTCCTTCATCCGTTAATGTCATTCCAGAAGATGCGACATTAATCAGTCTTTGCTCTTTTAATAAAGCAACTTCTGATCTAAGTACTCTTTCTGTCAATCCTACGCTAGCAGACAAATTCCTTCGACCGATCGGCTGCATAATTCGTATATATTGTAGGATTTGAAATCTTTTTTGGATAACGGGTATTAGATCAGGTAATAATTTTTGTTGTAGCTTTAAAATATGGTTCATTTTCATCTCCTCTTTCACAGAGTATTCACTTGGGTCTAAATGTGTCCCACTATGACATATTATGTCCCGCTTGTTTTAAAAAAATTACAGCGTTTTGCAACGTTGTTTTTTTGAACAAGACTTACTCCAGAAGTGAAATAACCCTGCTACATTTATATTGTAACAGGGTCATTCATTTCTTTCAACTGATAACTACCCATTTATGGCATTTAATATGTCAATCTTATGAATTTTTCCGTATGCAACAGTTTCCCCATTAATTTGAATAACAGGAATCATTAGTTGATACTCCTCTAATAATGCATCATCAGAATAAATATCAATTTCATTTACATCGATTTCATATTCAGATTGAACCAAGCGAATTGCATCTTTTGCTTCTTCGCATAATCCACAATTCTCTTTTGTAAATAAAGTTAACTTAATCGACATCCCATTCTCCTTTTTAACTAAAGCGCTTTCGTTTTGATGAACCAGGAATTCTCAGTATATCTCTATATTTAGCTACTGTTCTTCTTGAGATTTCTACTCCGTGTTTTTCAGCTAATAATTTTACTAGCTTTTGATCTGAAAATGGTTTTTCTTTGTTTTCTTCATCAACTAGTTGCTTGATGAATACCTGTACACTCGTTGATGCAAGCTCCTCACCATCTACACTTACACCTTGATGGAAGAATTTTTTCATTTCATATAAACCAAACGGTGTCTGTACATATTTGTTTTTACATGTACGGCTAATCGTCGATTCATGTAATGAAAGTTCTTCCGCTATCTCTTTTAAAGTAAGAGTTTTTAAATTTGCGGGACCTTTTTCAAAAAAAGCAATTTGCTTTCGAAGAATACAATTCATTACTGCTAACATAGTTGATTTTCGTTCTTCCAAGCTTTTCATTAACCAGTTAACTTGCGTATTTTTGTCCTTTAAATAAGTTGAAACTTCCTTCTCATGTTGACCATTTAAAATTGAAGAATATTCATTAAGTACTTTTAAACGAGGCATAATTTTATCATTAATCAGTACAACGAATTCCCCACCTATTTTTTCAACTGATAAATCAGGTGCTACATAATTTACTTGGTCTTGGAAATAATTTAAACCTGGTCTTGGCTGAAGGGTTAAAATTAAGTCAATTTGCTTTTGTAAATCGGGTAAGCTAATCTTAAGTTTCTTCGCTATTTCTTTCCAGTTTTTATTAACAAATAGATCAAAATAATCTTTAATGACCTGTTTTGCAATTGTTGTGTCAACTTCAAGGCCATTTAGTTGAATTAATAAGCACTCTTTAACGGATCTTGCACCAACTCCTGAGGGTTCAAAACGTTGAAGTGTATCAATGCAGATTTGTAATTGAACGAATGAAATATTTAATTCGTGTATAAGCTCTTCATCTGATTCCATTAAAAATCCATTTTTATCTAAGTTATAAATTAAATATTTTATAATTTTATATTCCTCATTATCAATTTTCAACTCATTTAACTGACTAACAAGTTCTTCTTGTAATGTTTCTGTTCTTCGAGTATATAACTCCATTCCTTGTCCGCTGGAAGTAGTTTGTTGTTTGATTTTTGAAGAAGTGTAATCGTTATAAGGAGTTTCGACTTCAATTAAGGGATTTTCTAATGATTGCTCAAATAAAAAATCTGTAAGTTCTTGGGCATTAAATTGAAGCATTGTAATGGCTTGTCGTAGTTCCTGAGTCATTGCAAGTTTCAATGATTGTTTTTGCATTAAATTCATTTCCATACTACTTCACTCCCTTATTACTATTTTACTCGATATTTAACTTTTTCATAGTACTTGACGAATTGTTGTACTAATTTAAATATAGTGAAAACGTTTACTTTTTCCTGTATAGTAAAAGTATACAACTCTTTATGATGGGTGGGCCATTATGAACAGAAAAAATCAGATTTATGAAGTTTTTCTTCAAAGTAAGGAGCAAGGCTTTACTGCTAATAATATTGCTCAAAAGCTCGGTTTAGATAGAGCAAACGTTAGCAGTGATTTAAATAAATTAGTTAAAGAAGAATTATTAATTAAAACAAATTCTAGACCTGTCGTATTTAAGCTCCTATCTCATACATTACAACAAACGAACCAATCTCAAATTAAGATCGCAAGTTCAGACTATAAATATGGATATTTTTATGAAGAAAATATTAGTTTAAGACCTGCCATCGAAAAAGCAAGATCAGCTATTCTCTATCCACCAAATGGTATGCATACATTAATACTCGGTGAGACTGGTGTTGGTAAATCTGCTTTTGCTAAAAGAATGCATGATTACGCAATCCGTTCAAATGTTTTAGAAAAGGATTCTCCATTCATTATTTTTAATTGCGCAGACTATGCAAATAATCCACAACTATTATTAGGCCAGCTTTTCGGTGTTAGAAAAGGTGCTTATACAGGTGCAACAGAACAAAAAGGTCTACTCGAGAAAGCAAATAACGGAATATTATTTTTAGATGAGGTTCATCGACTTACTCCTGAAGGTCAAGAAATGTTATTTACGTTCATTGATTATAAGTTGTATAGAAGACTAGGTGAGACAGAAAACGAGCGAACATCGAATGTATTAATCATTTCAGCAACAACAGAGGATCCCGAGTCCACTTTATTATCTACATTTACGCGACGGATCCCTATGGTCATTACCTTGCCAGCTCTTCGTGATCGTACATATGAAGAGAGACTGACACTGATTAAACGTTTTTTCACGGAAGAAAGTGTTCGGCTAGGAAAAGAGATCGTTGTAAGTGCAAATACTATTCGCTCATTTCTATTTTATCCGTGTCAAAACAATATCGGACAACTTAAAGCCGACATTCAATTAGCTTGTGCAAAGGCTTACGCAGATTTTATTACTCATAAACATGACAAAATACGAATTTACAGCACTGATTTGAACTGGTATGTGAAGGAAGGCTTATTCATTGAAAAAAAAGTGAAGCATGCGGTTACACTTTTAAACGAGCATTTTGAATTTTCACCAACAAAAGGTATAACCAGTAACCACCAATTGGATCATTCTGCAGATACAATTTATGACCGAATTGATACGAAGTATGAAGAACTGAAACAACGTGGCGTAGCTCAGGACGAGTTATCCTTACTA
This sequence comes from Gottfriedia luciferensis, assembly GCF_001712755.1. Lineage (GTDB taxonomy): Bacteria > Bacillota > Bacilli > Bacillales > Bacillaceae_G > Gottfriedia > Gottfriedia luciferensis_B. Next base: position 171,613 of record NZ_MDKC01000034.1, read on the forward strand.
ATGGAAAACGATATTGAAAGCTATTTTACGCATTATTTAACTTCTATTAATCGTAAACTATCTAGTAAAGAAAATGTCTCAAAAATAATCAAGCCTGAAATCGTTACATTAAGTGAAAAGGTACTAAAACTAGCAGAAGAAAAATTAAACAAGAGATTTAATGAAAAAATACTCGTTGCACTTAGCCTACACATTCAAACCTTATTACAACGTATACAGTCAAACAAGAAAATTTATCATCCAAATATAACGCAAATCCGAGAGCAATATAAGAATGAGTTTTCCGTTTCAATTGAATGTGTAAAAATGATTGAAGATTTCTCAAATGTTTCAATCCCATTTGATGAAGTAGCATTTATAACGATGTTTTTTGTATATGGAAACGAAGATTTTAAAGTGACTAGCTCCAATGTAAAAGTAATTGTATTAGCTCATGGTAACGGTATTGCTAAAGAAATGGCGAATGTAACAAATGAACTGTTAGAAAACGAGGAAGTTATTGGAATCGATATGCCATTAAGTGAACCACCACAAGATTTTTTAATTCGAGTAAAAGATTATATTAAATCTTTAGGTAAATTAAATGGAATTCTACTTTGTATTGATATGGGATCACTATCTTATATCGGCGACATAATTGAAGCTGAATTTTCAATTCCTGTACGCGTGATTCAAATGGTAAGTACTGCACATGTAATCGAAGCTTCTAGAAAAGCAACACTAGGTTATAATTTAGACGAGCTTTATCAGGATGTAAGAAACTTAACTACTTTCTTCATCAATTCTCATTCAAATAAAACGAAACAACCTGAATTTAATCGTTCTGTCATTTTAACTGCATGTCTGACTGGTCAGGGAAGTGCAATAGCCATTAAAAATATACTAGCGAATAACTTGGTCTATGATAAAGAGATGCTAGAAATTGTGCCAATTAGCCTTTTAAATAAAGACGAATTACAAAAAATGTTAAATGATATATCTAAAGAACGAAGTATCGTTTGTATTGTTTCAAATTTTGATATAAATGTTCCATTTAATACGTTTCATTTACAGGATGTATTAAATATGAAAGCAACAAAGACAATACAAGAATTGATAACTTATGAAGAAACGTATTTAAAAATGGCTGAAACACTACAAGAGACTATTTCTTTAAAGGATGCTAAAAAAGTAATTAGTGTGATTAGACGTGCCTTAAATGATATACAAGTCCAAACAGACAAATTTTTCAAAAATGAGGATCTAATGGGAATTGTTATTCATATGAGTTGCATGATTGATCGGATTCAAAACTCACAGCCTCTAATCCCATTTAAAGATAAAGAAGATAAAATAAATAGTGACTATATGCTATATTTAAAAATTAAAAAAATAATGCAACAAATTGAGGATGCTTGTGACATTATCATACCTGATGATGAAATATGTTATTTAATGGAATTTTATTCTAGAAACGATATAAGTAGGTTAGATGAAGACTTTTATATAAAATAAGTAAAAAGCCAGTTACTTCGATGAAGGAACTGGCTTTACTCTGTTGAAAAACATCCCTGTCAATTAAATTACCAAATTTTCGTAAAAGGAGTAGAGTGATGTTGATTTCCACAACAGGATGCTCGCTTTCCATGGGGCGAGATTCTTTAGCCTTCCCGCTAATCCCATAGGAGTCGAGCACTCCTCCGCTCCAATCAACTTATTCATCGAAAAAAGTCTCCAATAAAATCATAATCAAATAGCCTTTACTTAGAATAATCTAACTGTTGTGTATTAATCAGTTTGTAGGTCAACTAATATCGAACTTTAATTAAACTAATCAACTGAATTTGTTTTTCTAAAAATTAGCTCATAATATTTTTAACCTCTGAAAAAAATCATTACTAGTGATTATTGAAATCGTGAAATTGCTCAATATTAACATTTATAACCATTAATAAATCATCCAAAAAATGATCATTTCATCATAAATAAGTTCAATTTAATGTCTGTTTCCCTATTGACCATTTTATATTTCAATACTCTAATGCCAGTTACTTCGATGAAAGGAACTGGCTTTTTATTCTATATTAATACTTTACTAGCTCTACTCCCTCAGGAAGTTTTGAGTTCGTTAAAATGTCTAGTTCTGTTAATCTCTCAAAGCAATAGGATGTACCATTTTTTAAATGATTATCGACTAATGCTGGATGTACCATAACCTCTACTGACTCAACATTTTTATTTATTCTGTCTTCTATTGTCTCAAAATAGTTTAATGGAATATCACTACCATAAAAATCAGTTAATAATTGATCCGTGAAAGGTGTGATTCCGTCTATTTGACTCTTTGGAGAAATACGGACTGGAAGATCATACTTTTGAGATAATTTTGCAATTACTGGATGTAGAATTGGAATCATGTGTACATGGTGATGACTATCTAGATGTGAAGGATTCAATCCATAAGAAAGAAACTTTTGAATTTGAGCATCCCATTCCTTTTCAACTTCTTCAACATTAATAACGGGATTGTCATACCAGTAACTATTTTTAAGGAAATCCCCATTTTGATCTACAATTGTTTGTAGATCTGTTAATAAAGGTTTGCCCGCAGTTAATACAAGATGTACACCTAATCCTAATGTAGGATGTAATTTTGCTATTTCAATTCCATGCTCTACCGCATACATATTCATCATCATAGTCGCGGAGTTCACTATTCCATTCAAATGTGCTTCAATAATGCCATAATTTACACCTTTTGAGTACCCGAAATCATCTGCATTTACAATTAGCTTCTTCATCATTCATTCTCCTTTTTCTTTTAGGATGATAAAAAGGGATGCACTCTTTCAATCGAGCTACATCCCTCTTTTTAATCGTTAATTCGCTGCTACTTTTTCGTTTTTAAAGAATTGAGGTAAATGCTCTTTGTGAGCCTCTAACATTTCATCTAGAATTTGTTTTGCTAAATTATCAGATCCAACTAGAGGGTTAATACACATAGCAAGTAATGCTGTTTTATAATCCCCTGTTACTCCAGCTTCCGCAGCAACACGTTCGAATGATTTAATTTGTTGAACTAAACCGCGTACTGCAACCGGTAAGTCACCCATCGTAAGCGGTTTTGGACCATCTTTTGTAATAACAGCACTTACTTCAACAGCACAATCATCTGGAATTGATGCAATTGCACCATTATTCATTGTGTTAACAGGTTGGATATCACCTTTATTGTTATATAAAGATGAAATTAATCGACATGCAGCATCACTATAATAAGCTCCGTCACGTTTTTCTAATTGTGGTGGCTTAATATTTAAATTAGGATCTTTATATAATTCGAATAATGATTCTTCTAATTTTTTCACAACCTCAGCACGCGTTCCATCTTTTTTCGCTGCTTCCAGTTCTTCCTCTAGCATTACTTTCGTTTGATAGTAGTAACGATGATACGGACATGGAATCGCTCCAAGTGCTTCAATAAAATCAGGATTCCAATCCATTGCCTTAATATTTTGCATCGTCATACTTTCAGCAGGGCGTGCAAACTCACTTACAACACGACTTGTTACATCTTCACCATCTAATAATACTTTCGTTCCGTAAACCATATGATTTAATCCCATAAAATCAATGTGCACACGCTCAGCTTCTACCCCTAGACCTTTTGCAATGTTCATGTGAATATGAATTGGTACATTACATAAACCTACTACTTTACGGAAATCTGTGTATCTTAAAATCGCTTCTGTTAAAATACCTGTAGGATTCGTAAAGTTTACTAGCCAAGCATTTGGACAAAGCTCTTCAATATCCTTAACGATATCTAAAATAACCGGAATTGTACGAAGTGCTTTAAATAGACCACCTGGACCATTAGTTTCTTGTCCAATTACCCCATATTTTAAAGGAATACGCTCATCCTTCATACGAGCTTCAAGTAAACCTACACGAAATTGTGTTGTGACAAAATCAGCATCTTTAAGAGCAGCACGTCGATCAAGTGTTAAATGAATTTCCATCGGTACTCCTGCTTTTTCTACCATTCTTTTCGCAAGGTTTCCAACGATTTCAAGTTTTTCTCTACCTTCTTCAATGTCCACTAACCATAACTCTCTTACAGGTAGTTCATCATAACGTTTAATAAATCCTTCAACTAATTCTGGAGTATAACTTGAACCGCCACCAATTGTTGCTATTTTAATACCGTTTCTCATTTTCTTCACTCCTTCTATATGATAGGAGAAAAGTAGCCCGATGATACTAGGAAACTACTTTTCTATTTTCTCTTATTTATTTAATTTCTCATGTAGGAAAATTATTTCTGTTACTAAATCTCTCATCGTTAATGCATTCATTAAATGATCTTGAGCATGAATTAATAAAATACTTAATTCAACATTCTCTCCACGTGCTTCACCTTGAATTAATGAAGTTTGTGCCTGATGCGCAAGATTTAATTCTTTCTTTGCTTCTTCAATCTTACTATTTGCTTCTTCTAAATTACCTGCTCGAGCAGCCTGCATACCTTCCATTAATGAGCTTTTTGCGTTTCCTGCGTGTAAGATTAATTGGAATGCTGTTTGCTCAATTGTCGTTAATGTACTCATTTCGTATCCTCCTCAAACTGCATTACATAGCAGCACTTTGATTATTTGCTGCTTCTCTAGTTTTTTTAGATTCCATTCGTCTTTGTAGTGCAACGAAAGGTAAATAGATGACAACCGAGATAACTAGGTTAAATGCTGCTAAGGCTGCACCTGTCCAATGTCCCCCTGTAATCAGCCATCCACCTAAAATTGGTGGAGTTACCCATGGAATATTCGTAGTTACTGGGTGAACCATACCTAAAGAAATTGCTAAATATGAAATAACTGTTAAGATAATTGGTGTGCCAATGAATGGAATTAACCACATTGGATTTAACACAATCGGTAATCCGAAAAGAACTGGTTCATTAATTTGGAATAAACCTGGTGCTCCACCTAATCCAATCATTTGTTTATTACGTTTTCGATTTATTAAGATCATTGAAATGATTAACCCTAAAGTAGCACCTGATCCACCTAAGAATACAAATGCATCAAAGAACTGACCAGCCATTACATTATATTCACTCCACTTTGTAACACCTTTTGCTGCTAAATCAATATTTTCATTTCCTAAAGCTGTAAATAATGGTGTCGTAATTCCACCTAGTATATTCGGTCCATGTAAGCCAAGCATCCAGAAGAAATGAATAAAGAATGCGATACCGATTGCAAACGGTAAAGAGTCTGCAGCATTTGTTAATGGCTTAACAAGAACTGAGCTTAACCAATCATTAAAATAGACTCCATCTGATAAATATAGTCTAAATAGTAATCCAACAATCGCAATCACAAAGATTGTTAGCATACCTGGTAATAGCTTTGCAAATGCTTTTGAAACTGCTGGTGGTACACCATCTGGCAATTTAATAACTAATTGTTTTACTCTTGATAAGCGAACAAAAATTTCTGTTGCGATAATGGCAACGATTATTCCGGTAAAAAGTGCAGTTGAATTAGTATAAGTAGAGTTCACTAATCCCCAAACACTACCAGTAGCTGTTTTTCCATTTTCTAATGTAACTGTTACTGCATTTAATGATTGAGGCACTAGTACAAAATATGATGCTAATGCGACAAGCATTGCTTCAAATCCCTCATCACCATAAGAACGAGCCAATTTATAAGCAATCCCTACAACTGCAAAAACAGTCATAAATGCGAATGTTCCCCACCAGATGTCTCCACCTAATGTCTTCCAGTTTACTCCAAAAAGAGCTTCCATCATTTTGTCGTAACCTTTGATTGCTCCACCTAAATTATTAAATAATACTGCAAAAGAACCGACCATTGTAATGGCAATCATCCCGATTAACGCATCGCGTATTGCTAATAAATGACGTTGGTTACCGAACTTTGCTGCAGCTGGCATTATATATCTATCTACAAAATTCATCATTGTTTAGGACTCCTTTTTGTTTAAAATGTATGCAACGATCATGACTATTTTTTTAAACTAAGTGCTAATTCTAAAACCGCTTCACCATTCATAAGTCCATAATGCACTGGATTGATTACATCAACTGGTATCCCTTTTGGCTCGGCAACTTTTTTCATTTCAGAAGCTAAATAACGTACTTGTGGTCCTAATAAAAGAACGTCAGCTTTATCTAAATTTTCTTTTGCAGCATCACCTGAAACTGCCCAAATCTTTACGTCAATTCCTTTTGCTTTTGCTGCTTCCTCCATTTTAGTTACTAGTAAACTAGTAGACATTCCTGCTGAACAAGCTAATAAAATATTCATTGTGATTCCTCCAGTATTAGAATTAGTGTAGCGCTTACAGGTTTGTTTGAAGTAAGAAACAAATCCTTGAAGTAACTACAAATTAATTTATTTTGTACACTTTTTATATAGCAAATGGCGTGCCAACTTTTTCTGGTATATTGAAAAATATATAATTTACTCATTGAAACCTTGTCCTATAAGGAATCATCTTCATGAAATCTTTTTTCTTTACTTAAAAAGGAAAGTAACCAAAAACATCTAGTGTGTTAAATATAGTTCCTCAATCTTCTTAAATTGTTTTAGTGTGTTATTATCCTGTTAGTGTGTCGTGATTTATATAAACTATATTGTAGTGTTTTAAAACACTTTTACGATCCTTACTTAAATTATACATTTTGTTCTATGTAATCTATCAAAAAAGTGATGTAGAATTAGTCTACACCACTTTTTTTATCAATTATTAAAGTGAAATTTTTTCATGTAAGTAAATAATTTCCTCTACTAAATCTCTTGTTGTAAGAGTGTTCATTAAATGATCCTGTGCATGTACTAAAAGAATATTAATTTTGTATTGTTGCCCACCCGCTTCACTTTGAATAAGTGAAGTTTGTGAATGATGAGCTCGCTTAAGTTCCGCATTCGCTTCGTTTACTTTACTACGGGCTTCCTCGAACTTCCCATCACGAGCTTTATACATTGCTTCCATTAATAAACTCTTAGCATTACCGGAATGTAATATAAGTTGAAATGCAATTTGTTCATTATTTGTGTCGGTAGGCATTTTCACTCTTCTCCTTCACATTCTTTATACATTTAATGAATTACTACTTGTTGTTGTTTCTGTCGACTTTCTAGCTTCCATTCTTTCTGCTACTACAACGAACGGTAAGTAAATAACGATTGAAATTACTACGTTAACAAGCGATAAAACTGCACCGCTCCAGTGACCACCAGTTGCTAAATAGCCACCTATAACTGGTGGAGTTACCCAAGGGATTGTAGAAACAACCGGGAAAACAATATGTGATTGAACAGCTAAATAAGAAATAATGGTTAAAACAATTGGAGTACAGATAAACGGTATTAACCATACTGGGTTTAACACGATTGGTAAACCGAAAATAATTGGTTCATTAATATTAAATAATCCTGGAGGTGTTCCTAAAGCAATCATCTGTTTATGACGTTTACGGTTAACTAAGAACATTGCAATAAGTAAACCGATTGTAGTACCTGATCCACCCATATATACAAATGCGTCTAAGAATGGACCTGCTAAGACAGAATACTTATCTAAATCAGTCACACCTTTTGCATATAAATCGATGTTATGGTTACCTAGAGTTGTTAATAAAGGAGTTGTAATCCCTCCTAAAATATTTGGACCATGTAATCCAAGCGCCCAGAAAAAATGTACAAAAAATGCAATTGCAACTGCAAATCCTAATGAATCTGCTGCATCAGTTAATGGTTTTACAAGAACTGAATTTAACCAATCATTAAAGAATACGCCATTCGAAATGTATAATCTGAACAATAAGCCAATTAATGCAACGATAAAGATTGTTAACATACCTGGTAATAACTTTGCAAATGCTTTTGATACTGCTGGTGGAACGCCATCTGGTAATTTAATAACTAATTGTTTCACTCTAGCTAAACGTACAAAAATTTCAGTCGCAATAATCGCAACGATAATTCCTGTAAATAAAGCCGTTGAGTTTAATGAATTCCAACTAATAAATCCCCAAGTTCCACCTGTAGCTGTCTTACCACCATTTAATGTAACTGATACCGCAGCTAATGATTGTGGAACTAGTACGAAGTAACACGCTAATGCAACCAGCATTGCTTCAAAACCTTCATCACCATAAGAACGAGCTAATCTATGCGCGATCCCTACTACAGCAAATACTGTCATAAATGCAAATGTTCCCCACCAAATATCACTGCCTAGTGTTTTCCAGTTTGCACCAAAGACTGTTACCATCATTTTGTCGTAGCCGTGGATTGCGCCACCTAAATTATTAATAAGTACAGCAAAAGCTCCAATCATCGTAATGGCAATCATGCCAATTAACGCATCACGAATCGCTAACAAATGACGTTGATTACCAAACTTCGCTGCAGCAGGCATTATATACTTTTCAGCAAAACGCATCATTCAAATACACCTTCTTTTCTCTCTAGATTTTTAATTCCCCGTTTTACTTTTTCAAATTTAAAGCCATTTCCAGTACAGCTTCACCATTCATCAGTCCATAATGCACTGGATTAATTGTATCTACTGGTATCCCTTTAGGTTCAGCTAATTTTTTCATTTCTGAGACTAAATAACGAACCTGTGGACCAAGTAGTAATACATCCGCTTTAGCTAAATTTTCTTTCGCCTCATCACCAGCAACAGCCCATATTGTTGCCTGAATTCCTTTTGCTTTAGCTGCTTGTTCCATTTTTGTAACTAGTAGACTAGTCGACATTCCCGCAGAACATACCAATAAGATCTTCATCCTACACCTCCTCAATTATTCTCGCCGATGAAACGCTTACAATTTTACAAATAATGACAAAAGAATTACGCGTTACAAAGACAAGTTGTGTAATCAATTTAAATATTGCAAATACTGTGCCAATATTCTAAAAAATCTATCTTTTTAAAAATACAACAAAAAAACCTTGATAAATCAAGGTTTTCAAAACGTAACATTTATTTAAAATATTAGTGTTTTATAAGTGTGTAGGCACAATTGATACTGTGTTTGCAATTACACAATAGTGTGTTGAGAAATTCTCTAAATAGGATATCTCCTAGCCGAAGTGTGTCATTCGACAACACATTAAGATTATTCTTCAACTGTTAAATGAGTTTTACAAAATTCAAATACTTCTTTTTCCTCATCTTCTTCCAAATCAAAATCTAAATACTGATTTGACTCAGCTTCATATAAATCATATTTAATTAATTTCGACTCGTCACCATTTACTCCAAAAAGTACTTTTATATATATACCTTTTTCATTAAATAATTCATCATCCTCTGGTACATTGATATAAAGAATAAACTCATATCGATCACCTTCAATGATACCAAATGGATCTTTTATTTCTTCTACAGTGTATTCTGCAATCGTTAACACAAAAACATTCCCTTCAATTTTAATATGTACTATTATACACAAAGGAATGGACAAAAAGAAAGACGCCTGCCGCAGCAGACGTCTTGATGCGTTTGAGGCGAGAGACCGGGCGGCCACATCCGCGCGTTTAGCTTGCGCATATCTCTCGTCTTACTCAAATTAGCTCATCGCAAAGAGTAATATATCATATATTTAGGAAAAAGGATAGAGGAAATAAATAGAAGCAGCAAACAGAACCGAATAATTTTTATAAATACAAAGTCACTCAGCTCTTTTTTTAGTAAATTTAAGATGATAATAAACATTCTCTAATTTAAATACAGAATTTAATGATTTTTAGGTCGATGCAGTATTTTTTCTTTTTAGAAGTTGAATACAGTTTATAAGTTTCTTTAAATTTTAATTCTCTTTCTATTTCATCTTTATTGATTTGTGCCATTTCTTCAAGAAACCAAGAATTCATATCCATTTGAATAACCTCCCTTTATATACTTTTAATATATGAATTAAAGTACAGGGAACCCATTCTTCATTGGATGGAGTTTTAATACATCTTTAGTTGTAAGGTAAAGGTAGGATTTAAGGCTGAGATTCAGGGTTTAAAGGAGGAAAAATAAAAACCGAACGATAATATCTGATAATTAACAGATTTTATCGCTCGGTTTATTCTTTTAGCGCGCTCGACAGGATTCGAACCTGCGACACACGGTACCGGAAACCGATGCTCTATCCACTGAGCTACGAACGCATTATATAATATCTAATTAAAATAAGTATAGTGTATCTGTCGCCCCAATCTCAGCAGGTAGTTGCAAGGAGCAGCTCGATTGGTGCGCTGTAGTTTCGCTTTGTAGCTTATTCGAACGTGCTCTATCCACTGAGCTACGAACGCATTTTTAATATAAAGTTAAAATATGTATTGTGTAGCTGTCGCCCCAATCTAAGTAAGTTTATGCAAGTAGCGGCTCGATTGGTGCGCTGATGTTTCGCTTTGTAGCTTATTCGTAAGTTTATAAGAAAATCTTATGTTTTATTATATCGTTAGAATGTTCTGACCGCAATAATTTAGGTTTCTTTTTGAGTAGGAAAAAGAAGAAGATACACTTTGGAATGGTTTGTGTGCATTTTCTTTTATAAATTTAGTTTTGATGGCTTGTAAAAGCGTTAAAAACTCATCGTCTTCTATATACAGGCGACGCGATGAATTTATATTTAATATACCAACAAAAATATAGAAATTGTTTATTAAGAAGTTAAAAATATTTAGAGCAAATTTTAGATAAATAATTTCAAATGATTAGTTTATAAGTTCATGGTCGATCTTAATTGAAATACAAACTGATTAATAAACTGTTATTTTACGCTAAGTAAAGGATATTAAATTAGCCTTTTATCGTAAGCTTTTTTAATGAGCAACTTGATTGGAACGGAGGGGTGCTCGACTCCTATGGGATATGCGGGAAGCCTGAGACCCCACAGGAACGAACGTGACGAGGAGGCTCTGGTCTCGCCCCATGGAAAGCGAGCACACTGTAGTGGAAATCAACATCACTAAACTCCCTTTACGAAAATTTGGTAGTTTAACAAGGCTCTATATTTCAAACAAGAATATGCTCCAATCATTTTGTTACTAGTTTTTTAACTTATCAAAAGAAAAACTACATAAAGTTACGTTTAATAATAGGAAAAGTCGTTAATGATGTTGAAGTATTAGATAAATAAATATGTTATAAAAGGTCAAGAATTTTAAGTTTGAATAATACATTAAATATAGCATCTGTTTTATTTGACCTTTTCTGACCTTAAAGGTATTATTGTATTAATCATTCATTTGTTTTAAACAAGGAGGAGAAAAAATGAATTTAATTCCTACAGTTATTGAACAAACAAGTCGTGGTGAGCGTGCGTATGATATATACTCTCGTCTATTAAAAGACCGCATCATCATGTTAGGTAGCGCAATCGATGATAACGTAGCTAACTCAATTGTTTCACAACTTTTATTTTTAGCAGCAGAAGATCCAGATAAGGATATTTCATTATACATAAATAGTCCAGGAGGAAGTATTACTGCTGGTATGGCTATCTATGATACGATGAACTTTATTAAGCCTCAAGTATCTACAATTTGTATTGGTATGGCGGCTTCAATGGGTGCGTTCTTATTATCTGCTGGGGAAAAAGGAAAGAGATATGCTCTTCCAAATGCAGAAGTTATGATTCACCAACCATTAGGTGGTGCTCAAGGTCAAGCTACTGAAATCGAAATTGCAGCTAAGCGAATCTTGTTCTTACGTGATAAATTAAACAAAATTCTTGCAGATCGTACTGGTCAACCATTAGATACAATCGAGCGTGATACAGAGCGCGATAACTTTATGACTGCAGACCGTGCATTAGAATACGGATTAATTGATAAAGTAATTTCTAATACTGCAGCTATTAAATAGTAAGAATAAACTAGCCGAAATTTTTCGGCTAGTTTTTTTGTAAAAAAAATTGGACATCCAACTTGTGAATGTCCAATTACATTAAATTTCTTCTCCGATAAAGTCCATTACGGCTTCCATTGCTTCAACTTCATCGTCACCAGTAACAGTAATTACGATTTCTTCTCCATGGGGTACAGCAAGGCTCATAACACCCATGATACTCTTTACGTTTACTTGTTTACCTTTGTAAGCTAATAATACTTCTGAACGAAATCTCGTAGCAACTTGAACAAATTGTGCTGCTGGACGAGCCTGTATTCCAGTTTCTAATAGTACTCTCCCTTTTTTCTCAATCATTTTTTTCTTCCCTCTTAACTTTTATTTTATTTTTATTGGTTCTCCCGCTCTTAGTTTATCAGCTATTTCATCTATTTTACGTAGGCGATGATTGATTCCTGATTTACTAATTGCTCCGCTAGATACCATTTCACCTAACTCTTTTAATGTAACATCCTCATACGCTACTCGAAGTTCTGCAATTTCACGTAGCTTTGGCGGTAATATATCTAAACCAACTGAGTTTTGGATATAACGTATATTTTCAATTTGCCTGAAGGCTGCACTGATCGTTTTATTTAAGTTCGCAGTTTCACAATTTACTAGACGATTAACACTGTTTCTCATATCTCTTACAATTCGGATATCTTCAAACCTTAATAAAGCTGAATGTGCACCAACAACGTTTAAAAACTCAGTAATTTTTTCTGCTTCTTTTAAGTACGTAATATAACCTTTACGTCTCTCCAGTGTTTTAGCATTTAATCCGAACTCATTCATTAGACGACAAATTTCTTCCGTATGCTCTTTATATAGTGAAAAAATTTCTAAATGATATGAAGATGTCTCTGGATTATTTACCGAACCACCAGCTAGAAAAGCACCTCTTAAATAGGAGCGTTTACAACATTTCTTCGTAATTAGCTCTTTCGCTATTTCATTCGTAAAGGTAAATCCTTCACCAGTTATATAAAGATCATTTAAAATATGTTTCGCTTCTTCTTTTATTCGAACAATATATACATTGTTCTTTTTAAGACGCATTTTTTTACGAACGAGCAATTCAACGTCCACATCATAAACACGTTTAATTAATACATATATTCTTCTCGCAATTGCTGCATTTTCAGTAACTACATCTACTATAAATTGGCGATTCGCAATTGATAATGAACCATTCATTCGAATTAAAGAGGATAGCTCAGATTTTGAACAACAATCTTTGATCTCAATCGTTGTTAATTCTTTTTTCGTTTCTGATGCAAAGGACATTTGAATCACCCCCTCCTTCTAGCTCTAAATATTTTTTCATTATTCTTTTATTTTTGTCGGGATTAGATCACATAAAATTTCTGCTAACTTTACTGTATCATGCCTAATCACATTATCATCATATTTAACGATCGACTTATGAACAATTTCTAGATTTAAAGATTCAAGCTCATTTATATCTAGTTTTACTTGTTGAGCATGTTCTTCCTTATAAAGTTCTAAAATATTTTTAGGCATCGTGCCTTCATTTACGATAATTGTATCGATAAAACTTGAGTCTAAATGCTGGTACAGAGCCCTTACATGATCACTAGCTGTATAATGTAAAGTTTCACCCGCTTGAGTCATCACATTACATACATATACTTTTCTAGCTTTTGAATTTACAACAGCCTTCCCAATTTTAGTAACTAATAGATTAGGAAGGATACTCGTATATAAACTACCTGGTCCAATTACGATTAAGTCAGCACGATTAATTTCATCAAGCGCCTCTTTTAAAGGTTCAACATTTCCTGGTGCTAAAAATACTCTTTTAATCTTTTTACCAGAATAAGGAATTTTCGACTCACCTGAAACAATTGTCCCATCTTCTAATTCAGCTTTTAATACGACACTTTGATTAGCTGCTGGTATAACTTTCCCTCTAACATTTAATACCCTTCGCATTTCAATGATTGCACGGTAAAAATCACCTGTAATCGCAGTCATTGCGCTTAGCATTAAATTACCAAGAGAATGCCCAGAAAGGTCTCCAGATGTTGCAAATCGATGTTGGAATAATTCTTCCAACATCGGTTCCACATCTGATAACGCAGCAAGTACATTTCGTACATCACCAGGTGGTGGAATTTTTAACTCGTCACGTAATCGTCCAGAGCTACCACCATCATCTGCGACTGTTACAATTGCGGTAATATCAACGGGATGTTTTTTCAATCCACGTACTAAAACAGATAGTCCCGTTCCGCCTCCAATTATTACTATTTTTGAACGTTGACTAACCATTACTTATGACTCCTTTTTTCAACGTCCCGATGACTAACATTCGTATCATATTGATCCTTATAGTAGTTAGCTAAATACTCTGCTAAAGTAACAGAGCGATGCTGTCCACCCGTACATCCGATCGCAATGATTAGTTGTCGTTTACCTTCTCTTTTATATTGAGGTAACATAAAACTAATTAAATCAATTAATTTCAGCATAAATTCCGTTGTCTCATTAAATTTAAGAACGTAAGAGGAAACTTCCTCATCTAAGCCAGTTAAGGGACGCATTGATTCAATATAAAATGGATTTGGTAAAAATCGTACGTCAAATACTAAATCCGCATCAATCGGTATTCCGTACTTAAAACCGAATGACTGAATATTTACTGAAAAACCTTCTTGTTCATTTTCTCTAAATTGTTCAATTATTTTTTCTCGTAATATTTTAGGTTTTAAATCTGAAGTATCATAAATTAATTGTGCACGCCCTTTTACCTCGGCTAAAAGAGTACGTTCCAACTCAATTCCTTTTAATGGAGAACCCGTTGGAGAAAGTGGATGTGAACGACGAGTTTCTTTGTAGCGAGTAACGAGTGCAGCATTCGTTGCGTCTAAAAATAAAATTTGAGGGATAATTGACGGAGTAGACATTAATTGATCTAACGAACTCCCTAACTGATCAAAAAATTCTCTTCCTCGTAAATCCATAACAAGAGCAACTTTATCTGTTGTATTGTGATCCGGGTCCTTTAATAGCTCTACAAATTTTGGAAGTAGAGCAGGAGGAAGATTATCAACACAGAAGTAACCGATATCTTCTAACGCTTGAACAACGACAGTCTTTCCAGCACCCGACATTCCAGTTATAATAACCATTTTTACATGTGATCTTGTAGGCATTTAACTCAACCCTTTCTATAATTTAAGTTAACTCGGATTTAAGCGATACCTTAATAATTCAAAGTCCGGTGTATAGACAAAGGTACCATGTAAAATTTCTTTACCCTTCAGTAAATAATCAATAATATGATAGTCACCTGCTGCCATAGGAAGGTTTTTCACTTCATCTATCGCATGCCAGCGAAGAATTCCTTCTTCACACTCATCTTGATTTTCACCGTCAAACTCGGTAGCTAAAAATGAAAACATCATCCATTCATTCACTACCTTAGCATCTTCTTCTATAATAATTGTAAAAACACCTTTTAATTTTGGGTTTTTTAAGTATATACCTGTTTCTTCACGATATTCACGAACAACTGCTTCTCTAATGTTTTCACCTGGCTCCATCTTGCCGCCGGGTGCAACCCACCAGTTTCTTCTAGGTTTTTGTAGCAAGAGGATATTATTTTCATTTACCAAAACACAATGTGTAACTCTTTGCATTTCTTATACCTCACTTACAATTTGGACTTGCAGTTGGTTGAAACTGCCCAATCTATATTATACCGTTAAACTAGTCAGACAACAACTTGTTAAGAGTGGGAATTAGGGTTGACAGGTACAGGCTAAAGGAAAAGATTTTGTGGGTTCGAACTACGGTCGAGGAACAGAACCGATCATTTTCGGAGACAAATAAAGAAAACTCACCGATTGCCGAGCTTTAAAGACTAAAGGCGTAGTTGCACTTATACTTAATTGCTAAAAATTTGCAACTACGTCAGTTCCTCATTCGTCGCTGCAAATTTAAACTTTAAAGCACAAAAAAAGGGAACATGGACAAGCGCATATCCATGTTCCTATATATATTAGGGGGCTCTCTGGTTATTGTCTATATTACAGTAACTATATTTCAAGAGAGTTACACCCTAATTACATATAAGTTTCAGAATATTACAATTTTGTTCACAATTCTAAAACTTAATTTTATCGTTTTTAATCAAGATTAGTTAGTTTTAGATAATTCTTCTTTTAATTCTTCAATATAATGTTGTACTGCTTGAGCAGCAATACTTCCGTCTCCAGTAGCTGTTACAACTTGACGTAAAGTTTTTTCACGAACATCACCAGCAGCAAAAATACCTGGTACTCTTGTTTCCATTACATCATTTGTTTCAATATAACCATTTTCATTTGTAATACCTAAACTTAAGAATGGTTTTGTTAATGGCAGCATGCCAATATAGATAAATACGCCATCAGTTTTAAATTCAGATTCTTCACCATTTTGAGTATCTACAAGCGTTACGCTACTTACTTTACCATCAGTTCCGTTTACTTCTTTAATTGTTGAATTCCAAATAAATGAAATCTTTTCATTTGCAAATGCACGGTCTTGAAGAATTTTTTGAGCACGTAATTGATCTCTACGGTGAACGATTGTAACTTTAGAAGCATATCGAGTTAAATATACGCCTTCTTCTACCGCTGAATCTCCGCCACCTATAACTACTAATTCTTTATCCTTAAAGAATGCTCCATCACAAACAGCACAGTAAGATACACCACGTCCTCCAAGCTCTTGCTCACCTGGAACACCAATTTTTTTGTATTCTGCACCAGTTGAAATAATAATTGCGCGTGTTTTGTATTCTTTTTTACCAGCAATGATTGTTTTATATTCTTTACCGTCGATAATTTCTTTAATGTCTCCATAAGCGTATTCAGCACCAAATTTTTTCGCATGATCAAACATTTTATTTGATAAATCCGGGCCTAAAATACTATCAAAACCTGGGTAGTTTTCAATTTCTTCAGTATTTGCCATCTGTCCACCTGGAATACCACGTTCCATCATTAATGTAGAAAGATTTGCACGAGATGTATATACAGCTGCAGTCATCCCTGCAGGACCAGCTCCAATGATAATAACATCATAAATTTTTTCTTCCATTTCTTAATCACTCCTTGTACTTAAATGGCTAATTGCCCTACTTCATTAACTAACACTATCCTAATACGCGATGACATAAAACAACAAATCATATGCTCATGATAAAGAAAACTCTTCGACTGACGAGCCTTCACCTTCGAGTACAAATCCTTGCTGCCAATTTATACTCACCTTAATGAGAAATAAAGAAAGCTTGCATTAACACCATCTGGTATTAAAACAAGCTTCGAATGGCGCTAATGCCTTTATTTAATAAATAGGTAGAGATATTATAGTTTGCTGCAATTTTCTTTTGTGATACACGATTTACTTCATTTTCAACAAGATAATGTGTAGCAGCTAATAAAACCTCTTCACTTACAGGTAATTCTTTATATTTTACTGTAAGTTCACAAATAGCGAAAAACCATAATTGAAGATGATTACGTAGTATTATATAATCTTCTTCCCAAGTTGTCTGTACTTTCTTTGCGCCGTTAATCGCAATATTCAATGACGGATGAGGCTCTAGATAACACATATTATTTAGTAGAACTTGTTCTAATTGTTCATCGAGACCAATATTTTCTAATGGATTCAAATCTTGAAGGATTGAACTAAATTTTTGTTCATAATAATATTCCTTCATAAAATAGATTAATCCCCATCTCTCACTATTCGAATTGGAGTGTTTTGCTTGGTATTCTGTTTCAACCATTAATTGTTCAATTTCATTTGATGAATGCTTTTTTTCAGCCCATGGAGCCAATTCCTCATGATCATCAAATTCACTTGTCATTTCAAAATTCCAAATACGTTCCGCCGTTTCAATTCTTCCAGATTGATATGCTGCATCACAGAACATATAATAAAACTGTATTTCACGATCTGGTCGTTCCATGTACAGTAAATTAAATAACTTATAAGCTTCTTCATACTTCTTGAACTGATAGAAAAGTACGCCAAGCTTGTGGCGGTGCTCTTCAGAAATTGGAACAATATTTGATAAGCCTTCAAGATATTGTAGAGCAATTTCTTGTTCGTTTAATATTCTTTTTAACATTGTTAAATGAATTAAAGCTGATAAATTACCTGGATTTTGTTCTAAAACATATTGTAATACTCTTTCAGCTTCTTCAGGATTTCCTAAATGAAGCTCTACTAAAGCTAAGTTATTATAAGCTGGCCAAAATTCTTGATACTTATCAACAATATTAAGTAAAGTTGTTTTAGCAGATTTCCAATCATGATTTGCCAAATAGCTTGTAACTCGCTCTTGAAGTACTAATAAATCATCATTAATACTTAAATCATCATCTTCTTCACTATGAATAATATCTAAATAGTCTTCTAGTTCTTCTAATTGCTCTTCATCCGTGCCAATTTCTAAATACTTTTGAGCATACAAATTGGCTTTTTGGAATAATCCTAATTCAAAAAATGCAAATGCTAATAAATAATATACATCCTCATTTGTTGGATATTTATCTAAAATATATTCTAAAATAGTTATTGTAGTTTGATATTGATGTAATGATAAAAGTTTTCTAGAAATATCTATAAGAACTGTTTGATTTTCTTCATTTTCAGCAGCTTTTTTCAAATAATAAATCGCTTGCTCAGAATCGTTACTATTATAAGCTTTCATCCCTTTTTCGTAGAAATAATCTTTCGGTAACGAGAACGAAACGACATTATGAAGTTGATTTGTTTGATTCCCCAAATTTTCAGACATTCGATCCTCCAGTTTTTCAAGCTTATCACAGTATATCACATAAAAAGAGGAAATAGTCGCCGTCCAAATTATAAGAATTTTAAACGAACGTACAATTTCCACATTATCTAAATAAGTTGTCAAAGTATTATTTTAACCGAAACAAAAAATATTGAAAACCACTTTTTTTAAGAGTTTAAATAGTAGTTTCAGATTGAGGTAATGAAATAATAACCATAGGATTACCTCCAACAAATGCACCAGCTGGAACGTCCTTGTTGACAAGTGTTGCAGCTGAAACTTTCGCACCATCACCTATTGTGACCCCCGGCAGAACTGTCGTGTTTGCACCAACTAACACATTATTACCAATAATGACTTCTCCTAATCGATATTCATTAATTAAATATTCATGCGCCAAGATTGTTGTATTATAGCCGATAATCGAATTCCTACCAACTGAGATTAATTCTGGAAACATTAAATCAGGCGTTACTTTAAACGCAAAGGATGTATACTCTCCTACTTTCATTCCAATGAGATTCCGATACAACCAGTTTTTCAATCTAAAGAAAGGGATATAACGGGCTATTTCAATGACAATAGTATTTCGAAATGTTTTCCAAAATGAAACAGTCTTGTACACTTGCCAAAGTGAATTTTCACCTTCAATTAGGTACCGTTTCGTTTTCCTCAATTCTCATCAATCCCTAAAATTGGTAAGAGATCACTCATCTTTTCAAGCATATAATCAGGTTTAAAAGTAGCTAAAAATTCTCTTCCTTTTAGTGACCAAGCAACCCCTGCTGTTTTCGTTCCAGCATTTTGACCACCTTCAATATCATGGTAATTATCGCCAACCATTATACTCTCTTCAGGAATAGAATTTAATTTTTTAAGAGCTAATTGAATAGGTTCTGGATGTGGCTTTGCATTTTGTACGTCATCTATTGTGATAACAATATCAAAGAATTGCTTTAATCGACTAAAACTTAAACCCATTTCAACAACATTTCGTGCCTTTGTTGTTACAATCCCTATTTTATAGCCTAATTTGTGTAAAGTTTCGATCGTTTCATAAACCGTTTCATATTCCTCAACAAACTCATCATGCATCTTCATGTTAAAACGACGATATTCCGAGATGAACTCTTCAACTCTTTCTTCATCTACCGTAGAGAATGATTCAGTTAAAGTTGGCCCCATAAAGGGTATAACATGTTCACGTTTATATTGTTCAGGATAATATTTATTCAAAGTATGCAAGAATGAAGCAATAATTAATTCATTTGTATTGATTAAAGTACCATCTAAATCAAAAAGTATCGTATTTATTTTCATAAGATTTCCTTTCTATTTCATTTCAGCTTTTAAACTAGATTCTGTTTTTCTACCAACTCTACCTACAATTCTTGCTACGATACAAGTAACAACTAATGCGACAAAAAAACGAATTAAAAATAAGTATAAAACTGGAATCCCTAAAGGAATAAAGAGAAGTGTATCTTCTACTACAGCATGGCATGCTACTAAAAATAAGAAAACGAGGTATAAATCTCGTTTCGAAACACCATCTTCTTTAACAGCTTGAATCATAACACCTGCTCCAAAAGCTAATCCAAAAAACAATCCCGCAGCTAATGTAACTCCAGCTTTTGCTTCAACACCGATTAATTTAGTAAATGGAGATAATGCTTTCGTTATATAATTCATCCACCCAAAATCTTTTGCAATTTGAATAACTAGCATTAAGGGGAAAACAATTTTAATAAGATTAAAAATACCCATTAATGACGAAATGATAGCATTATAAACGATATCCCATCCCGACTGGTTAACGCTTTCTGCAACAGCAATGCCTTTATGAACAATTTCTGTTCCACCAGACCAAAAGAAATGGATACAAATAGCAGAAATAATTGCAAATCCAATCCTTACTAAAACAACAAAGGATGCTCGAACTCCTACAGCAGTAGCTACTGTCGTTTCAACAAATAGATTATGAGAAAAACTTAACATAACTGCTAGGATTAATGCCTCCTTAACAGTTAAATCCATCGGTAGCATTGCTCCAAGGGCCGCATATAAATTTAAAACATTTCCTAAAACTAATACTAATGCTGCATCTCCCTTTAAACCGATAAAACTCATTAATGGTTCAAGAATATTCACAAACCAGTCCATTAGTGCAGTTTCTTTAATAATCGTTAAAATGAAAGAAATAGGGAAAATTATTTTCCCTATTTTCCAAGAAGTTTGTAAACCAACTAGTAACCCTCTCTTTAAAGTTTCCAACGTGCTCCCCACTCCTGTTTTTACAAACTTATGCGTCTAAATAACGCTCCTTCGATAATCCTTTAACTCTTCGATAAACAAGAATGAAAATAGATAATATGATAATGACGACTGATATAAATTGAGCCATTCTAATTGTACTTGTTAACATTAAACTATCTGTTCTTAGTCCTTCAATAAAGAAACGACCAACAGAATACCAAATTAAATAAGTTAAAAACATTTCACCACGTCTTAGATTCACTCTTCTTAAAATTAGTAAGAAGATAATCCCTAATAAACTCCATAATGATTCATATAAAAATGTTGGATGATAATACGTTCCATCAATATACATTTGATTAATGATCCAAGTAGGTAAATGAAGACTTTCTAAAAATGATCTAGTTACTGGACCACCATGAGCCTCTTGGTTCATGAAGTTTCCCCAACGTCCAAGCATTTGGCCTACTAAAATACTTGGTGCTGCGATATCGGCAAGCTTCCAAAATGAAATGCCTCTTTTCTTTGCAAAGAAATAACTAGCTATAAATGCTCCAATTAAACCACCGTGAATAGCTAATCCACCATGCCAAATGGCCGGTATTTCACTAACATGCTTAGAATAGTAGCTCCACTCAAAGAGTACATAATAAATTCTAGCCCCTATAATCGCAGAAGGTAGAGCTACTAAAATAAGATCCAAAAATGTATCATCAGGTATTCCACGTCGTTTACTTTCACGAATTGCTAACCATAAACCTAATACAACACCTAATCCGATCAATACCCCATACCATTTTATTGAAAGAGGACCTAAGTGTAAAAATACTTTATCTAATGGCTGAATATTTGACTCCATTCCAATTTCCCCACTTTTCCATTAAATTAAATCACTAACATTATTACCGCCTTGAATTACTTTTTCTAAACGATCTGCAAATTGCTGAGCTGCATTTACACCCATATTTTTCAAACGGAAATTCATCGCTGCTACTTCAATAATAACAGCTAAATTTCGACCAGGTCGAACAGGCAATGTGATTTTCGAGATATCAGTATCTAATATTTTAAGTTTTTCATCGTCTAAACCAACTCGATCGTAAACCTTTTGGGAGTCCCAAGTCTCCAAATCAATGTTCAACGTAATACGCTTGTAATTACGTACAGATCCTGCTCCAAAAAGAGTCATTACATTGATAATTCCTAATCCACGAATTTCCAATAAATGCTCAATTAATTCTGGCGATGAACCAATTAGCGTATCCTCATCCGTTTGACGAATCTCTACAGAATCATCTGCTACCAATCTATGACCACGTTTTACTAACTCTAGGGCCGTTTCACTTTTACCAACTCCACTTTTTCCAGTAATTAATACACCGACACCGTAAATATCAACTAGTACACCATGTAACGCTGTAGTTGGAGCAAGTTTAGCCTCTAAATAACTCGTAAGTCTACTATACGCTTTAGTTGTCTTACTGTTTGATAGTAAAATAGGTACGCCAGTTTCTTCCCCAGCTTCAATTAATTCGGGTGGAATGTCTAAACCTCGCGTCACGATAATACAAGGCGTATCATCTGCACAAAGCTTTCTTAATCGACCGTGTTTTTCTTCGTCAGTTAAGTTATGATAAAAAGTTAATTCTGTTTTCCCTAATATTTGTACTCGATCAGATGGATAGTATGTAAAAAATCCTGCCACCTCTATACCTGGACGAGATAAATCAGTCGTGTTAATCGAACGATTCAAACCTGCACTTCCACTAATGACCTCTAATTTAAAATACTCAACTAAATTCTTTGTACGTAATTTAGCCATACAAGCCTCCTAAGGATTAATAATTATGTATTATCTCTCATATTGTACCATTTTTAAACTTTGTGGGAAAATGTCGACAAGTCACTAACCGCGCTAGAACGATTAAAAATCATTAATGTAAATGTGAATTTATCACGATATTTAGTAATTTCAATAGCTTTAGCATTTAATGATACCAAGTTATATAACAACAGAGTTCACATAATGTTCAAAAATCCCATTAATCTAAAAAACAAAAAAAAGAGACTCTCAAAAGTACTTTAACTTAAGAGACTCCTCTTTTTCTACCGTTGACTATTCTTTTTTTTATCCTTTGAACCAAATACAAAATATTGAATTAACATACTGAATGTACTAATTAGAATCGATGCAATAATAGCTGTTCCAAAACCATTTACTCTTAAGGCATCTCCTAATAAATAATCAGTAATTTCAAGCGTAAATGCATTAATAATAAACAGGAATAATCCCATTGTAAAAATGGTTACAGGTAAAGTTATTAATATTAAGATTGGGCGGATAATTGTATTTAAGATCGATAACACCAACGCAGCAATGATAGCCGTTGGAATATTTTTCACATAAAAATCTGGTTGCAGAAATCCTGCTACTACAATAAAAACTAAGCTATTAATAGCTAATGAAAATAACCATCTCATTTATTTCACGTCACCCTCTTCTGGTACAACAAATATCCATATTAAATATACAAATAGTAGTGCTCCAAATCCTACGAAGAATAATATAACAAACAGTAAACGGATCAATGTACTGTCCAAATTAAAATACTTACCTAACCCACCACATACACCCGCAAGCATAGAATCTTTAGAAGATCGATATAGTTTTTTCACAAAAATCTCCTCTCTATCGATACGCCCTCATTTTTTTATCATTACTAATTTTTTTATTTTCATTATTTATTCTATGTTAAAACATTAAAGAAATGTGGACTACTTTTCAAGTAAAAGGAACTATGAATGACACTAAGTCCTAAATACAAACAATTATATACTTTGACCGTTTCAACACTCTGACATAGAAAAAGAAGAATAGTTGATTTCCGTTCCAGATTACTCGCTATCCAGCTAATTTAACTGGAGTTGAGCACTCTTTTCGTTCTAATCAACTACTCTACCTCATCAATATTTTCAATAACTATAACTTATTAAAAAAGAGATTTTTTTAAGATTCCATCAATGCCAATCTTTTTTCCATTCTAGCTTTGTCACGTTCTAATACAGCTTTTAAATACTTACCAGTATGGGACGCTTCGACTTTACATAGCTTCTCTGGTGTACCGGTTGCTACAATCGTACCACCTTTGTCTCCACCTTCTGGTCCTAAATCAATTAGATGGTCGGCCGCTTTAATGACATCTAGATTATGTTCAATTACAAGTAC
Source organism: Gottfriedia luciferensis (assembly GCF_001712755.1). GTDB lineage: Bacteria > Bacillota > Bacilli > Bacillales > Bacillaceae_G > Gottfriedia > Gottfriedia luciferensis_B. The sequence goes on from NZ_MDKC01000034.1 coordinate 195,828, forward strand.
AGTATCTCCATTATCTACTAGTCTTTGTAATACAACTAATAATCGTGCAATATCATCAACATGAAGTCCTGTAGTAGGTTCATCTAAAATATATAACGTTCTTCCATTCGTACGTTTATGAAGCTCGGAAGCAAGTTTTACACGTTGTGCTTCTCCGCCAGATAAAGTCGTAGCAGGTTGACCTAATGTAATATATCCTAAACCTACATCATTTAACGTTTGAAGTTTACGTTTAATCTTAGGAATATTTTCAAAGAATGAAACTGCATCCTCAACTGTCATATCTAAAACTTCAGAGATCGATTTATCTTTATACTTAACTTCTAAAGTTTCTCGATTATATCGTTTACCATGACAAACCTCACATGGTACGTAAACATCAGGTAAGAAATGCATTTCAATTTTAATGATTCCATCGCCTCGACATGCTTCACATCTACCGCCTTTAACGTTGAAGCTAAAACGACCTTTCTTATAACCGCGAACCTTTGACTCATTCGTAGCGGCATATACATCTCGAATATCATCAAATACACCAGTGTAGGTAGCCGGATTTGAACGAGGAGTACGACCAATTGGTGATTGATCAATATCAATAACCTTCTCCAATTGTTCAATCCCTTTTATTTCTTTATGCTCCCCTGGACGTACTTTCGATCCATTTAATTTTTGAGCTAATGATTTATATAAAATCTCATTAATTAATGTACTTTTCCCTGATCCTGATACACCTGTTACTGCAACGAACGTACCTAATGGGAATGAAGTTGAGACATTTTTTAAATTATTTTCTTTTGCTCCAACAATTTTAATTTCACGTCCATCGCCTTTTCTACGTTCAAGCGGTACAGGAATAAACTTCTCACCTGATAAGTACTTCCCTGTTAATGAATTTTGATCATTCATTACTTCACTTGGTGTTCCTTGTGAAATGACCTGTCCACCGTGAATACCAGCTCCCGGTCCGATATCAATTAAATAATCTGCTGCTAGCATCGTATCTTCATCATGTTCTACAACTATTAATGTATTTCCGATGTCTCTCATATTTAACAATGTTGAGATTAAACGATCATTATCACGTTGGTGTAATCCAATTGATGGTTCATCCAAAATATATAATACACCAGTTAGTCTTGAACCAATTTGAGTCGCCAAACGAATCCTTTGAGCTTCTCCACCAGATAATGTACCTGCAGCTCGGTTCAATGTTAAATAATCTAAACCTACATTTACTAAAAAGCCTAAACGCTCTCTAATTTCTCGAAGGATTAGATTTGCAATTTTTTCTTGTTTTGGCGTTAAATCAAGCGATCCAAAGAAATCAAATGCTTCTTTAACTGACATTTTTGTTACTTCACCGACATGCAAGCCACCAATAAAAACAGCAAGTGCCTCTTTTCTTAGACGATGCCCTTTACAAGTTGGACAATGTTGTTGAGCCATATATTTTTCCATTTGCTCACGAATAAAATCTGAAGATGTTTCTTTAAAACGTCTTTCTACATTCGAAATAACACCTTCAAATTCAATCATTGCTTCACGTACATGACCTTGCTCGTTATCATATTTAAAATAGATTTGTTCGCCATTACTACCATAAAGAATTTTATCTTGCAGATCTTTTGGTATGTCTTTAAATGGAATATTCATATCAATGCCGTAATGATTACAAACACTCTCTAGTAATTGAGGATAATACATTGAGCTAATTGATTCCCACGGTGCTATAGCATTTTCTTTAAGAGTTAATTCATCATTTGGGATAACTAAGTTTAAATCCACTTCTAATTTCGTTCCTAATCCATCACATGAATGACAAGCTCCAAACGGGCTGTTAAACGAAAACATACGTGGTTCTAATTCCCCAATTGAAAATCCACACAGAGGACATGCATGATGTTCACTAAAAAGTAATTCTTCTTCACCTATAACATCAATGATCACTCGACCTTCTCCTAGTTTTAATGCTGTTTCAAGAGAATCAGCTAATCGAGATGCTACACCATCTTTTACAACAATACGGTCAATTACAACTTCGATTGAATGCTTCTTATTTTTCTCTAATTCTATTTCATCAGATACATCAAATAGCTCACCATCAACACGAACGCGAACGAACCCTTGTTTTTTAATTTCTTCAAATACTTTGACATGTGTCCCTTTACGACCAGATACCACTGGAGCAAGCACTTGAATTTTTGTTCGTTCAGGGTACTCCATTACACGATCTACCATTTGTTCGACTGTTTGAGAAGTAATTTCAATACCGTGATTTGGACAAATCGGAGTCCCAATTCGAGCATATAAAAGTCTTAAATAGTCGTAAATCTCTGTTACAGTACCAACTGTCGAACGAGGATTTCGGCTAGTCGTTTTTTGATCAATTGAAATCGCCGGTGAAAGTCCTTCGATTGAATCTACATCAGGTTTATCCATTTGACCTAAAAATTGACGAGCATACGCAGATAGTGATTCTACATATCTGCGTTGACCTTCTGCATAAATCGTATCAAATGCTAGAGATGACTTACCTGATCCAGATAAACCTGTCACAACTACTAATTGATTACGAGGAATCGTAACATCGATATTTTTTAAGTTATGCGCTCTGGCCCCTTTAATAATTATTTCATTCATACTTTTCAAGTTCTTCACCTCTCAGACTTCAATTCTAATATCAAGTCACGAAGTTCTGTTGCTCGTTCAAAATCAAGCGCCTTCGCTGCGTCCTTCATTTCCATTTCAATTGATTGAATAAATAAATGACGTTCTTTTTTGTTCATCTTCTTATATTTAGCACTAATGCCGTTTTCATAAACTTCTTCTTCTTCAGCAACAGAAGTAGCTCGAATAACATCACGTACTTGCTTAATAATTGTTTTAGGTGTGATTCCATGTTTTATGTTATATTCTTCCTGAATCTCACGACGACGTTTTGTTTCATTAATAGCAATATTCATCGAATTCGTCATTTTATCAGCATACATAATAACATGACCATTTGAATTCCTTGCAGCTCGACCAATTGTTTGGATTAATGAACGTTCAGATCGTAAAAATCCTTCTTTATCTGCATCTAAAATTACAACTAATGAAACTTCAGGAATATCGATCCCTTCACGTAAAAGGTTAATACCAATTAAAACGTCATATTTACCTAAACGAAGATCACGAATAATTTCAATTCGTTCAAGCGTTTTTATTTCAGAATGTAAATAGTTAACTTTAATACCGATTTCTTTCAAATAATCCGTTAAATCTTCAGACATTTTCTTCGTTAATGTAGTAATTAGTACTCTCTCATTTTTAGCAATGCGATTACGAACTTCATCAATCAAATCGTCAATTTGACCTTCAATTGGACGAACATCTATCGTCGGATCTAGTAGACCTGTTGGACGAATAATTTGCTCTACTTTCTCAGGACACAACTCTAGCTCATATGGCCCAGGTGTCGCAGTTACGTAAATAGTTTGTTGAACCTTTTCCACAAACTCTGCAAACTTTAAAGGTCGATTATCCAATGCTGAAGGCAGACGGAATCCATGATCTACTAATACTTGCTTTCGAGCTTGGTCACCGTTAAACATTCCTCGGATTTGCGGAACTGTAACATGTGACTCGTCAATTACCATTAAGAAATCTTCTGGAAAATAGTCTAATAATGTATAAGGCGTAGAACCTGGTGGTCTCAGCGTCAGATGACGGGAATAGTTTTCAATTCCTGAACAAAACCCCATCTCGTTCATCATTTCCAAATCATATCTAGTTCGCTGCTCAAGCCTTTGTGCTTCTAGTAACTTACCGTTATCTCTCATTTCCTTTAATCGTTCTTCTAACTCAACTTCAATATTTTTAATGGCAATTTTCATCTTTTCTTCACGTGTAACGAAGTGGGAAGCCGGGAAAATTGCAACATGTTCACGGTCACCTAAAATTTCACCTGTTAAAGCATCCACTTCTCTAATTCGCTCAATTTCATCACCAAAAAATTCCACACGAATACAGTGCTCATCACGTGATGCCGGGAATATTTCAACAACATCTCCACGAACTCGGAATGTACCACGTGAGAAGTCAATATCATTACGCGCATACTGAATATCTACTAGTTTATGTAATAGTTCATCTCTACTAATTTCCATTCCAATACGAAGAGAACAAACTAATTCACGATATTCTTCAGGAGAACCTAAACCGTAAATACAAGACACACTCGCTACAATAATGACATCCTTACGTTCAAAAAGGGAGGAAGTCGCAGAGTGACGTAATTTATCAATTTCATCATTAATACTTGAATCTTTTTCAATATAAGTATCCGTTTGAGGTACATAAGCTTCTGGCTGAAAATAATCATAGTAACTAACGAAATACTCAACTGCATTATTAGGAAAGAACTCTTTTAATTCACTATATAATTGCCCTGCTAATGTTTTATTGTGAGCAAATACTAATGTTGGTTTTCCTACTTCTTTAATTACATTTGAAATGGTAAACGTTTTTCCCGTACCTGTAGCACCTAATAAAACTTGATGCTCTTTACCATTTTTAACCCCATCAACAAGCTGCTTAATCGCATTTGGTTGATCGCCTTGAGGTGAATAATTAGAAACTACCTCGAATTCCTGCTCCATCTTCCCCGCCTCCATTTCCAAAACATACCTATCCTTCTATTTTACCACAAAATTTCAAAAATCAATCAAAAACAGAACAAACGTACTTTAAAATTTAATTATCTTTACATATTATCGATGTTTATGGACGAATTCAAGTAATTAAACTAGAACGTATATTCTTTTAGTAAACAAGAAAGTAGTAAAGCAAAGAAAAAAGAACAGGAATAAAGAAATAAGAAGGAGTAGGAAAAGATTTATAAGTTTATAAAATCTTTTCCTATAACCAATCTCTTATCTTTTTCCTGCCCTACTTATTCAACCTGAAAATCATATACTTGTAATTTCTTTAATGCTTTACTAGATTTTCCTTTAAAATTCTTCACTTCAATCTTGCCTTCGAAAACACTTTGTCCATTTGTTAAATCAACAATAATGAAATCTTTACTGATTTCCCCTGGATTTTCAATATTCGTAATTGCATATAGTTTTCCATCAATGATTTTATAATTTGAAAGATTATTACCATTAATTTTAGAAGCAAGTACTGGTACACCTTCAACTTTTTTATTTTTAAGGTTATACTTTAATACTGAAAGATCTTTATCACCGTTCGTTATAAAATACAAGTTATCTTTATCAATGATTACATTACTTTGCTTCAATTGTTCTTTTTGTTCATTCGATAAATTTAAAGGTTCTTCTTTATCAGTTTCTAAATTAAATACGAATACTTCATTACTAATTTCTTCAGTTGTTGTTTCTCCATTCGTTTGAACCGTATCCTTTAGTTTTGCCTTTTTGTAAATACTGAATTTAGAAGGAATAGTTTGATCTGATTCTGATATCGTATTTTGTAATTCAGTATGAGTATGTGTTTTTTGGTCATTGGATGATTTATTAATCACTTTACGATTAACAATTTTCTTTTGGTTTACATTAATTCGATACATAACTAGTTCAGTTTGCTCGACATTCACATCAGGATTTGTATTATTATCTGTCATTTTATTTTGATAAGTAGTAACAACTAAATCTTTACCGATTAATTGTACATCCTCTACATTTATATATGAGTAGTTTTCTTCACCTGGGATATCTATTTTAAATTTATAACGGTCTTTATTTTGAAGATCGAGACCATCTATATACATTTTAAAATGATTATTTTGATGCGCATACGTACCATCAAGTTTTCCACCTTTTACCTCGGCGTGCCATGCAAAATCTTTATCGATATAAAATTGAGTAGAAGAAATTTTTCCGCGCATAAAGTTTCTTTCTTTCTTTTTTAAATCATTTAATTTTTTTAAGTTATAGTATTCACTATCAAGGTCACTAAGAATCGAATTATTGTCTTTATATTCACTACCGTCAGTAGTAATACTTAAACCTCTACCACCTTCTTGACCATATCCACCGCTAATCGTTAAATCTTTAACGTATTTTGAATCTCCATTTTCGGTCTTTAAGTAAAATTTAGGCAACTTGCTTTCTGACATAGCTACTTTCGTGAAAAACGTACCTAAACTGATTGTCGTGACAACGGCTATTACTGCCAAATTACGATATCGCTTCATTCTAAACTCCTCCTTACACCGATACTTTGTTTTTTAATAAATATTTACTAAATAAGATTGAACCTGTAATAATGATTGCAATAAGACCTATTTCCATATAAATGACTTCGCTTGGATAAAATGAGAAATCATTTCCAAAAACGTAAGATTGAATAATCTCTGGTATAAGAATTAAAACTACAATCGCCATAGCGTATAAAATCCCAAATAATATACCTTTCCAGCGATAACTACGTTCTAATAATATGAATGTGAAAAGAGTAAACACTAAGCCTATTCCAATAAGATATCTAAAAATAAAATCTACAAAATTACTTGGTAAAATCATTTGAAAAATATTAGGGCCCATAACAAGATCAACTGTATTCATTTTCCCTAAAAGTTCACCTGGAACTATTTGTTGAAATACGTTAATTTCAATTGGTAAAAGGATTAGTTGAAATGCCAGTAAACTCAACACCATAATTAAGATTGTAGTCGCTTTAGCAAAATAAATGGTCATTCTTGAAGTTGGTAACATAAATAAACGGTAAATAAACGTATTTTTTCCGAAATAATCTCTGTACCAAATGATAAAAACATAGAACATCATTAAAGCGACACTGATCACAATTGGCCCAATAAATAATGGATGATTAGCAACATGATTAAAGTTTAGCAATCCATTCGATGTAATAAATTCCTCCGTTGCTTTCAAAGAACTCGCGTAATTTGCTTCATTCGCTTGGCTCATATACGAGGACTTTACTACAAATAAACTTACAAACTGTGAAATAGCAACTACTATTAATAACCCTATATATAATTTAAAAAATCGATTAACTTCAAAATTAACTAGTTTTAAATATCGATTCACGATTCATACACCTCTCTCATAACGTCCATCACTGACTTACCTTCTTCTAATCGTATTTCTTCTGTATAAAACTCTTTCAGAATTTCGCCGTTATCTAATAAAACGACCTTATCAATTAAATGCTCAATATCACTAATTTCGTGCGTAGTTATGATCACGCCTCGATCTTCTATTAAGTGACTCGTAAACACTTTTGCAATTTGCTCTCTACTAAACATATCGATACCAGAAAAAGGTTCATCCATCAGAACATAATCAACATCTAACCCTAAACCAAAAAGTAAATTTGCTTTTGCAGCATTCCCTTTTGAAAGCTCACCTAGTTTTTCATCTTCCTTTAAACGGAAAAAACCAAGTAATTCTTTAGCACGCTCTGGATTCCAATTTACATAAAAATCCTTCATAAACTGCATTGCTTCTCCAACTGTAAAACTAGGTAGCATTGTAAGCGTATCTGGAATAAATGTGATATTTTCGTACATTGTATGGTTCATTTTCTTATCATCTATTACTATTTCACCGCGATCGATTGGTGTAATCCCCATTATCGCCTTCATTGTTGTAGACTTACCAACACCGTTAATACCAATTAAACAAGTGATTTCTCCTTTATTTGCTGTGAAAGATATATCACGTAAAACATTTTTCCGACCATATTTTTTTGAAACATTCTTTACTTGTATCATTTAAGCCTCTCCTTTCCCTTCTTCTTTTATCTTTTGTTCATAGTTTTGTTTCACCATCGTAAGTAACTCTTCAACCGGAACATTTATTACTTTAATTGAATCAACAAATTCATTTACTGCTTCCATAATCAATTCATTTCGTACACCATTTAACACTTTTATATCAGTCGTAATCTTACTAGGGAAATTTCGTTCAGTCGTAATCAATCCTTGTTCCTCCATTTCCTTGTATGCTTTTTGTACAGTATTTGGATTTATATTAAATTGAACAGCTAATTCTCTTCTTGATGGTATTTCTTGACCAGCTTCTAATAGTCTTTTGGCAATTTGTTGTTTAAAATGCCTAACGACCTGTAGATAAACCGGTTCACGGTTATTCACTATAAATTCCATCAATCCACCTCCTCGTTCTTAATACAATTTAATTAGTATGTGTGTGTACTACTTAGTTCATACACTTAATACATAACTATGCGTATTACTCGATTAATACACCTTATACGTGTACTATACAGGTAGTACACGTATATTGTCAAACATAAATTTAAAAATACTAGACTTAATTGAACCGTTCCAATTAGTCTAGTATTTCTACACGATCCTTAATTTAGTTTTTTTCGATCTTTTCGAACAACTAAAAAGTAAAAGAAGACACTAGGCCAAGGGAATTGAATCATTCCTAACAGCCCCCATAACCAGGCTGAACGATTTCTCTTTTTAGCGTTTGTAAAAAGTGTGATACTTTGAGTTATTAAAATTATAAAGACTAAAACTAAAATGATGATATTTTCTGTTGTCCATTCCACTTTAGATCAACTCACTTTCAATTTTCTTTTTATCTCGTTTAAAAATAATCGGTAGTGCAATAAAGCCTAAAGCTTGAATAATAACAATGCTTACTGGTGCCTCTAAAGTAATTAGAAGTGCCCCGATGAATAGACTGCAAGCTACACAAATGAATACGATTAGTTCTTTAAGATAAATGGTTTTCTTTTTTTCCTGATGAACATTAAGTTTTTCTGTAATCTCACTGATTGAAGGTTCATGTACATTCGTTAATTCATCAAACTGCTTAAATGCTGAAACAATCTCTTCTTTATCCATCTTGCATTAACTCCTTTCTTAATTCCTTCATTCCATTATGAATTCTTGATTTAACCGTTCCTTCTCGAATTCCCATCATATTTCCAATTTCTTCGTTCGTATAGCCGTAGTAATGCTTTAATAATATAGCAGTTCTCACATCTGATTTAAGCTTTTCAAAGCCCTCCATAATATCACTCCACTCAAACCCTTTATAGGCTAACTGCCAAGTTAAGGAGCGCGATAACTTTTCAGACTCATTTTTTTGCCAAAACCATTCGCGCTTTTTCCTTCTTTGTTGATCTAAATAAAGTCTAGTTGCGATTGTAATTAGCCAAGTTGAAAATTTGGATTGACCGTTGTATTTCTTAATATTGTCATAACTTTTCAACATCGTATCCTGCACTAAATCTTCTGCAGTTTGTTGATTTAGGGTCATTTTTAAAACGTATTTATATAAAAAGGAATAATGGATTTGAAAAAGTTTAGCAAATGCATCTTGGTCACCTTGCTGAGCATACTTTATAATTTCTTGTTCATCTAAATCCGCCATATCTTCCTCCCTTCTTGCTAATCTATACAATTTTTATTTGGTTTCATTTGTTATACGAATAAGTTCTGCATATCGTTCATTTTTCTTTTAATTTTTTTCAAAAAAAAAGTGAAGGGGAAATTCTACTTTCCCCTTCACTCTTATTAACCTTATTTAGGACGATCAATCGTAAACATTTCTCCAACCTTAGCATAGTCATTCCCTGCTAAACGGCTAACTGCTTTTAAGCCATCTGCATCTATACGTCCATTTTCATAAATTTCATCTTCTATATGAAAATAAACAACCTTGCCTATTAATAAGTCGCAAGCCTCATTATCTTTTCCTAATGGAATTGCCTGTTCTAAAATACATTCCATTCGAATTTTTGACTCTTTCACTCCTGGAACTGAAACCTTTACACTTTCTACAGGTGTTAATCCTGCTAACTCAATTTCACTTTCAGTAGATGGCAAAGCAGCAGCTGTTTTATTGATCGCTTCAACATTCGATTCATCAACGATATGAACGACGAACTCTTTTTTCTCAATCGCATTTCTAGCTGTATCTTTTTGTTTACCATTTTGTCGCTGAACAGATACAGATATCATAGGTGGATTAGCCGTTACGATGTTAAAATAGCTAAATGGTGCTCCATTTAAGACATTCTCATTTGATTCAGTTGTCACAAAAGCAATTGGTCTTGGAATTATACCGCCAATTAAGAACTTATAATTATCACGATCACTTAAATCTGCTGGAGAAAAAGATTTCATCATTATTGCATGCTCCTTAAAAGTTATTTTCGTACCAATCAGTTGCTGCTTCAATTTCCGATCTAGTTAAGCTATGCCCCATGTTTTCCCAATGAGTAACGACTTTTGCACCGGCACCTTCTAACAATGTTGCTAATTCTTCTGTTTCTTGTGGTAAACAGATTGGATCATTTTTTCCTGCCCCAATGAAGACTGACACATCCTTCATATTTGGCAATTCTAAATCACGAATCGGTACCATTGGATGCAATAGCATTGCGCCTTTAAATACATTTTCGTAATGGAACAGTAGACTACCAGCAATGTTTGCACCGTTTGAATAACCAATAGCAATCATATTATTTGGATCAAATCCATGTTCTGCGGACGCCGTTTCAATAAACTCTTTTAATTCTTTTGTACGGAAAACTAAATCATCCATATCAAATACACCTTCAGCTAATCGCTTAAAAAAACGTGGCATTCCATTTTCACTTACATTTCCTCTTACTGATAATACAGAAGCTTCATCATCGATCATCCCTGCAATTGGTAATAGATCAAGTTCATTCCCACCTGTACCATGTAATAATAAAAATGTTGGCTTCGATGGATTACTACCTCTATTAAATACGTGTTTCATCGTCATTCTCCTTTCACTTCTCTAACAACAATTGGTTGCAAGTGATTTTCTATTATTTCACGATTTGGTTCCTGCCACTTTGGTAGCATTAACTGTTCTCCTAAATGGTCTATATTCTCATCAATCGTAAATCCTGGTGGATCAGTTGCAATTTCAAATAATAACCCACCATTTTCACGAAAATAAATTGCATTAAAGTAATTTCGATCTTTTACTTCAGTAACTCCATAATGATTATCATATAATTTATGTTGCCATTTTACATGTTCTTCATCATTACTTGCTCTCCAAGCAATATGGTGGACAGTTCCCACTCCCATAACGCCTCTTCCTACTGCTGCTAATTCAATATCGATAATATTTCCGATGTCACTAGCAGCTTTGAAACGTAAATAGTTACCTTCTTGACCTAAGCATTCTAATTCCATTACGTTTTCCAACAGTTCAGCTGTTTTATTTGGTGCTCCAGAATATAAAACTGCACCACCAAACCCTTTAATTGCTACATCCTTTGTAACACCATTAAATTCCCAAGTATTTTCCTCGCCAGCTTCCCTTTCTACTAATTCAAGCTGTAAGCCGTGGAAGTCTTCAAATTGAAGAAATGTTTCTCCAAATCGACTTACTTTTTTTGTTTGAATTTTAAAAGATGTTAAACGGTTTTCCCAAAATTCCATTGAGTTAGCTGGGATTAAGAATGTTGTGATTCCTACTTGCCCACTTCCTACTTTTCCTCTGTATGCATTTGCCCAAGGGAAGAAAGTCATGATCGTCCCTGGTTTTGCAGTTTCGTCTCCAAAATAAAAGTGATACGTACCTGGATCATCAAAATTAATTGTTTTTTTCACAAAGCGTAAACCTAAAATCCCAGCGTAAAAATCCATATTTTCTTGTGGATCACCAACTATCGCAGTGATATGATGTATGCCTTTCATTTTCTCCATAAACTTTCCTCCGTTCTAATTCACTTTTTATTTAATTTCCTTAATAAAGTAAGTAATTGAAATTGCTCTTCTTCGGTTAATTTGCTGAATTGAGCTTGTTGAAACTCATCTTGTGAAGGTACGATTTCTTCATACATTTTTTGACCTATCTCTGTTAAAGAGAGATATTTGTTTTTCCATTCCACTTCTCTTTTAATCCACTGAAGCTCTTCCATTTTCTTTAATAGATGAGTCACATTTCCTTTTGTAACAACTAATTTATCGGCTAATTCTTGCTGAGTAAGACGCTTATTTCTCCCAACATGGACAATTACATCAAATTGAGCAGTCGTCAGTCCCCATTTTTTCAATTGATTATTTGATTCTCTAACATTTTTAAGATAAAAACGCGCTAATCGAAACCAAAGTAATACTGCTAAATTTTTTGATTTGTTTGTAGAAGCTTCATTATGACTATTTAACATTTTTGCACCTCTTTGATCGATCTTGTTATCAGTTTAATACTAAACTGATAACTTTGCAAGTAGATTGTTTGAACTAAATAAAAACCTTTTAAAAAAAAAGAAAAACTGTTGATTTCCGCTTCAGGACGTAATCTTCACTCTTTCACTATTTCTTTCTACAGTATTAAATTCCCTTTAATTTCCTTCTTTTATTCTTTTTTTAATTAGTGATGATATAATGATGTTTAATTTCAATAACTAGAAAGACAGGTAAAATAGATGAAAAAAAGACTACTGAAAATAAGTGCAAGTATTCTAATTTTATTTCTTATCTTATTTGGATTCTATAAACTAATGAATGCGAGATCTTTTCAGCTTTTTGGGGGATTAACAAATGAAGTAAACACTAACCAAAAAGTAGTTGCTTTAACATTTGATGACGGTCCAACTAAAAATGTTGATGACATACTACCACTTTTAGATCAATACAATGCAAAGGCTACTTTTTTTCTAATCGGTAATGAAATTGAAAAGAATCCAGAAGAAGCTAAAAAAATTGTAGATGCGGGACAACAGATTGGAAACCATACATATTCTCATGACAGAATGGTGCTAAAATCACCTTCATTTATCAAGAACGAAATTGAAAAGACAGATAAACTAATACGAAAAGCTGGCTATAAAGGGGAAATTGAGTTCCGTCCTCCAAATGGAAAAAAACTATTTGGCTTACCGTATTACATGCATAAACATAACCGAGAAACGATCACATGGAATTTAGAGCCAGATACTTTTTACACAAATCCTCAAGACAAAATAAACTATGTAAAGAAAAATATTAAACCGGGTTCAATTATTTTAATTCATCCGATGTATGATAAAACTGGCAAAGAATTAGAGACAATTAAAGGAATTTTGGATTTATTATCGAAAGATGGATATAAATTTGTGACAGTGAAAGAGCTTCAGAAGGTACAAAAAGACAAGTAGCATTATGCTCCTTGTCTTTTTATATATTGATTATCGGTTTTTTTCTTTATAGAGAATTTAGTGCTTAAACTAAAGACTATAACTCCTAACACAGAGCCAAATGTATTTAATAATAAATCATCAATGTCACAAGATCGATAATTATATCCAAGAATAAAACCAGTAGCTCCTTGTATTATTTCAATCCCTAAACTTACAGTAAAACCAACTAATATCACTTTATACTTCGTAATCATTGGATATAGAACTGGCAAAGCAAACCCTAACGGCATAAATAATAAAATATTTCCTCCAACTTGCTTTAAAGCAATTGAAAATGATCCATAACTTATTGAATCTACAACTACTTTAAAAGGGACAAAATTATTTGTATATCCCAAGTAATCCTCAATCATGACTTGAATTAGATATTTCTGATAAGGAAATGGGAACAAAGTAATATCCAATAGGCAAGTAATATAGATGCCAAAGATAATCCAATATAAATATTTTACTAGAGTAATATAACCTTTAACGAATCTATAACCAAAAAATAAAATGATTAAAGTCATGATAATGATACTAGGATATAAAAAATTTAACATTGCTGTCCTCCTCTTCACCTTCCAAGGAAAAAGGGTAAAACACTTGAAGCGTTTTATATCCACTTTCCATTTTTTACCATAATTCATTATTATACTATATCAAAATTACTATTTTTTATATAGTCTTATATTCTCCACATTAGTGGCATTTTCTTTAGAAAAATTACTTTCATAAATGAAATGAATGTAAAAACTTTGAATATTACTTAAAAAAAAATCCAAAATAATACTGGTATATTTTGAAAACATCTCAAAGGAGACATCTAGATGAAAAAACAATTACTAAAATTCACATCTCTATTTTTATGTTTTGCACTAATTTTATCCCCTATTAAATCCAGTGCCCAGCATGTTGATAATCGAGTTCAAGGAAGATGCATAAGTAACTCAGCATGTAATTTCAAAGCAGATATGAGAAAGCTTTGGATGGATCATTTAATATGGACTAGTAAGTATATTGTTAGTGCTGTTGCTGGAATGCCAGATAAGGACGTAGTACTAGCAAGACTCTTAAGAAATCAACAAGATATTGGGAATGCAATTAAACCATATTATGGTGCTGCCGCTGGAGATCAGCTTGCTAAATTACTAACCGACCATATTGTAATCGCCGGTAAAATTATTGATGCTGCGAAAGCAAATGATATGGCAACATTAAAAACATTGAACGACACATGGTTTAAAAATGCAGATGAGATTGCTGCATTCTTAAGTAAAGCAAATCCAAATTGGACAAATCAAGCTTTAAAAGACTTACTATATACACATTTAAAAATGGTAACAAATGAAGCTGTAACTAGAATAAAAATGGACTGGGATGGAAATATAAAAGCATTTGATGCTGGTCTTCAACATATGATCCCTATAGCTGATACAATTTCTTCAGGCATTATTAAGCAATTCCCAAATAAATTTAAATCTTAAACAAACGTTTGATTAAAAAACAAAAAAGATGAATTTAGCTCTAAACTAAATTCATCTTTTTTCTGCTTATTTTAAATCATGCAATCTTTCCATGATCCGTCTTTTTTTATAAAGCATTCTACCAGCTTCACCAACATCTTCAATTGCTTGTTTATTTACATATGCACCAAATATTAAGCCTGCAATTGGAATCATTTGAAACAGCTTCTTCCATCCCATGTTGTCACGATATGTATAAAATACTTCTCTCCAACCCTCAATTTGAGAAAAGGCTTTTTTTCCTTCAATATTTGTTAACTCTTCTAATATCGCTTTTTTACCAACTATATCAGCAGATGTAAATTGTAAGCACTTAATAATGAATACTCTCTCCATTTGATCATTTGGATCATAACCATAAGAAATCGCTATTTCTTGAAGTGTCTTTAATGTAAGTCCTAATAAGATTGGAATATCGATCGCAATTGTAAACATTCCACCAAAACCTGTGGTCGCTCCTTGGACTTTTGCAAATTGTTTACGACTAGCAATAAAATCATTCGAAACGCGATCCATTTGCTCAAGACTAAGTTGATTGACCATTTCAATTTCGGTTAGTTCCTGAATAGAAAGCTCCTTACTCATCCTATTTAAAGTTGAAGGAACACTAACTAAATATTGACCACCAGCATTCACATACTTAGATAGCTCATCTAAAATAACTCCAATCTTATCGTGAATGAACTTAGGTGTAATTTTATCCAAGATCATAAATGGAATTCTACCGATTTTCTCCCAAAAAAATACGCTTTTTTGATCTTTTTCCCATTTTTCAATTTCATTAAGCTGCGTAATTAGATACTCTTTCGTTTCCATAAACACTCCTATAATTTTTAATCTAAACATAGTAACTACTAAAACTATAAAGCTTTTTGTGAAAAAAACCAAAAATAAAAAAGGGCTGTTCTTAGACTTACACCCTTTTACTCTTTTGAGTAGTATGTTTCTTATTTTTGCTATTTTTACTTACTCATGAGTACCTTATAAGTTACTAAATTTCTTATTTTTGCTTTCGTACTTACTCATGAACCCTTTATGAGTTACTAAATTCCTCATGTTCTCTTTTTTACTTACGCATGAACCTTCTATGAGCTACTAAATTGCCCATTTTCAAATTTTTACTTACTCATGAACCCTCTATGAGTTACTAAATTTCTCATTTTCACATTTTTACTTACTCATGGACCCTTTATGAGTTACTAAATTCCTCATGTTCTCTTTTTTACTTACTCATGAACTCTCAATGAGTTACTAAATATCTTATTTTCGCTATTTTACTTACTCATGAACCCTCTATGAGTTACTAAACTTCTTATTTTCACTTTTTTACTTACTCATGAACCCTCTATGAGTAAGATGCTTTCGTTTTCTTACATCTAAAAAACAAGGTACCCCATAAAAAGTGGGACACCCTGTTCTAATGTTTAAAATGCTCTTGATCATCACCCTAAAAATCTTATTTTTTCAGGATTTCGAAGCATATAAATACTTCGATAACGGTCTCCTTCTATTTCAAAACAAATTACGGTTGGTTCTTCGCCTTCACTTTTAACAATTAAGCCAATTTGATTATTGATCAAAACAATTTCGGTTTCAGATGGAGAGTTTATTTTCTTCCTTACACCAACAAGGAAGGCAATAACATTTTTCTGTAGATTGATTGGGCGAAGAGCAGCTTTCGTTTTGCCACCAGCGTCTGTAATTAGTACGATATCTTCCGTTAAAAGTGAGATTAGCATATCTAAATTACCTGTTTCTGCAGCTTCAATAAATCGTTTTGCAATGTCTAGCTCTTGATTTAGATTTCGTTTTTCAACTACATCCTTACTTTGGACTTTGCGCTTAAGTCTACTGAATATTTTACGGCAATTCAATTCGGTCTTATTTAAAATATTTGCGATTGTTCGAAAGTCAAACTGAAAGGCTTCCCGTAATACAAATACTGCTCTTTCGGTAGGGTTTAACTGTTCAAGTAAAACTAAAAATGCATAGGTGATCGTTTCATCTAAAATCATCTTTTCCATCGGATCATCATTTAAATCTTCCGGTAATTTTTGAATAATCGGTTCTGGAAGCCATGGTCCTATATAAACTTCACGTTTATTTTTTGAGGATTTTAATAAATCTAAGCAACGGTTTGTCATTATTTTACATAAGTATGCTTTTATATTATTTGGCTCTTCTTTTGAGGTGGATTGATTCATCTGTTGAACTGTGAGAAAAGTATCCTGCACCAAATCCTCCGAATCCTCAACCGATCCTAACATACTATATCCGATTGAAAATAAAAGTGGCTTATATTGAGAATATAGATAGTCTACTTCCATGAAGTATCTTCTCCTCTATTTTAAATTAGTTGAAGTTCAAGCTTCTCATTTATTAGTTTAGTAGCATTTTTAGCACTCGTTAAAGATGCATTCAATAGAAGTTCTGTCTCCCCCACCCAGTCTCCTGCAATATAAATACCTTCTAAGCCAATATCACTATTTGATAAATGATTGTCTAATTTATGAAATGGCTTTTTTATGTCGTTAGAAACGATAAGCTTAGGAAGATAGCGACGTGAAATTACATAGTCTCTCCAACCTGGTTGAAGCAAATCAAGTAAGCTTTCTAGTTCTACCTCATCTTTTTCAGAATCTGTTTCGTTGACCGAGTTTAAATATTTCATTAGATGAACTACAATTTCGCCTTCTTTATTCGATAATTTCGCGACTGATGAATGATTTGAAAAATACCACGGTTGGTCAACTCCTAAAGCAAAGTTGAGTTTTGGATTTGGTAAACCATTCATTACAAGGTCAAGGCATGCAGCTTTTACAGGAATCGTTTGATTACATTTTTGTAAAAATGAATCTGAGATTGGCTCATCTATTAACTTAACAAAATCAATTGGATTAATTGTCGATAACAAACAGCTCGTGTTGATCCTAGTATCATTTTTCAAAATAAGATTTATGTTTGGATAAGTTCCAGTGATTTTAGACACTACTGTACTATTTTGAATCGTAACACCAAGTTGATTCGCCTTTTTAATTAGGTCATTAACAATTGATTGCCATCCTTCGTTTATATACATAACTTTCGCGCTACGAAGCTGACCAATTGCCACTCCTGCACTTATTAATTCAGAATTACTTGTAAAAGTAGATACACGTATAAAAGCTAAAATTAAATTCTTTACACGACGACTTGTTATTTTTCGATTTAAATATTCTTCTAAACTAATATGATTGATTTCCTCTAAATCCATTTTACGAATATGTCGGTAAAATCGAATAAATTCCATTTTTTCTTTCCATTTTAAATGATTACCCAAAAATAAATTAAATGCTTCGATTATTTTCATTTGACTAAATTGATCACCAAGAATAAATGCACCACTCAATTTTGGAACCCTGCCAGAAACAGTAACACCAACCTCATTTAAAATTTCGATACAGTTTATATATAATGCGTGTGCTCCAAGATTTAAATATGCATCGCCAATTGTATTCGAAATACCTCTCCCACCTAATTTAGATGCTTTATCCAATAGAAGTACTTTTTTACCTGCTTGAGCTAAGTAGATCGATGCAGTTAATCCAGCAATACCACCACCTAATACAGTAACATCCCATTTTTGATGACCATCTATTTGATTTAGTTTCATAATATTATCTCTCCCTTTCCTTTTCTTCACTAATTAAGACGAATGAAATCCAAAAAATGTGACATATAGTAGAGCAGGAATAGGAAAAATAATTTATTTAGGCTTCGGACGGGCCTATTTCATTTCCTACGAATAGTCAAAAATAGAATCACATAAAATTACTTTGACAGATAGAGTAATTATTGTTAACATTACTCTATCAGATAGAATAATCTTATAGAAGGTGAATAGGTGAATTATGGTAAGAAGTGACATTATACGCGGGCATCTTGACTCAATCATATTAAAACTTATTTCTGAGAAAGACCGCTATGGATATGAGATTTCTCAAGAAATTGGATTACGGACAGACAATCGGTTTCAAATAAAAGAAGCAACATTATACGCTGTATTTCAGCGCTTAGAAAAAAAGGAATTAGTGGAAGCTTATTTTGGCGATATTACACACGGTGGAAAAAGAAAATATTACAAAATCACTTCATTAGGTAAAGCATATTTAAGTGAATTAGTAAAAGAATGGCAAGAAGTAAAAGAAATTATTGATCTATTCATGGAGGAGAAATAATGAAAAAAATTAGAAATCATATTGAAGAACTATTTAAAGATGTTCCTAAAACTGAACAATCAGAAATAGTTAAACAAGAGATTATTCAGAACTTAGAAGAAAAAGTCATGTTTTTAATGGAAAATGGTAAGGACGAAGAAGATGCTATAAACAAAGCGATTGTAGAATTTGGGGACATTGAGGAATTAAAGAGAGAACTTGGTGTTAAAAAACCAGATAGCAAGAAAGCAAATTTTGCAAAACTAAATTTATCCTATTCAATTTGGGGTAGTGGATTACTAATTGCTTTATTCTTATTTATTAATTTTTACTACACTCCACAGACTATATGGTTTGTGTACCCAACGTTTGGTCTATTATGGTGGCCTCTTTCAATGTATTTCTACTGGCAACGTAAAAAGTGAGGTGAAGCACAGTGAAAAATTATATCGGTTTTGCAACTGCAGGCTGTATTATGACAATGGTCTTTTTTATGCTCGTTAATTTTATTACATCTCCTAGCACGATTTGGTTCATTTACCCATGTTTTTTCATTTTATTTTGGCCAATTAGTTTATATTTCATTGGAAAAAGATCGACGAAACAATTCTCAATCTTTAGTAGTATCGTACTCCTTGCTTTCTTGTTAACGGAAAACTTAATTCACTCTCCTGATTATCTTTGGTTTTTCTATGCTGCCTTTCCAATTATTAGTTGGCCAATTCTCATGCATTTAGGTAAGAATGCTAGAACATTACCGATTGCACTCCTTGGCAGTATCATTACAATCGCATACTATGGGCTTTTGAATTTTATCTCATCTCCAGATTATCTTTGGGTCATTTATCCGGCATTTGCAATTATTTGGTGGCCTTTATCCATTTATCATGCGAATAGAAAATCGTTTGTAGCATTTTCGTTTACAGCTAGCATACTAATTAGTCTTTTCTTTATCATTGTAAATATCATTTCATCCCCAGATACAATTTGGGCTGTATATCCAATTTTTGCAGTTATTTGGTGGCCTTTAAGTATGTATTTTTATAGTTATAAAAAGAAACAAATATAGGCACTAATTGGTGGACTTCATACAATGAGGTCCATTTTTTATAAATAAGAAAAAGCGATTCTCATAAAGAATCGCTTCACGGACTTATTCTGCTTCAGAAACCAAAGTAAATCGTTCGTTAATATGCTGTGGATTTTCAATCTCGTCTAATAATGCAATTGCATAGTCAGCATAACTTACGTAGCTATTACCTTTTTTATTAACAATAAAATTGTCTTTTCCTTTTTGATAAGCCCCAGTTCGTTTACCATTCGGATCAAAAAATGCTGCTGGACTAATAAATGTCCAATTAATATCAGTTGTTTTTTGTAAGTCGTGAAGACCTTTTGTCATATTTGATGCAGTAGCATAATATTCTTTTGGAAATTCAGGTGTGTCAACTAATTGAATCGTTTTTTCTTCATCAACATACAAGCTTCCAGCTCCACCAACTACGATTAATCTAGTATCGTTAACACCTTTTAAAGCATTTATTAAAACATTCCCAGCTTCAATATAAAGATTCTCTTGGCCTTCAGCTGCTTTAAATGCATTTACAACAACATCAAATTGCTTTAAGTCAGCTGAATTTAGATCTAATAAATCCTTTTCCAATACTGATACTTCTTTATTTGTTAATTTAGAAGCATTTCTTACGATTGCTGTTACCTCATGTCCTCTTTCTACTGCTTCTTTTAAAATAAGGTTACCTGCTTTTCCTGTTGCTCCAATAATACCAATTTTCATCTTTTTTCTTCCTCCTTAATTCTTTAAAAATTGTTTTGAACTCAAAGTCGTAACTAAAATAGTTACAACTAGTTTAAAAAAATATAATATATAGATGTAACAACACCAGTTACATCATTTATAAAAAAAATTGAATGATACTATCCAATTTTTTTGCTTAATACTGTAACTAATTCTTCCATAGTAACTTCATCCAGTATTTTTTCCATTGCATCTTGTGCTCGATTTAAGATTAGTTCTAGCACTGCTTGGATATTTGCACCTACTGGACATTTAGGATTCGGTTTCTCATGAAATTGAAAAAGTTCTCCTTCTTCTACAACTTCAACTGCTCTATAAACATCTAAAAGAGTAATTTCATTTAACGGCTTACGAAGTGAAGCTCCACCGGTTCCTCGACGGACTTGAATTAAGCCAGCATTCTTAAGTTTTCCCATTACTCTTCTAATTACGACTGGATTTGTATTTACACTTCCTGCAATCCATTCGGAAGTACAAAGCGCACTATTCTCAATCGTGACCAAAGATAAAATATGAACAGCAACGGTAAAACGACTACTGATTTTCATAGGATTCAACCTCCGATGTAACTATTATAGTTACAACATTTATTAATTGTCAATAATATTTATTTTACACAAATTTATGATCGATACTATATTTTTTTATTTAATAAAGCAAGTTAAACAGCAGAAAATCGTTTATGGCTACTATTAGAAGTAAACTCAGACCAGTATCTTAATGGTTAAAATTAACTTATAGATGGAAAAAAATGGTTAAACAGCAATGATAGGTAATTTATCCTTAAATTATAAGAAAGATTCATAAAAAGGGCGAAGAAAATGAATGGAAATGATATTGCTTATCTAATTTACTTTACGATAATAGGCTTGTTTTTGCTGGTCTTTGGAATTATGTATAAAAAAGAAGCACATGCAGATTTAAAAAATAGTGGAGTTGGAGGAAATGGTGTAAGTGGAATAGGTGCTATATTGTTCTTTTTGCCTCATTGGGTGTATAAAGCAATATTTATTGCATTAGGCGCATTCCTAACGATTGGAATTTGGTATGTTATGTTTTTTTACAATTAATAAAAGACTTTCTATTCAATTCTAGGAAACAGCAAAAAAAAAGAAGCTATTAGTATATAGCTTCCTTCTTTACTTAATAAATGAAATAATTCCTAAAACAACAATCATTAAACCAGCCATTTTATTTACTAAACCTAAGTGAGTTATAATTTTATTTCGAAACAAACTAACTACGCTACTTAAAATAAACCACCAAGAAACTGCACCTAAAAAAACACCTATAATTAATGAAACTGTTGATTCTATAGATGTGGAACTTTGATCAAAACCCACCCCTGCAAACATTGCTACAAAGTTTAAAATTGTTACAGGATTTGTGATCATTAATAAAAATGTAGAGATAAACATGCTAACCATGCTTTCACCCTTCAAATTCGAGGCAGTTTTAGCAGGTCTTTTTAGAAAGGTTTTAATTCCTAAATACAATAAAAATATTGCACCTACGATTCGAAGAACAAATTCCTGCTCAATTAAAAATGATGAAACAATAGAAAAACCAAACGCGGCAATACTAGCGTAAAATAAGTTAGCTGAAGATGCGCCTAATCCTGTCATAAATCCAGCTGTTTTTCCTTTAGATAAAATTCTTTGTATGCACAATAAACCAACCGGGCCTATAGGTGCTGAAACTGATAAACCTAAAATAAAACTTTTTATTAATAACATCTAAATACCCTCTTACGCTTACTTACATTAATCCATATAAAGCTATACAACCAAAAATAATAATAATAATACCTGATAAACGGTTAATTAATGTTAAAGAACGATCATTGATTCGAGTTCTAAATAGTCCCACACCACTGCTTAATATTACCCACCATAAACTTGAACCACAAAATACACCTAATACTAAAATAACGGAAGAAACAATATTGCTATTTGAATTTGAGATTCCTAATCCCGCAAAAATGGCGATAAATGATAGAATTGTCATTGGGTTTGTTAGCGTTAAAAATAAAACTGATAAAAACGCATTCATTATATTTTTCTTCTGCGTATCAGATTGAGTATAACTGGCTTTTGAAATAAGTGTTTTTACACCTAAATAACAGAGGAAGAAACCACCGATTAACTGAATCCAAAAATGCTGACCAATCAAAAAATTCATAATGACAGTTAATCCAAAGCCTGCAACTAAGCCATAAATACCATCAGCAGTAGCAGCCCCAAGACCAGAAACTAAACCAACCATTCTTCCATACGCTAGAGTTCTACGAATACACAGTACTCCAATTGGGCCAACAGGTGCAGCAATTGATAGGCCAATTATTAATCCTTTAATATAAAATTCAAAATTCATGTTGCCCTCCCTACTCTATAGAAAATTTATTTTTTTGTAATGGCAGTCGAAAGGTTTCTTTCGTTGTATCCATTACAATTGTTGTTTTTGTTCTTATTACACCCTTTAACCCTTTTATTTCATGGCTAATTACTCGATCCAAGTCTTTTGTATTTCTACTTCTTATTTTTAGTAAATAATCATCTTCACCCGCAATATGGTGACATTCCTGCACTTCCTCTAATTGATTAACAAGCTCTAAAAATGGAGCTCGATTTTCAGGTCGCTCAAGCGAGACAGCTACAAAGGCAGTTAATTCACTTCCAACTTTTTCTGAATCAACTAGCACACCAAATCCTTTAATTACACCTTGTTCAACTAATCGGTTAACTCGTTCAGCAGTAGCCGGAGCTGACAAGCCAACTTCACTAGCTAAATCCGCCCACTTTATTCTTGAATTATCCATTAAATGATTAATAATTTTTAAATCGAAAGCATCCATCTACTCAAACCTTCTTTTTGTAAGTATTTATTCCATTTTACTTATTTTATGAAAGTATTCCAATATTTCTGAGTAAAAATACAATCTAATATGCACGTTTAATAAACATATTTATTTACAAGTACTAATAAGATAAAAAAGGAAGACAATCTTTATCGAAGGGGGCGTCATTTTGTGAAAAGAGACCCGTTTGAATATCGAAAAAGACTAAGGGAAAGAGAAAAAGAAAGAGAAAGAGAGTTAAATGAAGAAAATGAAAGAGAGTCTAATGAAGAGAAAGAAGTAAAACCAAAAGAAGAAAAACCTCAAACACATGTACATGAATTTGTAGCTAGCACTAAATTGGCAGAAGAAGATGACGATCGACATAATCATCGCTTTGCTGGAGTTACAAGTGAAGTCATTCCCAAAGGAAGACATAGTCATGTACACCGAATTGTAGTAAATACAGATTTTCTAGATCATCATCACGAGGTTATTATTGAAACTGGTCCTCCTATTCCGGTAGGAAACGGTAAGCATGTTCACTTTGTCAAAGGAATGACAACGATCAATGATGATCATGAACACGATCTGGAATTCGCTACTTTAATTGATAGACCATTAGTTTAAGGCAATTGTAAATTTCAATTTATGTATATTTTATTAAGCATAATATACATAATTTATATCCTAATAAATTAAAGACCTCAGACTACACAATATTAAAACACGATGAAGAACCTTCCATAAAAGGCTCTCCATCGTGTTTTTTCGAATATGAAATCTTAAGTATTCTTCAATCCTTCAGTATTCATTAACACAACCCTCCATCTATCTGGGTCTTCGAATGTAATACCTTTTCCGCGCCAATAAGGATTCTCAGGTTCAACTGCAAAATACCCCATATTATTTAATCGATTTTTGACCAAATCTATTTCAGCTTTATTAGGTATATAAAATACTAAAAGATTATCCTTTGTTGGAGCAGGACATGGACTTCCATCAATATGTTGAGTAAATTCTAAATGGTATTCAACATCAGGTAATCCGAACATGATTCCATCATACCCATTATGATTTTGAAAACTGCCCACGGTTTTTAATCTAAGTCCTTCACCATAGAATTTACTTATTTCAGCTAATTGGTTTGTAGGTCTTGCAATTCTAAACTGAACCCAGTTTTTCAATGTTATCACCTTATCCTTTAATAATTTGATGCAACCCATTCTTCATTTAGCTTTTTTGAAATTTGAGTATAGAGCTTCAATTCTTGAAATATGCTATCTACTGAATAAGATGTATTTTCTTCTAACGTAGTACCTTCTGACATAAAGTCTGATGGGTCAATCACAACTTGTTTCGATAAAACATTTGCATATAATGCTCTTAAAACAATTCTCATATTGTTAAGTGCATTAATTCCACCCTTTCCTCCACCGGCTACAGCCAAAATTGCAACTGGCTTATCTTTAAAATGCTTACTTCCTAAAAAGTCAAAAGCGTTTTTTAATGCTCCGCTCATTCCACCATGATATTCCGGTGTTGCAATGATCATAGCATCAGCATTTTCTAGCTGTGATCTTAGTTTTTGGATAGTAGCAATTTCATTTTGCTCCTCTTGACCATTATAAATTGGTAACACTAGTTCACTTAAATCAATTGTTTTTACATTGTATTTTTTCGAGATGATTGTCGCTAATTTACCTGTACGACCTTCTTTTCTTGGACTACCATTAATCATTAAAATATTCATATTTTCCACTCCTTTAATTCGTACCTTTAGTATAGTCAATTCATAATGTCCGAACTTCGGTCATTTGATAGAACTTTTCTACACGTTTAGGAGTATATAAAAATAAAAAAAATCTACAACTAAAGTTGTAGATTTCAAACTGAAAGACGTTCGGTTTCTTGATTACTATGATCTTGATTCATTTTTTGATAAACTTTAATATTTTGATAAACTAATTCAAGTAATTTAGCAGTTATATCCTTTTTCTTTGCAAGTTCTAGTAAATGCCCTTGCAAATGGTCCCCTTCTACTAACGAATTTTTTTCCATATCCCTCTGCAAAGATGATTTCATATCATATCCAAGAGCATCGATTGATTTCATATGCTCATCCACAATATTTTCAGAAATTGGCGCACCATGGGACCTCATAATATTAGCGCATTCTTCAAATAATTCACTGATAATAGCTCTTCCACCTTCACTTTCTCTAATTGGGCCAATAGGAGCACGCATAAGAGACGTTACGCCAGACATTACAGTAATAAACAAATATTTGTGCCACATATCTCGTTCAATCTGCTTACTATGGACAAAGTCAGCTTTTGAACCGCTAAATGCATCAGCAATTTTTTTAATACGGTCAGTTTCTTTACTTAAGAATTCACCAAATACAAGTCTAGCAGCTTTACTTGTTTGAGCAACTTCCCCTGCTTCATTTAAAGTAGTTTCGATAAAACATAAACCGCCTATAACCTTTTCTTCACCAAATGCCTGCTTTAAGGGATTTAGATGAGCAATACCATTCAAAAGTGGTAAAATAACAGTTTGATCGCCTACGAATGGTTTTACATCCAGAATGGCATTGCTTAAATGATATGACTTAGTTGAGAAAAGTACGATGTCAAAAATCTCGGCAGGACTCTTTGCAGTAATTAGATTCGGTTGAAATGAAAAATCACCATTCACACTCCGAATGACTAAACCATTTTCCTCTAGCTGTTTTTTCCGATTAGCTCGTACTAGAAATGTAACATCTTCTCCCTTTTCTACTAAGCGTCCTCCAAAATAGCCGCCAATTCCTCCAGCTCCTAATACAAGAATTCGCATTACACTCTTCCTTTCTATTAAAAAGTAAAAATCTGTAACTTACTAATGTCTATTTCAAAATCCCATTTCGTACTGCATATAGTGCCAATTGAGTTCGATCTTGAAGCTGAGTCTTGGCTAAAATATTCGAAACATGGGTTTTTACAGTTTTTTCTGTAATAAATAATGATGCTGCTATTTCTTTATTGCTCTTACCCCTCGTAATTTCCTTCAATACATCCATTTCTCGCCTAGTTAATTTGTCTTGAAATGACTCATCGTTCTTCGTTTCTATCTTCCCGGTTAAAGCAGAAACTAATTGCGTCGTAACCTTCGAATGAAACTGTTTTTCCCCATCGTATATCTTTCGGATCGCGGAAACGAGCTCATCTGGATCACTATCCTTTAAATAATATCCCGCTGCACCCGCTTCAATTGCAGGTAAAATATGATCTTGATCATAAAAACTAGTTAAAATCATTACTTTAACTGCTAAGCCTTCTATTTTTATTCTTTTGGTAGCTTCAATTCCATCTAGAACTGGCATCGCTAAATCCATGATGACAATATCAGGTCTTAACTCTTTTACTAAGCTTAATGCCTCTTCTCCGTTCGATGCTTCTCCAATAACTTCGATATCATCTTGCGTATTTAAGAAAAAAATAAGTCCTCTCCTAACTACATGATGATCATCAGCAATTAATATTTTAATAGACATAAAACTCTCCTTCTTAAAAAGGGATATTCGTCGTAATTTTTGTTCCTTTATTCAAATCACTTTCAACTAAAAACGACCCTTTTATCGATTCGACTCTTTCCTTCATGCTTTTCAAACCTAATGTTGGAATTTGTACATCCTTTGGGCAGATAAAACCTACACCTTGATCTCGAATCGTCATTTTAACTTTCTTTGTACTGATTGATAACTGTAGATATACCGTATTTTGTCCTGAATGTTTTCTACAATTATTAAACGCTTCCTGACCTACGCGCCATAATGTTTCTTCTATTTTAGAAGGTAATATCGTTGTTCCTTTTACATTACTAATTACTTTTAGTCCTAGCATTTCACCATAGTTAATTAATGCACTAACTATTCCTTTTTCAATCCCTTGTGGTCTAAGCTGCCATATTAATGCTTTCATTTCTGCTTGTGCTTCTTGGGCAATTTGTTGAATATGATTAAATGTATCCTTTAACTTCGGACTGTCGGATACATTTGCACCTGCTTTGGCAGTTACATTAATCGAAAACAATAATTGACTAACTGAGTCGTGTAGGTCCTTTGCAAGGCGATTTCTTTCTTGAATCAGCCCAAACTCTTTTACCTTTTCTGTTAATTGAATTCGTTTAATTGCTGTTCCAATTTGCAATGCAACTGCACCTAGTAAATTTAATTCTTCCTGATCAAATTTTAATTTATTAGAGGCAGCTACATTTAATAAACCAAAAGATTCTTCACCTGCTTGCAATGGTACAGTCGCATGATGAGTGACACCATTTGTTTCTCCCCACTTATGAATAATTGAGTCTTCTAATCTTTTACATTCCATAATGTTTGATGCCTTATTAAGTCTTCCGGTATTATATTTATCTACACACCAACAATCTCCATTGCACATTGGCTTAGCCTCTTCGTTCATAAGAGCTGGAGGTAATTCATGTGAAGCAACTAATTCAAAGTCCCCATTTTTATCAATTAAAAAGATCCATCCTGTATCTAGCCCCGTAACTTGAACTAACTTGGCTAAGGCACAATTGAGGGTACTGTATAGATCAGTACCCTCGTTTAATATTTCGGCAATTTCTTTTAATACTTGTAGCTCTAAAAGAAATGATTCTTTTTTCATACTTATGCTAATTCCTTCATTCGACGATCAAGTTGTTCAAGCACCATCGGCCACGCTTGCTCGTGTTGGTCTCTTGATAATTCATCTGGGAATCCTGCATGTGTCAATCTAATAACTGTCGCTCCACTTTCATTTGTTGAAAACTCTACAGTGACTACAGTCTCCGTTTTAGATCCAGAAGTAAACCAAGTAATCTCAACAAGTTGATTATGCTCAAGTTTTAAAAAGCGACCATAATGAGGATGGCGTTTATCTTCAAATTGGGTCTCAAAGAAAAATACAGAATTAACCTCTGCCTTCATAATTACCGAACCAGGCGCAGCAAACCAATCACCGAATCTTTTTGTCCATGCTTCATACAAAACATCGATAGTATTTTCCATTACTCGTTCCACAGTGAGACTATGTGGTCTACTCGATAAATCAGGATAACTAATAATATTCATATTAATCCCTCCAAAAGGTATATAGTTATTCATTTTCATTAATAATAGCTAGCATTTGGTGATCTTCCCATTTCCCATTTATACGTACATTTTTCTTGGCAATTCCCTCTTTATGGAAACCCGCCTTTTCTAATACTCTTATTGAACCAATGTTATGCGGCATTACACCCGCTTCAAGGCGATGCAATTTTAATTCATTAAAGGCATATTCTACAACTAACTTTGCAGCTTCAGTTGTATATCCTTTACCATTATGTTGTTCATCTAAAGAATAACCAACAAAACAACTTTGTAAATCTCCTCTTAAAACCTCTGCTAGCATCGTAAAACCTATAAAAGCATCTGTTTCCTTTAAAAAGATACCAAAGCCATAATACAGATCATTGTCGCTTTTCTCTTTATATGACTTAATACGATCTTGCTGAGCTTCCAAAGTATAGAAACTTTCGTCTTTTATATATGTAAAAGGTTTAAAAAACTCTCTATTTCGAACTTCGTAAGATAAAAAATCTTCTGCATCTGCAACTTCTAAATGTCTTAAATATATATTATTACCAACTAATTTCATCTTTTTCCTACACTCCCTAATTTCCCTGCTTTTCCTAACCCATTAAACGCCTGTTGCCC
Organism: Gottfriedia luciferensis; assembly: GCF_001712755.1. Taxonomy (GTDB): domain Bacteria; phylum Bacillota; class Bacilli; order Bacillales; family Bacillaceae_G; genus Gottfriedia; species Gottfriedia luciferensis_B. The sequence goes on from NZ_MDKC01000034.1 coordinate 225,097, forward strand.
ATATAATTCTAGGATCGATTTTACGGACTAGACGGTACGCTATCGGTTTAAAACCATTTTTTGGCCAGAATCTCGAGGATTGTAAATTCGTTATTCTCCAATCTGTTTCGCAAAGTTTATAGCCTTCTTTTTCAGCAAAAGTAAGTCCATGCTGTAATAAGGCCTTACTAACACCTATTCCGCGAGAAGATTCGACCGTTGCTCCTATTACTAAACTAATGCAAGATTCAGGTGTTAATAAATTCTCATCAGATACTGTAGCTGATTCAAATACTTGAAGACCTACAATCTCATTTTGATAGAGCGCTAACCATAATGTTGCCGCTTCATCATTAATAATTTCTGCGTAACCTTCCTGATAGTCATCTCTTTCTTCAATAAACCCTGGTGCAAATACAGGTGACTTCGCTTGGTGTTCCATGATTACGGTTGCTAATTCACGGATTCTTTTTTCATCTTCACTAGTTGCCAATCGAATTTGAATATCTTCAAATACTTTATCCGACGAAACTGACAAATCACGTAAACCATGAACCTGTTCATAGGCAAATCCTAAACGAAGCCAAGCATCTAAAGTTGACTTATTTCCACTTGGTACCATTACGTAATGATTAAACGAACCAAGCTCTACCATTTTCTTGGCAAACTCTGCATATAATTCACGATATAATTCTACATCTTCACTTTCAGCTATAGCCATACCTGCATACTTAATCCATGTATGACGTTCTCGATTTTTATCTGTTTGAATTGACCCAATCATATAGCCAACTAACTCGGAATCTTTCACCGCTGCAATACCAAAACTATCCTTTTCATTAAAAAGTGCCTCAATAGCTTTCTTAGCATACGTAGCCTCTTCAAATTTAGATGGTAATTCAGGGTTGTTACTTCGGTCATACATATGACGGATAGCCAAAAGACTAGCCGCTTCTTCTAAGTGTATATTTTCGAATGCGATAAATTTCATAACAAACCTCCTTGCAACTTATACAAGTGCAACCGCTTGATAATCCAGACTATTCTAATTGTATTGATATTCACTCATTACTAGTTCCATAAAAAGAGCATTACTTCCTGCTTATAGCTGAATAATGCTCTCTCATCTAGTAAAATTCAACAACCTTCTTTTGTATTTGTTAATTAAATCATATCAATTTTCTTAAAATTAACAATTTAATTCTAACTAAGCATTCAAGTAAAAATAAAAAACCACTGTTTATATACAGTGGTTTATCAAATAATCTTTAATGAAATTCTAAAAACTCGACTCTATTCCCAAATGGATCATTAACAAAAAAGCGAGTACGACCTTCTATTGGTGGTTCCTCTTTTATTTCAAAGTTGAGTTGAAGGAGTTGCTCTCTTAATGCCTCTATGTTTGTAACAATTAAACCAGGATGAGCTTTTTTAGGTGCTATAAAATCTTCTTGAATACTAATATGAATTTCTTGATTACCGCAAATAAACCAGCATCCACCTCTGCCTTTTAAATTTTCCGGCTTTGGCAATTCCTTCATTCCTAGAATTCCATTATAAAATTTTCTAGCTTCGTCCTCTCCACCTTTTGGACAAACTAATTGAATATGATCAATTCCTTTTACTTCAAATGCCATTGACTAGCACCTCTCTCATTATGAAAAGTTTATATCTTTAGATTACCAGAAGTAAAAAATAAGAAAAGCATTACCTCTATAGAAGTAACGCTTTTCCCAATATTCCAACTTATCAAACTAGCTTTAAGCCATTTGTAATTAGATTCTTTAAAGAATCTTCTTTTCTTAATGCTTCCAATTCCGCTTTTAATGGTTCAACAATTTGCGCTAATTTAGCATTAACTGTAGCTATTTCAAGTAATTCTAAACGTAATAACCAATCACTTTGGTGTTCACGTTTAAGCTCATTATGCAAAGCAATTAATTTAGAAATACAGTCATCACAGAATGTATTCTTTTCTCTAATTACTCTAACTTCTTTATATAATTTTTCTAATTCAGTTAATGGAGCTGGTGTTTCCATTACGAACTCTACTTCTTTAATTGAATCACTAAAGTAAGATGTTGGGTCAGCTGCACCAGGGTATGCTGATTCAACTCGAGAACCAACTGCCATATCAAAAGTTCCCCACTCTTTTTTGAATAATTCTTTTCCTTCGTAAGTAACAGTGCAGTCTTCAAATGAGATTAATGCAACTTTGTCTTCATTTTTAATGATATTTACAATTCTACCGGAAGCGCTTACATTGCTTAAGAATTCTAAATCAACAAAGTTTCCTACGACAATACCTAAATTTTTAAGTGCAGCATCGTCACATTCTTCTAATTCAATATTACCTTTTAAAAGTCCAATTGGTGTTCCAAATCCTTTAGCATGGTAGTCTTTTCCGTGACCTTCTAATTGCTTATTGTTAATTGATAGTGCAGTTTCGCCAGTTGTATTGACGTAAATTGCTTCACCGTTTTCATCTTTTATGATTGCATGAACAATACCAGTTACACTTAATCCAGAATTTAATTCAAATGTAGCAACGCTTTTCGATTTAAGAGCTTTATCTAAGCTTTCTGTTCCACCTACACGGAATGCCATAGTGCTTGCTAATTCTTCTGCACCTTGCATTAACTCTTCGAAATCTTTGCATACAAATAATTGTGCTTGCATCTCAGTTATATTTTTCGGTTGTAAAGTAGAAGCTTCAATAGAAAAAGGTAGTCTTTCAACTGCATCTGTAAAGCAATGTGTGCTTTCACCTACTGATGATAATAAACCAGCACCGTAAATTTTTGGATTATCTAGTTCACCTATTAGACCATATTCAACTGTTCTCCAGAATACGCGTGAAATTTTTTCAGCTTCTGAAATTCCAACAATTGCTTTTTGTCTTTCTTCAACTAATCTTTGTGCAGCAGCTTTTTCTTCAGCTGTCGATTTTGGATCTTCCATTACAATCGTTAAATTTCTAACTGCTTCAAATAGTTCTTGTTTTTCTTTTGTAGCAAATGCCTTTGCACCAATTGATCCAATTTTTTGTACGTACTCTCTAAATACAGGATCAAATAATATTGGCGCGTGTCCTGCAGCCTCATGAATAATATCTGGAGCAGGTGTATATTCTATATTCGTAATTTGTCTAATTTCAGTTGCGATTGGTAAAATACCATTTGCTAATAGTTCAAAAAATGCAGCGCCTGGAATTAATCCATTAACGATTCCTGCGCCCCAACCGATTTTTGAAAGGCACTCGTTCATTTCAGCTACATTTGGAATTTTTTCCGTTTCAATTCCTGACATCTTAAGTCCATCGACAAATGCAGAATGTGCTCTATCTTTTAATGCGTGATGATTTTGTCTCATTACATAGCGCCATACAGCATGATCAATTGGCGTGTAAAGATCATAATTTTGCTCCGATAAGTATTGTTTCAAATGAGGTGGTATTATTTTTGTTTCAAAAGCTGCTTCTTTCATGTCATCAATTCCCCTTTTTAAAAATTATTTCACTTAAAAATCTATTACTCTACTTTCTTAAAAATACCCGTTCTATCTATATCTTGCTAAAAGCTTTTTTTTGAGCATTTTTAAGCAAGTTTCCATCATTTAACCATTTCTACTTTTTCCAAATTACTCCTTCTTTCTACAAAATCTTTTTTTATTCGGTATTTATAGTCATAATCAACCAAACACATCACTCCTTTCAAACATGAAATGTGGAAGGCGTTTGCTCAGCCCCGACAAGCATAAGACAAAGGCTGATAAAGGTTGGTTTTTACTTTTATTGGACTTTGGCTTATGACCTCGAGGGGCTAACGCCTGGAACTAGACAACTCAAAACAAGACAAGCTTGTTTTTCCTCTAAGCTCTTACCACTCTTGTAGCTTATTCCGTTACATCTATACATGCATCCAAGATTTTTGCACATAAAAAAATCCCTACTGTTTGCACAGTAGGGACGAACTTTAAATTCGCGGTACCACCCTAGTTATTAGCTGTTTTACTAAAACTTACTAATATCTTCATTTCATAACGGCTCTTCACCGTCTTCCCCTCACTATTCGTTTCGAAGAAGATGCTCATGGACTGTAATTCATGTCGTTTTATGTACTGATTTGCACCAACCATCAGCTCTCTGTCACAGGGAAAACTTCACTACTTTCGTTCCACTCATTGCTTATTATTTAATTAAATTATTTTCTTAAAATAAAAAAGTCCCTACTGTTTGCACAGTAGGGACGAAATAGTCTATTCGCGGTACCACCCTAAATTATTAGTATTAAAAACAATACTAATATCTTCATTTCATAACGGCTCTTCACCGTCTTCCCCTCACTATTTGTTTCGAGGAAGATGCTCTAGGATCGTAATTCATGTGTTCTATGTACTGGTTTGCAGCAACCACCAGCTCTCTGTTACAGGGAAAACTCCACTACTAAAATTCCTATCATTGCTTTTCGCGATTCAATTAATACATACTTTATTCCTATTTTTCGTAAATGTCAACACTTTTTATCTTTTGTTTTTTTTGAGGTTTTTATTATTTCAATATAATCAAAACCCTTACCTATAGAAATACCTAATTAGAAATATATACTTTAGACTCACAAACTAAATATTAATTACGCATCTCGTTTTATAGTAGTACCACACTTTTTCTGTCTAGCCTAAACAAGGATTTGTCAATCAATAAAACGATAAGTCTATTATATAGGTTATTTACTAGTACCATAATCTTATTCATGCCAAATATTTTCGCCCTTTAATATTTACTTAATTTCCCGTTGAAAATTCACACTTATTTTATCAGCTTCATCTTTTTGAAAGAAAAGAAAAGAAAAGATATTATATTAACAAAGTTTTTCCCCGACACATTTACTAACTTCACTAATAAATGTATAGATACCTTTTATTGAGTTAACTAACATTTGGTATCGGTGTTTGAGCAAACATACTGCAAGCTAAAATTACAAGCTCATAATTGGTCGATTAGTTTACAGAGTTTTTACAGATTAATAATTAATAAGTTTCTTTCGAATATTGAACCGTTTGGAAATATTTGGTATTGTATACTTAATTACTTAGGATTATTTATCCAATTATTTATTTTAGGAGAACTTATGTTAGGAATGGTTGTAGTTTTACCAGTTGCAATTTTAATGATTGCTGGAATTATTTATGGTGTAATCAAATTAATTAAAAGAACTCGCTATTAATTAAATTATTCGGGAAAAAAATTATAGTTTTGAAAGGAGAGTAATCGAATTCGAATTACTCTTTTTTTATTTAATTGGGGATTAGACATTTTCCTAAAGCAATACTCTCTTTAAATTTGAACATATTGACAATCTTTTTATATAAAATATAATTAATTTATAATATGTTAACTAACAAATTAAATAAGTTAACATAAAGAGAGGGAGATTTTGTAATGCAACAAGAAAGATTAAAAATGCTTATTAATTCAGCTTTATTTGCAGCAATTATTGGTATTCTATCTCAAGTATCTATTCCTTTGCCCTTTTCTCCTGTTCCAATCACAGGTCAAACTTTAGCAATCGGCTTAGCAGCTACAATTTTAGGTAAAAAATACGGAACAATCTCGTTACTTCTTTATTTAGCACTTGGTGCGATCGGAATTCCGGTTTTCGCAGGTGGTGCTGCGGGGTTTGGCGTACTAGTGGGTTCAACGGGTGGTTATTTAATTGGATTTATTCCAACTATTTTCATCATCGCTTACTATATTGAAAAAACTAAGTTCACAGTTTTAAATGCAATGATTGCAAACACAATTGGAATGTTTGTAACGTTAATTTTTGGTACTGTGTGGTTAAAAATTGCAGCTTCTCTAAGCTGGCACGATGCAATGGCTTTCGGATTTTATCCATTCATTATTCTTGGATTAGTTAAAGCCTATGTAGCATCTGCATTAGGTGTTATTATTGGAAAACGTTTAGCAAAAGCTAATTTATTAAAACGTGATGAAATTTCAGCGTAATACAAAAAGAGCTCACTCTTATGATGTGAGCTCTTTTTTATATTAAAAGGTTATTTTCATTGAACATCAACAGCTTTAACGACTGATCGATCTCCTTTTTGTTGGACTGTAACAATATACTTAGTTCCGCCTTGATTGTATTTGTCCATTTGGCTTTCAGGAATATAAAAGCGACCTAGATTATGGTTGATTACAATTTCTTCCTCTTCAGCAATATATGTGTATTGAATAGTTGCTTTAATGTATTTTGAATGTTTTGGACGATGATCGGTTACATAATCAAATTGATAAATATCGTTTTGTCCCTTTTGAAAGACAATATAAACTTTTTCCCCTTCTTTTGGTTTAGCTTCACCTTTCCAATTCTTCATTGTTATTGAGTCAAAATCATAAGATAGAGCCGCATAATGCCCTAATAAAGGTTCTACTGGATCCAAACTTTCTGACTTTATTTTAAACGTATCTGCTGACTGCTTAAAGTACATAATGTTGCCAAGTAAAGCTAGTAATAAAACAAATTGAATTATTGAAAGTAAAAGTAATTTCTTCTTATTTTGCATGTTCATCACCTCTTGCTTTTTTCGATTGGGTATAGACAAAATATAGAACTACTGCAAGGATGATAAACACAATTGACTTACTTATAAATGAAACGGCAAATCCTGTATAAATTCCAATAACGAGTGAGGCAAATGTAATAAAACCTATAATGATGCTTCCTTTTTCCTGACCTGAAACACCTTTAAATAAACGGATACATGAATAAGCAAATAATATTAGTACGCCTACGATCATATTAGCTAATTTATCTTGAACCCCTAGTATCGGTAATAAGAATATGAATAAGAAGATCCAAAGATAATTATTAAACGGTTCATGGTCCTTCCACTTCTTGTACACAGTATAGATTGCTAGTAAAAGGATTAATAGAATAATCGTATTAAACAGTGGCACTGCAATTGGCTTTAAAAATCCATGAGAAAATTCCTTTTGTAACTCGTGAACTGCATCATATGATCCTCCGAATAATGAAGTGAAAAATGTGAATAGCCATATGAATATAGTAAATACAGGTAGTAGTATATAATCAATAATTCCACGTTCATTTAAATACCAAAGAATAAACACTACTAGAATAATTGGCATCATATATTGGCGATCTGAAAATGTCTGGAAAAACATAATGATAATATAGCCTAGAAATGTGTAATTAAAGCTGGTATTCCATCGATTCTGCATTAATCTCAAGAAATAAATTGAACAAAGTAACAATGGAAATTGAAGTAGATAAACATGTGCCGTTTCTATTCCAGCACTATAGCTCAAACTAAAAAATCCGATTCCTAAGAAAAGATAATAGAACATATTATGCTTTAATACATAATAGTAAAGAAACGCGAGCAACGTCCAAGTAATTAGAAATACTGGACTATCACTAGAAAATTGATACATTTGTACAATTAAAACGAAAGCACATGCGTATCCAATTACATTAATAAAGTTTAAACAATGCCCAAACAACTCTTTACCCTTTTGATAGCTTATAAATGCAACTGTATGGAAAACCAATAGTGTTACAAAAATAATGACTAATCTCATAGTTTGGCTAAAGTCGTTCCAGTTACTGCCCACAAGCGCTAAAATTGCAAATGCTACAAGTAATGCAATTAAAAATGGCACAATATCCCCTAAAAACGATTGCTTTTCAGCTTTCGTTCGGTGCCTTTCATATTCTAGTATTCGATTTAAAGAGTCTTCATCTAGTAAGTTCTGTTTGTGCCATTCTTTTAGCTTTTGATCTAATTTACTCATTTAACTTCCCCCCTTTTAGTAACAGCTTAATAAACTACTTCCATTATTATTATAATTTCTTAATAATATATAAATTACCTCTAAATCTAAAATTTTATTGAATATATCTATTAATCTACAAGGAAATGATGAATCAAACGTTTGTTTAATTCATTTATTCCCCCTTTAGGCTTTGACAGATTGACTAAGTGACGACAGTAGATTACCTCATTTAATATCAATAAAAAAAACAGCCCTATGTTTTGGGCTGTTTCTCTATAACTTATACCGGATAAACACCATGCTTTTTCGTAGCAGGAGTTTCATATGATTCTGAGTAATAAGCAAAACGTTTAATTAGCTCTGTACGTAGCTCTTCTGGTTGAATAACTACATCTACTACTAATTCAGATGCTAAGCGGTAAATATCGATATCTTCAGCATACTCTTTACGTTTTTCTTGGATAAAGGCAGCTTGTTCTTCTTTTGGTAAGCTTGCAATTTTCTTTGCATACACTGCGTTTACTGCTGCTTCAGGACCCATTACAGCGATCTGAGCAGATGGGAATGCAATGACACAGTCTGTTTCAAATGCAGGGCCAGCCATTGCGTATAGTCCAGCACCATAAGCTTTACGAACGATAACTGAGATTTTTGGAACAGATGCATTACTCATGCTATAAAGCATTTTTGCACCATGGCGGATAATTCCTGCACGCTCTACTTTAGTACCAATCATGAAACCAGGTACATCCATTAAGAATAATAAAGGAATATGGTAAGCATCACATAAATTAATGAATTTAGCTGCTTTATCCGCTGAATCATGGAATAATACGCCACCTTTAACTCTCGGTTGGTTAGCAATAATTCCTACACTACGTCCATCTAATCTAGCAAAACCAGTCACTAGTTCAGGTGCAAATAGCTTTTTAATTTCAAAGAATGAATCTTCATCAACTACTCGGTCGATAAATTCATAAATAGAAAATGGTACGTTTTGATTGCTTGGTATAATTTCTGCTAAAGACTTTTCCTTTTGAACAGGATTTTTAGCCTCAACAATAGGAGCCCCTTGCTTGAAATTAGTTGGTAAGTAAGATAAATAATCTTTTAACTTCGCAATTGCTTCTTCTTCTGACTCACACAATACATCTCCGCAGCCTGAAACTGAACAGTGCATTCTAGCTCCACCCATTTCTTCGAGTGTAACTTTTTCACCAATTACCATTTCAGCCATACGAGGTGATCCTAAGTACATTGAAGAATTACCTTCAACCATAAATACTGAATCACAGAATGCAGGAATATAAGCTCCCCCTGCAGCAGAAGGTCCAAATAATAAGCAGATTTGAGGTACTTGACCTGATAGCTTAATTTGGTTGTGGAATATACGTCCAGCACCACGTCTACCAGGGAACATGAATACTTGATCCGTAATACGTGCTCCTGCAGAATCCACTAAATAAATTAGTGGTACTAGCATTTTTAAACATGTTTCTTGAATGCGGATGATTTTTTCTACTGTTTTTTCGCCCCATGAACCTGCTTTTACAGTTGAATCATTCGCCATTACACATACAGTACGGCCATCAATTTTACCAATACCTGTTACGATGCCATCTGCTGGAAATTCGTCATTCATACAGTTCGCAAAGAAACCATCTTCCACGAAACTGTCTTTATCTAAAAGTTGATTAATTCTTTCTCTTGCAAAGAGCTTACCAATTTTGGCATTGCTCTCATGATATTTTTCTTTCCCACCAGAAAGTATTTGTTCTTTTCGAGCTTGATATGTTGCTTCGTTTGACATGCAATTACTCTCCTTTATATTGCGGCTTACGCTTTTCTTGAAATGCTACTAAACCTTCCATACGGTCGTTTGTATGCAGTAAAGTTTCATATTCATAAGTTTCTAATCTTAGTCCTAAATCTAATGGAAGATCGAAACCGCGTTGAATTGCCTTTTTTGCTGCACGGATTGCAAGAGGACCTTTACTTGCGATTGTTTCGCATATTTCAAGCGCCTTATTTTGTAATTCATCTATTTCAACAACATGTTCTAGAATGCCGTAGCCTTCAGCCTCATGTGCATTTAAACGTTTGCCAGTAAAGATTAGTTCTTTCGCTCTCCCAAGTCCAATTAAACGTGGAAGTCTTTGTGTACCACCAGCACCCGGAATAATCGCTAAAGATGTCTCCGGTAAACCGACAATTGCTTCTTTATGAGCAATTCTTAAATCACACGCTAAAGCAAGTTCAAGTCCTCCACCTAGGGCAACTCCATTGATTGCTGCTATTGTTGGCATAGGTAATCTTTCCACTTTTTCAAAAAGTGTCCCGATTTTTTCTACAGTTTCTCGAGCCTCACTCTCAGTCATGCCTCTTCTTTCTTTTAAATCAGCACCACTGCAGAAGTAAGATGATCCACTACCAGTAAATATGACAGCACGCACAGAAGATTTCTTTAACTCATCCATTTGTCCATGAAGAGCATCTAGTAACTCACGTGATAATGAATTAGCTGCATTTGTACGATTTAAAGTAAGAATTCTAATATGACCGATATCACTTACTAATAAACTTGATTCCATTTAAATACTCTCCTTTGAACCATTCCATACGGAAAATAGCTTACTAACTGGTTTTAAGTTCATTTGTTCAGAGATATATGAAGTAGCTTGATGAAGTTTCTTTTCATCCACATTAGTTGTAATACCTAAATTATGAAGTAATGAAACAACATCTTCCGTAGCTACATTACCACTAGCTCCTGGTGCATATGGACAACCACCTAGTCCACCATTTGATGAATCAAATTTTTCAATTCCAAATAGTAAAGAAGTATATAGGTTTGCAATAGCACGACCATATGTATCATGGAAATGCATTGCAATTCGATTAACTGGTACTTCTTTAACTAGATTTTCTAAAAATTGATTTACCTGAAGCGGATTAGCAATTCCAATTGTATCGCCTAAGGAAATTTCATCTACTCCACAATCTAGTAATTGGTTTGCCAGATTGATCACCTTCATTTGGTCTACAGCACCCTCATATGGGCAACCAAATACAGTTGAAATATATGCTCTAGTAGTCTTTTTATTATTTTTACATTCTGTAATCATTGAGCGAATATCGCTCATTGAATGCTCGGTACTCGCGTTTTTATTTTTTAAATTATGTGTTTCGCTAGCAGAAACAAAAAAATTAATTTCATCTGCATCTACTTCAAATGCACTCATTAACCCTCTTTTATTAGGAACAAGAGCTGCATAAGTAACCCCATCTTTTTTCTTAAGTCTCGTAAATAGATCTACCGAGTCACTTAATTGAGGAATCCAGTCTGGTCTCACAAACGATGAAACTTCTATATAAGACAAACCACTCTCTACTAATAAATTGATCCACTCAAGCTTCTTTTCAGTGGAAACAAACTGTTTTTCATTTTGCAAACCATCACGTGGACCTACTTCTCTTATAAAAGCCGATTGAGGTAGCTTCATCACTAATAACTCCTAACCTAGTTTTTCAACTTGAATTAAAGAGTCGCCCTCGTTTACAAAATCGCCTTCGTTAACGAACACATTTACGACTTTACATTTATAAGGAGCAGCATGCGGAATTTCCATTTTCATAGATTCTAAGATTACATAATCTTGATCACTACTAATTTCGTCTCCTACAGATACAAGACATTTCCATACGCTTCCAGCCATCATTGCAGTTAAGTTTTCCATTTTTAATTACCTCATTTCACTTTTTGATATTCGCTAATAAAACTTGTTGTATAGTCGCCTTCTTGGAATGCATTCGTTGAAAGAATATCAATCAAAAACGGCAGATTTGTTTTAATACCTTCAATTTCTACCTTTTTAAGATAATTGTGCAGTTGAACTACTGCTTCTTTTCTTGTATTAGCCGTAACAATTACTTTCGCTAATAGTGGATCATAAAATGGTGATACAACCCATCCATCATAAAGATGTGTATCAATACGTACACCAATCTCCTCTGGGAAGTTACAGTGATGAACTGTTCCTGGCGATGGGAAGAAAGTTTTAGGATCCTCAGCATACACTCTTACTTCGATAGAGTGACCATTCATTTCTACATGAGTTGGGCGAATTGGAAGTGTTTCACCAAATGTGATACGGAACTGCCATTCAACTAGATCAATTCCTGTAATTCCTTCTGTTACACCGTGCTCAACTTGTAATCTAGTATTCATTTCTAAGAAGTAAATATTTTCTTTTTCATCAACTAAAAATTCAATTGTTCCCACGTTTACATATTTCATTTGATTAGCAATTGTGAGGGCATATTCTTCAAGTTTCTTTCTACCTTGTGGAGAAAGGAATGGTGATGGTGCTTCCTCAACAACTTTTTGGTTTCTTCTTTGAATTGAACAATCTCTTTCAAATAAGAAAACAGCGTTGCCATGAGTATCAGCAGCGATTTGTGCTTCAATATGTCTCGGTTTAATAATCGCTTTTTCAATGAATACATCATCATTTGCAAAAAATTGGAGAGCTCTCGTTTGTGTTGTTAAAAATTCTTTTTCTAGCTGTGCTTCGTTTTCGATTAACTTCATACCAATTCCGCCGCCACCACTAGAAGCTTTTAACATAACAGGATAGCCAATTTGTTCTGCTATTTCTCTTGCTTCTTCAACTGATTGAATTGGGTGAGAATTTCCTTTAATTAATGGAATGTTTAATTGTTCCATTATTTGTCTAGCTCTAATTTTTTCGCCCATCATCTCTAGATGCTCTGGCTTAGGACCAACAAATAAAATGCCCGCTTCTTTACATTTTCTAGCAAAATCACTATTTTCTGATAAGAAGCCATATCCTGCATGAATGGCTGTTACATTATTTTCTTTTGCAATTTTTATAATTAAATCAGCGTTTAAATACGTATCTTTTGTATGATTCCCTTTTAAAGAAAAAGCTTCATCACTTAACTTAACATGCAAACTTTCTTTATCAGCATCTGAGTAAACTGCCACAGTTTGATAACGAAGCTTTTTACATGTTTCGATAATTCTACATGCGATTTCCCCGCGGTTTGCAATAAGTATTTTGATCATATTCTCTCTCCTTATCGGCATCCTAATTGACGTGCAATTACCATACGTTGAATTTCTGATGTACCTTCACCAATTTCAAGTAACTTAGCATCACGCACTAAACGTTCAATGCCATACTCTTTCATGTAGCCATATCCACCATGAATTTGTAATGATTCATTCGCAATTTTGGAAGCGATTTCAGATGCGTATAACTTAGCGAATGCCGCTTCTTTCGTAAACGGTTTTCCATTGTCTTTTAACCATGCAGCTTTGTGTACCATATTTCTTGCTAACTCAATTCCCATAGCCATATCAGCTAATTTAAATTGAATAGCTTGGAAACTAGATAAAGGTTGTTTAAATTGTTTACGTTCTTTTGCATATACTAATGCTTTATCAAAAGCCTTTTGTGCAATTCCTACAGCAAGTGCTGCAATTGAAATTCTACCACCATCTAATGTATATAAGAATTGGCCAAAACCTTTATCAGGATTGCCAAGAATATTATCTTTTGGAACACGTACGCCATCTAATACAATTTGTGTCGTATTAGAAGCACGAACACCCATCTTGTCGTAAGGATCTGTAATTGTTAATCCTTCTGAATCAGTTGGTACGATAAACGCACAAATATTTTTCTTTCCTTTTTCATCAATAGAAGTATAAGCAGTTACGATAATTGTGTTAGAATACTGAGCATTTGTAATCCAGCATTTTTCACCAGTAATCACATACTCATCACCGTCTAATACTGCTTTTGTTTGTGTCCCACCAGCATCAGAACCCGCATTTGGCTCAGTTAAACCGAAAGCTCCAAGCGTTTTTCCTTGTGCCATTGGAACTAAGTATTTTTGCTTTTGTTCCTCTGTACCAAAATAGTAAATTGGAGAAGCACCTAATGAACAAGTTGCAGCAAAACTTAAACCTGTTCCTCCACATGCACGTCCTATTTCCTCTACAGCTAACGCATAACTAATTGTATCGCCACCGCTACCGCCATACTCTTCAGGGAACGGAATTCCTAATAAACCTAATTCACCCATTTTTTTGAACGTTTCAATTGGGAATTTGCTATCACGATCAAGTTCCTCTGCAAAAGGCTCAATTTCCTTCGCTGCGAAATCTCGTACCATTTCTTGAATCATTTGCTGTTCTTTAGATAATAAAAAATCCATGTGTTAGTCACTCTCCTTTTAATATTTAGGTACGTTTTAAAAAACGTAAGAATGTCTCCAACTGCAGCACATAGCAGTGGAGTCTCATATTTCGTGTATAAGAAATAAATATTTTAGTCTTACAATTGATAATATTCGATATTTTCTACCATTTTCCTTTAATCTATGTTCGACAAATTGAGACAAGAAAGGAAATGTTAGGAAAAGTGGGAGGATCGTGGGGATGTAGTCTGAATTTCTATTGAATGGTGAGTTGCAGATATGTCTTAGAGGGGGTGCAATTAAGCTGTTCTTAGTGCAAATAAGTCTCAGAGGAGTGCAATTAAGCTGTTCATCAGTGCAAATAAAAGGCGAGCTACAAATAAAAATGGCAATACTGCAATTAAAATAACGATATCTGCAATTAAAATCATCAAAACTACAATTAAAATCATCAAAACTACAATTAAATTCGTTAAAAATGCAATTAAGATGAAAAGTTACCCATACCAGTTAAGGTATTACACACTAAAAATGGCACAACTGTTGATTTTTCAAATGGAAAAATAGCAAGTTGCTCTAATATTGTTTAAATCAATTAAAAAAACTGATACGAATCTATTAAAAACGGTTTATTTTTACTATAAATGAAAAGTATCTTTCATTTACTACTACTTTTTAACCAATTCTTAATACATAATAGCGAAAATTAAAAATGGTAAAATATTACTTTATTAGAATAAAATGGTAGTTTTATTAAAAAATACTAATTATAATAGAAAATGTTCTTAATGAGAATGACTCCTTGTTCTTAATTAAGAAACAACATCTACGAGGTGATAGAATGAAAATGAAGAATGTTTTAGGAATTTCAATTGGAGCGTTACTAGCTTTAGGTGTTCAAAATCCTACTTTTGCAGCAGCAATAAAACTTTCAAAAACAGATGCTTTAGTTTCAGAAGTTTCTAAATTTGAAAAAGGCTTAACTACTACTCAAATTTTGAAAGATGCAAAAGAGGTTGCTAGAACTCAACATATGTCAGTAGACGATGTACTAGCACAAATGAAAAAAGAATTATCCGCTGATAAAGCAAAAGCTAGTAAGGAGCGATCAAATGTTATTAAACCACTAGGAGGTTCCGGTGGTACGGTTATAATTGGCTCAAGTACTAAAGGAAATTTCTATTATACAGATTCACAAACGGCATACTTAAATCATGGTCATGTTGGAATGTACTATACAACTACTACAATTGTAGAGTCTATTCCAGACAAAGGAGTACGTACGATTTCATCTAGTTCTAGAAAGGTAGATACAGGAGCTGTTATTAAGTCAGTTAATACTACACAGGCTAAAAGAGATGCTGCAGCTAACTGGGCATACGGTGAATTAGGAGAAGATTATTCTTACAATTTTGCTACAAACCGTCAAACAAGCACTAGTGGAGCAAAAAACTGCTCTAAATTAGTTTGGTCTGCTTTTAAAGAAAAAGCAGGTTTAGACCTTGACGTAGATAAAGGACTTGGAGTATATCCGAGAGATGTACGTGATGCAAAGGATACTACTAAAGTTAAAACATTATAAGATATTATACATAGGATAAAAAGGTGTAAGTATGGGAATAGCGAATATTTAACATATTCGCTATTCCCATTTATTACTAATATCTGTTGGAGGAATTATGAAATTAAAAATTATACTATCAACCCTAATAGTGGCACTCATTTTAAGTGGAGGATATAGTTTTTATGTGTACGCATGGGACCCAAGTGAAAAGGTTTCAGTAAAAGAAGATGAAATGACAAATATTGATTTCTTAAAAGATAAACGAGCTGTAATTTACTTTTCAACTACTGCTGATCAAGATTCAAATGATGATGGTATGAGTTATGCGATGTTCGTTGATGAGAAAGGGCAAGCGAACAGTATTAAAATGGAAGGTTTAGAGTTAGGGAATATCACTAAAAGTACGAATCAAGTCTTTATAGAGGATAAAAATCGAATACAACTTTTAGGTGGGAAGTATGAGGATTTTCATTTAAAGAAAAGTCAGTATACGGGAGAGCGCTCCGGTTATTTACCAGGTAAAGATTTATTCTTTAGCATTTATAATACGGGATTTAATAAAAAAGGCGGATATGATTCTGATGTTCGCTATGGAAATGAAAATGGATTTAAAACAGGTACCATACCTAATTACCTTGTGTCTTCTGGCGTTGTAGGAGACAATGTATACGTTTTGGCGAACGATCAAACTAAGCCAAAAGTGTTTGTGTTAAAAGAAGTAATCCTCGATAATAAATTTGATGTAAAGGATCTAGCTAAGATTGAAACTCCTAATGAAGTAGCTGCAGAATCGGAAGTGTTAGCTGATCAAAATTATTTTTATTTTATTATGGGCGCTACAACAGATGACCATAATAAAGACGACCTTTTAATAAGGGTACATAAACAAACAAAAAAACAAGATATCTTTCCACTTGTACATTATGCGGGAGTGGACGACATAATTGAAACGATCGTATTTAATGTTAGGCAATCTGCATACCTCTACAAGGATGAGTTATATTTCGTTGATGGTCTAGGTGATGTTTATACATTTAATACAAAAACAGAACAAATTCAAAAAAAATTCTCATTTGTTGATGCTGATAAAACTAAAGTTGGTTATAACGAGCAAGTTTACTTCCAAGATGATCATGTTTATTATTTTAGATTTAATCCAAAAAGCGAAAAGTACACAATAGATGTATACAGTCTTCTAACAGGGAAACAAGAATCCCAACAAGAAATCACTGGTATAAAAGAGGTTATGAACCAAGTGCAAAAGAGAGGAAAATCTATTTACTCCTATGGTTTCATGATGTTAAGTAAATAATGAAAAACAAAAGGGCCTACGTTGGTCCCTTTTTTAATTCTAGCTTAAACCCAATAATTTAGGACACTATTTACATTATTGGCTACTGCAAAGAACGGAACATAACTTGATATATATCCCCCATATTTAAATTAGAACTGTCCTTATTTACAGTACTTTGAACACGCAAACCATACATAAATGTCAGAAATATAGAAGCCATTTTTTCTGCATTAACTACTAAAGGAATTGCACCTTCCTCTTGCCCTACTTCGATCCATTTTGTTGATATCGCTAAACTATGTGAATATACATCTTTTAAGATTTCTTCAACCTTCTGATTATCCATGCGACCTAGTAAGTAAATGAAAATTTTATTCGTTACATCATGCTCTGTCGAATGTTTCGCTACGCCGTTTGCAATTACATTGAGTGGGTCATTAATCCCTACTGTTTCTTCTTTCGAAACGATTTCAAAAAACTTTGTATTTATTTGTTCAGTGCGGGCTTTCAATATCAATCCAAACAGTTCATCTTTTCCAGTAACATAATGATAAATGGCCCCTTTAGAAAGTCCTGTTCGACCAATAATATCTTGCATCGTTGTTTGTCTACAGCCCTTTTCCTCGATGAGCTGTTCTGTAGCTGATAATATCAATTGAAAACTTGAATTTAGCTGTGGATTTTCTTTCATGTTTACCTCCTGTGGTAAATCCATTGTTATCTATTTAATTGCTTTTCCATACAGTAGTATGGGTATTTTCGTAAAGGAAATTCGATTTCTCCCTTTTTGACGTAACCATATTTGGTATACATCCCTACTGCCCCTTCATTAGCAGAATAAACATCTAATCTAATGCTTGTATAGCCTCTTTGTATTGCCAAATGTTCCACATAATTTAATAGTAATTTTCCAATTCCTCTTCCTTGGTAATGGGGACTTACAGCAAGTCTGTGTATACAGACAGGGTTTCCATTTTTGTCATTCCAATCTATTTGTTTATACTTTTCACTCTGGTTTTCGTCGAGTACTACAGCTCCAATAATGACGTGATTTTCTACTATACCGTATAAATTATGATTACTTAAATCACTTTGAATAACGAAAACATTCGGATAAAGTAAATTCCACTGATCATTATTCATACTAAGCAAATGCTTCGTGACAGTTTTATAAAGGCTTAAGACACTTTTTTGATGTGCCTTTTGAATAGGAATAATTTCCATCTCTACTGCACTCCTTTTATAGATTACTTTGTTAACTGTGATTTAATTTCTTGAAGCCTTGTTGCTGACTTTCTTCGATAAATAATAGTCCATAAAATTGCAGCACCAATAAATCCATAAAGAACATAATTTGAGAAAAATAGATATCTTTCAGTTGATAGATTATAAACCATAATTACCCGAACGATTGCTTCTGCTAGTAGCATAATTCCCCAGACAAAAGTCATTAATCGCATAACAAAACGAAAATATCTTATACTCCAGTTTTCTGCGAAACGATTGTTTTGAATAAATCGCATTCCTAAGTAGAATATTAAAGGGCGTTTAAATAAGAGCGAAACTAAAAAGATTATTCCGACTGAAGCAGTTATTAATGATTCTCTTACAAGTAAAATCTTTTCACTACCACCTAGGAAAACTAATAAAAGTGTCAGAACAATGGTAAAAAGCATTAATCCACCAAAAACATCAAGTTTCTTATACTTCCACAGATGAACTGCATTATCTACTAATGGAAGTAGCATTGCGATCGAGAGAGCTAAAAGACTGCTCATATAGTCTGATAACACTACATAAATAACCCAAGGTAAAATACCGTTAATTACTAATGTGAAAATGACATACATACTTTTAGACATATAATCATCCCTTTGATTTATTTTTTAAATAGAGAGTTTGTTTGAGTGAGATTAGAGGAGTGACAAATATAAAGGTGACAAATACCTACGTAATAGCAAACTTCGATACCTCCATTCTAAATGAGCTATCTGAATTTAAAGACCGACTGACGGTTTGTGTTTCTATAAAATTATATTATGTACCGACTGTCGGTATGTTAATGAAAATAAGTCTTTTTTTGAAAATAGGCTATGGACACATTTAATTTTTATAAATATGGATAAATAAAAAGGGCGCCTATCCATCAAATAACGATGTAATAGACAACCCCAGTAATTTATTATTTATTAACCAGCATACTCAAATGTTCAGCCGCCGATCTAATATCTTCTTTCCCTAAAATTGCAGAAACAATTGCAACACCATCAATATTTGTTTCCATTAATTCTGAAACATTTTTTTCATTAATACCGCCGATCCCCACGATTGGAATTTTTACTGCCTCACGTATTCTTCGCAACTCATCTGGCGCTAAATATTTTGCATCTAGTTTTGTACTCGTCGGATACACTGAACCAATTCCAACATAATCCGCACCTTGTTCCTGTGCAATCATTGCTTCTTCTAATGTTGATGCAGATACACCAATAATCATATCTTCTCCAACAATCTTTCTAGCCACAGTTAAAGGTAAGTCTTCTTGACCGATATGCAATCCATCAGCCTTTATCGCCAAAGCGATATCTAAACGGTCATTAATAATCAATGGTACATTATATTTTGAAGTTACTTCTTTTACTTGCATAGCGATTTTGTAAAAATCTAGACTACTACAATTTTTTTCTCTTATTTGTACGATTGTTGTTCCACCTTTAATTGCTTCCTCAACAGATTGAACTAAATCCCTTGATCCTAATACATCTCGATCCGTTACTAAATAAAGCTTATAATCTATTTTACTTTTTGTTATAGCCATTCGATTTTTCCTCCTGTTAGAAGTGTATCAACAGAAGCTTTAGATACCTCATCAAATAAGTTTACTTTAAATGTACCGATTCCTTGCCCTTCAGTTAGTCGAGCTTTAGCGAGCTCTCCACATAGTCCCATTGTAGTAATTCCTGAAACTGCAGCAAGGAAATAATCATTCGTTGCACCAGCATAAGTTCCGATTAATGATGTACTCATACATCCAGTTCCAGTTACATCAGCTAGCATTTTATCTCCATTTGAAATGGTACATACTCGGTCTTGTTCTGCAATAATATCTACCGCACCTGTAATTGCAACTACTGAGCCTAATTTCGCTGAAAGAGATTTTGCTATTTCAACACCGTCTTCTTCACCAGCTACAGAATCAACACCTTTAATTTGTACATTTAAGCCAGCAATCATTTTAATTTCTGACATATTTCCACGAACTACGGCAAAACGTACTTCTTTCAATAATTTAGCAGTCGTTTCTGTACGTAGAGTTGTTGCCCCTACTCCAACGGGATCTAATATAACTGGTACGCCTAATTGATTAGCTTTTTTACCAGCTTTAATCATTGATTGAATTGTTCTTTCATTTAATGTTCCAATATTAATAACAAGAGCTGATGCAAAAGATACCATTTCTTCTACTTCGGCTAAATCATCTGCCATAACTGGTGATCCACCTAGAGCTAACACCATATTTGCACAGTCATTTACAGTTACATAATTTGTAATGTGGTGAACTAAAGGCTTTTTCTCTTTTACGCTTTCAAGAATTTGACTCATTTCATTCATAGTTAACATTTTTTTCTCCCCCGATTTGCTTTCGAACAAGCTTATTAATAACAAATTGAACAACAATATAAATGACACAAATTAAAATCATACTTGGAACAGTAGCTCCAAGGAAGAAGTCTAATTGTACGAACTTACGATAAATAAAAACGCCTAAAATCCATGTAATAAATGCGATCCAATCAATCTTCAACGATTTACTTATACTTGTTCTTTTTAGAATAAAATAGTCCGTTAATAAAATTGCATATAACGGCGCAAAAAATGAACCAATTGTATATAAAAATCCTTCATACTTCTCAATAGGGAAAATAACGGCCAATAACGTTCCAATAGCTGTAACGATAAGGGCAATATGTTTTCCATTTAGCTTTGGAAAAATGGTTGTAACTGATATTCCTGCAGAGTAAGCATCCATGAAAGTCGTTGTAACAGTCGCTAAGACGACAATACCAACTGCAAATAATCCTAGATTTGCACTCATTAAAACAGCAACCGGGTCTACTTGATTAAATGCTAATGCTGCGCCAAGCCCAATAATATACATCCAAGAGCTACCAAACATATAGCCTATAAAACTACCGATTGCACCATCCTTTGTTGTCTTTGCAAATCGAGTATAATCACTAATTAATGGAATCCACGATAATGGCATAATCACTGATAATTCAACGGCTTCACCAAAAGATAATCCAGAAGTGCTTGGTTGTGTTAAGATTTTATCGCTTTTAAAAATGACAAAACAAAGTACAATTGTTAAAACAAACAATAAACAAACAGCTAAACTATTTAGTTTTTTTGAAGCATTTTGTCCAAAGTACAACCAGATTGCTATTAATACTCCAATTACTAAACACCAAACCCATAGGTGGTCAAACCCGTAATCCTTTATTGTAACTAAATTGATTGAGCGAGCTCCTGTTAAAATCATAATTGCTGTCCAGCCTAGTAACTGTAAAACATTTAAAATCGAAAACAAATAGCTACCATAATTACCAAATGAAATTTTTGTAGATTCCATGGCCGATAATCTTTGCTGAGAACCAATGACCCCACCTAAGATAAGTAATAATGTTCCAAGTAAATGCCCTACTAAAATGGCGGTCAAACCTTTCTTAAAACCTAGTGGTGCTACTAGGGCACCCGTCATAATTTCTGCTACAGAAACTGCCGCACCAAACCATAATGTTGTAAAGTTCCACTTCGTCATTTTTGCATTTGGATTAGACATGTTGTACTCCTGCCTTTTCATACAACGAGTAGAAATGATGTACAGGACCTACCCCTTTTCCAATCGAAAAAGAATGTTGGATTGCTAATGTTATATAGTTTTTTGCCTCTCTAATTGCCTCAATTAATTCAAGTTCATTTGCTAAATTAGATGTAATAGCTGAAGATAAAGTACAACCTGTACCGTGAGTATTAATTGTATTAATTCTAGCGCTATTAAAGCTTGTAAACTCCTCACCATTAAAACAAATATCAGTAGCTTCACCTTCTAGATGACCACCCTTTACAAGGACGTTTTTAGCACCTAATGAATGAATTTGAGTAGCAGCTTCCTTCATCTCTTCAATGGTTGTAATTTTTCTTCCAGTAATAACTTCTGCTTCAGGAAGATTTGGCGTAATAACCGTTGCTAACGGAATCAATTCTTTAATTAAAGCTTCCTTTGCATCAGGACTTAATAAGTCAAATCCGCTTTTTGAAACCATAACTGGATCAACCACGACTTGCTTTGGTTTATATTGCTTTAATTTCTCAGCAATGACTTTAATCGTCTCTATTTGAGATACCATTCCAATTTTTACAGCATCTACTTCAATATCAGTAAAAATTGCATCTAACTGACTAGCAATAATCTCTGGTGTCATATCTTGTACTGCAAACACTCCTTGCGTATTTTGAGCAGTTACTGCTGTAATTACACTCATTCCAAAAACACGATGAGCTGAAAATGTCTTTAAATCAGCTTGAATACCTGCACCACCACTTGAATCAGAGCCTGCTATCGTTAATACTTTCTTCAATTCTCTTCCCCCTATTTCATGAATAGAACTCTTTGATCTTACAGATAGAAGATGAAACTTGATTTTAAATACAAAAAAGCACAAATCCCATAAGGACTTGTGCTCGAACAAATCAATGTTATGAATACAAAATATGTATTCTACCGTTCACTTTCCTACGCTGGCATTATCCAGATCAGGTTAAAGGGTCAAAGACTTATGTGTCTTAATCTCAGCCGAACATTTACGGCACCCCTAGTACTATTCAATTATTAAAGTAAATTACTTTATCATCTTAATTAATCCTTCTACTTTATTCAAGTATTTAGACAGATTACTTTAAATTTTATCTTTTTAGTTTACGTTATACTTCTATTTTGAATAATTTGTATCACAATTTGAACTACAAGTTTTTGCGATTGAACAAGAACCACATTTACCTTTTTTTGTTTTCTTTATATATCGTAAAAGTGTCCAACCTGCATATCCAAAAATAAGAGCTCCTATTATAATATTGACAATCATAAGTAGATACCCCTTTCTTTAGTAGCCTAATAGACTTCCAACCTGATAGATAATTAGCGCTAAGATATACGCAATAACTAGTGCATATCCAACTGAGAAATACGTCCATTTAGCTGAACCTGTTTCTTTACGAATTGTCGCAACAGTTGCAAGACATGGTACATACAATAAGACAAATACCATAAAGCTAAATGCAGAAAGTGCAGAAAACTGTGTCGACAATATTCCTTGTAAAGAATTTGCATTTGACACGTGATAGATAATATTCATGGCAGATACAACAACCTCTTTAGCCAAAAATCCTGTTAGTAAAGAAGCACCTGCTTGCCATGTCCCGAACCCTAACGGTGCAAGTATTGGTGTAAGTATTCCGCCAATCATTGCTAAAAAGCTATCATCCATTGAAACACCTAAACCACTTGGTCCCATATAAGATAATAACCAGATTACTACAGAACCACCAAAAATAAACGTACCTGCTTTTCGAATAAATCCTTTACCTTTATCCCATGTGCTTCTAAACAAAGCTTTACCTTGTGGCATACGGTATGGTGGGAGTTCTACAACAAATAATGAAAACTCACCTTTTAATATAGTAGATGAAAAGACCTTAGCTAGTACTAATGCAACAACTATTCCGAGTATATACAGTGAAAAAACAACTATTGCTTGATTTTTCGCAAAAAAAGCGCCAACGAATAGTGCATATACCGGCAAACGTGCCGAACAAGACATTAATGGTGTTAACAAAATCGTGAGTAGTCTCTCTCTAGGCTGTTCAATCGTTCTAGCTGCCATAACTCCAGGTACATTACAACCAAATCCAATAATCATTGGAATAAATGCCTTTCCGGTTAAACCAACCATTTCCATCGAACGATCCATTACTAAAGCCGCTCGCGACATATATCCAAAATCTTCAAGGAATGATATTAGTAAAAACAAAATAAAAATTTGTGGAACAAAGACTAAAACTCCACCAACACCGGCAACAATACCATCAAGAACAACTGCTTTTATAAAACCAGATGCATGTATTGCATTTAAGCCGTTTGTTAGCCAGTCTGTTATAGGTCCAGATAAAAACCCATCTAATGCGTCAGATAAGGGTAAGCCCAACCAATCAAAAGTAAGCTTAAACATTAAAAACATTGTCACTAGGAAAATAGGAATACCCAATATTGGGTGTGTCACAAATCGATCAATTCGATCAGTTAACGTAACTGCTTCATTAGATTCTTTCTCCACGGATCTACCAATTAAATTTGAAATGACTTCTTTTCTTACAGAATAAATCCATTTTGAAGGTGAGACACCTTGTTCACTGTTTAATTGTTCCTCTGTTGTTTTAATTACTTGGTCAATTTTACTAAAATCGTAGGATGAAGCTATAAATTCTATTACCTCTTTATTGCCCTCTAAGATTTGTATTGCAGTCCATCTTTTAGGAATAGATAAAGTTGAAGGTAATAGAGTCATAATATTTTTAATACCTTCTTCAATAATTAATCCATAATCAATTTCAAACTCAACTTCAGATTGAGGAATTGTCTCTAATAATTCATTTACCTCGTTTGTTCCCTTACCCGATCTAGCATCAATTGGAATAACTGGTACTTGTAATATCTTTGAGATACTAGAAGGATCAACTGAAATTCCTCTCCTTTTAGCAACATCAACCATATTTAGACCAATAATCATTGATTTATTAAACTCTAGAAGTTGAAGTGTGAGCATTAAATTTCTCTCTAATTGAGCAGCGTCAACAATATTAATCATTCCATCAAATGTTTCATTTACAAAAAAATGTGAAACAACGGCCTCATCTTTTGAAAGAGGGCTTAGAGAATAGATACCTGGTAAATCAATTAGATTTCCAAGTTTATTTTTAATAGTCCCTACCTTTTTTTCAACGGTAACCCCACTCCAATTTCCTACGTATTGGTATGTACCTGTTAAATTATTAAATAGAGAAGTTTTTCCTGTATTTGGATTTCCAATAAGCGCTATATTTAACATATTTTTTCTACCTTTATCCCCGATGCATCTAGAAATCGAATACCAAGTGATTGTCCACAATTTTCTATCATACAAGGTCCCTTAAATGGCATTGTACATTGTAGGCAGACCATAGACCCTTCACTTATCCCTAAATCTAAAAGACGTCTCTTCACTGCATCAGCTAGTGATGACAAATCTGTTATTTTTGCTTTTTCGCCTTTTTTTAATTCTGAAAGTAACATAAGTGATTCCCCCGGATCAAAACTTATTATATATAAACAATCAATAATGATAATCTTTATCAATATCTTTATCTTAAGTCAATACTAGTTAATTGTCTACCTGCTTTTATGAAAAGGTTTACCTAAGAAAAAAATTCCAAAACCGAGCAAAAAAAACAAGAAAAAACCCACAAAGAAAATTCTATGTAGGCTTTTTTGAAAACAATGATTAATTAATTCTTTATTATTTTAAGTCTTTAACTTCTTTTAATACGCTTTCTAATTCGTCACCAGCTTGGTTAAGTGTATCTGCATTCAATGGAGATACCTTTACTCCTGCTTCAATAATATGAAGTGGCGTTTCTACTTTTTCATAAAGTGATTTGTCTTTATCTTTTACTGAGTCTTCGAATTTTTCCCATGATTTTTCAAGGGCTTCTCCGCTATCTTTTGCCTTTGCTTCATCATTATTTGAAATTTGTGTTTTTAATTCTGAAATCGTTTTGATCATATCATCAGAACCAGTTTTAATTGCATCGTCTGTTTTCGTTCCACATGCAGATAAAGTTAAAGATAGTCCTAATGCCATTGCTGCGACTAGTTTTTTATTAGATAACATTTTTAGTTCCCCCTGAGTTTTTACTACTTTTTTTATTGTTTTTATTTGAGAATCTATTATATATTACGGCAATACAAGCTATTAATAACAAGATCATTTGAGGTATAAAGCTCTCCCAAGTTGAATAGATCGCAAAGAAATCAATTGTTGGAATAGGAGCTTGTGTCGCTGGAAGTAATCCAGAAAGTTGTAAACCATGAATACCCATGCCGGCAAATTTAAAGCATAAATAGAACATTAATATACTTGAGACAAGGAAAAACGGTCTCATTGGAATTTTCAGTCCAACCTTTAAGATTAAGAAGCTTAGGATTGCTAAAATTGCGAAGCCTAAACCAATTCCTATTAATAATGACGACAGTTTAATTGATGACGCCATTCCAATAAAGAATAATACAGTTTCAGTTCCTTCACGAAAAACCGCTAAAAACGCAAGAATTGATAACGATAATAAGCTACCAGTATTTAATGCTCGATCACTCTTAGTTTTAATATACTGTTGCCATTGCTTTGTATTAGATTTGCTATGTAACCAATAACTCATATATAAAAGCATGACAGCAGCAAATACTCCAGTCCAGCCAGCGATTAAGAAGTTGTTACTTCCAAAAGTACCTGCTGAAAATAAAATATTTACAATGACACCTAGTATGATGCTGACGCCTAATCCAGCACCAACGCCAAACCAGATCCACTTACTTTTCTTTTCTTGTCCAGACTTTTTAATAAATCCTAGTAATGCAACTACTACTAGTAATGCTTCTAAACCTTCTCTAAGTAAGATTGTAATAGCATCAATCATTGTATAACTAGTTTTAGATGCTAACGGTAATAAATAATCACGCATATCAGTAATTGTTTTTGTAGCCGCTTTTACATCTGGTGTTTTAGCAGTAAGCATTGCATAGGACGTAACCATATCTCTTTCAGCATCCGTGTAAACTGTTTGAGATTGTGTTAATACAACACCTTCAATATTGATCCAAGATTTTCTAAATTGATCAATCTCCGAAGTTGCTCCTGATACATTATTATCTTTTAAATCTGCTAAAGCTTTGTTTAATATTTCGATTAAATCTTCAACACTACCTGTACTTTTTGAATCTAATTTTGAACTAGCGAACTGATGAGAAATAAACTTTTCATTTACCCCTTCTAATTCTTTAAGTGCAGTTACTAGTGCATTTTGATTCACTGTTTTTTGTGCTAGGTTATACTGAACCATTCCCATAGCTTCCTCGATTTTGCCATATGCTTCAATCGATTTATTTTTTATTCCATCCTCTTTATCAAGCCACTCGTCATTAAATTTTTTATATTCCTGCTCAGCAGATTTAAAATCTCCTTTTTGTGCAGATTGAATTGCACTTTCTACAAAAGAATTTGCATGTGTTAAATCCTCTTCAGGGCTTGCAGCAAAGGTTTTAAACGGTAAAACTAATAATAGTAAAGCTGTTAAAGTTATTTTAATAAGAGCCTGCTTCATCGTTGAATTTCCCCTTAAATATAAATGATAATCATTATCACCTCTTGATAATAAGGGTATTTCAAGTAATAGTCAATTATATTTTTATTAATTATTTCTAATGTGTATATCAACATTCGACTAAATAAAAAAAACTGAGGAAAAGTTCCCCAGTTCAGTCGATAATCAATTTTTTAAGTTTTCGCCTCAAAAGACATTCCTTCATTTACAAAGCCATACTGTTTAATTAAAGAATCACGGTCTAAATAAATTCGTTCTGGATGTGGATGACTTAGAAAATTATGATGTGAGATCGCCCAGCCATACGCTCCCGCATAGCTAAATAACAAAATGTCTCCTACCCGTAATTTAGAAATGATGACTTCTCTAGCTAATACGTCATTTGGTGTACAAAGTTCTCCTGCTACTGTAATCTTTTCATCGATAACTTCAGGTCTTTCAAAAGAATATGGCCACTTTTCTACTGGGATGACGGTAAATGGATGGCTTTGCTTCCAAGCTGCAGGAAGTCTTAAATGATGACTTCCACCTCGTAGAATACAAAAATACTCACCGTGATTTTGTTTAATGTCTAGAACTTCCGCTGCGTAATAGCCACAGGAAGAAGTAATATACCGACCGCACTCAAATAAAGTATTCCAACTTTTGTCATTATGTTTTTCAAGTACTTTTTCCAATTGTTCCGTAAAATCTTCCCAATCAAATTGCTTATCTAACTGTAAGTAATTAATACCAATTCCTCCACCAACATTTACATATTTAATGTCTAACTCCCACTTGCTACTCCAGTTTTTTGTCAATTCATAGCAATGATCTACAAAAGAAGCATGCGATTTTGAATCAGTATTATTCGACATGGCATGGAAATGGAACCCTTGTAATTCTAAGTTGGGTAATCCTTCTATTAAGGAAATTGCCATATCTATTTCTGTCTCATCAATACCAAATTGTGTTGGCACTCCAGCCATTTTTAATTTAGCTGACGGTACAGAGTGACGTAAATTAACTCGTAATAATATTGAAACGGAGACTTTTTTTTGCATTGCTATATAATTAACGAGTTTTATTTCATGTAAGCTTTCAACATGAAGCAAGGTTACTCCATACTCTATTGCCATTTCAATTTCATGATGTGTTTTTCCAGGGCCGCCAAATAGAATTGGTATAGTACGATCAATATTTCTTACCTTTTCAATTTCTCCTAACGAGGCTACTTCAAAACCATTCACAATTGGTGCCAATGCTTTAAGAATCATTACATCTGAATTTGCTTTTATTGCATAAAATAATCGACAGCTTGAAGGAAGAGTTGTCATTAATGAATTTACATGATTTCGTAATTTTGTTAGGTCATATAGATATGCACAAAATGGACGATCTTGCTCCTGACTTTGTGTTTGCACAATTTTTGCGATCATTTTCATACACTCCTAAGAATAATAAAGTTATACTTTTAAGATTTCTCTTCTTTTCAACACAATCATTAAAGTGGTTAAGATGCAGCCAAGCCCCATTACACTTCCCGCCCAAAGAATTCCCAAACTTGATGCTATTGCTCCAATTAATAGTGCACCTAGTGGAATAAATCCTCGATCCATTAAAGCTATACTCATAATTCTTCCCCGGAGATGATTTGGAACTTGCTTTTGTAGAGTAATTCGACTTAACGTTCTATATGTTTGACTCGTTAAACCAACTAGGAACATTGCCAAACCTGCAACTAGATAATTATTTGTGCCAATAAATAATAGCAGTGATAGACCGAATCCAATAATTGAATAAATTAGCCATTTACCCGTTTCAATAATCTCTTTTCCAACGGATAACCAGCTTGTCCCAATTATTGCACCAATGGAAGAAATCGATAATAAAACACCAAATCCTTCAGGACCGAGATGCAATAACTCTTTAGCAAACAGTGGCGTCATTGTCGTATATGGGAAACCAAATACCATTGGAACAATTGCTAATATAAGCAAGGACTGAACTGATGGCTTCTTCTTTACGAAATCGACAGCTTCTTTTATTGTTATTTTTGCATCTTTATCTTTATATTTAATCGATTGGTAGTCTGCCCGAATAATAGCTAAAGAGATTAAGACAGCAAATGTACCCCATGCATTTATATAAAATAAATTTGCTATATTTGTAATTCCTAACAAGATACCAGCAATTGCAGGCCCAATAATTCGCGATAGATTAATAATCATTGTATTAACCGCAAGAGCGCTCGCCATTGAACTTTCTGGTACAAGGTTTGGTATTAGCGCATTTCGAATTGGTGGATCCATAGCTGCAAGCATCGACCGTATCGTCACAATTAGTGCAAACAGCCAAAATGCTGGACCTTTTGCAACAAGAAATCCTATCACAAATGTTAACAGCATCATTCCTACTTGAAGCCATATTAACAATTTACGACGATCTAACCTATCAGCCATGATTCCCGCTGGAACACTTAATAAAAATGTTGGAACTAATCTACAAGCGTTCATAATGCCTAAATGAATTGGAGAATTTGTAAATTGCAAGACAGCCCAATTTAATGCAACTAAATCCATCCAATCTCCAACTCTTGAAATTAAGCTTCCCGCCATAAAAGTATTGAAGGATTTTGATTGAAAAGCAAAACGCGAATTCTTTTTATTCTGTACTTCAATTTGTGCCATTTTAAATTCGTTCCCTTTTACTTAAATTCATGAAGAGGATTTGGTACTATTGCGTAAGAATATCCTTTCTTTGTAGGATCTAGTCGCATTTTTGTAAGTGCCTTGTGCTCAACCTTCATTTGATAAAGAGCTTCGCGGTCACATGCCACATTTTCTGTCAACGTCGGGTCTGCCTTTAATTTGTCAAAAACTCGATTACAGATTTGATGAATTTCTTGCCAAAGGTCACTCTCATTAAGACCGAACTCCTTACAAACTTGTAAAATTAACTCTCCTAAATGGTTTTGAAATACTGTATAAAACAATTTATTGTGCACTTCTTTCAAATCATCTGTCGCCGTTATCGAACCGGGATAAAGCTCTACATGTAAATTGTTTTTCTTAAGCCTTTCTTTATAAATTCGTAGACCACCCCAATCACGGAATAGCATTCGGACAGGTTGACCGTTCTTAAATACCATCACACTATTTTGCAAATGTCCCTCTAAACCGATGCCATATTTAACTAATAGTGTCAAAAATCCAGGTAACGCAATATTTGCATATTCTGAAACAAATTGATAAGCAGCCTGTCTAATTGAGGATTCATTTGTAGCTTTAGCATATTGGTCAATTAATTCCGAGACGATGGTCTTTTCTGAAATTGGTGATTCTGAAAATAGTGAACTTCCGACAATTGCAACTTCATCATTGTAAGTAAATGACTCAATATTTTCGCGTAATACTGCAGATAAATTACTATTTTTTTGCTTATCATTTTCTTTTTTGAAATTGTAACCAGCAACCTCATAAACTGGTACAAACTGTTTTCTTAACACTTGTTCATTTTCCATAATGGACTTTATTAATCTAGTAAAAATTGTAGAATTATTTGTTGTATTTGCAGAAATCGTACGAACAGTTGAGGTCATTTGACTATTAACCGCAACTTTAATTGCATAGTTCATGCACTCCTGGCTCCCAAGTGGTACAACAGTTCGGAAAGAAGATGTTGATCCACAAGGAACGTGAAATGATCGGATTGGAACAATAGTCTGTTCATTCAATTCTTGCTTATAAACTACAGGAATAGCGTTTTCTAATTGCCATGGATGCACTGGAACGATGACATATTCTTCTATACGATGGCCTTGTAGCTGAAATTGTTGCTCAACTACTTTTCTTAATTCAGGGTAAACCTTAAATAGTAGTTTATTTGCATCCTCTTCAAATTCATCTTTCACACACCATTCAACACGATCTTTTAAAATGCCGACAAATTGAATTGTAGCCACTCCACCAAACTCAGGTGCATATTGAAAAACATCTTCAGCTTTCATATCGACTTTCGTCTTTGTACCTGGATGAAGATTATGCCCTTCAACCGAAAGCTGTTCAAAAAATAAGCTACTGTCAAATGCTGAATCTAATTTTTTCTGTAACAGTACCCAGTCTAAAACATTCGTAATCTTAAATTCTGAAGCTCTCTTTTGAAGCTCTTTTTTCTTTTGATCCCAATACGCATAGGATAATGCAAGATTTGCACTCCCATTAATTAGTTCCTTAGCAAGCTGCTCCCAAGCAAACTTTTCACCTTCGTATTGGAACTCTTTTTTGTGACGAACAATTTCCAACAGTTCAACCGAGTGATTTATTGGTCTTACTTCCTTCTCAGTAACAAATAATATTTCACCGTCGACCTCAATTCGATTAAACGCATAAGTACGACTTACCGGAATAACCAAACATTCATGCTCATTAAGAGAATATAGTTTATAAGCTTTGCCTGATTGTAGGTTATAAGATTGTACCTGTTGAATAACCATTCTCCAAAAGCTTGTGATAGCTGGTACATTTAATGCATAGATCGAATCAATAACATATAAATCATGTGAGTTTGTAGAAAAATTAAGTATGTTTTCTCTTAACATTGAACCGACGAGTCGGTTTAAAATACCACGTCTTCCTTTTTCCAGGTTTACCATATAATTTGGAATTAGATTTGGCGTATGACCTACTAAAAAAGTAAGATTCTCTGCTTCATCTGCCAAAAGTTCTCCGTTACGTAGTTTTTCAAATGATTCATATAAAAAACCTTTTTCTAATAATACTTTGGTTAGACTTGTACTCATTCTCCGACTTCTCCTTTCCAGTACTTCATTGGATTTGGAACTTTCATAAATGAATAAGCAGTACTATCTCCTTGTAGTCGCATCGTTGCTAAAGCCTTTAGGTTAATCAATGGTTGAAAAAATGCTTTTTCATCCGAAGCTGCTTGTACATTAATCGAGGGGTCCTTTTTTAATTCCTTGAATATCTCTTTACTAACGTTAACAATTTCTTCCCATAGCTCTACTTCATCGAATTCTAATGTACGAACTATACAAGTTATTAACTCAGCAAAATGATTCTGCATAACTGAATACGATATGATATTATGTAACTGGCTTTCCTCATCAGTAACAATTGATGAACCAGGATAAAATTCTGCTTCAAATCCTTGTTTCCACATTCTTGACGGAAGTATTCGAATTCCACCAAAATCTCTCACTAATATGCGTACTAGCTCACCTTCTCTAAAGACCGTAACACTATTTTGCATATGACCTTCCAAGCTAATTCCATAACGTACCATCATTGTTAAAAAGCCAGGTAACGACGTTCTTGCATATTTACGAATAAATAGTTTAGCAGCCTCGTTCAGATCATCTAAATGATTTACAATAGCTAATTTTTCAATTAACTCGATCACAATTGGCTTTTTACTTATTGGAGATTTTGAAATTAATGATGCTGCAGCCATTGGAATTTCATCCTCAAATAGAACATAGTTTTCGGGATTTTCTCTTAAAATAGATGCTAAATTTGCTTGAAGTTTCCATTGCTCTTCCTCAGAAATATTTATACTTTCGGGCTTAAAATGAATTCCCGCTCGTTCTTCTAGCACAATAAATCTCCCATCAAATCCATATTCCTTTTCTTGGATTGCTTTAAATATTTTTGAAAGTATCGGACCATTTACGACAGAATTAGGTGATACAGTACGAATAGCACTTGTTGTTTGCACGTTAACTGCCGTTTTTATATGATGTTTTTTCTCTCCTAAATTTTGAATTGGAGCTAAAGATCGAAATGACACTAATGATTGAGTTGGAATAACAAAATCACTGATTGGAATTATTTTTCCTTGCATAATCTCTTTTTCATAAAATGCATTTAATGTATTTTCAAATTGCCATGGATGTACCGGTATCAATTCAAAATCACTAAGCTGTAAGCCTTTATTATGTAAAACCGCTTCAACAACAGGTTGTAAATTTTCATACTCTTTAAATAACCAATTTGTAATAGTAGTTTCATCAATGGATGTCGTTCGACAAAAGTCTTTTGATACTGCAATAACGACTACTTCTGGTTTGCCACCCCATTCCGGTGAGTATTGAATTACCTCTTCGACACTAAGGCCAAACTTTGTTTTTGCTCCAGGATGTAAAGGATGCCCTTCAACTACACATTGTTCAAAAAATGCAAGTGGACTAAATTTTTTGTCCTGTTTCTTTTGATGTAGAGCCCATTCTATTGAAGAATCTATCGAAAATTGTTTTGCCTTTTCCGCTAATTCTTGATGATTGATTGTAGCACCCGTTAGAGCCAACGTTAGATTAGCTACACCATTTTGAATTTCGTGCTTAAATCGTTCATACTGCTCTGTAGTTGCTTTCTCCAACATACCTTCATTCTTTAATAACTCAATCAG
Organism: Gottfriedia luciferensis; assembly: GCF_001712755.1. Lineage (GTDB taxonomy): Bacteria > Bacillota > Bacilli > Bacillales > Bacillaceae_G > Gottfriedia > Gottfriedia luciferensis_B. Next base: position 258,841 of record NZ_MDKC01000034.1, read on the forward strand.
TTCAACAGGATGCATTAGTTCGTTAGATAATGAATTGTCAATTACACTTACATCACCAGTTAGATCGAATCTTCCAAGTGAGTGTAATTTGCCAACAGAAACTTGCAGAAGTCTTCCATTAGGTAGATTTACGTTAATTTTTGACACTTCACCATTTATCCAATTAATTCTTTCTTCTGGTATCAACTTTTCTCTTATAAACGCTTGTAAAAGACGTTGAAAAATTCCTCTTCTTCCGGCTTTCACATTAGAAAGATAACCTACCAATAATTCAGGTTTTTCACTTTTAAGATAGTTCAAAGTTTTTAACTCTTCCTGATCTAAATGATCATAATTTGTTAGTTCATCTTTGTTCTGAATATTAATCATTTCTACACATCCTCTAATGATTTTCATTTAAATTCAAGAAAATGATAATGATAATTATTATCAATATAAAACACATTATCATATTAAGTGATAATGATTATCAGTGTCAATAATTTTTATTCCAATATTTTCTAATTTATAAAAAATAAAAAAGCAAAAAGTATATAACTTTTCGCTTTTAGTGTGTAGAAAACGTTCAAAAATCAACTATACAATTGAGTGAAAACTTTGTTTTTAAGAGGTATTAGTTAGAAGATGTAACTAATACCTTCTCTTCAATATTTAATATGTTATAAAGTTCATCTAGTTTTTGGATTTCATAAGTTGGAACTACATCTGAGTCATTTGAATGCATTTTTGGATTGACCCAGCAAGTATCGATTCCTGACCCTGCCCCACCAATTATATCCGCGCTAAATGAGTCGCCAATAATCAATGTCTTTTCTAATTCAATATTTGGAATTCGATCAAATACATATTGAAAGTATTCTTTCATTGGTTTTTGATAACCAGTATCCTCAGAAACGAAAATGTCTTTAAAGAAAGGATAAATACCCGCCGCATTCAAACGTTTATATTGTGTCTTTGAAACTCCGTTCGTGACAATATATAACTCGAATTCATGCTGAAGACTTGTCAGTAATTCATACGCACCTTCAACTAATTGATTTCCCTCTCCTAAATAACTTTGGTAAGACTGTTCCAGCAGAAAACCGTCAACTTCAATACCAAACTCTTTAAATAAGGTTGAAAAACGTGTGTTCACCACATCATCTCGACTTATTTTACCTTCTTCAAATGACTTCCATAGTCCATGGTTTATTTCTTTGTACCTTGACTTAACTTCATCCGTTAATGGTAATTTTTGATCTTTAAATAGAGACTGCAATGCTACTTTTTCTGCTGCACCAAAATCTAATAATGTATCGTCTACATCTAATAATAATGTTTTGTATGTTTTCATAACATTTCCCCATCTCTATTTATTTAATTCATATTTTACTAGATTGATTTTTAACTAGCTTAATACGTTTCATACTTATTCCGCTTAATTTAAAAATTAATATACCACTTATAATAAGCAAAACACCAATTAGATGCTTAGAAGAAAACGGAACTTTCTCAAGACCTAGCCATCCCATAGAATCAAATAACATTGCAAACAATAATTGAGATGTGAGAACAATTGATATCGCATAAGTTGGTCCAAGAATTTTAGTACTATTCGTTAAGCAGAAAACAACACCTACACCGACTATTCCGCTAATCCAATACCAATTTTTCATATTATGCAAAACAAATAATTCCTTACCTTCAAATAAAAGCCCCATTCCGAAAGAGGCTAAAAAGCCCATTCCTAATACAAATGTAGTTGTTACCCATATTCCTGCCCGTTCATTAACTTTACTATTGAATATGTTTTGTAAACCAATTAGTGATCCTGCTATTAAAGATAATATTAATCCATAAAGCATAAATTACACCTCCAAAAAAATTCTGTATGAGTCCTAAAATTATCATTCGTATATATTATTCCTTGCAAGAATACTCAATCCGGCTCGATCTTTAATAAGGATACTCCCATTTTTTCGCTCTACTAGGTCATCCTTACAGAACTGTTGAATAACTCGATTAACATGTCGATAACTCGTTCCAATTAGATTTGCTGCGTCTTTAAGATTGATCGGATTTATATTATCGTTTTGTAAAGAATTCGCTTCATGGTATGAAACCGATAATAAGTAACTTGCTAGTCGAACTTCTACTGGATACATTAAATTAAAGCTCATTGAATTCGACTTAATAAGAAACTTTTCCGTTATGATTTCTAATAAGAATTGAAGAAACGGTGCATAGTCTTTACCAATTTTTTTTAACCAGCGATATTCTACAGCAATCATCTCAACTGCAGATATGGCTTGAACCGTATTTATATAGTTAGAGCCTCTTACATATTCAATATCTCCAATTATTTCAAGAGGCGTTTTAAATGATAGAATTAACGTTTTACCCTCCGCTGAAGAAGTATAAACTTTGATTTTCCCTTTTACTAAAATAAACAAAGTTTTTGGTGAGTCTCCTTGAGAACAAATAAGTTCTCCTTGCATGAATCGTTTAAGAGTTAAATGAGCTTTTAAATCCTCATTAAAGACTGCTTCAATATTATGTTCAGCTAAAAAACGATTAATTTGTTCAATATCACTAGTGATTTTCAAGTTAACTTCACCTCCTGTAAATTTACTTTTAAGACCCTAACACAATCACACCGATTATCATCATACCAATTCCAATAAATTGTGACGGACTAATAGTAAGCTTTTTGACTCCGAACCAGCCTCTACTATCAATGATAAATGTTAAACTTAGCTGTGCGATTAAAAGTACAGAAATTGAAAATGTCACACCAATAATATGAATTGAGGTCACATTACAAAATATAACAAATGCTCCAAGTGCCCCACTTAATAAATAAATTGGATTCACTTTCTTAACTTCAGCTAATTTTTTATCTTTTATTAATAGTAGTACGAATAAAGCTACAATAAAACCTGTAAACTGTGTAATTGTAGCTGCTTGCCAAGTACCTATATCACTACTTATTTGAGAATTGGCAACTCCCTGTAGTGTAATGAATGCTCCGCCGATAATTGCTAATAAAATTCCTTTCATATTTTTCACTCCTGACATATTGATTTCTTCATTATTAAACGATATTGGAAGGTTGTTTGGGAAGGACATATGTCCTAAAGGAAAATTGAACGATCTTTGCAATTGTGAAAAACTTTTTAGATTATATAAAATTTCTGTGGATAGTTTGTAGATATAGTTTTGGGAGTGTGAGATTTCTGTGGATATTCTGCTATTATGTGGAAAACCCTATATAAAAATGTGGAGAATTGTAACTATTAGTGGATAAATTGATGATGCATTTTTTGGGAAAGCTTCTAGTTTTGTGGATATTTTGTTACTAAATAGATGAAGTCGGATACTTTAAGAAGAAATTAAAATCTGATATAGTGAAAAAACACTGCCAATAAAGTATATTGATTCGCAATTAAATCCCCTTAGTCTGCAATTATTTGAGGAACTGCAAATATTTTTCGATAATCGCAATTAAAATGATCAAATCTGCAATTATATTTCTGGAATCACAAATAAAAATAGCACATCTGCAAATAAAATTAAGAAAACCGCAATTAAACGTTTATTATACCCATACCGCTTACCGTATTTCACGTGTAATTCCACTAAAATCAGATGATAATATCAATCTTATTCAAACTTTTTCATCTAAAAAGGTTAACACAGACCAATTATGTATCTACGTCAATAAAACGGACACATTAAAATGAGTTTTTTCTTTAAAAAATCCTGTTATATTTTAACTGAAAGTCTCTTTATATCCCTATTGAATCATTTTTGATTCAATAGGTTTCTATGAGATTTGCCTATATTGCACTTTTTCATTTCCATTTCAACTAGCTTTATTGTCCATTTCATTTGGGGTTAAGTATCCAATTGCTGAATGGATCCTTTTTGCATTATAAAAACACACAATATATTCGAATATTCGTGCTTCTGCGGTTTCTCGAGTTTCGTAAGTTTCTCTGTAGATTAACTCCCTTTTCAAAATACTATGAAACGCCTCAATACAAGCGTTGTCATAACAGTTTCCCTTTCGACTCATACTTATTCTGATATTAGCTTTTTCCAAACATTGAATATACTCCTCAGAACGATATTGGCTACCCTGATCTGAATGGTGAATTAAGCCTTGTTTTGGTGGTTGAGACTTCATAGCTCGCTTAAGTGCCATTAGTGGTAAAGCTGTGGTCATTCGGGAACTAGTTGAAAACCCAATAATTTTTCTTGAATATAAATCCATAACTGATGCCAGGTATAACCATCCTTCTCGAGTCCAAATATAAGTAATATCACTTACCCATACTTGACCAGGAGCACTGGTCTTAAAATTTTGATTTAATATATTCGGTATTTTGCTTCTTGTTGTTTTTCAGTTTGTTTAGCTCTGTACTTTTTGACAGTGATGGATCGTAAACTATTTGCTTTCATGAGACGTTGCACTGTTTTTAAGGATATGATCGAACCATGTTTATTTAGAGTTCGAAGAATTTTAATAGCTCCATATCTTTTATTAGACTCAAGATAGATTTCCTTTATTTGTTTAGATAACTTCTCTTTGATTAAAGTCCTTTTCGATTGTGGTCGCTTCAACCAATCATAATATCCACTTCTTGATACACCTAGTACCTTGCACATCTTTGAAACACGAAATTCGTGTCGGTGTTGATGGATAAATCGAAAAATTACTTCGGGTCTTTCGCAAAGATGTGCATTGCCTTTTTTAAAATCGCATTCTCTTCTTCTAGTTCCTTAATTCGTTTCTCTAAATCAGACATTTCCTTGTGTTCAGGAGATAAATTCCCACTACCAATAAAGCTAGTCTCTTTAGAATCTTTATATTTTCTAACCCATCGAGTGAGTGTACTATAATTTATTTCTAAATTTCTAGCGACTTCTCTAGCACTCTTCCCCTCCTCAACAACTAATTTAACTGCCTGTAATTTGAATTTTTTATCATGATGACTCATAAAACACACTCCCGACCTAAGATACTAAATATAATTTTACATTAGAATCATTTCAGTGTGTCCGTTTTTTAGTCTACATGCATTATTACCTAGAATCAGCTATTTTTCAGAGCTAAGCATGGTTAGGCTCGAAAGAATACCCTAAAAAAATAAAAAATCAGGCCACTGAGCTAGCCTGATTCACTTTTTATTAAATTACTTCTTCACTTACTAAACTTGATTCCATTAAAAGTTTAATTTCATTAATCTTATTTTGATTAAATAAATCAACAATTTTACTTCCAACAATAACTCCATCACAATCTTGGCTTAATTCCTTTACTTGTTCTGGATTAGATACACCGAATCCAGCTATTACAGGTTTATTACTAATTTCTTTAACACTTTTTAAAAAGGATGATAGGCTATCATCTAGCTCATTTCGAACACCAGTAATCCCTTTTACTGTTACTGTGTATAAGAATCCTCTTCCTTTTTCAGCAATATTAATGATTCGATCTTTTGGTGTAGCCATTGTGACTAATCGAATTAGTTCTACTCCACATTCTTCAAGTTGATGAATGATAATTTCTTCTTCTTCGATTGGTAGGTCAGGAATAATACATCCATCTACCCCTGCTTGCTGTAGGTCAGATACGAACCTGTCAATTCCATAAGCTAAAATGGGATTCATATAGGTCATGACGATTAAAGGTACAGAAATTAACTTACGAACTTCTTTTATTTTTTCGATTACAGCTTTTAACGTTGTACCAGCTTGTAATGCTCGAATACCTGCTTGTTGAATTACTGGTCCGTCTGCTACTGGGTCTGAGAATGGAATACCTATTTCGATTGCTGATGCGCCAAATTTTTCTAGTAAAGCAAGTCTTCCCCCTAATACTTCAAGACCACCATCTCCTGCCATTACATAAGGAATAAAAAGCTTTTCCCCTTTTTTAAGTCGTTCTGAAAATTGGAATTCAATTCGATTTAACATATTATTTACCCTCCTTTAATCGCTCACGAACGGTATGAACATCTTTATCGCCTCTACCTGATAAACAAATGACTAAACTTTCATCTTTCTTCATTGTTGCTGCTAGCTTTATTGCATAGGCAACAGCATGTGCACTTTCTAATGCTGGAATGATTCCTTCTAATCTTGCTAGTAATTGGAATGCTTCAAGTGCTTCTTCATCTGTGATCGATTCGTATTTTACTCGTTCAATATCTTTTAAATAACAATGTTCAGGACCTACCCCTGGGTAGTCAAGCCCCGCAGAAATTGAATGGGCTTCTTGTATTTGACCATCTTCATCTTGTAGTAAATACATTAATGCACCGTGTAATACGCCTGGTACACCTTTTGTTAAAGATGCTGCTTGCTTATCTGTATGGATTCCATGCCCAGCCGCTTCTACTCCAAATAACTTTACACTTTCATCCGTTATAAATGGATGGAACATACCAATTGCATTACTTCCTCCGCCAATACAAGCTACTACTGCATCAGGAAGTTTACCTTCCTTTGCTAAAAATTGTTGTCTTGTTTCTTTTCCAATTACACTTTGGAAATCTCGTACCATCATAGGAAAAGGGTGCGGCCCCATCACTGATCCTAATAAATAATGTGTGTCATCTACATTTGCAACCCAGTAGCGAAGTGCTTCATTTACTGCATCCTTTAGTGTCGCACTTCCGGATTCAACACTAATCACTTTTGCACCTAGTAATTCCATTCGGAAAACATTCAGTTCTTGTCTTCGAACATCCTCCGCGCCCATGAAAATAACACATTCTAAATTTAATAAAGCACAAACAGTTGCAGTTGCTACACCGTGTTGTCCTGCTCCTGTTTCAGCAACGATTTTTCGTTTACCCATTCGAATTGCAAGTAATGCCTGACCAATCGCATTGTTAATTTTGTGAGCACCAGTATGATTTAAGTCCTCACGTTTTAAATAAATGCTAGCTCCGTTAGCATGCTTAGTTAAGTTTTCTGCAAAGTAAAGAGGTGTTTGGCGACCTACATAATCCTTTGACAATCTTTCAATTTCCTCATTAAATGCTGCATCATCTTTAATTTTTGAATAAGCTTCTTCTAATTCAGTTATGGCTTGAACAAGCGTTTCGGGTATATATTTCCCTCCATACATACCGAAATGACCTTTTACATCTGGAAGTGTATACGTAGACATTTAAATTCCTCCTAATTTTACTTTTTTTATAAAACTTTTTATTTTTTCTTTATCTTTTTTTCCGTTTGTTTCAACCCCACTACTTACATCAACCATTATTGGTTTTACGACGCTACATGCAGGTATTACATTCTCAATCGTCAATCCACCGGCTAAAATCAAATTATCTACTTTCTTTGATCTAACAAGATTCCAGTTAAATGTTGTTCCGTTTCCTCCACGATATTTTCCACTCGGGCTATCAACTAAAATATAATCACAATCATATTCTGCTATTTTTTCAACGTCCTTTTCCGATTGAACTCGTAATGCTTTGATTACTGGAAAAGATAATGAACGACAAAATTCTGGCGTTTCATCCCCATGTAGCTGAAGATGTGTTAAACCAACTTCCTGGTAAATGGATTCTAATGTCTCCTTTGTTTCATTTACAAAAACGCCAATCTTCATTACCGAATCTGGCAATGATTCGATGATCTTTTTTGCCTCATTAATTTCAATTTGACGTTTACTTTCTGCAAATACAAATCCAATTGCATCAGCTCCGGCATCTATTGCACTTTTAGCTGTTATTAAATCGGTAATGCCACAAATTTTCACTTTCACTGTTTAGTCTCCTTAAGAATAGGAACCATCAGCTCTCTCATGTTTGATGATAATTCATTGCTCCTCATTAATGCCTCTCCGACTAAAATTCCGTTTGCCCCAACATCTCTTACACGTTTTGCATCATACTGATTGAAAATTCCACTTTCACTAATAATGAACCCTCCATCTGCTTGAATAAGTGGTGCTAGTCTTTCTGTCACACCCAGATCCACTTCAAATGTTTTTAAGTTTCGGTTATTAATGCCATATAGACCAGGCCTAATTTTTAGTGCTTTTTCTAAATCTTCCTCGTCATGTACTTCCATCAATACTTCAAGATTTTGCTGCTTAGCATACTGATATAAATGATTTAATGCTGTAAATGGTAACGCAGCAGCGATTAGTAAAATAATGTTTGCTCCATGCTCTTTTGCGATATCTATTTGAACTGGATCAATAATAAAATCCTTACACAATATCGGAATATTAACGGAATCACGTACGATTTTCAGATCTTTAAAGGAACCTTTGAAGAAAGTTGTATCTGTTAAAACAGATATTGCAGCTGCTCCATTTTCTTCGTATTTCTTTGCTTGTTCTGCAGGATTGAGATTTGTATTAATGTCCCCTTTTGATGGTGACGCTCGTTTAAACTCCGCAATGATCGATAAATGGTCTGCAACTTTTAATTGCTCAATTAATGATAAATTCGTTGATTGATTCTTTATTTTCCGACTAATCGCTCTTAAACTTTTAATTTCGATTTGTTTTTGAGAAATAATTCGATCTAAAATGGTTTCCATTTAAATAACCTCTCTTTTTAGTTTGCTAGTTTTTTCGACTAGTTTTTGTAATTTCTCATAAGCTGCACCAGAATCAATGCTCTCTTCAGCCTTCCTAATACCATCCGTAATTTGATTGACCATACCTGAAGTATAGATTGCTAAACCAGCATTTAATAAAACTGTATCTCTAAAAGCTCCTTTTTCCCCTTTTAATACTCGAAGAAGAATATCTGCATTCCTCTTTGCATCTCCACCTTTTATTTCTGTATTTGGATAATAAGTTAATCCAACTTCTTCTGGATGAAGTGTCATCTTTTTCAGTTCATTATTTTCAAGTAGGACGATATGATTTTCGCCGGCTAACGATGCTTCATCTAAATGCCCTGCACCGTTTAATACAATCGCTCGTTTACGTCCTAATTTATTTAGTACTTCTGCAAATACCTCTAAATAATCTCTTCTGTAAATTCCTAATAGTTGGGTCTCTAACTCAACAGGATTTGTTAAAGGTCCTATTAAATTAAAAATGGTCGGGATTTGCAACTCACGTCTAACCTTCATAACTTTTTTCAACCTTGGATGAACATATGGAGCAAATAAAAAGGCAATTCCTATTTCATCTAAAAGCTCCTCGGAAGCTTGTGTTGGAATCGATAGCTCCACACCTAATTGTTCTAATACATCGGCACTACCTGTTTTACTGGACATGCTACGGTTTCCATGTTTTGCAATTGGAATTCCACTTCCCGCAATAACAAACGCTGATGTTGTACTCACATTAAAGCTCGATGAGTTATCTCCACCTGTACCACAGTTATCAATGACATTATGAAACTTCCTAGTAAATCCTACCGTATGATTTCGAATTGCGTTTACTAGTCCTGCGATTTCGTTTACTGTTTCACCTTTTGTTTTTAAAGCAACTAGAAATGCTGCGATTTCACTATCTGATATTTGATCATCCTGTAGAATCCTACCGACAGCTACTTGCATTTCTTCTACTGTAAACGACTCTCGATTAGCTAAGCGTTGAAGGTACTCTTTCATCTTTTAATTCCTCCTTTATTTCATTTAAAAAATTTAGTAAAAGTTGTTTTCCGTATTCTGTTCCAATAGATTCCGGATGAAATTGCATGCCGTAGATTGGATATTTTCGATGTTTAATGGCCATGATTTCTTGATCGTCCATAGCAAATGCTAAAGTTTCAAATAATGGCGGTATAGTTTCCTTTTCAATTACCAGTGAATGGTATCGCATAACTTCTAACGGTTGGGACATGTAGGCAAATAAATTACTGCCATCATGCCTAATTTTCGATGTTTTTCCATGTTTGATTTGTCCAGCTTTAATGATTTTTGCGCCAAATGCATAACCGATTGCTTGGTGCCCTAAGCAAATGCCTAGTATTGGCACAGTCTTATGAAAAGTTTGTATGAGTTCATTCGTTTCCTGCTTCTCTTCGGGCTTACCTGGTCCTGGAGAAAGAATAATTGCTTTTGGATTCATTTCTTTTATTTCATCAATCGAAATTTTGTCATATCTAGCGATTTTCATTTCTTCGCCAAGCTCTCCTAAAAATTGATAAAGATTGTAAGTAAAAGAATCATAGTGATCAATTATTAAAATCATGATTTTCCTCCAAAAAAGCCTTTAGTTTATTAATGGTCTCTTCATATTCGTTTTCAGGTTTGCTGTCATAAACAATACCTGCTCCTGCTTGAATATAGGCCATTTGATTTTTTAAAATCATCGTTCGAATAGCTAATGCAAAATCAAGGTTTCCATTTACGGATACATAACCGACTGCACCGGAATATACCCCTCTCTTTGAACTCTCTAATTCATTAATGATTTCCATTGCTCTAATCTTAGGTGCACCCGATACAGTTCCAGCTGGTAAGCAAGCAATTAGAGCATCAAGTGAGGTATGTGGTTTTTTTAATTGCCCGCTAACTTCGGAAACGATATGCATGACATATTTGTATCTTTCAACGTTCATATATTTTTCTAATTTGATTGTTCCAAACTCGCAAACTTTGCCTAGATCATTTCTACCTAAATCAACAAGCATTTTATGTTCGGCAAGTTCCTTTTCATCCTGTAATAAATCCCTTTCGATCATTAAGTCTTGTTCATCCGTTTTCCCTCTTCGTTTCGTACCGGCAATTGGATTCGTTATGACCTGATTATCTTTAACTTTTATTAAACTTTCAGGGGAAGTACCAGCAACAACGCTATCACCAAAATCGATATAATACATATATGGTGACGGATTTTGGATTCGTAATTTTCGATAATAATCAAATGGATTCCCTTCAAATTTTGCTCCCATTCGATGTGATAGAACGACTTGAAAAATATCTCCTTTTTGAATAAATGACTTCGCCTTTTCTACTTTGGACATATAGTCCGATTTACTAACTTCAGATTCGAACGTAGAAAATACAACTGGTTTTACTTCCTCCTCTTGATTTGAGTTAGATAAAATTAGTTGCTTATACTTTTGAATTTCGCTCTTCAAATCTTCTAATGTTGTTTCATCCGTAAGCCTTGTTCCAACCAAATGAATTTTCTGTTCCAAATGATCAAATACAATAATGACTTCAAAAAACATTAAATGGAGATCTGGCATTCCGATAACATCTTCCAGTTCATCACCGATCTCTTCAAACTGGCGAATCATATCATATCCTACATACCCAATTCCCCCTCCAATGAAAGGGATATCCAATATCTTTAAGCAATCCTGCTTTGGTATTAACTCTTTCAGTTTTAAAAGAGGATTTCCAACAAACTCTTCTTTCTGGCCATTTTTATAGATGATTTGACCACTTTGATTTGTCCCAATCAATTCAAAAGCAGGTTTTGAACCAACAAATGAATAACGGCCAGAATCTTTATGCTTAAATGAACTTTCAAATAAAAACTTTTTGCTAGCAGTCAATTTCTTAAATAATAAAATCGGTGTAAACAAATCCCCCATTATCGTTTCAATGACTATTTCTGCTTTGTTTTGTACTGACAATTTGTTCGACCTCCAAAAATTTAATGTTGAATATAAAAAAAGTCCCCTATACGCACAAAGATTGTGCATATAGAGGACGATTAGTTGCTACCGCGGTACCACCTCAGATTGGATCAGATTTATCTGAATCCCACTTTTCGGATACGGGAATAAGTTACTAATCTAATTCCGATATCCTATCCTTTTAACGGTGGAAATCCGTGCATCCCTACTATATTGTTCAAGATGCCTCTCGTAAGCCCATTCGATAAAGGTTCCTGTATTAGACTCCCACCATTGTCTAACTCTCTGTGACATTCACCAATATTTACTCTTCTTACTCAGCGATTTAATTTTATTTAATTTTAAAGAAATACAAAAAGGGCCCCCCGTCTTAAAAAGGACGAGAGACCCGTGGTGCCACCTTCATTAGCTGATTAACAGCTCGCTTTGTCGGTATCCAATCAACTTTCCATTGAATACCCGTCTTTTGTAACGAGAAGACTACTCGCCAAAGCCTACTACTTATTTAAGGTTCGGTTTGAATGCTCAGAAGTCCATTCGCGATTACTTTCACACTGATTCGCACCAACCATCAGCTCTCTTTAGTTTCCGTAATCGTTACTACTCTTCGTCAACGCAAAGTAATTATAGAAGTTTATTTAAATTAATTGTCCTTATATTATTATGCAAAAAATAAAAAGTCAACAAGTTTAATTCTACAAGATTCGATTTTTCTACTTTTTATAAAACTGATATTTTACGTTTTTGTTAATCTAAAAAACGGAATCATAAATGATTTATCATATGAGTCTTCATTGCATACACAACCTAATTTTGGAAAGAATAAACCCAATTAGACCTTCCATCAAAGAGGTATCAATATGAGAACAAATACAACAACGATGAGTTCAAATAAAGATGAAGTTTTAACAAAAAATCTAAAAAATAATATTGAAATGATACAAGATTACTTATGTCTAACAGAAGATTTAGTCGTTAAGATTATTCATAAAAATGCTCAGATTTTTGCTATTTTGTTTCTTGAATCGATGATAAAAATTGAGGCACTCCAATCATTTATTATTGAACCTATTTTAAGAGAAACAAAGGATGAAACAGGTAATATCGTCAAATCATATGAGATTAAAAACTCAACAAATATCTCAGAATTAGGGGATAGTTTATTAGACGGATTTTGTCTAATTTTAGAAGAAAATTGTTTAAATGGAATATTAGCAGCAGCAGCAGATGATAAGGAACGTACAATTTCTGAACCTGCTAATGAACAAAATATTAATGGTCCTCACGATGGTTTTGTCGAAAGTATAAATACAAATATACAACTACTAAGAAAAAGAATTCGTACACCTGAGTTAAAGATTAAGTATTTTACGATTGGTACGATTACGAATACTAAGGTTGCTATGGTTTATATCGATTCAATTGTAAACCGAAAACTTGTCGAGGTCATTGAAGAAAGAATTTCAGGTCTTAAACTAGACAGTCTTCGTTCAACAGGACAACTCGAAGAATTGATTGAGGATAATACGTTTTCACCTTTTCCACAAGTATTAAATACAGAAAGACCAGACCGAGCTGCATCCTATCTTTTAGACGGAAAAATAAATTTACTTGTAGATGGGAATCCAACTGTTTCTATTGTTCCAATTACCTTTTTCGCTTTTTATCAAGCTCCAGATGATTATAATCATAGATGGTTGATTGGTTCATTTTTTCGAATTATTAGGGTATTTAGTTTTATAGTTGCAATTAGCTTACCTGCCATATACATTGCAATCGTATCCTTCCACTCTGAAATACTACCCATAGGCCTTCTTTATTCAATTAGGGTTTCTTTAGAGTTCGTACCATTTCTCCCTCTCGTCGAAGCTTTTGCGATGCAAATCATATTAGAATTGCTCAAGGAAGCTGCTATTAGACTGCCTTCTCCCATTGCTCAAACAATTGGTATAGTTGGTGGGCTAGTAATTGGTACAGCTGTTGTAGAAGCGCATTTAGTATCAAACACGATGATCGTCGTAATTGGTTTTACAGCAATTGCTTCGTTTGTAGCTCCAGTTAGTGAGATGGGTACTAGTATGAGGCTATTGGGCTTTCCGACGATGATCATGGCTTCAATACTAGGTTTCTTTGGAATTACACTAACTTTAATGTTAATTTTTATGCATATGTGCAAATTAAAATCTTTTGGCATGCCTTATTTTTCTCCTATGGCGCCTTTTCGAAAGGAAGATATAAAGGATACTTTCTTTAGACTCCCTTCATGGAAACAAAATACTCGACCAACTGATGCAGTTCCCCAAAAGATTGTACAGCAAAGAATATCTAGGGTGTGGAAGAAAAAATGATAACGAATAGTAATTCGATTTCTAAATTACAGCTCTACTTTTTTATTATCCAAAGTCAAATCGGTATTGGACTTCTCTCATTACCAAATGCAGTTCAAAGTACAGCCAAAGGTGATGGGTGGATTTCTACCTTAATTGCAGGAGTAGCAGTCCAAATTACATTATTCATTTACTGGCTTTTACTAAGAAAATATCCAGATGCAACATATACAGATATTACAAAAAAAATTTTAGGTAAATATGTAGGAAAGCTCTGTAACTTATTTATATATATCTATTTTATTATGATTGGAAGTCTGGCTTGTGCTCTTTTTATCAGAAGCATAACTCTTTGGTTATTACCGTTAACTCCTATGTGGTTACTATCGCTAATTATTATTTTATCAAGCATTTATTTAACAATTAGTGACCTAAGAATCATATCAAGATTTTTTGTATTAGCATCGGTTTTAATCATCCTTCTTTTTTTATTATCGTTCTTTACCTTTTATTTACCAAATGATTTTCACTATATTCAACCGATTGGCCAATCAGGAGTAAAAAATATAATTTTAGGAAGTCATAAATCATTACTCTCGATATTAGGATTTGAAAGTCTTTTACTAATTTTCCCTTTTGTGCTTGATACTGAAAAAGGAATATTAAAAACTGTAAGTCTTGCCAATTTCTCTGTGACATTATTCTATACATATTTTACCTTTATTTGTCTAATAAGCTTTAGTCCGACACAACTTCTGCAAATTAGAGAGCCTGTTTTATATTTATTTAAAGCCCTTTCGTTTGAAATGATTGACCGCTTAGATTTGATCTTTTTATCGGTCTGGATTGTACCAATGACAACCTCGGTAATCCTTTATTTATTTTTATCAGCTAAAACTATCAGTAATGAAAGATCATTTAAAAAAAATGTATGTCTTAGTGGAATCTTAATTTTTTTCATAACAATCATACCATTGGATGAGGATCAACTAGCTATCTTTGATAAGTATGTAACTTACTTAAGCTATGTGGTTGTTTTTGGACTTCCCATCATTCTGTTATGTTTATCCTTCATTATTTCAAAAACTGAAAGGAGTGAACAATTATAAGAAAATCAATTTTGATAACCTTATGTTTGTTTACCTTTTTTTTAGCTAGCTGTTGGGATCAAAATCTATTAGTAAATAAAAAAATGGTCAATGGCATTAGCTTCGATTTAGATCAAAACGATAATGTTTTAGCTACAGTTAGAGCTTTAAATATTGAAAATAAAGGTGGAGGACAGTTTGAAGTTAAGGACGAACTTGTTAAAGTAAACCGCCCTAGTGTATCCGGGATGGAAGTTGACATTAACAATAAACTACCTGGCTTAATTGATGTAAGTAAAGCACATATTATCTTAATCGGAAGAGAACTTGCTAGAAAAGGAATTTACCCTTATTTAGAGCTTTTTTATCGCCCTAGACAAGCCTATATTTCTACTAGAGTTGTAATAGCAGAAAATAAGGCTTCAGACATTATTACACTTAATCCTGGAACTAGCCCTATAGCATTTGTTATTTTAAAGGGGCTAGAAGCTGCTGAAGATACTACAAAGATTCCTAAAGAAACTGCTTTTACAGCATGGACACAAATTACAGATACAGGTCGAGATATCGTTTTACCTTTTGTAACAAAAGACGAAAATGATAGAATTACAATCGGTGGAATAGACCTATTTAATGGGGATAAATTTTCAGGAATTAGCTTACCTAATGAAAAAGGAAGTCTTTTATTGTTATTAATGGATCGATTAAATAAATATGCTGAAATGGCTGTACAGTTAGGAGACCATCGTTCAATTTCATATAGAGTAAAAACAATGAAAAGAGATTTAGATTTAAAAGTAGATAAAAAAACTAAAAAAATAACTTGTAGAATTAATTTAACTCTTGATTTAACAATTACTAGTTATACAGGTAAGGTAGGAGAAAAGCTTAACAAAGACAAATTAAATAAAGATGTTTCAAAAATTCTTACTAAACAGTCTGATGAAATCACTAAATCACTATTGGAAGCTAATTGTGATGCTTTAGGAATTGGAGGAATCTTATCTAGCTCTTATCCAGATATATGGAAAAAAATAAATTGGGACAAAGAATATAAGAATGTTAAGTTCAAAACTTCCGTAAAGGCAAAAATTGATCGAACTGGACCTGTTTTTTAAGAATCATATTTATAAAATTTCATACTCTTGAGCAACATAATGTAAGGATTAGAATCAATCTGTTTTTTAGGAGGAACTATACTTGAGACTAGGTAAAAAAAATGATACATTCTTTGAAATGCTCTTAAATATTGCAAATAATTTAAATGAATGTTCGATTTATTTTGATGACTTTAAAATAAAAAATGCTACTGATTTAAAAACATTTTCTGCAGAAATGAAGGCTTATGAAACAAAGGGTGATACATATATTCATCAAGTTATCGTTGAATTAAATAAAACATTTATTACACCAATTGAACGTGAAGATATACTAGAACTGGCAAATAAAATGGACGATGTACTAGACGGAATGGAGCAATGTTCAGCAACATTCGAAATGTACTCCATCATTCAAATAGATGAATTCATGGTGAAGTTCGTTAAAAATATTCGCAGTGCTGCGAATGAAATATTAAAAGCAATTCAGTTACTTTCGAGGAAAAAATTATTAGAAATGCGCGTACACGCAATCCAAGTAAAGGATTATGAGTCACAGTGTGACGCGTTATTACGCACTTCCATTAAAGAGTTATTTAAAAATGAAAAAGATCCAATCAAAATCATTCAGTTCAAAGAGATTTATGAAATGCTAGAAGCAGTTTCTGATAGTGCACAAGATGTAGCAAATACACTTGAACAAATTATTATGGGTAATGCGTAATTAAATACTAACTAAAAAATACAGCCTAATTAGACTGTATTTTTTTATCTCTCATCTAATAGTTTTTTTGCAAGTTTTCTAACGATTGATCGTGGGATGAATCGAACAGATTGCGCTAAAATTTTATTCTTAATACCTGTAATAACAACCGTTTTCTTCTTACTAACTGCCTCATAAGTCAACTTCGCAACTTTTTTGGGGGTCATAATTTTACCTTTAAATAGCTTTGAATTATTTCCACCGGATGAATTTATGATTCCCGTTCTAGTTGGTCCTGGACATACAGCTGTTACACTAACTCCTGTGTGTCTTAATTCCTCTGAAAGAGCTTCACTAAATGATAGTACATACGCCTTTGAAGCTGCATAAACAGACATTTTTGGCCCTGGTTGGAAAGCTGAAGTAGATGCAATATTAATAATTTGGCCCGATTTTTTTTGAAGCATATTTGGTAAAAAGTATTTTACTATCTCTGTTAAAGTAACAATATTTAGCTGAATCAACTTTAACTCTTTAATTAAATCAGTCTGACCAAATTCCCCGTATAGGGCAACCCCAGCATTATTTACTAGAATATCAATCTCCGTTTGTGATTTTGTAACTTGATCAAAAATGGACTTAGCAGAATTTACTTTAGAAAGGTCTTCTGTAATAACTAGTACTTTTATATTGAACTGCTTCTTCAATGAAATAGCCATTTCTTCTAATTTAGTTTTATTCCTAGCAACTAAAACTAAGTTGTAATGATCTTTTGCAAATAATTTAGTTAACTCATAGCCGATTCCTTCCGTTGGACCGGTAATTAATACTGTTTTACCTTTTTGTTTTTTGACCATCATTTTGATTATCCTTTATCTTTTTATCGTTTGAACACTTTTCGTTTTACTATATGTTCAACTTAATAAAAAAAGGAATCTTACTTTATTTTTCATAATATTTCTTAACTAACTCAATAAATATTTCCATCGATTTCGTTTGCAGTTCGATTTTATCAGTGATAATTGAAAAATTCCGTTGAATAGGTGTCCCCTCTACTTTTAGGTAATCAATGGTATTTAACTGTTTTTCTTTTTTTATTGCTAGCTCGGATAGATAGGTAATTCCCATGCCAGCTTCTACAGCTTCTTTAATTAATTGTGTACTACCAAATTCAATTATATTTTTAGGACGTATCTTTAATAATTCAAATAATCGTTCAGTCGCTTCCCTTGTTCCAGATCCTTCTTCCCTAACAATCCAAGTTTCATTTTCAATTTGATTCAATGTCACAGCTTCAATGGAATATATTTCACTCTTAGTTCCAGAAATAATATACATTTCATCATTTGCAAAAGGCTGTATATTTAAATTTGAATGAGTCGCTTCTCCTTCAACTATACCAATATCAATTTGATAACTTAGTGCGGCCTGAACAATTTCTCGAGTATTCCCTATTTGTACTGATGGTATGACATTCGGGAAAAGCCTCTTCATTTCAGCTAAAATTTGCGGTAATACATATTCACCAAAAGTATAACTTGCACCTATTTTAAGATGACCACTAGCCTCATTCATCAGATCATTCACAAGAGTTGACATACGCTTGTATAAACTAGTTATTTCCTTAGCATGCAAATAAACAATTTCTCCAGCTTTCGTTAACTGAACATATTTATTCGTTCTAATTAAAAGCTTTGCACCGATATGCTTCTCAAGTAATTGAATTTGCTGACTAACAGATGGTTGAGTCATATGTAACTCTTCAGCCGCTCTTGAAAAGTTTCTTTTTTCAGCGACCGCCATAAAAACCAAAAGAATTTGATCCATACTCAATCTCCTAGTATTAGATTTACTTATTATCAATATTATCATCATTTATTTTTCTTATAATAAGAAATTGATAAAACAGGTAAATAGAAAAGACTGATTCAAAATGAATCAGTCTTCTTTGACGCCTTAACTTTTCGAATTAAGTTAATTGCCAAGTATGCTAAAACCATAAAGACAAGATAGATTGATGCATAAAACCAGTACTCTTTATTGGTAAGTTTATTACTTAGGAGACTTAATATGAAGAATGTTGTAAATGAACCTAATAATAGCCCAATTAATGTTTTTAACTTCATTACAATGCACTCCCATTAAAGTAATTTTAAGTATTTAAACAAACCCTTTTACAGTCTATATAGTTCATTATTGGTAAGAATATTCCATTCTAACCTTTTAAAGTGCAAACTAAGCCCTTTCTATACACGATTTCCAATAAAAAAGGCTGAATTAATCGGTCAATAATCCGATACTCTTTTACTATATTGAACTCCGACATCAATTAGATCATTTATAAACTCTTTAATATTTCCTACTAGGATTCCTCCATGTCCAGTACACATAACATTACTATCAAACTGATTTATTTTTTTTAGTCCACTTAGAAAATGATCTAAGTGTTCTATTGAGACTCCACCATCTCTCAGATACTTTACCCACTCATTTCTAAGGTCATCTCCTTTAGAAACTAGCCCATCTTTTGATAAAGGATCACCGAAGAAACATAAGAAATCACCCGTAAAAACTGTTTTTGATGGGCGCTGATAAAAAACGACCGAACCTGGAGTATGGTATCCAACTAATTCATATTCAAACTCATTAATTACTTCAAATACTTCTAGGTCATTACTAAACTGAGTTAAATCAAGTGAATCCATCAAATCATTATCATTTGAATGGATAAACTTCTTAGCATTTTTAAAAATATTAGAACCTTCAATATGATCTTCATGTCCATGTGTAGCTAAAAAGAGATGGACGTCTTCTGGTGTTTTACCCAGTTCAACCAGAGCTTTCCTAAGATACTTAGAGTGGATCCCTTTTCCTGAGTCAATGAGAGTAACTCCATTATCTTGAATTATAAAATAGCAATTATTATATGACTTCCATTCAGTATCCCATATCGCTAAAGCGTATATGTTATCTACTACATGTTCAAAAGAAACTTCCACGTCTTCACCTCCAGAATAGATAGCATTCCACAATTAACAAAAAATCGGTCTGAAATACCTAAATTATAGTGTTCGATCTTTACGACTAATAACCTTTTATCAATAGGTTATCTAGTCATAATGAATAAATTTTATGAAAGATTCATCAGATTTAATGGGTCTTATCCACTATATCAAAATCACATAAGACATAATTTTAATTTTTCAGAAAAAAACAGATTGGAAAATTAATATGCTATAATCTTTCTAATTTTATAAATATAGTCCTGGAAGGAGCGTTTAACGTGGAAAAAGAACTAAATTTAAAGAAAAATATTGGCTTTTTCGTATCAACGTCTTTAGTAATCGGTACAGTAATCGGTTCTGGAATCTTTATGAAACCTGGGATCGTGCTGTCTTCAACTGCTAACTCCACTATGGCTCTTCTAGCGTGGATTATCGGTGGCGTTATTACACTAGCAAGTGGATTAACAATCGCTGAAGTAAGTGTAAAAATCCCAAGAACTGGTGGATTATATGCTTATATAGAAGAGGTTTATGGTGAGAAGTGGGGATTTTTGTGCGGTTGGGTACAAACCCTCGTCTATGGACCTGCTGTTATGGGTGCCCTTAGTCTTTATTTCGGCTCTTTATTGGCAGATTTTTTCGGTTTTCAGGGAAGTAGTAAAGTTATTGGTATTATCACGATTATATTACTAGGTGGTCTAAACATACTAGGCACTCAACTTGGTGGATTAATTCAAACAATTTCTACTGCAGGTAAACTTGTTCCTATTATTTTAATTGCTGTTTTTGGTATCCTTCAAGGGGACGTATCAGTTTTTAATGCAGATAGTGGTAGTTCTACTCAAGCACTTAGTATGGGCGCAGCAGTATTAGCGACTTTATGGGCATATGACGGCTGGATGAATGTAGGTTTTATGGCAGGAGAAATGAAGAATCCTTCAAAGACTCTTCCTAGAGCTATTATTTCTGGTATTGTTATTGTTATTTTAGCTTATCTTTCTGTTAATATCGCAATGCTACATGTTTTATCTGCAAGTAAAATTGTTGAATTAGGTCCTAATGCAGCTACAGCGGCGGCTTCTTCACTTTTTGGTAGCATTGGTGGAAAAATTCTTGCCATCGGAATCTTAATTTCTATTTTTGGCTGTTTAAATGGCAAAATTCTCACATTCCCAAGGGTTACATTTGCAATGGCAGAACGAAACTTTCTACCTGGTTCAAAAGTATTATCTAGTATTCACCCTAAATTTAATACGCCAGTAGGCTCAACAGTTTTTCAAATTGTTTTAGCTTTAGCAATGATGATATTCTGGAACCCAGATCGACTTTCTGATATGGCTATATTTGCAGTGTTCTTATTTTATGGACTAGCATTTAATGCAATCTTCATATTACGTAAAAAAGATAAAGGTGGAAATAAATTATATAAAGTGCCTTTATACCCTATCACTCCGATTGTGGCAATATTAGGTACACTTTACATCATCTGTAGTACGATTATAAATGCACCAATGGATGCACTTGTATCAATTGGTATTGCAATTGTTGGTTTACCTGTTTATTGGAGATTAAAATCGACTATTAGAAGTGACGAAAAATATAAAGCAAGTTGATATATAAGTATATTTAAGATTAATAAAAAGCAGGAAAAGACTTCAGTGTCTTTAACCTGCTTTTTATGTTCTCTATTATTTATGTGCAAAAAATACTAATTGAACTAAAAATAATACTGCAAATAAATAAACAAATGGGTGTACATCTTTAAATTTACGTTTTACGATTTTCATGATTGGATAAGAAATAAAGCCTAAAGCAATACCGTTTGCAATGCTTGATGTTAATGGCATACTAACGATGACTAAAAATGCCGGGAATGCTTCTTCAAAATCATCCCATTTAATCTCCGAAATACTTTTAATCATAAAACAGCCAACAATAATTAAGCTAGGCGCTGTAATTGCAGCAACTTCTGAAACGGAACCAATCATTGGGCTAAAGAATGCTGCGATTACAAATAGGACTACAACCGTTAATGAAGTTAAACCAGTTTTTCCACCAGCACCAACACCAGCAGAGGATTCTACAGTTGCTGCAGTCGGACTTGTTCCTAACATTGCACCAACAATTGTTCCAATTGAATCAGCTGAGAATGCACTTCCTCCCTTTTCTAACTTCCCATTTTTGATAAGACCCGCTTGTTTAACAATTGCTAGTAAAGCTCCTGTTGTATCGAATAACATGACAAGTAAGAATGAGAAAATTACACTATAAAGTCCATATTGAATAATGTCTTTCACTGAATCAATTGGGTTGTATACTAAAATTCCTTTTGGTAAATGAGGCATAGCAACAAAGCCATTTGCAAAATTTAATTGACCTGTAAAATAGGCAATTAGCCCCGTCGTAATCATCCCTAGAAATAACGCACCATTTAAGTTAAGTGCCATAAATACAATTGTTATTAGTAAACCAATCAATGTAAGTGCAACCTTAGGGGAACTAAAATCACCGATTTGAACTAGATTAGTAGGGTGATCTGTGACAATACCTGATAAACGTAAGCCAATAAAGGTAATGAACAAACCAATTCCAGCAGCAATTGC
The DNA here is from genome assembly GCF_001712755.1 of Gottfriedia luciferensis. Classification (GTDB taxonomy): domain Bacteria; phylum Bacillota; class Bacilli; order Bacillales; family Bacillaceae_G; genus Gottfriedia; species Gottfriedia luciferensis_B. The sequence goes on from NZ_MDKC01000034.1 coordinate 281,228, forward strand.
ATGCTTTAAGTTTGCAGGAATTGCCTGAATCAATTTTGTTCGGAAAGATGTTAAAGAAAGTAGTAAAAATAAAATTCCAGTAATAAAAACAGCAGAAAAACCTACTGAGTATGGGAGATTATGTCCCCCAATTACAGAATAAGTAAAATAGGCATTTAACCCCATTGCAGGCGCAATAACGATGGGATAATTAGCAATCAATGACATGGTTAAAGTCCCAATAATTGTTGCTAGAATAGTAGCTAGGAATGCCTGGTTAAAAGGTACACCTGCGTCCTTTAAAATCATAGGATTGACAATAATGATGTACGCCAATGTTAAAAATGTAGTTAAACCAGCTAATACTTCAATTTTAACTGAAGTATTTCGTTCTTTAAGTTGAAACATATGATGACTCCTTTATTATATTGAAATAAAAAAACTGCCCGCTTTTCATGAGAAAAAGCAGGCAGTTTTACATTGTAAAGAAAACAAAAATCCAGAGCTCTTCCTCATAGTCTAGCAGTTTACGGGCGCTAGGTAGAAACTCTTGAACCTTATTTTCAAGTTTATATGAGAAAATATTAATATATTTTTTCTATCATACGACCTGACTTACAGTCTGTCAATAAAAAACATTTTTGTTATATAATTTAGAAAATAATATAATGAATGTGGATAAAATAGTAGTAAACAAAAATAATTTAAAAGTACTTTTCGTTATAGTCGAATGGTATTCTCATTAAAAAGCTATATATGTTATTCTGAAAGTATAATTTAGAATTTAAGGGGTTGTTTAACATTCGTTTAAATAAATTTATTAGTGAGTCTGGAAAGGCTTCGAGACGTGGAGCGGATAAGTTAATTAGTGAAGGACGAGTAAAATTAAATGGTAGAGTAGCAAAAGTCGGCGATCAAGTTGAGCCTGGTGATGAAGTAATTGTAAATGGTGAACATATTAGACTAGCCCGCAATCATGTTTATATAGCCTTGAACAAGCCAGTTGGTATAACAAGTACTACTGAAAAAGGTGTTAAAGGAAATATTGTTGATCTAGTAAACCATCCATTACGTATCTTTAATATCGGAAGATTGGATAAAGATTCTGAAGGTTTAATTCTCCTTACAAATGATGGCGATATTGTAAATGAAATTTTACGAGCTGAAAATAGGCATGAAAAAGAATATATTGTATCTGTAGATAAACCAATAACTCCTGAGTTTTTAACAAAAATGTCTGAAGGGGTAAAAATATTAGGTACAAAAACATTACCATGTGAAGTTAAACAGCTTTCAAAATATGATTTCCAAATTATTTTAACACAAGGTTTAAACCGTCAAATTCGTCGTATGAGTGAAGCGCTTGGATATGAAGTTTATCGATTACAAAGAACTCGAATTATGAATATCACTCTAGGTAATCTACCAATGGGTCAATGGAGAGACTTGTCTAAGAAGGAAAAAACTCAATTGTTTAGAGAATTAAATTATGAACCTAATGAATGGTGATTTTTAAAAGACTGATTCGATTGAATTAGTCTTTTTTTATGATGGGTTAGTGAGTTTCATCTTATCAATTTTTTGCTTACTCATGAACCATTTATGAGTTACTATATTTCTTCTTTTTCCTTTTTTACTTACTCATGAACCCTTTATGAGTCATTATATTTCTTCTTTTTCCTTTTTTACTTACTCATGAACCCTTTATGAGTTACTATATTTCATCTTTTTCCTTTTTTACTTACTCATGAACCCTTTATGAGTTACTATATTTCTTCTTTTTCCTTTTTTACTTACTCATGAACCATTTATGAGTTACTATATTTCTTCTTTTTCCTTTTTTACTTACTCATGAACCATTTATGAGTTACTATATTTTCTCTTCTTCCTTTTTACAAAAAACAAGGTTTCCCATAAAAAAAGAAACTACTATTAAGTATTATTTAATAGCAGTTCCTTTGGGAATTAAGATTATAAGCCTAATTGACTCTTAATCGTTTCTAATGTTTGGTTTTTGTAGATCGTTTTCGGTGTCGGCGCATTTTGTACTGATGGATTTTTCTGCAAGTAATTTTTCTCAATCAAAGCGAAATCTTTTGCATCTACTGTTCCGTCAAAATTGATATCAGCACTTCGTTTATTTGTTCCCCAGTAAGTTTGAACGTAAAGTGCATCTTGTACATCGATTACGTTATCTTGGTTAACATCTCCACCAACTAAATCAATGTTTGTTGATTCGGATTTTCCGTATAATTCGCCTTTATATTCAAAACCGAATTTCTGTGTTTTCTTCGTAATAAAGTGCCCTGGTACATTCACTTCAAATGTGTATGCATCTTTGCTTAGAGGAAGTGGTTCTATCTCAAAACGCCCACCACTTTTAATTAAATTAGTTCCGTCAAGATTATAGGCCCCATCTGTTACCTTCAATGATGCACCTATTTTTGTCCAATCACGGTATCCAGTATATGATTGACCTTCAACTAGGTACCCTTCTGGTATTATATTACCTTGCACTCGATTAAATCTTGGTTTTAACTGGAATCGTTTACCTGCGTTTAATAGCTTCACTGATTGACCGTTAGCATCTACTATATTAGCAGATGGGTTAATATAACCTATTGGATAGAAAAGTTGGTCTTGTACTTTTACTTTTACATTTACGATTCCTGCACGATCAAATACCATCGCTTCTTTAAATGTCACTTTAATTTTATTACCAGTTACTTGAATAGTTGCTTTATCTTTGAATTTATCCGTTAAAGCAGCATCTACAAGATTAACATAAGGAATCCCCGCAGCTTGAGCATCATCAAAATTCCAAGTAACTTCTTTTACACCTTGTAAGTTATCTAATACTAGAGATGCTGGCAATATATCGCCTGATCTAGCTAGCTCTACATTATGTTTAGCGTAGGAGACAGGTGTACCTTCTTTTACAAAGTAGTATTCCTTCCAGTTTGCTTGATTTCCAGCTGCATCGTAACCAATTAAGTTAAATGATAATGCTGGAACTGTTTCAATCATTTCTACTTCATCAATCCACTTGCCGTTTTTGTCCATTTTAATTGGTCCATTTGGAAAAGGAGCACCATACGTATAGACTGCAAAATTCGATGTTTCGTCTAGATCAATACCAGCCTTCTGCATTTCAGTTAAAGCGTCATCTTTTATATCCATTTCAAAAGGATATGTTTTTTGTCCCGATTTATACTCTATAAACGGTGAATCTCCATCTAATGAACTTTTTACTTTAGGTGTGTCGATATCAATAAATACATCATCAAAGCTTATTTTTTGTTTCCCACTTGGTAAAGTAGTAACGTATTTTAATTTGTAGTGTCCAGGTTTAGCAATCGTTGTTTCTTCAGAAATAGGATGTTTTTTATCTCCAGTAAACTCGTTATATGCACCACCAAACGCTTGAAGGAAGTAGTCTTTGTCCGTTGGTCTTCCTTCTAAATTAAGAGTACCGACTAACCCTAGATCTTCATTCGTTTTTCCGTCTTGTAAAATTACATCTAATGTATTAATTGGTGAACCTAAGTTGAATTTTAACAAGGCTGTTGTGTTACGATAGCCGTCATACGCATGATTATAGTAAGAAGGCGTAATAGCAGGCGTTAGTAAATCAAGCATATCAAAGCCTTCATCTGATTTTTTGAAACTAAATGGGATACGATATTGCTCTGTTTTATCTTCACTATTTGTGATTAAAACATAGCCTTCATAAAAACCTTTTTTTGCTGTGGATGGGACAGTTAATGTTGCTTTGATTGTTTTAATGGTGTTCTTGTCCACTTTAAATGAATTACTTATATCTAGAACCACTCCGTTATCTTGTAATCCATTCTTACCATTTGCATTATCTACTATTTTTACATCAAATGTTTTCTTTTTATTACTATTGTTTGTAAACTCAATGTCTTTCTTTACTTTAACTTGTGAGTCATCTTTTACTACTTGTTTACCGAAACTCAACCCACCTGTTTCATTCTCAGCTTTTAATAACTTATCACCGACGGGGATTAGTGTTTCATCTTGTACTTTTATTTCTGTTTGAGTATGAAGAGCTTGATATGGATCTACACGACCTGCTCCTACTTCAAAAACGCTATAGTCTCCATTAAGTTGATCAGCAGTGTTCATCAGAATTGATTTAACGTCTGCTGGCTCAAGGTTTGGATTCTGTCCGATTAATAATGCTGCCACACCAGCTGCAAATGGTGATGCCATAGACGTTCCATCCATTCTTTGGTATGCATATCTATAGTCTTCTGGTGTATCATGATTTGCAATATAAGAAGGAACCGTAGATAGAACACTTACACCAGGTGCAGTAATCTCTGGCTTCATTTGGAAATTACCATTAACTGGTCCTCTTGAACTGAAGTCAGCTAATTTATCTCCTCCAGTTAAGATTTCCTTCAGGTTCGTAAACGTGAACGTTGTATTTCCGCTCGCAATTTTTTCTTTTAATTCTTCTCCTGCTTTCTTTGTCATAGAGAACGCAGGAATATATTCCATTGATTCACCTAAGTTATATCCAACATGGCCATCAACATTATTGTACATAATGACAGCTTTTGCTCCATTTTGCTTTGCAAACTTCACTTTATCTACTAGAGCAAAATTTCCACGTTGAACGAAAGCAATTTTCCCTGCAACATTTTTATTCTTGTATTCATCTAGTGTTCCTAAACCAACATCTACTAGTTCAAGAGATTTTCCTTCTAAACTATTGAAGGTATCAGCAAAGCTTCTAGCCATACTAACAAGATCAGTTGACCATCCACCTGCTATTTTCCCTTCAAATGTTAAAATTGAAGTTGGGACATCACTAGCTCCAACCGTTAGAGCAAATGCTGCTGTACCTGGTGAGCCTAAGGTATAAGCGTTAGGTCCACTGTTACCTGCTGAAACCACCGCTGTTACGCCATTTAGTACAGCATAATTTATTGCCGTACTAGTTGGATAATATGGATCGTTTATTGCTGCTCCTAATGAAAGGTTAATAACATCCATACCATCTTGAACTGCTTTATCAATACCTGCAATTACATTTTCAGATGATCCGCTACCGTATGGACCAAGCACACGGTACATATATAGATCCGCGTCAGGAGCAACTCCTTCTACCGAAACTTCACTATCATTTTTATTTTGTCCAACAATTGTCCCTGATACATGCGTACCATGCTCTGTATAGTAAGAGCCACCGCCATTACTTTCTGGTTGGTTTGATGCCTTCCAATCCTTATATGTAGTTTCCATTGGATCATTATCATTATCTACAAAATCGTATCCGCCTTTATACGCGTCTTTTAAATCAGGGTGGTTATAGTCAATACCAGTATCTAGTACCCCTACTTTAACGCCTTTTCCTGTTATTCCTTCTTTATGTAGCTTGTCCACATTTAAATAAGGAATGCTATCTACTGATGAAGTTGTTTTACTAGCAACATCTGTTGGAACCTCTTCTTTAATTGGATCTACATTAAAAGTTACATCTTTATATATCGTTTTAACAGCATCTGATTTTAAAAGTTCTTTTACTTGATTTGCAGGAAGTGTAATCGCTGCACCGTTAAATGCTGTTTTATATGTTTTTGTAATAACAGGTGCCTTTTTCTTTTCTTTCACTTTTACAAACTTTCCAACGTCTTCTTTAAAAGTATTGTGCTCTTTGTCTACCTGAGCTTGTGCTGATGCTTTTGTTAATGACTTTCCGTCAACTGCTGCTTCTAATACTGCGACATTACTTGGATCTGAGTTAAACTGAACGATGACAGAGATGTTTTTATCAGAATTCAATTCACCTTCTTGAAAGCCCTGAAGCCCATCTTGATCGTTTAATTCTAATTGTTTTAGTGCTTCTCTTTGCTCTGGTGTAATTGATGCTAAAATTTCTTCAGCTTTAGAAGTTGCTGCTTTTGCCGTTAAATATGACTTTGCACTGATAGGTGAAATAAGCAGACTTGTTGAAAGGGCAAGTACTGCCGAGTGCTTTGCCAATGTTGTTGCCTTCATATTCTTCATCCCCCATTATTCTCTATATAATTAAAAAATTCTTACTATTTAAATAGTAATCGCATTTAGGAAAAAAGCATATTGTGTTATTTTTAATCGAAATTTTGGTTATTTTGTAGGATTTTTTTACTAAAAAGTATTGAAATCTGAAAGAAAATTTCATTAAATATTAAAAAAGCATGAAATTTTGATAAAAAAATTGTGTTATTTTTAATTTAAATTGAAAGTATTTGACTTTACCAATTTCTAGCTATAATGAAATTAATAGGTATTTCAAAGTCATTGTACTTTCTAGTTTCTTAGATTTGCGTTTCAAAATGAACATTCGCAAATTGTAGGAATGCAATCTTGCATTGACGAAAAAACTTCATAGTTAAGCAACTGGAATTAGAAAAGGAGAGCACATATGCTTGAAGGCGAAATCATTAAATTTTATCGTAAAAAAGCGGGATTGACCCAAGAGGAATTAGGAAAAGACATTTGTACCGCTACCCATGTAAGTAGAATTGAAAGAGGGGAAACTCGATATTCTGAAGAAATTATTCAACTGTTCTCTCAACGTCTTCAGATTGACATTAAAAATGAGATAGCCGCTGTTCAAAATATTGAAAAGAAACTCCAAAAATGGCATAACGCAATTATATTAGAGCGAATGAAGGACGTTATCATCATAAAAGAAGAATTAGAAAGCATTCACTATATTAGTGCGTCTAACTATGCCATCTATTTTCAGCTTTTATTAGCCCGATACTTTATTTTATGTAAAAGCATTGAAAAAGCAGAGCGTATTATAAAACGGATTGAAAAAGATTCTCCTCCTATGTCAACTTATGAAAAGAACCTATTCCACCATGTCAGAGGAATATATTATTTAGTCCAATATACCCGTCTAGAAGATGTAAATAAACAAATTGCCTTACAAGAATTAAAGAAGGTTAATATAGAAGAATACGGAAATAAAGAATATTACTATCATCTAGGAACAGCCTATCATTGGACACGCTCTAAGGTTATGGCATATTTCTATGGTGAAAAAGCTTTTAGATACTTTAATAAAACAAATAATTATGCAAGGGCAATTTTGGCTGAATCCTTGATGCTAGTACAATTAAAAGACAGTACACAACTAGATTTTAAAGAAATTGTAAAAAGGTATGAGAGTTTAATAGAGCATAGCGAAGCTTTAGGCCTTTTAGATAAAAGAGGAATGATCTTACACAATTTAGGTCTAATGTACTTTTGGAAGCAAGACTTTAAAAATGCACATATTTTTTATAAAAAATCAGTTGAAGAAGCCGATAAACAATCATTACCTTATTTAAATCGTTTGTATAACTATCTAGATAATGCAGAGGAAGGTAAGCTTTTATTGACGAATGAATTGCTTAATGAAGCAAATGAAGGACTTGCCCTTTCAGAAAAGGCCACAAATAATTTATATAAGATCCTCTTTACTCTTCTAATTTTACGTTTTAACGAAAAATTTGATGAGTATTATGATTACATGGAACAAACTGCATATCCTTTCTTTAAGAATCACCATCATGTTACACATGCAATTAAATATGCAAAGTTGCTTTACAACTACTATGTCGAGACTAAACAGTATGAAAAGGCAGTTCATACTGCGGATATGTTTATTAATGGTAATTAGAGAATAATTAAAAATAGACAAAAAGGGACTAATTCAGATCGAATCTGTCCCTTTCAGTGCTTTTTAGAATCTATAAATCTAGTAAAATTAGTGTACAAGTAAGTCCTTCTCTAACTGATTGTATTCATCAGTAATTAAACTAATTAACTCGTTGTAATCTGATAATTCAGAATATTTTACGAGCAACTCTTCCACAGTATGATCTTGAAGGAAGTTTTGTAGTTCAACTGCTTCATGATCATCATTATTTTTATAGAATAAAGCAACTGCAATTGCTTTAACTAAAAAGGTAGGAGTTATTCCAAAATTTATTAATTCTCTAGCTGGCTTAATAAAACGGTCATTTGCTCCTAATTTACGAATTGGCGAACGAGCAACACGAGATAATTCATCTGAAATATATTCATTATCGAATCTACCTAATATTTTACTAATATAGGCAGTGTGTTCATCCGAATCAAAGTTATATTTTTTAACTAATAACTTACCCGTTTCATCTAAAATAGAACTAACAATATTTCTAATATTTTCATCAGAAATTGCTTCTTTAATCGTTTTATATCCATAAAAATTTCCTAAATATGCAGTTGCTGCATGTCCAGTGTTTACAGTAAATAGTTTTCTTTCAATATAAGGAAGCAAATCCTCTACATAAGTCACACCATTAATTGCTGGAACTTCTTCTATCATTTTTGATTGATCAATAACCCACTCATAAAAAGGTTCTACCGCTACTAATAATTTATCTTCGTGACTTTGAATTGGTACGATTCGATCTACAGCAGCATCCGGAAAACTGACCGACTGTTCAGTTTTTTTCTTCTGAGATTCAGTCATATTTAAATAAACTTCGTCTCTTAAAAAAGTACTTCCACCTATCATATTCTCACATGCAATTATATTTAACGATTTATCTGAATTCTCAACTCTCTCAATTAATCCCTCTGCAATTAGCTTTGCTATTTTAGGAAGAATTGTGGGACCCACTGCTGTTGTTACAATATCAGCCTGTACAATTGCTTTTGCTACTTCCCCTGGATCTTTTAGACTATTGATACCTCTTACATTAGTTATTTTTATTTTTTCTTGAGTACGATCTGCTAACATGACAGTATACGATTTCTTCTCATTCAGTTCATTAATAATCTCTTCGTTTACATCAACGAAGCAAATCTCATATCCTGCCTTGTGTAATAATTGTCCTATAAATCCTCTTCCAATATTACCTGCGCCAAAGTGTACGGCTAACATCTTACTCCTCCTCGCTAAACATTAAAATTAGTTCCTCTTTTGATGTGGCTGCGACCAATTTATGTACATTTTCTTCCTCTGAACAAAGGATCGCAATTTGAGATAACAGATCAAGATGCTCATTATCTTTGCCAGCAATACCAAATACTACCTTTACAATATTTCCGTTCCCAAAGTCTACTCCATTAGGAATTTGAAGAATTGAAATTCCAGATGAGATTACCTCTTGTTTTGACTCCTCAGTTCCGTGTGGAATCGCAATAAAGTTCCCCATATAAGTTGTTAAAGACTCTTCTCTTTCAATCATCTTCTCAATATAATTTTCTTTTACATAACCGTTTTTTACTAAGAGATTTCCCGCTAAACGAATAGCTTCATCTTTTGTTTTCACATCTACATTTAATAAAACATTATCTGTTGGTAATACTGTCTGAATCATTTCATAATCCCTCAATCCTTAAATCTTTTTTGTAAGTTGTCATAAAGTGCATAGCTTAATTTGCTATATATATCTGTATAGTTATTTGATGTAAAAATCCGTGTTGATTCTTCATCATCAATAATTGTTGAACTAATTGTGCTCAATACCTCTAATTGACCTGTTTGCATATCAACTGGAGCTAGTAATAATAATAATGTATTGATTTTTATTGACGAGTGGTCCATTGCTTTGACTACCATAGGCTCATGAAGCAAAAAGGATAAAAACACCGGTTGCATAACATATTCTGAACGACAATGATACAGTGCTATGCTAGTACCTGGTATCCCTAGACCACCCTTCTTTTCTCTTTCTGTGAGTTGATTAGTCACCTCAAAATAATCACCTATTAAACCTCTAACATTTGCCTGTTTGCATACTTCCAATAATAAAATAGATGAGGTTGGAATAAACGGTAATGAAATTGTCTCAAATGTATTCAATATATGGAGTACCGTTTCTGTGTACTGCTGAATAACTTCAAGATTTTGTTTAATTAATTTTGGCGTTTTTAGCTTTATCTGCTTTTTAAACTTTTTGTTGTGAAGCTTTCTTAGTAAAGTTGCTTCCGTTGTAAGAGAGTTACGTTTTATTTCATCTCGAATCTGTTCAGCCTCTTTCTTTGGCAATAAAGGATTTACGGTAATATATTTTTTTGAAAATCCCGGCATCTCAACTGTAGATAAAATAATGTCATATTGGTCAATTTGAATATTTCTTAAGTTCGCTAAAGACGATACTTCAATCTCCGTTATTTCTTTTATCTCTTTTTTGATTCGACTCGCTAGCATTTTAGAAGAACCGATCCCACTTGAACATAATACAAGCGCTCTTACCTCTTTACTGTTATCATAGATTACTTGAGATGAACCAAAATGTAGGACAAGATAAGCGATTTCCTCAGTTGGAAAAACAATCTTTGGAAAAGCTTCACTTAAACCTTCTTGAATGATCTTAAACATTGCAGGATAATCCTCTTGAATTTGACCTGCTAAAGGATTATTTGCATCTAGCTTTTTTTGAATTCGATAGATTGCTGGTTCAATATGAGTAATTAATCCTTCAAATAGGGCTTGGTCTTCTTCAAAATTTATTTCAAGTTCTTTAGATACATAATTGATTAACTTTTTTGAGCCTACAACCATCTCTGTACTACTCTCTTTTTGCCAATCATTTTTCTCTTGACGCTGCCTTGCACCTAATAAATGCATCGTAATATACCCTTTTTCAGCAATTGGAATATTAACTTGAAACACTTCTTCTAATTCAATAACAATCTGACTTGCGATAATAAATTCTTTAGAGATACTTAATTCCTCAAGAACCTCTTGATCTATTTGTATTACTTCACCTTGAATAATTCTTTCTATGGCTAAAGATAAGTGAATTGTAAATGTCATAAATGCACTATCAGCTAGAGAATAAGGTAATTGTTGTTCAATATCTCGAATCATTTTTCCAATCATGGTGAGTTTTTCTAGTTTTATTATTTCTAATAATCCATTTGAGAATCTAGTCTTTGACTCATACTCATCTTCCACTACAGATAAAAACTCATATTCATTTAATTGCTGTGCGATTAGATGTCCTAGGGCTTTTCTTTTTTTTCGTTCCGAACCAAGTAAGGCAATGCCATAACCTTTCTTTCTTATTAGATTCAAATCGAAGTCTTTTAACCATTCTTCTACTTTATTGAGATCATTACTAACTGTAGCAACGGTGACATGCAAATCATTTGCTAGTGAGCTTAGTTTAATAGATTCTGGTTCTTTTAATAACGAACATAGAATTAACTCTTGTCTTTCTTTTTGAGTAAACTCTTGCCCACTTTTTAATATTGCAATTTGAAGCTCATTTTTTTGCTCAGGTGTCCCTTCAATATACATTCCGACACCTAATACCTTTTTTAAGAAAAGACTATGAGCTGAGGCAATACTTTCAACTCCTTTTAGTTCCCGTTGCACGGTTCGGCTACTAACATTTAAACTCTCAGCAATTTCTTGAACATTGATTCCGTCTGGATGATCCAACAACAAATTAATGATTTCTCTTTCTCTTGCTGATATATGCATTTACATACCTCTTTAAATTTTTATTATTTTATTAAAGAATTCACTAATTCATCATACTTTGGACTGTTTAAGAAGTTCTCTACTGAGATATGAACTGCATTCGGTACTTTTGCCTTTGCTCGATCAGTTAAATCTTTATGAGTTATGACAACATCTACATCACTTGGTAAATTATTAATTGCTACATTCGTAACCTCTAATTCTAGTCCCTCTGTTTTTACCTTTTTGCGTAATATTGATGCTCCCATGGCACTGGATCCCATTCCAGCATCGCATGCAAAAATAATCTTTTTAACTTCTTTATCAATACCAAGGGAACTTGCTACCTCTTTTTCAGTCTGTAATAAACTAGCTACTTTACTTTCTTTACCTTTTAATTCTTGTGTTTTTTGAGCTGCACTTTCTAAATCTTCATCTGATGCAACCGACTTAGATGATTTCAGTACTACAACTGAAACTATAAACGAAACGGCTGTTGCAACAAATACGCCTGCAAGAATTGGTAAGTATCCTCCTTTTGGAGCCATTGCTAATATTGCAATAATACTACCTGGTGAAGCTGCTGCTACTAGACCTGCGCCAAATATATTAAAAGTAAATGTACCAGCCACACCACCAGCGATAACGGACAAGATTAACAAAGGTCTCATTAAGATATAAGGGAAATAAATCTCATGAATCCCACCTAGAAAATGGATAATCACTGCCCCTGGTGCTGTTTGTTTAGCCGTTCCTTTTCCAAATATCATATATGCTAGTAGTACGCCTAAGCCCGGTCCTGGATTGGCTTCTAGTAAGAATAAAAGTGACTTTCCAGCTGATTTTGCTTGTTCAAGACCAATTGGACTTAAAATTCCATGGTTAATCGCATTGTTTAAAAATAAGATTTTTGCTGGTTCAATAAATATGTTTGCCAGTGGAATAACGTTTGCTTTTATCATCATATCTACACCGTTAGCTAATGCTTCTGTTAGTGTCGAAACAACTGGATTAACACCTATTAAACCAATTATTGCTAATATTGCTCCTAAAATACCCGCTGAGAAATTATTAACTAACATCTCAAATCCTGACTTAACTTTTCCTTGTATAGCTTGGTCAAATTTCTTAATAGCCAAACCGCCAAGTGGTCCCATAATCATAGCTCCTAAGAACATCGGCATCTCTGCACCAACAATTACCCCCATTGTTGCAATCGCACCAACAACTCCACCTCGAATATCATGGACCATTCTTCCGCCAGTAAAACCAATTAGCAAAGGTAATAGGTAAGTAATCATAGGTCCTACTAATACAGCTAATTTTGCATTAGGTATCCAACCTGTTGGGATAAACAATGCAGTTATTAACCCCCATGCAATAAAAGCACCAATGTTTGGCATTACCATACCGCTTAAAAAGCTACCAAAGCGTTGTATTTTTACCTTTATATTATTATTTTTACCTGTATTCAAATTTTTACCTCCTTTATGAAGCTTCTACTTAAATGATAAAACGCTTACAGTATCAATACAATGAAATGAATATTCGTATTTGTCGCTTACTAATGTGACAAAATTTAAAAGGGCTAAAAAAAGAAATAACCTTTTTCTATAATATCTACTTTTAATAGAATGCTAAATTTCATCAACCTGAGCAATAGGTCTCTAATCACACTCAAAAAAATGACATTCTACCTACAAAAACACCCCTACATCAGACACATAATCGGTATAAATAATAGAAATAAAAAAGGAACATATTCAAGTTATGAATATGTTCCTTTTAATTTTATAATGTAGAAATTAAAGCTTCCAACCTACAACTCTTATCCGACCTGTCCACTATATTTAGATTCTTCTTCTGGGAATAAAAATCCTAACTCATGGTGTTCACCTTCATAAACTGAAGATTGAGTTATACGGATTTCAGAATTCAAATCAACTACTTCCAATTTACAGTATGCACGATTAATTTGTAGCGCTTCATAAAACTCATTAACAGTAGAGACATTTTGTCCATTTACTTTTGTAATGCTTTCGCCTACTTTAATGTTCATTTTATCTGCTACAGAGTTTGGTAGAATTCCTAAAACAATTAGGCCCGTTGATTTTACTGTAAAGTATGATGGTGTATTAATATCTCTATTTTTATGAATATAGTTTATAGCCTCTCGTCCCACTACTGCAACTGCTACAGCTATAAATGCTACAAAACCAATAAAGTAACTTACTATACCACCTACACAAACTATAATTGCTAAAGCCACTATTTGTTTACCAACAAGCTTAATTGATTCCTTTGGTAGCATCCCTTGAATTAACTGGTAAAATCCAATTCCAAATGGTACACAAAGAATGGAATAGCCACTATCACCTAAAGCAAGTGTAGGCCACCATGAATAATCACTAACGATCGAACCACTTGGTATCAGTAAAAATAATGGCACCATCCATAACCTATTTGCCTCATGTGCCCCTACTCTTTTTCCACGTTTACTCTCAATAAATAAAGGAGTTGTATGATTTGCAGCATTACGTTGAACTAAAATTCCTTCAGCCAATAAAAGTAAAGCCAATAGAATCGTTATAGCAGGAAGCATCGCATTCAGATCATTAGGTATAAAGTTTTTCAACAAAGGTAATGAATCTTGCCCTCTATTTAGTAATGGAAGTGCTACTAATGCTAGTCCAAAAAGATAAGCAGGAGACATCCATCTGAATTGCAAAATAAGTGCACTAATGATCGTTAATACACTTAGTAAATAAACCATTTCAATCGGAATGGTAATTCCAGCTACCAATGTGATAACTGAAAGAATTAATCCAATCAGTAATCCATACCCTAATGAAGTTTTCCACTCGAACGTTACATTAAAATTTCGAACCGAAAAATGCTTACGTTCTCTTTTTACACGTAAATTGCCACAGAAAATTGATGCGATGAAAAATATATAAGTAAATGGATTTAAAAATAGTTTACCGAATCCAACTAATAGTTCAGATAATAAATTTGACCACATAACATTCACCACCTTTTTCTATAATAGATTGATATACTTATGTTATCGGTTTATTAATGTTTTTTCAAAGAGAATATGCTACAAAACAATAAAAAAAGCACACTTCTCCATAAAGTGTACTTTCGACATACTAAACTAAAACTCCTGCATGGATTGTAATTTCAAATCTATTTCCCGGGAATTATGTCAAAAGAGGACGAAATAAAGTTCGCCCTTGGACTGGACTTTGTCTATATACAAAGAGGACAATACGATATTGTCCTCTTTGTGTATTATTATTGAGCTACCATATCTAAAGCTTTTTCTAACTGAAGATCATTCTTTTCATCTTTAATTTTATCAATTAATGATGATTCAAGTTTTTCTGAAGTTAGAGGATCAATCTCACCGTTAACAGTAATTCCAACAGCTTTTTGATAGTTTTTAACTGCTGTCTCAGTTTGCTTGCTGAAATATCCATCTTTACGGCCTGGGTCGTATCCTAAACCTTTTAACATGATTTGCGCTTGTTTAATATTTTCATCATTGTCATCAAACTTAAATGTTTTCTTTTTATCAATTGGTGTAGCGTAGAAATAATCAGGTTGTTTCACAGCAACATCTGGTTTAATACCTTTTTTGTGAATCCAAGTACCATCTGGAGTTAACCATTTAAATTGCGTTAACTTAATATTGCTACCATCTTTGAAATCTAATGTAGATTGTACAGTACCTTTACCATAAGATTTTTCCCCAATTAATTCATAATGTCCTGCTTCACTTAATGCCGCTGCTAAAATTTCAGCCGCAGATGCACTTCCTTTATCAATTAATACATCAATTGGATATGGTTTCGCTTTATTTAATTTAGTATAATACTTTTCACGTTGGCCATTTCTATTTTCAACTTGTAAATATGGCTCACTTTTTACAACTAATTCTTCTAAAACGCCTTCTACAGCTTGTAAGTACCCACCAGGATTTCCTCGAACGTCAATTGTTAATCCTTGGATATTTTGATCCTCTAGCTTTTTCAATTCTTTCTTGAACTCGTCTGCTGTTTTTTCATTAAACGAAGTAATATGAATATAACCTATTTTTTCGTTATTTACGTCTTTTACTGAACTAAATACTGTATACATTGGAATATCATCGCGTTTAATTGTAAATTTAATTGGATCCGGAACTCCTGGACGTTGTATTTCAATCGTAACATTTGTTCCTTTTTTACCACGGATTTTTAACACTGCATCATATTGAGATAAACCTTTTACACTTTTGCCATCAACTGATAAAATTTCATCCTTTGGTTTCAGACCAGCTTTTTCCGCAGGAGAGTTCTTAATTGGTGATACAATAATTAACTTTTCACCATCTTTAGAAACTTCCGCTCCAATTCCTTGGAAAGAAGAACCTAATGATTCATGGAATTGTTTAGCTGTCTTTCCATCCATATAAGTAGAAAACGGATCATCTAAAGTTGTTACCATCCCCTGGATCGCACCTTCAGTTAATTTATCAGGATCAATCTTTTTTACATATTGATTTGCAATAATTTCGTAAGCTTTTTGTATTTTAGCAATATTTTCATCTTCTGAAGCCTTTACTTCTTTACTCTCAGAGAATTTCGAAACGATTGTACTTGTACCATCATTAAATGCAAATGTACCTACCCCCATACCAACAACAAATGTTGCTGTTGCAAGTAAAGCCGTTGTTTTACGATTCATACAGAACCTCCTATTTTTCGTTCCAAAGGGAACGTACCAATCTATTAAATAGTGTATGTACTTGAAAAAGCATCACACAGACGTGCGATGCCATTTCTGTTCTATTATATGATAAGCCTGTATCACTTATGTTTGCAAGTAGAACACGATTTAATAAATTTTTATTAGAAGAGTTTAATTTATTTTGGTAGATGTTGTAAGTATGGCGTTAGGTTAATACCTAATTTAGCCGCAAGTCTCTCACCTAACTTTGCATCTGCACGATAGAAGTTACAAACTGCACGAAGCTTAATTTTTTCATCTACACCTGCTAGATCAGCACTAATATTTTTAATAACAGCATCCTGCTCCGTTTTACTATATCTATTCCACACTTCCCCTGCTTGGCCGAAGTCATTTGTTTTTTCTATTTTTTTGCGCTCAGAAACACCACTTAATGGTTGAGCTACTTCAACATAATCGGCATCCTCTTTTGGTGTATCCGAGTAGCTATTTGGCTCAAAGTTAATATGATGTGTTTGCTGACTAAAAGGCATATGACCATCACGTTGACCATTCGCTACTTTCGCAAAAGGACAATTAATTGGAAGTTGTAAATAATTTGCCCCAATACGATATCTTTGGGTATCTGAATAAGAGAATAATCTTCCTTGTAGTAACTTATCCTCAGATGGTAATATACCAGGAACTAGCACACCTGGATTAAATCCAACTGATTCAGTTTCTGCAAAAATATTTTCAGGGTTTCGATTAAGGACCATCGTTCCGACAAATTGTCGAGGAATCACATCTTCAAACCAATCTTTTGTAGGATCTAATGGATCAAAATCGAAATCATCCATATCTGCAGGATTTAATACTTGTACATATAAGTCCCATTCTGGAAAATCTCCGTTTTCAATTGAATCGTATAAATCACGGCTTGCATGATTAAAGTCTATACCTTGAACTTCACTAGCTTCTTCCATTGAAAGATTTTGAATTCCTTGCTTTGGTACCCAACGATGTTTTATATAAACAGTATTTCCATATTCATTTACCCATTTATATGCGTGAACACTTGAACCTCTCATTTGACGATAGTTAGCTGGAATACCTTCATCAGAAAATACATGTAATAACATATTTGTTGACTCAGGTGTTAGAGACATGAAATCCCAATATCTGTTAGGTGTTTGTAGATTAGTCCTTGGATCAGGCTTTAATGAATGAACCATATCGGGGAATTTCATTGCATCACGAATAAAGAATATAGGAAGATTATTACCTACAAAATCATAGTTACCATCTTCAGTATAGAATTTTACAGCAAATCCACGAGGATCACGTAATGTTTCAGGAGAATGTAATCCATGAATAACGGTTGAGAAACGAGCAAATACTGGTGTTTCTGTTCCGGCATCTTGTAAAAACTTAGCTTTCGTATATTTTTTCATACTATTTTTAGTTATGAAAACACCATGTGCGCCGGCTCCACGTGCATGCACAACACGCTCAGGTACTCTTTCACGATCAAAATGAGCTAGTTTTTCGATTAATTGATAATCCTCTAATAAAGTTGGACCTCTACGTCCCGCTGTAAGTGAATTTTGATTATCTCCAATTGGCACACCTTGATTCGTTGTTAGTCGATTATTTGTCATATCATTTCTCCTTAATTATAATTATTATAATCTAGTAATAATTATATAATAGTCTAACTTATAATGAAAATCAATATCAAATTATAATTATTATAATCTAGGTATCAATATGATTGAATT
>NZ_MDKC01000035.1 GCF_001712755.1 Gottfriedia luciferensis
TATATTTTACCTTACAAGATTATAAATATATTACACCTATTATTTTTTCATTATTATTTTCTGTTTTATTGGGATTAAAAATAATAATTGATTAGCTAAGAAAATAGTAAATAAAACTTTTTCTTGATTCTTTTTACAATCTAAATTATATGATGTAAATCTGTCTAAAATAAAGTTGAACAAAATATTAATAAAAAGAATTAATATTAGCATGACAAAACATATAGCCAATATAGCTATTATTATATTTGATCGTGACCACTCAATATTATAAAAACCCTTAATTTCTATGAATAATAGAAAAATGATCCCGAATAATAGAGAAAAGTTCATAAAAAACATTGGTTTTGAATTCATAATACTAACCTCTCAATTTCAGTTCTTGTGGTTTATTAAGTTATGTTAGGCAATAAAATGTAGCGATATTTAATCTATTTAAACTGAACTAAAATGATTAATTATTATACTTAATTGTCTTTTCTATTTGTTCTTCTGTAATTCCCATTAATCCATCTCAATACTAATTGAATCTTCATTACTGAGATTGATCGAATAGATTTCATTAAACAAGTCTTTCTTATCACTTGAGTAAATATAGGTAAAATTTAGTGGTGTACCTTCCCCTACTCCAAGACTATATGACCCATTAATAGGAAGAAATGTATTTGATATTGGTATACTTATAACTTCATTAGTTAGATATGATTTACTTTTCTTATTAAAAAACATTATTGGTCCTGTCAATAAACTTAGTAAATAGAATGAGACAATGATAAATAAAATAATAAATAATATTTTTCTTATATTCATTTTTCTAGCCTAAATTTACTCTCCTAGTATTTTAGTAAACGGTTACGAAATTAACTTAACATCTTAAAAGGTAAATTGTAACACTTTGTCATTTTTGTGAACTATTTTACATTTTTTCACATAACATAAAACTTGATACAACACGAAGAGCCCCAGCGAAATCTGGGCCATTTGTAATTAAACAAAGTGGCAATGTTTTCTATTTAGGCCGTTTAATCTGGATCTTTGTCTTTATATATTCAGTATGAGGTTTATCTCTCTTATCAACCCAGCTTACTTTTATAGAAATCTCATTTAATTTCGCTATAGCGTCTTCGAATGTCTCTTCAGGGAATAAGTTAAAACTTCTACCTGCAGAAATACCTCCTGGAGATTTAATAGATGGAGAGATTGTAAAATCCTTAGAAACTGCTTTATCTGAAAAAGATTTTTTCATTAAAATGTTCGTAATCAACAAATCGGGAGTATACAATACTTCATAAGCATTAATTGGTAATTGGCCTGAGACGATGACATTTTTCATGTAAGTTTTTGGTTTTGAAACTCTAACATCAATCTCTATTCTTCCCTCAGCAGATTGATAAGTTTCAGCTTCAACTTGAAAGTTTTTACTATCTGATAAGAATTCATATGAATTTTTCTTCAAAATATCTGCCGATTCAACTTTCATCGTATCGTCACCATTTTCCTTTGTTGGAGAAGTTTTTTCTGCAGTGGTTGGTATAGAAACAGGTTTCGATTCTAAAGCTTCTATTTTTTCACAAGCTGTGAAAATCGAGATAGTTAACACTGTAACAATTACTATAAATAGTTTTTTCATTTTATAAGAACGGAATAGGGTCCCCCCTATTCCTCTCCTTCTTTTTTTAGTTTTTGCCCTATATAAAGATCACCATTATAAATTAAAAGTTAGATTTAGCTTGCAAATTCAGGTGTCTTATAATAGTTGTATCCTTTATACCAGTTTGTCCAAGCTCGATCAGAAATAGCTTTATTATTTTTGTAGTTAGTTGAATAAGCAATTTTAAACGCAGAGTATCCTCTAGATGGTACATAATCAACGTTTACAGATCTAGTTTCATTATACTTTTTTGAACGATAAGTATTTAAAGCATGTTTAAATGTTTCCTCTTGTTCTGCAGTATAGTAAGTTCCCCAGCTCTTACTAGTTTTGTAGACTTGGCCATTTTTTTCTGTGTAGCGGTATGATTTAAATGTTTGTACAGACGCCCCAGCAGTTTTATCAACTGAATCTAGCGCAAGTGATAATCCATCTTGAATAAAACCGCCAACAGTACCCACTAGTTTTCCTACAATATACATACTCACGTTCCATATTGAATTCGCAGTAGCACCACTCTTTTTCTCAACAAAATAAAGACTTCCGCTAACAGGATATTGGTATGTCGTAACCCTTGTTGTTCCCGGTTCAACCGCTATCGCTTTTGGTGTAACAACTGCATTTGTAGTAATTGATGTAGCTGAAGATGCTTTTAATTTCGCCTTTGATTCTTGTACATGAGAAGTGTCATAATACACGACAGACTGTACTGGTTTTTCCAGTTTGTACCCCTCTTTTTTAATGTAATTCAATTGTGCATTTTCCTTTTTAGCCGAATCGATTTTATATTGAACTGGGCTTGCTGCAAATGTCGGTGATGTTACACATAAAATCCCTGCTGTCAGTATGGCTACTCCTAACTTCTTAAATCCTAAGTACTTTTTCATGTTACCTCCCCTTTCTCCGTGTCCTTACTAAATCAGTTAGAAATTTCCTTAAATGAAGTAATCTTTTTCATTCGTAACTACTAGTTTTTTAGTAAACGTTTACGGAATTAGCTTAACATTTTAAAGGTAAATTTTACTAAAACTCATTGTCATTTTTGTGAACGTTATCACATTATATTCTACGGCTGCGTTTTCTCCTATTGAAACCCATGAAAATTTAACACCTATGATTCTATTAACATGCATTATTCCTATATTTTATATAATCTTCACAAAAGTACTTTTAAAAGTAAAAATGTGTAACGTTTTACTAAAACATTCACAAAAATTCCACTAAATTCATTCCCAAGATTACTATAATTAAAAACATTATATATTACATAAAGAGGTGATCGATTTGATAGATAAGGTTTTCTAATTAATTCAAAATATAATAAAGAGGTTACTTAAATGAAAAATATTTTTGTTTTTGCAATCGCTTCACCTATCATATTTTATCTTTTAACAATAATACTTGTTTTACTAAACTTTGATGAATTAAACTCGTTCTTGATTACTCTATCCTTATATTTAGGCGTAATAATTGGACTTTTATACAAAATTTATAAAAATATAAAATAGTTTAACCTACTAATTTTTGGCCAGTTTGAAGTAGTTAATTTGAAATGAGTGTAAGAGCCGCGCAAGTTCAAGGAGGGAGCTGTAAGGTAACGGAAAACTATGAATAGAAATCCTAAGAAAAAGAAAAGTCTTTTATTAAAATTAAGTTTAATCCTACTCATACTTATATCAGGGACGCTTTGTTATGGATTCTATCAATATAAAAAAGGAACCCAGTTAGGACAACAAAACGTTAATAAAAAAACTATAAAATTCAATTCTACTAAAATACCTAATAAAACTAACATCCTATTGTTGGGAGAAGATGCTCGTAAAAAAGGTGACAGCTCTCGTACGGATTCAATTATGATCTTACAATATAATAAAAAACACGAAGCAAAGTTAGTTTCAATTATGAGGGATAGTTATGTTTCAATTCCGGGATATGGAAAACATAAGATTAACGCAGCTTATTCTTTCGGAGGGGCTGAACTTCTACGGCAAACGATTCAACAAAATTTTGGAATCGAAATTGAGTATTATGCAATAATAGATTTCAAAGGTTTTGAAGAAATGATTGATGAAATTGCCCCAAAGGGAGTAACAATTAATGTAGAAAAACCAATGGAAAGTCATATCGGAGTCAGTCTTCAATCTGGGGTTCAACAATTAAATGGAAAAGAGCTTTTAGGTTATGCAAGATTTAGACATGATGCTAAAGGTGATTTCGATCGAGTTGTTAGACAACAAAAAGTACTGGAAGCTATTAAATCGCAAGTACTTACTATTAAAGGAATTGCAAGTTTGCCTAAAACGTTAGGTGTGATTCAGCCTTACATACAAACCAACATGTCAACAATGGACTTATTAAAAATAAGTTCTGATTACATAGTTAAGGGTAAAGACAAAGATGTAGAGACATTGAGAATTCCTGTAAACAAAGCTTTCACTCCAAAAAGATATGAAAAAGCCGGTGAAGTTTTGGAACTAGATCTTGAAAAAAATAAAGAGGCTTTGGAGTGGTTTTTAAATTAATAAAAGGACGCAAAATGCGTCCTTTTAAGTAAATAAACATTAAAAACTTTTATCTTACTGTCTCCAATTTAGTATAACTCAAATTCTTCCCAAAAAATCCCTTAAGCTCCCCAGCAAATTCCTGAAACACAGGATACTCATAATACATAAAATCATTATGCTTACCATCAATTATATACAACTCTTTAGGCTCCGCTGCCGCCTCAAAAAACTGAATCGACTCATCAACCTGATGTAAAAGATTATCCTTATTACTTTTAAAAGTTTCATAGATTAATTAACTCTATTTCTGCTGCCTTAGTTTTCCACATGTATTTAAGAATAAATCACTCATTCCTGCTCCCTTAGAAGTATTTAACAGTGGCTATCTATAAGTATTTCCAATAAAATTAAAATATCGTTAGAAATGTAAACTTACAACTAGATATCGGAGGAATATTGTGTCAAATTATAAATCTCAATTGAAACGTATCGTCGAAGGATTAAAACATACAGATCCTGCTATTCGACATGATGCAATTTTTGAATTAATTGAACTATCAGAAGTAGACAACCTACAATTTAATTTATTAACTTTAGAATGGTTAGCAAAAGAAGCAGCTTATCCATATCCAACATCATTTAAGGTATGGGATGAACCTAGTTACCATCTAATCAATTTCATCTCTCATTTCGAAATACCTGAACTAACAGAGGCCTTAATAAAATATTACCCTGAATATAGTAAGGCTGCTAAAGAAGAGGTATTCAGGTACATAACCTCTTTTGACGGAGAAGAATATGAACTAGCAATCTTGGAATTAATTGAACAAGATATTCAAAACAAACAAGTTGTCTTACCATTAGATATTTTATATGCCAACCCTGGCATCATTATTAAACTATTAGAAAAACATTCTCAATTATTTGAAGTGGAAGAATATAAAACTACTTTTTATCGATTGTTGTCATACTGTTTAGATAAAAATTATCTAGACCGTTTCAAAACAAAATACATCGGACCATTGTTATTAGTAGATTATCAAAAGCAAGTAGAGGAATTTCTTCCTTATCAAAATGATTATGATATTAAGTTTGTGTATGGCTCTTGGAAAGAAACCTATTTACAAATCCGTTCAACTATGTCGATCTATCTATCTTTAATGGAGTATTACTTTAACGATGAGATGACACCTTTTATTAAAGAAGCAATGTCATTTACTGACCCGTTTATTCGAACGAACGCAATTATTGCCGCTCTTCAACGTGACATTGACGTACCTGAAGATCTACTGTTGGAATGTGCAACAAATATTGAATCCACAGAATACTTTTATTGGGAAATACTCAGAATTCGAAAAGAACACTTATTCCCTATTAAAGAGAAAAAACAAGAATACTTCGCTAAAAGTCACTTGTTTCTATATATCGTGCAAGAACATGATTTTGTACCTGAAACAATCGAGTTAATTAAACATCTTGATATTGAAAATTCATATAACCAACCAATCCGTTATTATTTAGCTTCCGTTTCACATGATGATCAAGTGATTCCAGCATGGGTAGGAGCTTATGCTCTTGAGGAAGAAGATGACTCTGTTCATATGTGGGATGGGACTTATTTAGAAGATGGACAGTTCAATGAAAAATCAATCGAAGAACATGTACAACTATTTATGGACAAAAGAGCGAACGAAAAAGAAGAAGATGCTTCAATTGTATACTACGAAGGGAAACCAAAAATAAGTAAATGGTTCTACGCTTGGTATGTCCTACTAGCTTTTAGAGGATATCAAGCATTCTCCACAATGGACCCTGTATACATCACTTTAACATCTTTACTTGCAGTTTTAATCGTTTCATACCATATTTATAAAACCAAACTATTAAAAAATAAAATCGAAATCGTCGGCAATGTTGTCCGATATACCGATAAGGATGCTCACTCTCAAATTTTATTAGAAGACATAAAAAAAATCACAATTCAAAAATCTAACATGAAAACAAGAATGCTTGATCGACGTTCAAAAGTTGTAGCTATTTACAACAAGCAAAATAAAGTTGCACTAGAATTCCCATTGGAATGTGTATCTTACGATGAATTTGCGTTTGTAGTAGATGAGTTGACGGATCATTTAAAGGAACAACCGCATATTCAGCAGCAATAATTTATTAAACAAAAAATGCCTGTATCCACGATTACCATGTAATCAATGATACAGGCTTTTTATTTTATTATTTAATTTAAAAATGCTTCAGTTCTTTCTAGTCTCCATTTCCCATCAATATATAGATAATAAAAATCTACGCTGCGTTTATCTTCTTTTTTAATTGGCATTATGTAGATTTCTAGTATCCTACCTTCTGCAAGGCCATTAACTTCAACTTTACCCCAGCCATGCATTTTACTAGTTTGATAAATTCCTTCAACTTTTCCTTTTGTTTTCATTCTTTCTTGGTATAAATTTAGCGACCGCTTCGTTAATTCAGTTTTTGTTTCATTTGTAAAATAAACTATATTTTCGATTGGCTCATAAATATTAAGCGAAACTAATAAAAAGATCCCTAGTAAGGCTATTGTTTTTAAAGCAGCTTGAAAAGAAGACGCCACTGTTTTATTAAAGTATTTTCCTATCATCAAAAAATAAAGAACATATGATAAACAAAGAACTAAAATTCGAAGTTCAAAGATAAATATTGAAGTGAATAGACATCCAAAAACAAATGATAAAGTTTCAGGTATGCCATAGCAAATAACTACTACCACAGTTAATAAAAATGGAGCATAGTACAATAATTTTATTTTCATAATTAACCTCTAAAATATGTTAATGAAAAACGTGTTGTTATAAAAATAATTGTACCATTTTGAATAAAACTTTTATTCCTTCAATAGTAGGGTATTTTATGCAGAACTATTCTTCCATATAGATAAAAAGAGCCAATTGCTCGGCTCATAGTTTTGTTCAAGTAATCCTACATCTGGACTTATAAACTAATTACATTCTCTTGTGGATTTATTATTTTTCACTTCATTAAAATCTCTATTAATTTATCGTCTCCAACCTGTTTTGCAAAATCCAATGGAGATCTACTTGCATTATTTTTCGTAGTCGTATCAGGATTATATTGCATAAAGAGCTCTACCATTTCATAATACTTTCCCTTGCAATTAAAAACAGCAGTCCACATCGCATTATTTCCATATTTATTACGAACGTTAATATCTCCACCACTTTGAAGTATTTCTTTGGCAACATCTATATTTGGATAGTCACATATTAAATGAAGTACCGTATTTCCTTCTTTATTAATTCCGTTCACATTTATGCCTTGTTTAATTAGAAATAAGGCTATTTCAAAGTTTTCACCTGCAATAGCTTTTGCTAATAAATCAGTACTGAATTCATCTTTTTTAATAATATCATCAGAAATAAATTTAGTTTTAAATGATTCATAATCTCCAAATCTAGCTAATGTAGTAATATCTGCTTTTTTAGTAGGCATTTAGTTTCTTCCTTTTCAAAGATTGCTTTTTTAATTATAACATCGCATAAAACAAAACAGGGAAATCTCAAACGAGACTCCCCTAAAATTACAAACTTAAAACCCAACTCTCATCGTATCAGGATGTGAACCTGCTCGACTATCTTGGTTTAATGAATCAATGTTTTCCATGTCTTCTTGTGTTAATTCAAAGTCAAAAATATTTGCGTTTTCTACGATGCGGTGTTCTTTGATTGATTTTGGAATTGTAACTACATCATGTTGTAAGTCCCATCTTAAGATGACTTGTGCTACTGATTTATTATATTTTTGAGCAATTTTTGTTAAAACTGGCTCTTCTAAAAGCTGACCTTGTTTTAAAGGTGACCATGCTTCCATTTGAATTCCTTCATTTTTACAGAAAGCTAATAGCTCTTTTTGAGTTAAATGTGGATGGAATTCTACTTGGTTAACCATTGGTTTAATTTCGCAATCGCTCATTAAGTCTTGTAAATGGTGAATTTGGAAGTTACTTACACCAATTGCACGGACACGTCCGTCTTTATATAATTTTTCAAGTGCCTTCCAAGTATCTTTATATTTGTCAACACCAGGCCAGTGGATGAGATAAAGATCTAAATAATCTAGCCCTAATAAATTCAGACTCGTTTCGAAAGCTTGTAAAGTAGTTTCATAACCTTGGTCTGAATTCCAAACTTTACTCGTTACAAACAATTCTTCGCGAGCAATACCTGATTCTTTAATGGCCTGACCAACGCCTTCTTCATTTTTGTAGATTGCTGCAGTATCAATGCTTATATAGCCATTTCGGATCGCAGCTTTTACGGATTCAACAACTTCTTCTCCTTCAGAAACTTTGAAAACTCCTAAGCCTAATCGTGGCATTTTTACTCCATTATGTAATGTTACTGTTTCTTTTAAATTTGTTAGCATCTAAATGACCTCCAATTTTTTTATTTTATACAAGCTGCAAAGATTTTTTGGCAGCACGTACCTTTTCCATATATTGAATTGCATTGTCTGTAACTTGATCATAGTCTCCATTTTTAGCAGGTGCAATTAATTTGCCTCCTCCCCCTACTGCTACACTTCCATTTCGGATCCATTCTTCGATATTGTTTAAATCTACTCCTATTTAACGTAAAAAAAAGATATAGTTCTGTTTGTTTAGAATCTAATCCTTGGCTACGATTTATGTAAAAAATGTAGGGCGTGACTAATTAACTAAAAATAGAGATACCGTTACGGGCGTCTCTTTTGCTTAACTTAAACGAAACTCCATTTTTCTATTTTTTGTTGCCATTCCAATAGACTCATAAAAATGGATCGCATTTTGATTGCTCTCTGAAACACCTAATTCAATACTATCAACGTTTAAATCCTTCGCGAAATCAAGAACAGATTGCATGAGTTTTCTCCCAATTCCCTTTTTCCTACTCGCATCATCAACACATAAACTATTAACAAGTAAGATCTTCCTTGCATTAACAAATGAGTTTTCAGGTATTTCGTCTACCTTCAAAACTGCCACGCCTACTATTACAGGACCTAGAGTTGCCACCAGAATATGCTGTTTACTATCTTTTAGTTGGTTATTGAATTCCTCTTCATCTACTGGAGTTGAGTTTTCTTTGTATAGGTCTGGTCGTTCAAAAACGTGTAAATCGTGAACCTGTCTAAATAAAGATAATAACGACTCGTAGTCTTTTTGATTGGCATTTCGGATGGAAATCTCCATGCAGTTTCACCTCTTTGGTTGTTTTAACTTTGCCGTAATTTATAAATGTGAACTTTAAAAACAAATAGATCAGTTGAATAGACTTCAATCTATTTCTGTTTGTTCATCTCAGACTTAATCTTCAGGATCTTCTTTTAGAATCCAGGGAATATTAGCTTATATCGTTTACAGTTGGCTTAAAATACTTTGTAACTTCAAGGTAATTTTTACAATATAAGCAGTTACAAACTTCCATTTCTTTATTATAAAATTCTCGTGTTCGATCAATATCAACTTCGATTAGCCATTTTCCTATTCTTATCTGAGGCAGCATAATAATCTCCATCCTGCTAATACTTTTCTTTCAGTACGAATATCCCATTTTACTACTTTGTTGTAATGATCATTTAAATAGAAAATATGATTTCTCAATATACCTCATTTTTAATTCTTACACACTTGTTGAACTTCAGTTTTAAAAAACATTTTGTATTGGTAAATTTTCGGATTCAAATATCGCGATAATTGACTTAGTTGAAACAGACTTAGGAATATTAAATTTAAGATTTTTTCCGTTGATTAATGTCATTTTAACACTCCCATTATCTTCCCAACCTGAATGAAATGTTGGATGATTGTTTATTTGAATTGACTTTAAACTATTTAGATCAATTTTAAAATTAGATTTTTTAGCTAATAAGGAATCTGGATTAATTTCTATTTCTTTATCCATATTTGCTTCAAAGACTGAACGTTTTTTTGCAAAAACTTTCTTTCTAAAAAAGGAAAATACCAGCCCTAATATAAAATGCTGTTCTTCAACTGCATTTTCTACATAAAATTGTCCACCTAGTTTTACAAAAATAAGACTAGCTCCTTTTACATATACCTTATAATACTTATCTGAGGTAAATATTCTAGGCTTAATTAAATAAATCGGTTTTTCATGCATAAACCTTCCCCTAATCTGGTATGAAATACTATGCTTTTTATTTCAGTTGGTATTAAAATTTTAAAAAGTAGCGTTATAGAAACGGTACTAAAATTATCAAAAATAACACTCTTTCATAATGATTATTATAAAGATTTTATAAATGAAGGGGTGCTTAAAATAAAAAGATCCGCTGTAGCAGCAAGAAAACTACCCACTACAAAGATTAATTATCCTCAATTACATCCAATATATTAGTCGCCAACTTTAGTCTTATCGGTTTGATAAAACTTTTCCCTGCTCCCCAACCAAAATCAAATATTCCTTCGCCATTACCTGAGGAAATGCACTTAACATACGTAACACCACTAAAGTTGTCAATTGTAACCGTCAAAGTAGCTGTACTATTGTTTCTGAAAAAGAATTTTTGAAAAACTAGAATAACAACTTCTTTCTCATCAGCAACTTTATTATCCTGAAAAATCAAATTAGATTTTAAATCTAAGTCCTCTAAAATAAGTTGAGTTGCTTGATTTGGATTAATATTTACAGTGAATTCTAAGTAATGTTTCATTTCTTACATTATCCTCCTTATAATGTGATATATAAGAATACATCCTAAATTAATTTACTTTAATTCTATCAATAATTTCTTTTAATTTTCCAAAGCAAATTATCCTATTTAATTGAAGATACTGCTCAATAATAAAAAAGCCGCTATTCCGCAGCTTTTTTATTATTACACATGAGGTAGTAGATAGGTCCACTTGATCTTTTTAGTTTAAGTCTCAAAGGCGTCAGAGAAACTATTTAGTTTATTAGACCGAAATGATACCTCCTGGTGGGACTGGAATTGATGGTCCAGTTTTTTCAATTTCTGCATCAACAAACAACGCATGGGGGAAAGTCGCCCCTGCATTGTTAAAAGCCAAATCCGGTCCAGAGCCAAATATTCTTCCAGCTATTACTTCCACACTAAGTTTGTTTTTCTTCTCATTCCGGTCAATATCGCCCCAAAATGTAAAACGCCATGTTCCGAAAGCTGGAGGAGATGATGGACCAGTGACAACGATGAGGAGTGTATGCTGAGGGAGAACATTTACTGTCCAGTTACCAAATGCTGGGGATGATATTTCTGGGTTTTGAACGCCGGCAGGTACCCCAGGAGCGGAAAATTCTACAACGAAATTAGCTTTAAGCGTTTTTGAACTTGGATTTTTGAAATAGATGTTGATCATATCATTGCTATCTGGCGCTTGGTTATCAACAGGCACATGAAATACACCAGTTGTAATTGCCTTCACTATTTTATCACATCCCATCCTTCATTCTCACCACACTCTTCGGATGAACTTACTTCTAAGAAATTTTCTTCAAAGTTGTTAGTCAATTAATTTCTTCCTTTCTATCAATAATATTAGATTAGGGACATCTATAAATAATATGTAAAAAGAGAAAAAACTGCTTGTACACAAATCTATGAAACTACCTTTTTTATATGAATCCTTTATTAAATATTTAATGTACTTTAATGTAAAAAAAATGCTCCTATTAGGCACTACTTTGGTAATTGAAACGTTAAATCCTGTATAGAACTGGTAGAGTTTGCCCCAAACTAAAATTATTACATAAAAATCAAATCAATTAATGGGGTATTAAGTTGGAAAGATTTTTTCAATTTCATTCAAAATTGGGTCCGTTTCACCTTTTTTCATTAGATCATCTAATAACGATCGGAATTATTTTGATTCTCAGTGTTCTTCTATTTGTCTTTAGAAAACAGATTCAGGACTCGGGGAAAAAACGACTTTTTCGTTTTTCTTTAGCATTTCTCTTATTGGCTTCTGAGATTTTTTTTCATATGTGGCTTGTGTATGAGAATGCTTGGTCGCTTAAAACAGGTTTGCCACTTGAACTTAGTGATATTACTGTCATTCTGGGAATTATAATGCTTCTGACAAATAGCTATAGAGTGTTTCAATTCATGTATTTTGCCGGTTTAGCCAGTTCCATTCAAGCCATCTTGACACCTGATCTTGGCCATTATTCGTTTCCACATTTTCGATATTTCGAGTTTTTTGTTTCGCACGGAGGAGTGGTGCTTGCCTGTTTGATTTTGCTGGTAGCCAGCAAATATCGACCGACCATACCATCTATGTGGGTGACCGTTCTCATTGTTAACCTTTATGCAGCTTGCGTATTTTTCATTAATAAGTCGCTGAAAACTAACTTCATGTATCTCATGAAAAAGCCCGAAAATACTTCCCTATTAGATTATCTAGGACCTTGGCCATGGTATCTTCTCTCGGCAGAATTGGTAATGATTGTGAGCTTTTACATTTTGTATAGTCCTTTTTGGTTAAAAAGGAAAATGCAAAGAAATTAATTAAAGTTCTTTACATATGTTTTGAAGATTTAAGGAAAAAGCCAATCCCTAGTTTGGGATTGGCTTTTTTGTATGTCGATTATCTCAATTAATTTAATAAATTTTTGTACCCATCCATGAATACATGACCTGCAAAATAAAAAAATATGATTGCTGCTATAAAAGAAAAGTATTTTTGGACCTACTAGATGGTCTGATTTCTAAGTTAATAATGCAGTAACTTATTGTTGTTTGCTGGAAGTTTGTACAATAAAAAACAACTAATGTTTTCATTAGTTGCTCCAGTTTTCATTGCTTATATAACTTACGATTTTAAAATATTATATGTAAGGCCAATTGCACCAGAATTAAATGTTTTGTTTTCCACAAGTGAGAGGTTGCGTCTATATTCCGAGGCCTTAAACAAAGGTAGACCACTTCCTATAATAACTGGTGAAATAGTAATTTTAATGACATCAATTAAATCAAGTTCCATAAGAGCATGTGCAAACCTAGGGCTTCCTAAAATAATGATATCTCTACCTGGCTGTTTTTTTATATTTTTAATTTCTTCCTCAATATTTTCTTTTACTAATTTTGTATTATTCCATTCAGCTTTTTCAAGTGTAGTAGAAAAAACAACCTTTGATGTCTCTTCTATCCATTTAGCATGTTCAATTTCATATTCTGATGCTTCTGGGTTAGAAGGTACTGATGTCCAATAATTTTCCATCATTTGATATGTTCCTCTTCCCCATAACACTGTGTCTACAGTACTTAAAATTTCTCTAGCATGCTTTTCTAATTCTTCATTGTAAGATACCCATCCAATATCCATTTGACCGTTTGGTCCTTCTACAAAACCATCTAAAGAAGAATGTAAAAATAAAATAACATTTCTCATAAAATCCTCCTTGTACTAAGTTATAGTTATTTTCTTTATTTATGTAAACAAGGAATTTCTAACTGTTTTTATTGTTTAGAAGATAGTTTTCTTCTTAAATCATTTTCTTATATTCTTCACTTGGAAAAAACTAATATCAGGTTTTTCATGTCAAATCTTTGATAATTTCCCCATTTCTAAATTAATCAATACTATCAATCAGACATTAAAAAACAACGACAAAATTGTCGATCATGTTCTTCCTAACTCACCCGATAGTTTTTAAAATTTATTTGATTTTCTCCGCCAACTCTAAAATAATTCCTTCTGGGCCACGAACGTAGCATAACTTATAGCTTTCTTCATATTGCTGTATTTCACTAAATATTTCCGTGCCCTTCTCTTTCAATTTTGCAATAATAGCTTCAATATCTTCAACAGCAAAGCAAATATGTCGGATACCTAGTGTATTTGCAAGAGGTTTCTGTATATCTTTATCATCTGACGGTGTATAAAATTTGACTAGCTCGATCCATGCCTCACCATCTGGCATCCCCATTCCTACACATGCCGTTTTCACATTATTAAGCCCAACTATTCTGTCCAACATTTCTCCATCCAATTCCCATTCCGCTTTCACATCAAGTCCAAGGTCAATAAAAAACGCTTTAGCCTCTGAAAGATCGTTTACGTTTATACTCACATGATCTATTCTATTAATCACCCTATCTCATACCTCCTATGTACCTGTTATTTTCAATATCTGTATTGGTGTAAGGTTTGTTTGAAATTACAATTCGCTTAAAACAGAAAATATCCTTCTCAACAAACCTGCCTCCTTTATCTCAATTAAAAAACCAACTTTTCAGCCGATTGTGTTTTTCAACCAAAGCATTGCGTTAGTTTAATTAGAAATTATATTTAGATTAGAGAATTTATTGAACCTAGATGTAGCTTTAACAGTAATACATGTGATACTTATCGTGATTTTTTATCTGCTTCATCATGTGGATATTTATGAGGGATATTAATTTCCTTATTCATATAAAAAAAGCAGCATTTGCTGTTCTTATCCAAGATGAAGACTACCTTTTTTAATGAAAATTCTTTAATTCACTTTGGAAAATTAAGTTTAAAAGGATGATAATATGCAACTAGATATTGTTTGGAAAGCAATGCTAATTGTTTTTATGGGAACTTTTTTATTAAAAATAGCTGGAAGAAACTCTATTTCCAAATTAACAATCTCTGAAATTGTTTTAATGAGTACAATTGGCCCATTACTAAGTCGTCCAATTGAAAATAAGAGTATTTGGACTAGTTTAGGTGTTGCTTCTATTCTTATTCTGATTGTAATTGTATTTCAGTTTCTAAAAATAAAATATAAATCAATCGAATTATTACTAACTGGTAGATCAATCGTTATTATAGATGATGGAAACTTAAATTTAGAAAACATGAAAAAAATACGACTTACAACTGAAAATTTAATAATGCGTCTACACCAGTTAGGAATAACTTCAATTGAAGATGTAGCATGGGCTACTTTAGAAACTAATGGGCAAATAGGATATAAATTGAAGCCAAACTTACAACCTGCAACTAAACAAGACATTCAAAATTTAGTAAGATTAATTGAAACAAAAATTCCCGAGTCAAAGTGAATTTATTAAATTTTAAGCAAATTTTCACATACGAAAGGCGTGTAACTTAAACAATTAAATTTAAATCTACATATTTTATCATGTAATATTTTCTTTACCCAAAACACTTATTTTTTTAAGGGAAGCTCTTTATCTAGAGTTTCTCTCTTTTTTATTTTTTGCTGAACTAACGCATGTCTTAGTTGGGTAAAAAAAGAGAATCCTCCAGAAAGGGATTCTCTACTTTGGGTTAATTTATATATTGGGCAAAGGCAAACAAGCTTGTAAAAAGAGAGAAACTCACAGAATAAGTTTCTCTAAAAAATAGGTGATATTGGTAAAAAATTAAAACAAGAAATGTAATATTATTATATAGAAATTAATATCAATTGTTTTAGTTATACGCCTTTTTATTTGGAAAATTATGTAAATTTTATTTTAGTTGTATATTGACTTGTTAACGTCGTGCATGTCATGTTCTGTTCTAGTTTACATAAACACTCGTTATCGGCAATAAAAAAGGATTTTCATATAATGAAAATCCTTTTTTATTTATAACTTTCTACTTGAAATCCTAGTGGATAAAAATTACCTTACCTTTTATTATTTGATAGTTAAACTTGTCCAAATTCAACATCAATATATTAATATGTCTAAATGTAAAATCTTGCATATCGCTTTTGTCCCACTCTATTAATTTTTTTATATTATATAATATTTATTTCTAAATTAAATTGAAGATATTAAAGCAAAAAAAAGAGCTACAAAATTAAAATCCTTTTTGCTGCTTATTCAATTACAATGGGAGTACAATAAAAACTTCCATTCACTGTTGTGAATCTGAGGATTCATGTTTGGCTAACGCATGCTTTTGTTGAATTAATATATCGTGGAATCTTTTAAAGAAAATATAAATTTATAGAAGCGAGTGGTGAGATTGAACGCTAATATATTAATGGAATGGGAACAAAAGCACGATGCAAAAAATAGAACTATTAATGGATTTTGGGAATGCTTTAGGAAATGGCGAGAGGAAAAAAAGTAATACTACTTGGATACATTTAAAGGAAAGTTGTACTAAGAATTCATTCAAGTTAAAGAATGGTCTATTGAATTAAAGCATAGTTTTTCAAGGATTGAAGCGTTTGTGTTTTTTACTGTATATATTTATTACTTTGATAAAGAGAATGCCTGCTAAATACTAGCAATTGATCTATGTATTAGTTATATAATTTGATCGATTGTTTTAATTTTAAAATAAACGCGTTTAGACTCTCGTGTTTCATTAAGATAAAGATTTAAAAATTAACATTATCTTATATTTCCTCTTTATAAATTCAATTCGTTTTTGAGACTATGTAACTAGCTTAGTAATCCACTATGAAGCATATAATCAAAACGGTGATTCTGATGGTTACAAAATTATAAAGGAGAAGGCTGTTCTTTCTGGAGGAAATCTTCTTGCATTTATAAGCTATTCTTTTGTTCGAATTGATAAATTCAATGAAAGAGGTGAGTGCAATAAAATCATTTTTAAAACTAATCTCCATTTTGACTTTTGGTTTGGTTTTAGGTGGATGTAGCTCTTTGGCAGTTTATTACAATAATAAAGGATATAAAGAAGAACAACAGGGGAAGTATGACGCGGCGATTTCCCATTTAAACAAGGCAATAAAAAATGATCCTAATTTATGGGAAGCTTATAACAATCGCGGGCTATCGTATAATCACAAAAAAATGTACGATAAAGCAATTGCCGATTATAGTAAGGCGATTGAATTGAATCCGAAAAAATATAAGCCATATAGCAACCGCGGGCTTGCCTACTACAATCAGCATATGTATGATCAGGCCATTGCCGATTACAACAAGGCCATTGAGTTGAATTCAAAAGATTACATTTTATATTACAATCGAGGGCTTGCCTACTACGATCAGCAGATGTATGATCAGGCTATTTCCGATTACAACAAAGCCATTGATTTAAATCCGAAAGATTATTTGTCATATAACAATCGAGGGCTTACTTTTTACGATCAGCAGATGTATGATCAAGCCATTTCTGACTTAAACCAGTCTATAAAATTAAAACCTGATTATGCAACATCATATAGTAATCTTGGGCTTGTCTATCTGGATAAACAAATGTACGATGTGGCTATTTCTGATTTTGATAAAGCTATTGAATTAAATCCGAAACATTATAAGGCCTATAACAATCGCGGGCTTGCCTATTACTATAAACACATGTATGATCAAGCAGTTTCCGATTATAACAAGGCCATTGGCTTGAATGCAAAATTTTACCTGGCCTATAACAACCGGGGGCTTGTCTTTTACAATAAGCAAATGTATAAACAGGCCATTTCTGATTACAACAAAGCCATTGATTTAAATCAAAAAGACTACCTGGTATATGACAACCGGGGGCTTGCTTATTATCATATGCAGATGTTCGATCAGGCCATTTCTGATTACAGCAAGGCCATCGATTTAAATCAAAAAGATTACCTCGTATATAACGACCGCGGGCTTGCCTATCAAAGCAAGCAGATGTATGATCAGGCCATTGCTGATTACACCAATGCCATTGATTTGAACCCGAAAGATTACCAAGTTTTTGACAACCGTGGGTATGCCTATCTCAGTAAGCAGATGTACGATCAAGCCATTGCCGATTTCAACAAGGCGATTGGTTTGAATTCAAAAGATTACCTCGTATATGACGATCGCGGGCTTGCCTATTACTATAAGGAGATGTACGATCAAGCCATTGCCGATTTCAGCAAGTCAATTGAATTAAATCCCCAATTTAAACTTGCATACAGTGATCGCGGAAATGCATACCTTAAAAAAGGCATGAACAAAGAAGCGACACAGGATTTTAATAAAGCAAAGTAATCTTTATTTATTCAATAATAAAAGGAGTAGGAATTTGACCTACTCCTTTACTTTGTTCTCAATTTTTTTGCACTAAACCAAAATAATGTAAAGAAGATATCTATTTCTAAAAATAAATTGTTCAATTGTCCAGTTTTTCATTTTCCTTTCATTATTATGTGTGATTATACAAATGTACTTTAATTCAATAGAAAGGAATTCAATTATGGAGACAAAACAAAAGACAATAAATACTATGCTTAACAAGGTACCAGAAGTTACAATATTTTTCTGGATTATTAAAGTTCTATGTACAACTGTTGGTGAAACATTTGCTGATTTCTTGAATTTTAACGTTGGTTTAGGTTTAGGACTTACAACAGTCCTTATGGGTGTTGCATTTTTTATCTCTTTATTTTTTCAATTCAAGGCAAAGAAATATGTTCCAAGTATTTATTGGATCACTGTTGTACTAATAAGTGTATTCGGTACATTGGTAACTGATAATTTGACTGACGCGATTGGCGTACCTCTTGAAACAAGTACGATTGTATTCTCCGCGCTACTTGCATTAACGTTTCTATTTTGGTTTCTTAGTGAAAAAACACTTTCTATCCATTCAATTTTCACAAGAAAAAGAGAAATATTTTATTGGTTAGCGATTCTTTTTACTTTTGCACTAGGTACTGCTGTTGGGGATTTATATTCTGAACAACTTGGACTAGGGTATTTTAAAACTGGTGTAACAGTTATTGTGATCATACTTTGTGTATTCTTAGCCTGGAAGTTTTTAAAACTTGATGGAATGTTAGGGTTCTGGATTGCATACATTCTTACACGTCCACTTGGAGCATCACTAGGAGATTATTTATCACAACCAAAAGTGAATGGTGGTTTAGGTTTAGGAACAACAAGTACAAGTATCATTTTTCTGGTCGCAATTTTAGGAATCATTGTTTTCCTTGCTGTTTCAAAAATTGATATTTCATTATATATTGAAAAAATAGATGAAAATAAAACTAAAAATAATATAATGACACAAACTATTTTAGCACTGTGTATTTTCTTAGCTGTTGGTATTGGCGGTTATATTAAATTATCATCCAATACTGGTTCTACTGAAACAACATTATCTGGTCAATTAACAGATTTTGCAACAATAGAAAATAAAATGTTGTCGGATGTGAACTCAAAGAATTTTAATTTAGCTAAAAAAGATGCTGACAATTTGGAACATCAATGGGATACTTCAGAGGCTAAACTTAGAAAAATAGATAGTACTTCGTGGACTAAAATTGATGGTACGATTGACGTTGTATTAGCAGCGGCTCGTACATCAACCCCAGATGTAAATAAATGTAAAACGGCAATTAATCATTCTCTTGATGTAATAAACGCTACAAATAAATAAAATAATGATTAAGGAAAAAGCATTTCTTGTATGAGAAATGTTTTTTCTTTTTGTCAAAACGATTGCATATTCAATAACAATAATAATATAATAAAAAACAACAGAAATTTATTGTAAAACGATAAATAATATGTTAAATTCATATTGTCATTATATAAGTGAGGTACTAAATATGAATGGTAAAAGAAGTTCAACTACTTTCTTAAAGGCAATTATTTTTCTCGCTGGAATTGCAGTGCTTGCTTTATGTATATTTTTGGTACCCCATTTTGCGAATTTCGCAGCAAAAATGTATCCAAATATTGCAGCAATGAAATATCTCGTTTTCATCGTTTTGTATGGAGCTGCTGTGCCTTTTTATATTGCTCTTTTTCAGGCTTTCAATCTTTTACGGTACATTGACGACAACACAGCGTTCTCGGAATTATCTGTAAAGGCGTTAAAAAACATAAAGTACTGTGCGGTTGCAATTAGTGTTATCTATGTATTAGGTATGCCACTCTTTCATTTTATAGCGAAGAAAGTTGACCCTCCTATTGGATTTTTAGGACTGATCATCATTTTTGCTTCGTTGGTTATCGCCGTTTTTGCTGCTATCCTCCAACAGCTTCTACAAGAAGCAATTAACATAAAATCAGAAAATGATTTAACGGTCTGAGGTGGATGGTATGGCAATAATTATTAATATCGATGTGATGTTAGCAAAACGAAAAATGAGCGTAACGGAGCTTTCAGAAAAAGTTGGGATTACGATGGCGAATCTCTCCATTTTGAAAAATGGAAAAGCAAAAGCGGTTCGTTTTTCAACATTAGAAGCAATCTGTAAGACATTGGATTGTCAGCCAGGTGATATTTTGGAGTACAAAATCGACGAAGACACTCAATAAAAACATACAAGAAAATTATTTAACTAACTGGAATCAATAGAGAATTTAAGGGATAGCTTAATTGCTATCCCTTCTATACGTTTTTCAATAATGAACATTTACGGATGCTTTATATCTAATACTACTGCCATTTCTTTCCCAAATCGATCGCCTTGATCAATGAATCCTAGACTTGAATATAAATTATGTGCTCCTAGGTTTTCAGGGTGATATCCTACAACAATTCTTTTGGCACTTGTTTGTTTAATCATCTCATCGATCATTAACTGTGTAGCAATTTTGCCAAGTCCTTTTTGTTGAAAATTCTTATCTACCATTATTCTATATATCCAATAGCCATCCAGCTCTTCTTCAATCGTATTAAACATTAAAAATCCTACCGTTTTACCTTCAAAATCAATAGCAAACGGCTTTAGTGAAGGTTCAAATTTCGATTGAGCAATAGAGATTGCATTCGGTTCGATGTGACTCTTTTGTTCCTCAGATACCTCTAGTAGACAGCATTCATACCAATTTTCTGCATTTAGTTCCACAAGTTCTACGTTTCTGTTCTGCATAGTTTCTCCTTTGTTACAATTATTTGAGCCAATTTACTCTAATTCATAATTTTAACAAATTTTTCCAATATTTAATTGAGACGTTTATCCTAATTCATCTATTCTCTTCATTCAAAATAAATGTACATAGTAAACAAAAAAATAACCTCTCATCACTGAGTGGCTATTTCTTTAACAATTTCAATAAATTTTTTACTAATATTAGAAAGCTTTTTGTTTTTTGGATAGATTACCCATAAATCCTTTACAACGTATTCATTATTTTCTTTGTAAGGAATAGATTTTAAGTTTCCATTTAGAATGTACGGATGAAATTTAGCGCCTGACTCATGAGAATATACAAATACATTATATTCTCTAACAGCCTCTGTAAGTATATTCATACTGTTTGTCGTTACTCTTATTTTATTTTTATTTTCTTTAATTAATTTAGAATAATAATAATCAGAATAGATTGAATAGCACGCTGTATCCATTTCTAATACATCAGCTTTTGTTACGTAGTCAAGATGGTAGAGTGGAGAGTTTTTTCCTACAATAACGTGAACACGATCAGTCCGAATGATTTCATAGTTAATATTTTTTTCACTCTTTAGTATCTCTAAATCTTGAGGAAAAAAACAAAAATCATATTCAGTGTGTTTAATTGTTTCCATTATTAATGGTGGATCTTTTTCCTCGATTTCAATCGTTACATTTGGATGATCTTCTTTAATTCTGTTCAATGCTCGAAGAAGTACAGCTGCAAAAGTAGGAGCTGCTACTATTTTCAAATGAATCTTTTTATTATTTTTATAATCATACAACTCTTCATTTAACTTATTGATAATTTCTAACACTTCACTAGCTCTATTTATTAAAATCTTTCCTTCTTCTGTTGGAAATGTCCCTTTTCTTGAACGGTTAAAAATACTTATTCCCATTTCATGCTCTAATTGGGAGATCGATTGACTTAGTCCTGAACTTGTAATATGCAATTTTTCTGCAGCTTTAATGATTGATTTCTCGCTTGCAACTTTCACGATGTATTCCATTTGCTCGAAATTCATAAATTCTCCTCGAATAAGAGTATACACACTTATATTTTCTTTCAATTGAAGTTGTATACATTCTAGCACGAAAAAGTGGGACAATTCAAAAACGAATCATCTGTATACGCCTAAAGTGGGAGAATTCGTCTTCTACTCTTTTTGTTCAACTTTTGCATGCGTACGTTCAACAAAAATTAAAAAGAGAGAAACTCGTTGGTGAAAGAGTTTCTCTAAAATAATTGAATAATAGGTGATATTGGTAAAAAACAAAAACAAGAAAGTAATCTTACTCAATTATTATATAAAAATTAATTTTAATTGTTTTAGTTATACGCCTTTAATATGGAAAAATTTTACATTATTTATACAAATTCTCTTCAATATCTACTTTGATATAAAATTCCTTAAATAACTAAACTGCCATTATGTTGAAAAAAAACTCTTTATAAAAACAATTCCATTTCACTATCTTTTTTAGTAAAGCCCATTTTTTTATATAGTGGCCGTCCATCCTCTGAAGCATGCAGCCAAACTCGCTTAACTCCATTTTTTTTACATTCATAGATACATTTTTCAAGCAATTTTCTAGCTAATCCTTTACCACGAAACTCAGAGACTGTGTACATATTTAGAATATAAGCTTCAATCCCTTGTAAATTCTCTAAATAAGGTGGTCTTTTAAATAAGACCATCCCACTAATACTAACTGGTACTCCGTTATTTACTACCATAAAGGATATAAATTCATTTTTTGAAAGTGCAGTATTCAAATATTCCCTTGTTGAAGTTTCGATCAGTTTGTCCTCTTCATGAGACTTCAGTTCTCCCAGTTCATTTAAAAGCTTCAATCGTAAACTTATTACTTGCTCAATTTGTTCATGAGTTACTTTGATAATATTGAACAATTAGTCACTTCCTTTTTTCTGATTTTCTATAAGTAAGTAAAAATCTCCAAGCATTAATTTGAATGATATCTAGAATTGTATGTGCATCAAAGAAAAATGATTCAATAGGTCGTCAAATATTTAAATCCTTCTAACCAGCTCCCACTAAACTTTCTCAGAAAAATACTTATTCATCTTATATAAAAGGCTTTGTCTAGATATCCCAAGCTTTCTAGATGCTTTTGCATGCTGACCAAGTGAATCATCAAGAGCTTTTAATATGTACTTTCTCTCAATCTGATCTAAAATTTCTGGTAAAGGCAGATCGTTATTCACTGATTCAATTAAATTTTCATTCTTCATTTCACTATTTCTCTTGGAAAGTCCTCAATTACAGGAGTTTCACCGTTACATAAGACGACTGCACTTTCAATTGCAATTTCTAGATTATAAAGTATTACTTTTATATTTGTTATAATATTGATCCATAAAAAAAGATACCTAAATTTGGCATCTAAAATTAAAACCGAACAAATATCCCAGTCTTATCATCAGAATGAGTCTTACTTTTCAACTCTTCCATTTCTAATCCTTTTGAATAATCTTCCAAACCGATTTCCTTGATTAGCTTATATACATGCAGTAATTCAAACTTCGGATGAAATAAACCATCACTGATTAGTAAAACTGACTTTAAATTTTTAGTATCAATAGATCCCAATTGAATATAGTTTCCGACAGCTTCGGTTCCATTTGCAACTGAATAACCATCAACTGTATTAGCCATGCTTCGATTATAAATAAGTTGATTTTTAATAGACTGGTAGTATGATTCATCTGGTAAAATCAGCCCTTTTTTTCTATCCTTTTCACGCCTTTTTTTTGCCCTAATACTAATGTCCTTCACAGTATCTTTAGTCAGAGTTTTAATTTCCCCACTATGGTATTCTGCTAAAATCATACAATCCCCAAGTTGAGCAAAAGATACCTTTTGCTTATCAATTTTTATAATGGCAACGCATGTACACCACCGTTCCTCTGGACGGTTTATATCTATTTTATTTATTTTCATTTCTTCCATCAGTCTTCGATTTGCTAGAATAATTCCTTCAGATAAAGTCATTTCAGCCCTAAAATGATTTTTAAAATACTTCTTAAATAAATTTGAGGCAATATATGCACCATTCATGCCATCAGCATTTTTAAATGGAGTAATTGGTGTTGCTCCATCAAATACCCCATATACATTTATTTCGTTGTTTACTACCATTGCATCCTCGGACACATTTTTTGAAAGAGATATTCTAGCAGTAGTACTAATCTCCATATTTTAATCACCACCAAACAAATGAATTTGCAGGTCTTTAAATTAATATGGAACACAAAAAGGATTATGTACTTTTTCTATTTTAATTCTTAAAAATTTGGCTTTATTATCAAAGCTGTGTAGAAGCCGCTATTTCCATGATTGGCAATATTTCCAAAATTTAACAAATTTTCATACAAATGAAATATCTCGTTAACAAAAACTAATTATACTTATACATTGTTGCTTGTAAGACAACCAAATACAAAAAAAGAAGGTGTATCATGAAAAAACGTATTCAATCCAAAAAGCTATTATCATTAGTTGCAGGAAGTGCTCTCGCAATCACATCATTATTTGGCAATTATCAAACAGCATTTGCATGGTCTGACGAGGATGTTCATAATCAAGACCATAGTACACATCATTTCATCGTAAATGGAGGTGTCAAACTTATAGCTGATAATACGAATCCTGCAATCAACAAGCCTACTACACTGCTTAATCAGTTTAGAGATCGTTGGGAACAAGGCTTATACGATGCGGATCACATTAATCCTTTTTATGATACTGGCACATTTATGTCTCACTTCTATGATCCAGACACACAAACAAATTATACGGGAGTTTCTTATCCAACAGCTCGTCAATCAGGAGCGAAGTATTTTAATCTAGCATCGGATTACTATAAAAAAGGCGATTTTTACAATGCATTCTACTACTTTGGAGTGTCTTTACACTATTTTACAGATGTAACCCAGCCTCTACATGCTTCAAATATTTCCAATCTAGATCATAACGCACCCGGCTATCATTCGAAGTTTGAAAATTATGCGGAAAGTATTCAAAGTCAAATGACGGTGCCAGATTCAGGTTTATATAATTGGAATGCTTCGACTGATCCTGAAGCATGGATTCATCAAGCTGCGGTACAAGCAAAATCCGTTTTACCTCAAATTTGGAATGATACGATCATTAATTACTTCTGGCAAGCAGCTTACAGTAATTATTATTCTGCTATGTGGAAAAACGAGGTAAAAAATCCGACTCTTGTTCAGTTAAATCAAGCAGAACGAGAGACTGCTGGATTCATAGATATGTTTTTTCGCGTAAACGGTGTAGAAATGCCTGTGACGGTATATAAGGAAAATGCTTTTGGCGGTGCGTCAGAAATACTTGGATCCGGTAATTATGATTACGATCAGCTTGTAAAAGGGATTGGTAATGATACCATTTCTTCTATCCATATTGCACCAGGCTATCAAGTCACTTTATTTTCCGATGCAAATTATAAAGGAGCGTCGATTGTTCTTACAAATGATGTTAATGATTTAGGCAACTTTAATCATCAAGTTTCAAGCATAAAAATCGTGAAGATCTCAGCAATTTCTAAGTAATCTAAAGGCAACGGAAAAGCTGGAAGTTATAGATGTTCAAATGCAACTAGCACACTTTATACATAAGACTATTTAAAGGAATATAAAAAATTATTTAAAAATAGTATAGTCCTATCGGATAAGTCGTCATATAATAGTAAAGGTATTATTTATACGAAAAAAGTGAGGTGGAACATTTTTATGGGTAGTCCCAGTATAGGTGAGTCGGATAATTTACCGACGACATCAGAGGAAGTCATACAATTGAATATCCGAGGAGGATTACATCATAAAAATGTAGTCCAACTTTTATAAGCTTTTGAAGACTTCCTCTAGAAAAGAGGAGGTTGGAAACATGGTACACAACATTTGGAAGCAAATTTATGTTAAAAAACAAGTTGAAAAACCAAAAAAAATTCAAGGGTTTGATATTGATTTAAACCATGAAAACTTATCACGTATTGACCGATTAGTGGATCGTTATGAGTCAGAAATTCTGCAACATTTAAATAGTGATTACACCCAACGAACAAAATTGTCTGAGAGAATCGCAGATAAAATTGCGCAATTTGGTGGTAGTTGGAAATTTATTATTTGGTTTAGTTGTACACTTGCAGTATGGATGATTTGGAATAGCCTATCATTCACAAAAGCTTTTCATTTTGACTCTGCACCTTTTATCTTGTTGAACTTATGTCTATCTTTTATTGCGGCATTTCAAGCACCAGTCATTATGATGAGTCAAAACCGTCAAGCAGCACGCGATAAGCATGAATCCGTTATCGATTTTGCAATAAATTATAAAGCTGAACAAGAGATTGGTGACATGCAAAGTCGTCTAACTAATATTGAAAATCAATTAGCAGAGATTAGAGATTTACTTAAACAAAAAAATTAAAGATATTGATATAAATGGATCTTTATAGGTTATGATCCCCTTATAGTAGACAATCAAAAGAATGGATTGTTCTACCTTATGAAGGGGATTTTTTTATGGGAAATTTGATTCCATTATGCAACTTTTTAATTTTTCAACATGTTAAAAAAGCACCTCCAAAAAGGAAGGTGCCTCATTTTTTATACTAATTCATTAACTTCAACCTGCGCCAAATCCCCAGCAGCCTTTACTCTTACACGAGTCGCATTACCTGGCAAATAAGCCAATGGCACATCCTCCACATCAACAATTACCAAGTTGTTAGGATCTGCTCCTGCTTTAATCGCTTCTTGTTTAGCCTCATCTTTTGCAATGTC
The DNA here is from genome assembly GCF_001712755.1 of Gottfriedia luciferensis. GTDB lineage: Bacteria > Bacillota > Bacilli > Bacillales > Bacillaceae_G > Gottfriedia > Gottfriedia luciferensis_B. The sequence goes on from NZ_MDKC01000035.1 coordinate 26,785, forward strand.
CAGTGCTTGATCACGAGTTAATTCTACTAATTTATAAATTCGTTCTACTTGACCGCTTACTTGGGAAATAGCTGCGCCAATTGCATTCGCTACACCTGAATGTTGCGGACGTATGACTTCTGATGCCCCTTTTAAATCTTCAGGAAGTAGAATACTACCACCACCAACTAGAATAACTGGCACGTCTTCTGAGCTTGTTTTCATCTTGTCGATTGCTTCTTCAACTAGCTCGACCATTTTCACATAAACTTTATTTAAAAGCTCCTTATCTAGATGAGCTACTTTTGATGCATCACCTAGCTCGACTTTTCCAAGCGCAACTGCTACGTCTGTTGTAGTTAATGTATCTCCTCCGAAAATTAAACTTTTTTCTGGAAGACGATAACCAACACTATCAGGTCCAACAGTGAATTCTCCATTATCCTTGATTCGAATAATCGTTCCTCCACCAAGTCCGATTGAAATTAGGTCCGGCATACGGAAGTTTGTTCGCGCTCCGCCAATTTCTACTGCAAGAGAAGATTCACGTGGGAATGATTGAATTAAAACGCCAACATCCGATGTTGTACCACCTACGTCTACAACAATCGCATCTGAACTTTTAGTCAGATAAGATGCTCCACGTAGTGAGTTCGTCGGACCGCAAGCGATTGTAAAAATAGGATATTTCACGGCATATTCTACAGACATTAATGTACCATCATTTTGTCCAAAAAATACTTTTGCTTCAATTCCTTCATTTTTTAATGCATTAATGAATCCATCAGCCGCTGTTTTTGCAACATTTACAACTGCAGCGTTGATAATTGTAGCGTTCTCTCTTTCTAGTAATCCTACTGAACCAATTTCTGATGATAGTGAAATAGCTACATCATCTCCAAGTACTTCCTTCATAATTTCACTTGCTCTTTCTTCGTGAGATTTTGAAACAGGTGAAAATACAGAAGTAATTGCTACCGAATCAACTTTCCCTACAATTTCGTTTGCAATTTGATACAGATGTGCTTCATCTAAAGAAACAATCTCTCTTCCATCAAACTCGTGACCACCACGAACTAAATAAACATGTTTTCCAAGTGCTTCACGAAGATCATCTGGGACACCAACTAGAGGCTTTACTGCTAAAGTAGCTGGAGCTCCGATTCTAATCGCTGCGATTTTATTTAATCTCTTTCTTTCAACAATTGCATTTGTACAATGTGTAGTTCCTAGCATTGCGTATTTTATTTGTTCTCTTGGTACATTCGCATCGCCGATTATTTTCTTCAAAGCTGTATAAATACCTGTCGCAACATCTTCTGTTGTAGGGGATTTCGTTTCAGATACTACTTGATTACGTTCATCTAAAAGAACTGCATCCGTATGCGTTCCACCAACGTCAATACCAATTCTATATGTACTCATTATAATGTCACTCCTTTTTTAACAAGTTCTTCTACTGGAATATAGTCAACATCGTAGCCAAAGTATTTTGGTCCTACTGTTTCAATTCCTTTTTCAGTTCTCCATTTTGGATGACAAGGAATTCCGACTACTACGCATCTTGCTCCATATCGAATCCCTTCTGTTGTAATTGGAAGTCCTGTTTCTGCGTCAAGTACTGCAATTAAATCTGGTGTGACACAGAGTAAGCGCTGATTAGTTTGTGCAAGTAAGTGTTCATTTTGGAAACGAACTTCTAATGTTTCCCCTTTATATTCATTAATGCCTTCAAATGTTGCGATCCCTTTTGCAAATCCGCTTTCAGTTTTTCTATTAATATCTGTTACTTTTCCACGGAAAAGTTCAAAGCCTTTCGCACATTTTAATGCCTCTTTAACTGGATCTGCATTGATTTCTTTTGCAAGTCTAATCGCTTTTCCTAACTCTTCTTCGAGTTGAAGAATGTTACGAATTCCACTATCTTTTAAATTTTTTCCTGTCATCGGATAAATGGCAGTCATGACAGAACCACCCATTTCAATTGTTGCTGCACGGGCAATCCGTTCAGTCCAAAGATTATTGATTGTTGATAGGACAGAATTATTCCCTTTCTCATCAGCAAGTACCATTGGTGTTGCTGAAATACCGTCTAAGTAAAATGTAACCATTTGTAATTCTGGAAATGCTCTTCCCATGCCATCTACATCCACAACAGGTAATCCTAGCTTTGCTGCAAGAGCAAGCGGAATCATCGAATTTAAACCACCAGCCTCGATTGGCATCGTTGCATAAATTTTCTTTCCTAAATAAGATTCAAGGTTTTGAAATGCACTAAACATCTCTTCACCACTTGGAACTTTTTCAAGCAATACAGTTGGAGCACCCATCATCGCTGATGGAACAATTAATGCATCATCCGGCACCTCATCTACATTTAATAAAGTGATTTCGCCATATTCTTCAATCGCTTGTAAAGCCATTAACTTACCTATGTAAGGGTCTCCCCCTCCTCCTGTACCTAGTAAAGCAGCACCTACAGCAATATCTTCAATTTCCTGTTTCCCTATTTTTCTCATTTTTAGAATACCTCCAATATCCAGAAATTTTATGCGGTAATTTTTTCATCCACTACGCGCTTATTTTTAATTGCTTTTAAAATTAAAACACCGAAGTAATAAACTATTCCACTTAATACAAGTGAGTTAATTGATGGAATACCAAATTTTATAAAATAACCAGCTGCAAATCCTGCTGCCCATGCAATTAATGTCACTGGATTAATCTTTTCTGGTTCAGCTGGTAAAGTTCCCTTTTCCTTACTTTCATCCAACGCTTTTCGATATGTTTTTAATACAAAGTAATCAATGACCATAATTCCCGCAATCGGTGGAATCATGACGCCTAGGAAAACTAGAAAATCTACAAAACGGTCAAGAATACCAAGAATGGATAATAATGATCCGATTAATCCAATTACAAGTGTTACAATTCCACGATTCACTTTAACTTTAAAAATCGTATCGATAATATTCGTAAATCCTAGAGAAGAAGAATATAAGTTCAAGTTATTGATTTTCACAGTAGAGAAAACAACAACTGCTGCACCAATCCAACCAGAAGTTTGTAGCATAATACTTACAACATCATTTGTTTTTGCTGCATGTGACATCAATACAGCGATCATACTAACACCTAATTCACCGACTAGAGTACCAATCGTTGTCATCCAAAAAACATCTTTACCGCTTCGAGCAAAACGACTAAAATCTGGCGTAATAACAGCACCAATCATAAATCCTCCGGCAACCATTGTTGCACCAACGCCAATTGAAAGTGACTGACCTGGAGGAGGCGTTCCTATTAAACTAATAATCGAATGATCACTTAATACTTTATAAACTCCGAATCCTACTACGATTAGAAAAGCAGGAACCGCAATTTTCGCTGTTAGGCTTAATAGTTTAAATCCAAAAATAACTAAGACAGTTACACCTATACCTGTAATCGCAGCAGCAACGGGAAGGATTAATTTACCACCGGTCGCTTCGACTAATCCATTTGCAAAAACAGAGTTCTGTACGCCAAACCAACCGATACAACAAATGGAAACAACAAAGCCAATAATACTAGAGCCATATCTACCAAATCCAGTCCAACGAGACAATAGACTAGTAGAAAGACCTTCACGTGCCCCGGCATAACCTAATAGAAAACTAACAATTTGCAACAGAACACTTCCGAACATCGTCGCCCAAAACGCCTGCCAAAAAGTCATCCCATAACCTAATGAAGCACCCAACATAAACTGAGACAATGTTGCCAAAGCACCAACTCTCACAAGCATAATATCCCACATTGGTAGTCGCGCCGATTGCGGCACCCTTGATAGTGAGTAATCATCTCCAATATTTGACTTATTTCCCATTAATCTGACCTCCCCATTATTTTCACCAGTTAGTAAACCTTTATTTATTGTGAAATCCCATTCCAAAACTGATTAAATGTGATACCCAATCTTGTATAAATCTCTTCTTCACTATGACGATGCATTTGCCAGAACAGCCCGTCCATTATGCATTGGAACGATAAAGCTAACGCATGACAATCACTATCTTTAATTTCCCCTTTCTCGATCCCTTGTCTAAAAATTTCAAAAAGAATTTTATACTCATCTAGCTCCATTGAACCAAATCGTTTCATAATATCTTCTTTTATAAACTCTGGTGGAGATGTCATTAGACGAACTAAAATTTTAGCTTTTAGTTCCTCTTGATACTGAAAATCAATCGCTGATTTTAAAATAGAGTAGAGTTGAACTTTAGTAGATTGATTGCTTTTAAAATGTGACTCAACGATTGATAAATGTCCATCTAATGTTTCTTTATAGACAGCTAGAAAAATATCATCCTTTCCCTCAAAAAAAGCATAAACAGAAGGTGCCTTTATCCCAACTTCATTTGCGATTTCTCTAAGTGTCATTCCAGAATATCCTTTTTTTGCAAATAACTTTGTTGCTGCTTCTTTAATATTTTCTTTTGTTGATTTTGTTTTAATAGTCATCCTTTATACATATCCCCCTAATTTACCTAACTAATGTACGTTAGGTAATGAGTTAAAAAAATATAGTTTCTTTCCTTTAACTCAAATATTTATTTTATCTACTTTAATTCCTAACTTATGTTTATTTGGTAATGAGCGAAAAGAATTTACAAAATCTACCTAACAAACGTTAGGTAAATGGGTAAAAAAATAAGATTACTTTCTAATCTACCTAACACATGTTAGGTAACGAGCGAAAAAAAATATGACTTCTAACTTTTACTATTTTTCGAAAACCTCCATTCACTAAAAAATATATTGTAGCTATATTACCACCACAATACACAGAATACAATGATTTTTCTGAAAATATTTTAAATAATTTATGAAAATTTACAGGACATCATATTAAAATAAGATAATCGCTTTTTTTAAAGCCCTCAGTTCCCTACTTACGAATTAATTGATCTACAATTTTTTGTAAATTTTGTGTAATCTTGCTTCTTTCACAATGAAATTTGATTTATTTTTCCATATTAGTGATATACTTAAATTATTAAATCCCTATTATAGGAGGAATGAAAAATGAACGAACAAGAATTAAAAGAATATCGTACAAATGTCATTTCATCACTAGAGGAAGAAATCGCTCACTACCAAAACTTAATCAAACTAACAAGACATAGCAGACTGAAAGAAAGCCATACATATAATCTTAAGTTCATGCAAGAATTATTAGACGCTGAAAAAGCTGATCAAAATAAATGATTAAGAGGTACCTTCTAAGTGGAAGGTGCCTTTTTTAATTGTGAGAAATAGTTAAGCCGTTTTCAACAAGGACTAAAAATAATTTATTTATTGCTCATAAGGTAGAAGCACCTTCCACAAGGAAGGTGCCTCACTCACTCTTTATTTACTTCAATCCAAAAGCCTTAATAATATCTTGATTAATACTATTACCCGCATCATCCCAAGCACTTGCTCTTAATGATACAGAAGTTGCCTTCTTACGGTTTTCAATTCTAGCTTTCCAGCCATCTTTTTCACGATTTAAATCAACTAGTTCCCAAGTCTTGCCTTCATCATATGAAACTTCTAATGTTGCACCTTTCATTTTACCGTTTCCTGGTGCACCAGCTACTTGAATAGCTTTCATTTCTAAATCGACCCAACGGCCTGATTTTGCATCACCATTCATGTCAGTTTCTACATTGTAATCAAGCGAGATTAATGGAAGTTCTGTTTGATATTCTTCTTGCTCTTTAGACCAGAATGTCCACTCTGTATGTGTTTTTACAGAATTATCAAAGCGAGCTGGATCGCGCCAAGCATCACTAACTACTTTATACTGCGTATTTGCAGTTGGGTATTCATTAAATGAGTAGATTGCTTGTCCTTTTGCTTCTTTTACTAGTTTAGATCCTTGGTATAGTTTTAATGTTTGTGAACCTGGATAATTAGTTTCTGAACCTGTGCTTCCTACTCCAGAATCAGCCCATGCAGGGATGTTGATGACTAAGTTGTTTCCTGTACGATAAGGTTTCCAGAAGCCATCACCTAAACGAGGACGAGCAACCGGTGAGAACCACTCTTCATCTAATGTTTGACCTGGTTTGTATGTTGCTTTTGGCTGGCGTACTTCCCAAGCAGTATCTAGCACACTAGCTTGATGATACCAAGAAGTGCCTTTTTGAGCAGAAACCCATTCTGTTCGAACTGATGGTAGATTTAATTTCATTTGATAACCTACTCCATTTGGTCGGTAAGATGGAATATCCCAACGGAATTCACCACCTGCTGTAGGTTGATCAGATTTGTATTCAGCATTAATTTTTACAAGGTCGTTCGCTTTAGGTGAATAAGTTACGTCATTTGGAATTGCATTGTCATGGTTATCAACAAGATCATAAACGTATTTCGAATTAGGAGTACCTTTTACGTCCAGTGTTACTTTTTTGGACTTCGCAGTCTCAATCAATTTTTTACCTTCTGTTTGGCTAATTGCTACAACCGCGATTGGAGAATCTGAAAGTGAGTAATCATCATTTTCAACTCCAACATATTCACTAATTTCTTCTGGTCCATCATTTACTGTGATAACTAGTTTTGCACCTGCTGCATATGCTGCTGCAGAACGTTCCATACCAGTTACTTCATCACTTCGATCAACGATTACAGCTTTACCCTTAACGTTTAGTCCTTTATAATCGGCTGGAGCCCCTTTACCTACATAAACAGCGTCAAAATTGTATTTTCCATCTAGCGGCGTACTTCCTGCTTGTGGGATATCATCTAATTCATTGCCTTTGAAATTAATTGTCATGTATGGTTCAATCAATCTCCATCGAGTGTTGAATGTAAATTTTCCATTTTTAACTTTCTTAGTTGGCTCAGCATACATCTTATCAACTATAGCCGGCATTACATAGATGTCACCAACATTGTTGCCATCAATTTCACGGTAATATTCCATTTTTCTAAAGCTTGCTTCTGTTTTATTCGGTACGTTTGCTGTAATTTCATTGGCTTTTCTTGCATCCAATGTAACTGTTTGAGGACCATTTAAATTAATTTCAGGATCTCCTACAAGTGCAACGCCAGCGTGGTCAGTATCAGTATCAACATCCATCATTGACATTGCAGAATATGTTCCTGGTTTTAGACGTAATTCTGTTGTACCGTTAATTGCAATAAACTCCGGAATACCATTTGGACCAAGTAGATTGATATACGCTAATGTAGGATTACCGTCACGTCCAATAGCTTTTAAAGTTAGTGGATATCTTTCTTCTTCTTTAATCATAGCCAAAGCGGTATGCACAACAGTTTTACCATCAACATTTGCAGAAATCTGACCTTGATAACGTTGACCATTAGCAGCTGCATTCGGATCAAGTGTTACATTTACATTTGCACTACCTTTTGCCGGTACAGTTACCTTGTTCGTTGAAAGTTTAAATAAACCAGCAGGTTCATCAGCATCGCTATTATCAGTAATTTTCGCTGATAGATCTAACGTCACAGGCTTATCACTATCGTTAGTGTAAGTAATTGTTTTCTCTTTCAATCCATCATTATCATGTGGCCAAGCATAGAAACCAAAATCAAGTGAACCTGTCGCACGCAAATCACCAAGAGTCGCTGCTGCAACATCAAGACGTCCAGTTCCACCTTCTAACGGCTTAATATCATCTAATTTTTTAGTTGTACTCATTAATGCATCTTTCAGCTGTGCGCCTGACCAATCAGGGTGACGTTGTGAAAGAATCGCTGCCGCTCCTGCCACGTGTGGCGTAGCCATCGACGTACCACTCATTGAAAGATAAGATCCACTTCCTTGAGTTGAATATTGAGATCGTGCAGCAGTAATATTTACACCTGGTGCTGTTAGATCCGGCTTTAATCCTTCACTTCCAAAACGTGGACCTTGTGAAGAGAAGTAAGCAAGATTATCTGATTTATCAACTGCACCAACTGTTAGTGCTGCATCTGCAGCTCCAGGAGAACCGATTCCTTCACGGCCTGTATTACCAGCCGCAATAACGAACAGAGAGCCTGTCTCAGCACTTAAATTATTAACCGCTTGTGACATTGGATCCGTACCATCACTTGACTCATCGCTTCCTAAACTCATGCTTACAATCTTGGCATTATGTGCAGCCCATTCCATACCATCAATAATCCATGAATCAAGACCAAAGCCTTCATTGCTTAACACTTTTCCTACTAGTAAACTAGCTCCTGGTGCTACCCCTTTATATTTTCCACCTGATGCTGCTCCCGTTCCTAGTACAGTCGAGGCAACATGAGTACCATGTGCATGAAAATCACGTACATCTTGGTCAGGAACAAAGCTTTTTGTTTCTTTTATTTGACCAGCTACATCTGGATGCTGTGCATCAATACCCGTGTCAAGAACTGCTACTTTTACGCCACTTCCGTTGTAACCAGCATTCCAAGCAGTAGGTGCCCCAATTTGAGGAACACTTTGCTCAAGCGTTGCCTTAACACGACCATCTAACCAAATTTTTTCAATTCCAGGTGTAACTAATGACTTTGTAGATTTAACAGAATCCGCAGATTTTATATTTTTCTTAACATCTTGCCAGAACTCTTTCGAATCCTTTTTCTCTGCAGAAAGCGCTGCTCCATTTATACTTTCAAGTTCATGTGTTTTCTTTGAAGCTTTTAATGTAGGCTTCACACTTGAGCGAGTTTTTGACTCTGAATACTGTACGATAACAGGTAATGTCTTTTGAGAAGCATCATCATATCCATCCGCTATTAGTGCAGTGATATTGAATAAATCTCGATCTAATGCACCAGAAGCTAAGTAAGGCATCGCTTGTTTTGGAATAACATATGTATCCTTATTAACCGTCATGATATGTGAACCACCATCAGCTTTATCTGCTGGCTCAACACTAATCACACTTTGTCCATCTGCAAACTCTGTTACAGTAACAACATCACCTGTAATAAGGGTAATCACATGCTTCCCTGTACTTGCTTTTGCGTTAATTCCTTGAAGATTCGTTTCTACAGCACTACTATTTGTTAAATTTGAAACATTATTGCTTGTCCCGGCAGCTAACGCTTGAAAAGTCGGAACAGCAATAAGAGCTGTCGTCATCATCGCAGTAACATACTTATTTAACCTAGGCTTACCTGTCATCTTACACTCCCCTATTCTGATAAAATAAAAAAAGCGACTTCTCATATGAATCTATTAAAATCGATTTTAATCGTTCATATCCAAACCACTTCTTAAAAAGCACTCTACATTATCAAAATATAAAGAATATTCAATTATTGGTCAATTGGGTTATTTAGCTCCTGATTTAACAGCATTTTATTAAAACGCGCTAATTTTTCTAATCGTTTTTAAATGAAATTAACCCACTTATTTTCACAAAATAAATGATTAGTTTTTTACTTTTTAATTTTCAATCTAATTAAATAGACCTATTAAAAATTCGTATAAAAATATCTTTAGAGGAAAAATGTACCTATTCCTTTTTCGCTAAAAATTAGGTTATTTACTATATAAAAGCACTTAACTCTTTGTTATGTTAAGTGCCTCTCCCTTTATTAAGATAATTTGATATAAGTTTTAAAACCTAGGTTATTCATAGATTTTCTAAAAGTTTACATCCTTTTAAAACTAAATCCGGTAGTTATCAAACAAGATAGAAATGCAACAATTGAAACCACTAATCCAATCATCAATCCTAATGATCTCATAAACAGATCTTCACCTGGATAAGAAGGTTCAAGATTTAATAACCAAAATAGAAACAAAATTGATAATAAAATATAAAAACTACTCCCTAAAATACTCATTTTAATTCGGTTTGCGTTTGAACCTTGCCATGCCTTATTCACAATCATCCATAAAAAGAAGCTTCCAAAGACGGCCAAAACCATTACCAATAAGTCGAGAAATGGAATTAGTAGATACGTTAATAGATAAATTAACAGACAAGAAGTAAAAAACAACGTTGCATTCATAATAAACAAGAAAATACCTGACATTAAATGATTTTGAAACCAACTAGTATTTTTCAATTTAAAAACAAGTTTATTATTTTCACCAAGCTTAGATGATACTTTATCCTTACTAAATAGAATTATGGAAACTGCAATAAAAACGAACAATAAAAATAAAGTCAATGACACTTTACCTCCATATTTAATTCTTATTATTACTAATTATAAAATGAAATATATTCCAGTGGAGTAACAATCTATGAAATTTATATGAAAAAAGCTATAAACAAGCGATTAAGCAATTGTTTATAGCTTTTTTATACGATAAATAATTCTTTCACAAAATTATAACATTCATAAATCTTACTCTTTATTAATTCAACTATAATAAAAGATAATCCTAGTTTAGATGTTTTATATAAAAACGAAAGAATCAAAATATGTACGATACTTGAATACTGATAAAAAAATTGAAAAAGTAGAGAAGGACTTAAGACATGCTGATTATATAGAAAATACTTATTACAAGTAATTTTAAATATTAAATAAAAAATGGAATGTAAGATAAACCGATCCTCCTGGTTTTATCTTCATTCCTATAATTTCTGCATTTTATTCTAACCTCAATACTAATCACTCAATATTACTAACCTCCAAAACAATCTCAATCTTCCGCTTCTTCTTCTCAATCATACTGGCAATAAATTCACTAAAATCATCTTTTTGACTTTTTGGGGTTTTATTTGTATCACCACTAATTGCAGCGATTCGATACAGGATCTTTAATTGTTCCATATGCTCATTTAGACTCATATTTGATAAGTCCTCATATTGTTCAATGAGCCTTTTTCTAAAAATAATTTCTAAGTCATCGTTTGTGGCAGTTTCGTTTGAAGTATTTTTTCGAATATAAATTTTATCTGTAAATAATTTATCGGAGCCTCTTTTAGCAATAAACGGGATATACCGATTTTGCTCGGGGATATAAATGATGAAGAAGGTTTTACCACTAAAATATCCATACATTTCATTCTCATCGTAATCAATTTGTTGAAGATGATAAATTAGAATAGAAGGTAAGTAGCCATTTAATTTTCTTTGAAAATCGGTTGGATCCTTTAGCTCTTCTTTAAGGATTCCTACGGGGTGATTATCATCATTTACGCCAAAAATAATTGATCCTCCACCAGAATTTGCCATTGCAATGATTAATTTTGCAATTTGGTCCTCTCTAACGAATGTTTCCTTAAAATCCAATGCATTATTTTCTCCAAAAGATTGTTCAATCAGATTTTTAAGAGAAGCAATATCAAAATTCTTATCTGCATAATTAAATGTATTTAGAAATTCCTGCTTATAAATCGGCCTTTTAACCATTATTCCACCTAGTTTCATATTTTTTAAAATCTAAACTAGATCTGTTATTACATTTAATGTTAGGAAAAAAGAAATGGCACCTAAATATCCTACAATTTTTCTGGTAAAAAATTCAAAAAGCCAAAGCACATAGCCTTGGCCTCTAATATCAATGATCTAAAAATCACTAGGAAATATTCTTCGTTTAAAGTGATATTCAACTGAGCGATTATTAAACAGATTACTATAATTTACTTTAATCTTTTTAACTTCTAGTTGCTTAATTTTCTCTTCTAATGACTTCTTATCCTCATCAGTTAATTTTCCATCCTCTGACAAACTAGAAATTTCATTTAATAATTCCTGAATCTTTTCATCACGAAATTCTTTTTCTTCATTTTGTTGATAAATGGTCATCTTAGTATGAAGAATTGAATTGACCAATTCGTCAGCCCCACCCGAAAGTCTATTTAAGATTAAAAGCTGTTCATTTAATATCTCATTATCTAAATCATAAGGATACCTTAGTTGATGATCTATTTCGCTCCAGCCTTCTTCAAAGATTGTTCTTACTTGAATTTCAGCTAAATAATTCACTTTTGTCATTTGCGACTTAATCACATAATGCCATGATCGATATCCGGCATCATGAACTAAAAACTGAAACTTTTCCTCCTCAATATGCTGTTCGCTTGTCATATCTCCTAAGCGATGGTAAATAGTCGCTTTTTCATGTAAATTCCAATTTTGTCTAATAGTTTTGTCTATATCTGCAGCTTGGTATTTATATAAATGTAATGCTCTTATACCAATTAGATCTGTGATTTCTGATTTATAATTCGAAACATTGATTTCATAAGATGAGTCTGATTTTTTGCCTTTTATCGTCTTTCGAATAATCTTTTCAATTAAATGATCAGGATATTTAATTCTTGATTTCACAGTATGAATTTCAGGATTTTTACGGAGTATTTCTGAAATAAAAGTAGCTACAGTTTCAAGATTCGGAATTTCTGATATGTATTCATTATAAATTTCAATATATTTTGACCAGTCTAAACAGTACTTTTCAAAATCCTGTTCATCGATTTTATATTTTTCAAAGAAATACTTTTGATTCTCTATTAGGCCCATACGTTATCTCCTTCTAATAATTCCATAACCATATCCTACCATATTTCTGGAAGAAACATACTTTTACAGTACAGAAATTGAGTATGACTGTTCTACTTTTTTACTAATCTTATTATTAAATAATCGAACAAATGACCTATTTTGAATATACGTTCGTAAAAAATCTATCTATTTTCTAAAAAAACCACTTACATTAGAATAGATGTTCGTGTATAATAAAAACATTCAAACAAAACAGAACATACAATCTTAAAATTCAAGACAATTAAAGCCTAAGAGAACTTAAAAGTAGAACAAAAAAAGGAGATGTGAAAAATGGAAATTATCATTCTATGTAGTGTCTTATTATCTTGGTGTATTTTAGAGGGTTTTAACAAATTTGTAGTAAATCGTTGAAAGCACTAAAAGAGATTCTTTATATTACTTTAGAAAGGATAAACTCTCTTATTCCCTAAAACTAATTTCAAACAAAAAAGTGCTCTTCTACTTTGAAAAGATAAAAGAGCACTTTTAGAGATTTTTTATTTAGCTATGTATTCCTGCAATTCCTTAAGAAGAATTTCTGCGCCGTATTTACTTACTACAATCTTTCCACTATCAAACGAAAAATTATTTTCATCAATAACTCCTGTTATCATACAAGCATTACTAGAAACAAATTGTTTAAGGATAATCTTTTGTTCCTCAATAAATACTTCAAATGGTTCATATTTATTTAGATTTAACATTTTTCTTAATTCCTTTGGTAAAACAATTCTTCCTAAGTCATCTAGTCTTCGGACAATTCCACTTAGACCGGAATTTTCATCATATTTTGTAAGAATAATCATACCTTCTTCAAAATGAATTTCAAAAGGAGCATTGTTCTCTAAATTCATTGTGTTTCTTAGTTCTTTTGGTAGAACAATTCTTCCAAGATCGTCTAGTTTTCTAATAATTCCAGTTGATTTCATACTTGCAACTCCCCATTTATTTCTATCTCTTTATCTACTCAATATAATTCTCTCTATAGTTACATTGAGTTTAGTTTAATAATACCAAATTATTTTAATTTTCTCTCTACTTATATCGACTCATTTTTACTTATATTAATACAAATTAATAAAAATTTATTGATATTTCTTAATTATCATCCTTTTTACCCTATCTTTTTTAGTATTCGTTAAATTAGGTAAAATTTTTTAAAAGATTCAAAAAGAGATGAGTTAATCAATCGGTAACGAATTACCTTTAATTAACTCATCTCTTAAAATAAATCTTTTATCTTGTATATCCACCGAGACTTTGTTCAGCCATTTGAACTAAACGTTTTGTAATCTCTCCACCTACAGAACCATTTGCACGAGCTGTTGAATCTGGACCTAAATGTACTCCAAATTCTGTTGCAATTTCATACTTCATCTGATCGATTGCAGATTCAGCATTTGGTGAAACATATTGATTTGAAGATCTGTTTGCCATGATATGTAGCCCCTTATAATAAAATTTTCTGATATAAACTATCAGATTGCTGTTAGTATTTCATATTGAATTGAAAATATTCATCATATAAATATTTCTGTAACTATTTGAATGATTCATACGAAATTTTATGGCAAATAGAGTTTTCCTTGATATTTGAAATCTTAATTCATCTGCAAAGATTGTCAGATTATTTCCCAAAAAATAAATTAATTGCTAAATATGATTGAATCAATAGCTAATCACACTTAAACAGAACTCCCATATATTATATTAGTATAATTCCATTTTTCTGAAAGGTAGGTGTAACAAAATGAAAGTAGATGGTATCTTTGAAGGAGGAGGAGTTCGAGGAATCGGGCATGTTGGTGCTATTTGTGCATTAGAAGAAGAAGGATATGAATGGGCACGTTTGGCAGGTACTTCTGCTGGTGCTATTGTTGCTACTCTTCTAGCATGTGGCTATACAGGAAAAGAATTAAAGGAAATTATGGATCATCTAGATTATAAGAAATTTATTACTAAAACATGGTTGCACTTTATTCCTTTAATAGGACTAGGATTAAATCTCTTATTTAAAAATGGGTTATATAAAAATGACTTTGAAGAAGAATGGTTAGAAGCTTTATTATCAAAAAAAGGTGTTCGCTATTTCGATGATTTAGAAAAAGGTAAATTAAAAATCATTATTTCAGATATTAGTAATGGTAAGATGGTCGTTTTACCTGACGATTTACCTGATTACGGCTTAACAGCAAAAGATATAACAATTTCTCAAGCAGTAAGAATGAGTGGTACAATTCCCTTTTTCTTTCAACCAATTAAACTAAAAACTCCTTTTTATAATTATCCAATTTTAATTGTTGATGGCGGAATTCTAAGTAATTTTCCAATTTGGATTTTCGATGATCATCAAGAATGGCCGACTTTCGGTTTTCGCTTAATAGATGAAGAAATTATTGCGAAACCACTGGATGGTCATACCCCAATCTCATTTTATAAATCAATATTTATCACGATGAGACAAGCACACGACATTCGACATCTTACAACTGAAGTAAATGAACGAACAATAAAAATCCCAACTGGTGATATATCAAGTACAGATTTCAATTTAACTAAAAAAGAAAAAGAAGCACTTTTTACAAATGGATACCAAGCCGCAAAAAAATTTCTTGGAACTTGGGATTTTGAAAAGTTTAAACACAACTATCCGCCTGAACCTTACTGTCAAAAGGTGAATAGTCTGTAGTAACTTAAAAAACGCAATCTTTTCTTGATATTCATAGAAAAGATTACGTTTTTGTTTTTCCTTTTCAGTTCCGTTAGATTAACTCATTTAATCCTTACTTTAGCATCCCCCCGAATATATTCAGGATAAAACGCAAGCTTAAGCTTTAATGGATTAACGTAATCTTTAGTAGAAATTGTTATTCCTACTATTTGCTTACCACCATCATGATATTCAGTTGATTCTGCACTAGTTTCAACTTCTTTGCCATTAGCATCAAAAATTGATTCAACCAATGAGTAATGAAATTCTTTTTTTGTATTTAAGGTGAACTTCAAGTCTGATCCTTCTTTTTTTAAGTCAGTTACATAATTTCCTTTTGGCTGTTTAAGAATTTGTTGTTTCTCAGTATCAACTAAAATATAGTCTTCATCCTTATCAACTGCCTGTAGCTTATTAATAACCAAATATAATTCTTTTGGATCTTTAAAGTAATTACTCTGTAAATAGATAATTCGTTCATTATCACTAAGAATATTGGCAGTAGTTCCATTTGTTATTTTAGACCATACTTCACCATTTTGATCAAGAAGTTCAAAATCAGTAAAATCTAATATTTTCTTAGTATTATTTGGATCCATTTTTACTTGTACAGCTACACGAAGAGGATAAACTGTAACTTTTTTAATGGTTATCTTTTGCCCTTCAATCATTACTGTTTTATTTAGTTCGTATATTTGCTTTGTTTTTTCTAGATTTTTTAAAGAGAATGGAATAGAAAATTGCTCTGAAACCTCCTTACTCTTTATCTTTAAATCTAGGTAAAAATCTTTTTGCTCGTTTGTTTTCTGAAAAAGATATTCAATCTTACTAGTATAAGTATTTAACTCGTCTTTTACTGGAAGATCAAATGAAGAAGAATGTTCTGGCAATTCTTCACCATTACTTGGTTTGAGATTCACTTCTTTTAAAGTAAAATTATGTTGTGTCTCTTTTGCATCAATCGTGTAAAAAATTACTATTCCTTGCTCATCAGCAATTACTGAATCAATCGTTACCTTAATTCCGTTTTTCTCTTGAGAAATATTAATTTCTTGAGCATATTTATTTTCTACAGCTGATATTAGACCCTTATCATCACGTATAAGCTTAACGATTTTCTCCATACCTGGAATATTTGTTAAATAATCAGCAAAGGTTGGCGATACACGAATACTTGTAAGAAATCCCAATAGAAGAATAGCAGCTGCAACAATAGACCAAATCTTAGATTTCCGTTTCGGTTTAGTTACCAACTTAGTTACTTTAGCTTTTTGAAGTCCAATTTGTATAGCCTCATCAATTTCATCAATAGGTAATTCGACGTTTTCATATTTTTCTTTCCACTTTTTTAATTCATTTTCTTCTTTTTCAAACACGGCCTTTTTCTCCTTTCTCTTCAAGGATTCCTCTTAATGACCTCAATGCTTTATTCAACCAAGTCTTTACCGTACCTTCTGGGCGATTCCACATAATTGCAATATCTTTAATTTTGACATCGTGAAAATATTTTAAATGTAAAAGCTGTCGCTGTGTATCATCAAGCTGTGACATTGCTTCTTCTATTTCAATATAGTTATAATCTTCGGTCGTACCTAGCTGTGAAATATATTCATCGTCGAAAGTTACTCTATTATTCTTCTTAATATAATCCTGGCAGTAATTAATCATAATCCGAATAAGCCATGTTTTTACATAACTTGGTTCTCTCAATGTTTTTATGTTTTGATAAGCTCTAAAGGTTACTTCTTGAATTGCTTCAATTGCCTCATCTTTATTCTTCAAGTAAGCTAATGCAGTTTTATATAATGATATTTTATGCTCATGCATAATTGACAAAAATGCTTGCTCATCTCCTTTGATAGCCCTTTTCACTAGACTATGATCCTGCAATCTCAATCCCTCCATCTCGATGTTCTATACATTAGACTCCTGAGAGCTAAAAAAGTTTTAATAATTTTTAATTTTTTTGAATCAATTTCATAATCCATCTTTTATTAAGCCTCCATCTACGGAATTTGATTGCTAACTTTTAAAAAATCAAAAATAACATACAAATAATAGTTTTGTAGATTTTTCTTAAATTCCAAAAGGAGTAATATGCTATTAAAAAATTTGAAAAATTAACAATATCGACAATAGATATTGGCTAATTTTACCTTTTTAGATGTTATCATAATTTCGTAATCGTTTACTAAAAAATTAGAGACAGTTTTGAAAAAGACTAATTCTATTTTATCTTCTACGGTATATTTTTTGTCGGTGCAACAACCTATTGGAAGCAGGAGGATAATATTATGAAATTAGCAAAAAAAATATTAATTATAACTTCATACATACTGTTTACCGTATTGATTATAGTTGGTCCAGAGTTTCATAAGTATAAATTGTATGTTCTTTTCTTACAGGTATTATTTTTTTGTACAGGTCCATTATTATTAGTATTGATAGATCGGAAGAGAAAAAGAAGTAAAGTTAAGGCTGAAATCAACAGAATCGAAATGAAATAGTTTTACGTTTGTAGATCTATGGAGTGGAATTAGAATTTAAGCAGCTTTTATAAAGACATAAAAATTTTTAAAAGGAGCCAAAATAAAAAGACATGAGCATCCACACTCATGTCCTTTTCTACATCTATAAATCTATCTATTTCTGTTTTTTCGATTACGTAAGAATGCCGGAATATATGAAGTTGAATCTTCCTTCTCATTGTATCGACCATATTCTTGTTGTTCATTATAGCGTCCGTAATCTTGTTGTTCTTTGTATCTATTATTATCTTGTTGTTCTGTGTAACGATTTTGATCTTGTCGTTCTGTGTAACGGTTATAATCTTGCTGTTCATTAAATCGGCCATAATCATTTTGTTCATTATATCGCCCATAATCTTGTTGCTCATTGTAACGTCCATAATTTTGCTGTTCCGTGTATCGACCTGCGTCTTGTTGATCATTAAAGCGACCGTAATCTTGCTGTTGGTCTACACGATATCTCTGATCTTGTTGGAATCGTTGCTCTCTATTGTATAAGCTAGGTGCTTCTTCTATTGGTCTAGAAGGAGTTCTTACCATTTTCTCTTCTTTATCCGCAAATCCTGTAGCAATTACCGTTACAATAATTTCATCTTTTAAGTTTTCGTCGATTACCGAACCGAAAATCATATTTAATTCTTCGTGAGATGCAGAAGCAACGATATCTGCAGCTTCTTGTACTTCAAACAGACTTAAGTTACGTCCACCTGTAATATTCATAATTACACCATGAGCTCCATTAATAGAAGTTTCAAGTAATGGAGAATTTAATGCCTTCTGAGCAGCGATTGTAGCGCGATCTTTACCTTTTGCAATACCAATTCCCATAAGGGCTGTCCCTTTATGAGACATGACTGTTTTAACATCCGCAAAGTCAAGATTGATTAATCCTGGTACTGCGATTAAGTCGGAAATCCCTTGAACCCCTTGTCGAAGTACATTATCCGCTTCACGGAATGCTTCGAGCATCGGTGTTTTTTTGTCAACTAGCTCCAATAATCGATCGTTTGGAATGATAATTAAAGTATCAACCGCTTCTCTAAGTTCCTTAATTCCACCTTCAGCATTTGTTGCACGCTTTTTACCTTCAAATTTGAAAGGACGAGTTACTACTCCAATTGTTAAAGCACCAAGCTTTCGAGCTATTTTCGCAACTTCAGGTGCTGCACCCGTACCTGTTCCGCCGCCCATTCCAGCTGTAACGAAAACCATGTCTGCACCTTTTAGTACTTCCTCAATTTGAGACTTACTTTCTTCTACTGCTCTTTTTCCAATTTCAGGATTTGCACCTGCTCCTAAACCACGCGTCAACGTAGCACCGATTTGCATTGTAATTTCAGCTTTTGATTGTTTCAGTGCTTGCGCATCCGTATTAAAAGCAATGAATTCAACGCCTTCTACTCCGTCTTCAATCATTCGGTTAACGGCGTTATTACCGCCACCACCAACACCTATAACTTTTATTCTTGCAAACTGTTCTATATTTTCAAATTCAAACATGATCATTCCTCCTCGTCATACCGATTACATAATTTCACGTTTTTCAAAGAACCATTCATTATCATTCTAAGATTTATCTTTTTATGTACGTTTTAGTAGATTAGAATTATCCAATTCACTTTAAGACATAGAATTGTCCTAATTCCCCTAACACTACTATACAAGAAAACTACCTGTTATCTATTTGATAATTTTCCCTTAATATACCTTTAACTAAAACATGTATTTTAACATCTTAATGTAATATCTCTATTAACTTCGTAACAAACTTTCATTAAAAAGTTTGTACAATTAATATAATTCTTTCCTTATTGATTGAATCCTTTAAGAAACTATTGATTTATGAGAAAACACAACTACACTTTATACTTTGTTAAAATATTCACAAACAATACATTTATTCGCACTATGTTATAAGTATAATTTGGTAATATATACATGTATAAGAAATTATTTCCACAACTATTTTAAAAATAAATTTATAAAGGAGAGAGAGTATGAAAAAATTATTTACAAGTTTAATTATTTTAGTTTGTATATTAACAACTTTTTCTATCCCGCTCAAAACGTCTTATGCCTATAATACTTATGGCCACAAACTAGTTAATGGAGTAGGTCATTATGGACAAAACAGACAATATTATTTTCTAGATAGTTCATTAGGTACAGAAAAGCAAAAATTTAAAGATGCTATGAATAAATGGATTTATGGAACAATTACTACACCTATTTCTTTTAGAGAAACAACTACTAAATCATCTTCTGTATTAGATGTATTTAAATTTACTACAAAGGATGATGGAACGGCTGGAATAACATATTTTATGTATGGAAAAAAACACGTTGACGCTTCTAAAACTGATTGGTACTGGGCATATATAGATTTACAAACCGGAACTTATAATAAATTAACGGATTGGCAAAAAAGACTTGTTCATGCCCATGAAATAGGACATGCGTTTGGCTTAAATCACACAAAGGTTTATGGAAATTTAATGCATCCAAATGGGAACCAGTCATCTACCAATATCCCATTAGATGATCAATTTAAAGGTATCAATTTCATTTATAAATAAGGAGGAATTGAATTGAAAAAAAATAGTATTATATTTAGTGTTTTAGTTACTATAGCCTTTAGTTCGTTAATTTACTATTATATTAATAATGAAAAACCAAATAAACAAAACAATACGGCAAATATAATGGAAGAAAATAAAGACTTAATAAAAAGTTCAGATGATAACAAGTCTAATCCTTCAAATTATCCATTAAATAACCAATCAAATAAAATAGAAACCGTAATTGCTAGTGCATCTCTTTTTGGTAACTTTGATCGAGTCGAGGACTTAATGAAAGATTCCGATTTAGTCGTAAAGGGTACTGTAAAATCAGTAGAACCGTATGTCGTAAAAAATAATGCTGGAATTGGTAGACCGTATACTAAATTAACTTTTAAAATCAAACATGTTCTATCAGGAGACAAAAATTTAAAAGGAAAAACAATTTCGATATTAGAATATGGAGGAATAATTTCAAAAAAAGACTTTGGTCTAGATAAAAAGTTCAAAGATTTATCAAATTCAGAGCTACAGGAAAAACTTGAAGTATCGTTAGAAGGTATTCCCAATTCTAAAGCTGGTCAAAATATGGTCGCTTTTTTAGTGGATGATAAAGATGCCATAAATACAGAGTCTAAGTTATATGGGATCAGAGGAGCATACAAGGGCAGATTTACCCAAGACACTAAGACGAAGAAATATAAACGTGGTATACCTAAAAATGTAACTACAGAAGAAGAAGGTACGGAATTGAAAATTAATGATGCTGTTACGGAACTAAATAATCAACTAGAAAGCTAAATAATAATGTTTCATATTAGGAAAAAGGACTTGAAATATAACCAAGTCCTTCTCACTTAAAAGTTTATTTTTCAATTAATTCTGTTTTATTATCATCAGTCCAATTCTGAACACCGTCATCTTCGTCCAATTCGATAATTACGTCCGTTACACCTTTTTCTTTCATGATTTTTTCTTCTAAACGATCTTTTATGTCATCAGCTTGAGCTATAGTTAAATTAGGATCTAATTCAATTTCTATTTCAACATGTAAATCTTCACCCTCTTTGACAACCGTAAGAGCTTGAATATCTTTGACATCTGGATCTTCCATTATGATTTCACCAATCTTGTCTTCCATTTCTTCATCAGATTCACCAATTACACCTGCAGCATTATCAAGAAAAACTTTTCCAACAACAAGGAACATCAAAATACCGATGATGACAGAAGCAACACCTTCCGCTTGATGAAATGGTGTAAAGTAAGCAATGATTACAGCAATCATCGCTAATAATCCACCTAAAGTTGCTACTGTATCTTCTAAGAAAACTAATTTTGTAGCTGGTTTTGCTTTTCCTAAATTAGAAATTGCCTCTGTAACTACGCCAAAACCACTTGTTGTTATTCCTAATTCATGACTAATTTCTTTCATTGCTTTGTAAAGTACAAATGCTTCAAGCACAACCGAAGCACCTAAAATAGTAAGGGTAATAGCCAGTCCTGAAGAGTGGGTTGGATGTACAATATGATGAATTCCTTCGACAATCGTTTCAAACGCCATAATTCCTACAATTAATACTGCTCCAAGTAAAACTAAATTAACTAGTCGACCAAATCCGTTTGGGAACCGATCTGTTGGTGCTTTTTTACTTAAAGCTGAACCGCTAAAAACAAAAAGTTGGTTCGCAGTATCGGCAGCACTATGCATCATCTCAGCAAAAAGTGCAACACTTCCTGTCATGCTAAACCCTATTCCTTTTATTATCGCTATTACAGCGTTAACAATAGCTGCTAATAATGCAGATTTATTACCTTTTTTTAAAAGCTGTAAAAATTCTTTCATTCTATACTCCTCTTCACTAGTATTTTTATATTATGTATTTTTATATTTTTTATTAGCTAACTCAGGGAAAGTTCATTAAATTCGAACTAACAACAGTTTATTTTTTACTTATTTGGAAAGATATGTAATTTAATATTACCATAGGTTTTCGTTATTCTTTTGTATCTTCAACAAAAATATTTCTGTTCGGCTAAAATATTTGACGAGTTGAATAGAAACTCATTTTCTTTAACAAACGAAGGTTCCTCTATAGACGAAAAAACAAATAGAAATCCAATAGATAAATCACGATAATTGCCAATGTTATTCCTATTAAGAAAAAAAATATCTTTTTTAAAAGCTTTTTTTTAGTAAAAATTGAAACCCATAAACAAAATAATGCTAATAATAAAATTGGTACCGTTAGTAGCATAATCAACAACTATCTTCACATCCTTTAACTGAGATTCCTATGTCATACTTAAATTTTTTTGAGGTTCAAAAAAAGCTATCTAAAAAGACAGCTTTTAATAATTTATATGCAGTTAATGAAATGTATTAGTTCCATTTCAATTTTTAAAACCATTTTTACTTTTTACTTTCCTTAAAAGATACATGTTCTAATCTCTTTTCCATTAGTTCAGCAATTTGTTTTGACTGTGGATCTTTTTCTTTTTGTAAATTATCAATGATATGATTATAATCCTTTTCGCTTCGGTTCTGGCTCAATTTATATGAAGCCTGAATTTCATTCACCTTAATCTTAAATCCAACAATACCTTTAAGTTCACTTTCTAAAAGGTCTGGAGAAAGTTTATCCAAGAGTACTGGGTTTTCACGATTTTTCTCATATTTTTCTAGCATGATTGTTAGTTCATCTACTAATTCATCTCTTTCTAAAATGCTTGCTTTTCCGTAAACATGCACGGCTTGATAATTCCAAGTTGGAACTTCCTCAACTTCATACCAAGAAGACGAAATATAAGCGTGAGGTCCTTGAAACATAACAAGCACTTCTTCACTATTCTCAAATGTTCTCCATTGTGGATTTCCATATGCAATATGTCCAGTAATATAATAATCTTCACCTTTTTTAGTTATACCTAAAGGTAAATGAGTAGCAATTGGTCTACTCTGTTTTGTTGTGATAATCGTACCAAATGAGTTTTTTTGAACGAAATCCCAAATTTCTTTAGGATTTGTGACTTTATAATATTTTGGAATATACATAATCCAGAATCTCCCCTTGTTTTTTGTTGCAAATGCAATAAAAATATCACTCATTAAATCTAACTCAATTTCGTTGCATTTGCAACAAAATTCCCAAAAGTTCTAATACTTAATTTCTTAAAATTGAAGCTCAGTTAAATAAATGTTTATTTTTAAACTAAAAAAAGTTGTCTAATTAGGCAACTTTTAGAACCCTTATCAAGAATTAATTACAACCACTACCCACTTAACAGAATGAACTTTATCTGCCTTTTCATTTACACTTATTCGTCAACTCGGTTATATGTTTGTTCTAATAATGTTATGGTTTTATCTGTCACCTTTACCGTTAAAATGTTTGATGTCCCTTTTATTTTCAGCTTCACTTGTTTGTCGGTCGACGAGACGATTTTGTAATGTCGTTCCAACGTTTGGTTAAAAGAAGCCATTTTCGTAGTGTACCTCATAAGAACCCCATGCTTTGTTTTTTTGTCTTCTTTAAATTCAATCTGATAATCAACATCTTCATTCGATTTCGTTGTTTTTGTGTGGTAAGACCATTTTCCGAACAGTTTGTCTTCTGCAGCATGATGATTACATGCACTAAGAAAGATAACGAACAAAAAAGGTAGAACGATTTTTTTCACGATAGACCTCCAATAAATAGATTTATGATTTTCTGACGAAGCCTGTTTCCGATTTATACTATAGCCCCGACTACTCTTTTCTACTTAGTGTATATTGATCCATTGCACACTCACCCAATGTTCAACTTTTTATAACACTATGATTTATCTTTTTCGTAACTCTTTTACAATTTGACTTAAATAATAAACTATCATAATCATGCAAATTGATACTACTAAATCCATACCTCTATATCCATCAAATCAGTCTATACCATATTTATTTGTAAATTCATTTTTATTTTATCATTTAACCAAAAAGTATTAATCAATCAAAAGACTCATGGAAATTTAACTAAACTGACATTTTGTTCAATAAAAAACGGGCCACTTTTGTGACCCGTTATCTTCAAGTATCTCACTGCCTTATTCGCATGACATTATTTTATAATAAGTAAAATAATAGCTCTTCAAATGATATTCTACTTTCACTTAGGCCTTCTTCATCTTCCGACCCAATCATTTTTATTTCTTTTTCATTTAATACGATGTCTTTAGTCGGATTTTCAATTTTACGTTTGAAAATGGATTTTAATAGGACTATTTGAATCTCAGACATTTCATATTCTTCTTCCCACTCATTTATAGCATTTTCCACATTATCTATTTTTCTTTCTATAAGAAAACCACCATTTTCAATAAAATCCTCATAAGTATCATGCGAGTATACTCCATCAAGATTTCCCCTAAATGCAGTTGTTATAACTGGAACTGTCTTTTCTTCAATCTCATCTAATAAATATAGCGGGGAATTCCGCCTATTTATCTACAAAAGTTAAATTTTTCTTATGTATCTAACCCACCATTCACTATGCTTTTTAGTTAGCTCTTTTTTTTAACGATTGAGCTTAGCTTTCTTTAGATATGTGTCATTTATCTATATATGAAGAAACTGATTTTCATAGAAGTTGAATAAGAAAATCAACAATCTACTTTAGCAGAGCATAAATTGAAATAATTTTTGACAAAAAAAAGAGAAAATCAATCAAGATAGACGATTTTTCTCTTTTCTAGGTAAGTATAAAAATTAATAATTGTAATGCATTCTATTCGATACTAAACCTTATTTTATCAATGATTCATACACAGCAGTCGCCACGGCTTTATATTGTCCTGTAGCAAAGTCATCCCCTACAAATTTGTTCGGATTTATTAGTGGATCAATTACAGGTGAATGTTTTTTATTTGTCAATAAGACAATCCCTAAATTATTATCCGGATCTATAATCGTCAGAGTGCCTACCCAGCCGGTATGTCCAATCGCATTTGGACTTGCATACAATCCAAACGTAGACGACATACTTGGAGAGCCATTTCTTCTCCACCCTAAGCCATAGGTTGGATTTAAATCGGAAGGTGCTGAAAATTGATCAATCGTCTTTTGATCAAATAATTTTACTTTGCCATATCCACCTCCATTTAACATTACTTGCAATAGAACCGCTAAATCGCTTGTCGTAGAGAACAGCCCCGCATGACCAGAAACGCCACCCATAGAGTAGTTGGCCTTCTCATCATGCACTTCTCCCTGTATTGTGTATGTACGAATGTTTGGAAAAGAAATGATACCGTCACGTGAATTCCCCATTAACTCGGTTGCCGCGAAATCTTTCGGTTTGAATCCTTTTTGCAAAGGGTTAAACATAGTGTGTTTTAAACCTAATGGCTTATAAATCGTATTTTCTACATAGTCGTCTAGTCTTTGGCCAGTTATTTTCTCAATGATAAATCCGAGGATCATATAATCGACGTCACTATAAATGTTTTTCGTACCAGGTACGTATTCTAACGGTGTTTCAGCGATTTTTTCAAATGTTTCATTACGGTCTTGTGTATACAAGGAACCTGCTACAGTAGGATTGTGGTATTGCGGATCAGCTGGAAAACCAGCAGTGTGGTGTAAAATATCGATTAAGCGTAGGGTATCCTTCCCTTTAATTATATCAGTTGATTTGTCTTTAAAATTTGGAAAGTATGATTGTACAGTTGAATTCAAGTCTATTTTTCCGGTACTAACAAGATGTTGCAAAGCGAAGTTAACTGCATACATTTTAGTGTTTGATGCCAAATCAAACATTGTATTCGTCTTCATTTTCTGAGGATGTTTCAGTGGTGATAGCCCATCGTATTTTTTCGAGTACCCATAAGCAGTGTTTTTTACAATTTTTCCATCTTTAATAATCATTAGAACTGCACCCGGAAAACCATTGTTTACATCCTGCTGGATTATTTCATCTACTTGTTTTAATTTCTCAGATGAAAATCCAACCTCCTCAGGACGTTTTACTTTGCTCAACACAGGAAAGCTATCACTATGTTTGATTTGTTTCATTCCATTCACCTCTGCCTGGATTGAGGTTTTCTCTACATTTGTTTGAGCATAGCTGACAGAACCTGTTGTAGTAACCAAAGCAAGCGATAGTGTTGACGTTACAATACTACGAGTCAATCGAGCCAATTTAAATCTCCTCCCTTTAAAATAAAATAGCCAAACGATCATAGGCCAAATCGTTGGAATATTCGTTTCATTTTTGAAAATAAAATTCAAAATTACATTTCATATAATTGAAAGAAAATTCAAACTATTTTTAGTATAAAGGCGAGATTCGTAGTTTGTAAAGTTTGATTATTCTTCTACCAAGGGAAAGGATTGTAAATTTCTATCTTTATAATATAAAAAACGGATAGCCAATATAGGCTATCCATTTAAACTAAATTTATGCTTCAACAACATCTACAACATTAGCTTGCTGATAAACTTCTTTTTCGAATTCTCCTGTAGCTTTACTTGTTAGAATACCTGATGTCATTGCGCCACTAACGTTTAGAGCTGTACGGCCCATGTCAATTAGAGGTTCAACTGAGATTAGTAACCCAACGATTGCGATTGGAAGATTCATAACTGATAGTACGATAAGAGCTGCAAAAGTTGCTCCTCCACCGACACCGGCTACACCGAATGAACTGATTGCTACGATTAAAATTAGAGAGATAATAAATGATGCACTTGTTGGATCAACACCAGCTGATGGAGCTACCATTACAGCTAACATTGCAGGGTAGATACCAGCACATCCATTTTGGCCGATTGAAAGTCCAAACGAACCAGCGAAGTTTGCAATTCCTTCTGAAACACCAAAATCTTTTGTTTGTGTTTTGATTGTCATTGGTAATGTTCCAGCACTTGTACGTGATGTAAATGCAAACGATAAAGTTGGTAAGGCTTTTTTCACATATCTTACTGGACTTAGTTTTGCAAATGATAATAATAATAAATGCACAATAAACATTAAGATTAAAGCCACATAAGACGCTATTACAAACTTACCTAATTTTACGATTGCATCATAATCACTTGTTGCTGCTACTTTTGTAATGATTGCTAAGATTCCATAAGGTGTTAAACGAAGAATTAACGATACGACTCTCATCGTTATTGTATAAAGTGTATCAATTATTTTACCAAAAAACTCTGCAGTTTCAGGCTCTTTACGTTTTACCCCTAGGTATGCAATTCCCACAATCGCTGCAAAAATGACAACTGCAATTGTAGATGTTGCACGTGCACCAGTTAAATCTAAAAATGGATTACTTGGAATTAATTCAAGGATTTGTTTTGGAATTGTCATCGCTTCTACAGTTGGTACACGGCCTTGTAATTCTGTAATTCTAGCAGTCTCTGCAGCTCCTGCTGATATTTTAAATCCATCAAGGCCAAAACCTAAAGCGGATCCAATTCCGATAGCTGCTGAAATAGCTGTTGTACCAAGTAGAATCCCAATAACAAGGACACTAATTTTACCGATATTTTTAGTTAACTTTAATTTTGTAAACGCTCCGACAATCGAAACGAATACTAGCGGCATAACAATCATTTGTAATAGTTTTACATAACCGCTACCAACAATGCTAAACCAGTCGATTGTTCCGACTGTAACGTCATGTTCAGTTCCATAGATTAGATGAATAATATAACCAAAAATAAGACCTAAACCTAAACCCGCGAATACACGCTTTGAAAAAGATACATGCTTCTTTTGCATAAAATACAAGCCATACATAAGTACTAATAAGATTACAACATTTACACAGATAAGAAATGTATTCATTTTTCTCCCCCTTTTCTTTTAATAATCTAATTTACGAAAATATTAATACAAGTATTCCTATAAATCAAGTAGGAATTATTAATTATTTGTAAAATTCCTACTTTTTTATCATTTAGGCACAATTTATCTAGAAATCTATTACTACTTAATTAATAACGCTTCACCATATTGATCAAATGCATGTTTAAAATCAAAAGCAGTAGGAGTTGGTCCATTTTGAATGTAATAGTCATATCTTTTAAAGGCCTCTTCCCATGAAACATCGCTTTGCTTCTCTGTCCACCATATAACATATGAAAGGTGCTGTTCTTTATAAGATTCCATCCATTTGCTTCGATCTTTTAATGCTTGCTTATGGTGCCCTGAGTACGTAAAACGATATAAGGATTCTAGATTCTTCCATATTGTTAGTGTAAGTATAGGATAACCATCCCCCTTACTAGCTTCTTCAGGGAGAGAGATTCCATCAGATGAAAACGCGTCAATCATGTGTCCAGATTTTGTAGCCTGACGAAAGACATCATTTCCTACAGAAAAAAATTGTCGAGATGCAGTGTGGTCATATGGGTGTTTTAGCCTACCAACTGTATAGATTGCAACAAAAGCCATAAATAGTCCTCCATAGACAGGTTTTATTAAATTTATATTCCAGTAAGCTTTTATTTCATAACTAATTCTTTTTTTCAATATTTTTATATTTTGTAGAGAATTGGATAAAGTCGGACACTTTGTGGATGGTATGGATATTAAATTTGGGTTAAAGGAAAAGCTGGGATATTTAACTCTGGTTTTGTGATGCCTTTTTGAGATCATACGTGGTTAAAATAAAATGAGTCCAATTCATAAAAAAACACAAGGAATAATTACCTTGTGGATTTCTTTCTTTTATATCGATCTAATCCTCCCCAGGAGTGTACATTAATCATGGAAGTACATTTTCGATAAGAATAAGATTTTTAAAGATTTTCATAAAAAAATTAAAACGACTACCCTCAAAATAGGACAGCCGTTTTTTCATTCAGTCTGAAAATATTAATTAATTAATTAATTGATAAACCTTGTAAATTACCCAAATAAAAATCACTAACCAAATCATTAAAATGAATGATCCGACTATCCAATTTTTAGGTTTACCTTTTTTCATCATTTCTTCTGCTTTCATTTCACAGTCGACTATTACATTATCTGGTATCAGCTTTAAAGAGATATAAATACCTATAGGAATGAGAATTACATCATCTAAATAGCCTAAAACTGGAATAAAATCAGGTATTAAATCAATCGGACTAAAAGCATATGCTACTACACAAACGATAAATAATTTTGCATACCAAGGAACCCGTTCATCCTTGCAAGCAAAATAAAGTGTAAAGATTTGTCGTTTTAAATTCTTCGCCCAAATTTTTAGTTTTTTTAACATTTTATCTCCTAATTAGCGTTTATTTAACTCATTATATCAAAACTTATTTTTCAAAATTGTAAAAAAGTCGCAAAAAACTTTTTTATTTAAAACAAATGTTTTACTACTAAATCTTGGGCAAAAATATAAACAAGCCACCCTATAATGCCAAGTCCGATTGAAGTAACTAAGTGTATTGAATGCTGAAGCGCTACTCCTATAATCAACAACATAATCACCGTACCCGGAATACCAAGTACAACTCCATATGCAAATTTACTTAATGTTTGTACTTGTTCGCCCTGAACATTTAGCCAAATTAGACTTAAAAGACTAACGATAGGTAATGCCGCAATCAAACCACCTTGTGTGGGAAATCGGCGTGCTACTTCAGTAATCACTCCGATAATAATTGCTGAAGTAAATATTTTAATAATCGCGTACATTTTGAGCCCTCTCTTTCATTAAATTAAAGGCTTTCATAATCGTTTCTCTTTCTTCTTCTGTCATCTGTTTAAAAAGAAGCTGTTGAAGCTTTTCCTCATTTAAACTGGAGTTTTGTAACAATACTTCTTTCCCTAAATCAGTAAGCATTAGGATTACTTTTCGTTGATCAATCTCACCACGAGTTTTATAAACATATTGTTTTTCTAGTAATCGCTTAACATGTTCTGAGGCTGTATTGTGAGAGACTTTAATTCCTTCAGAAATATCCTTTATCCCTACTTCAGCTTCTTTATCGATAATTTGTAAAATCCGAACACTTTGGTGCGTAATATTTTCTTTATGCTTATAACGTAAAAGATAGTAAATATCAGTCCATAATTGGTTCAGTTGTTTTATTTCTTTATCCATTTCGAATCTCCTTATATCGTATAATACGATTAGTTCTTATAGACAGATTATATCTTATAATACGATATATGTGAAATAGAAAGTTAGGAGATTTATTACAATAAAAAAAGGGACGTCCCTCTGCCAGTTAACATGACATATGGGGAGTCCCTTTCAAAAACCATTTAAACTACCTTTCTTAAATCGAAATTGGTGGCAATGTAGTTCCTGTTTCAAGCAAGCTTTTTAAGTTACTCAAAATTGCTGGCCAGCCGTTATTTAATCCTTCAAACGTGTCATCACGATCTACTAAATCAGTAGGCTCTAGATTTTCATGTTTCAGCGTTAATCTAACTGTCGACTCTAATTCTTTCAACACAAATGTAACGATAGATGGTTCTTTACGATTCGTGGGATCGTTTGTGTGATTCCAAGTATAAGAGAGTAAGCGATTTGGTTCACATTTTAAAATTGTTCCGTAGTCTGTAACCTCGCCATTTCGTAAATAAGAAACAGTTGATCCTACTTGCCAATCAGATTCAATCGCAGTTCCAAAAAAGTATTTTTCAGTAAATTGAGTGCTTGTTAAAGCTTCCCATAGCTTTTCGGGTGTAGTAGCGATGTATGTAACATAAACAAATTGTGGTTTATTCATTGTTAGAATCCTCCTCAAGTTTTTTTAATTCACTTAATGCATCTAAGCGATTATGTTCGTACTTATTCATCCATCGCTTTGATATTTCGTTAATCGGTACTGGATTAAGATAGTGAAGCTTATTTCGACCATGCCATTCTATTACAACAAGATTTGCTTCTTCTAATATTACCAGGTGTTTAGTTACTGCTTGTCTACTCATTTCAAGAATTTGACACATTTCACTTAATGTTTGTCCGTTATTTATAAATAATTCATCAAGCAATTTTCTACGACTTGAATCGGCAAGTGCTTTAAAAACCTTATCTATTTCATTCGACCTCCCTAATATTTATATATTAAGCAACTAATAAGTTGCATGTCAAGTTCATTAGTTCATTTTTCGTATAATCAGAAATGAAGCAATCCTTGTTATTGCTCTTTTAATTTTTATACCATAAGCTAACCTATTAAATAGCTAATTAACGTAATCAATGTTTCCTATCTTCCAAAAGTTAAATGAAGATGTAATTAGCAGGATTTTCATATATTCGACAAGAATAGTTATTTGAGAATGAATAGGAATAAATAATTACTAATGAGTAGACGATTACTGAAAATAATAAATATAAATATAAATGGACAGCGAGGTAGCAGATGAGTAACACAGTAGGAAACGCTAATGAGATTTTAGAGAGAATTACCGATGGATTCTTTGCGTTAGATGTAAATTGGAATTTTACTTATGTAAACTCAGCAGCTGCCCGTCTACTTTTTCGTAAACGGGATAACTTAGTTGGTAAAAATATATGGAGTGAATTTCCTGAAGCAATAGAGTTAGCGTTTTATAGGCATTATCATAAGGCGATACTTGAACAAAAACCAGATAATTTTGAAGCATATTTTCCCCCACTCAATATGTGGTTTGAAGTGAGAGCGTATCCTTCATTAAGCGGATTAAGTGTATATTTCCAAGATATCTCAGATAGGAAGCAATCACAAACACAAAAAGATGAACATTACAAATCCCTTTTTGAACAAAATCCAGATGCAGTCTATTCTTTTGATTTAAATGGAAATTATCTTAGTGTAAATCCAGTTATGGAAAGAATGTTAGGATATAGTGAATCGGAGTTATTGCAGATGTCATTTGTACCTCTGGTAAGTAAAATAGACTTGGATAGGGCAATGGAACATTATAAAAGAGCTACGGAAGGCATTACCCAAAGATACGAAGTAAAAGCATTGCATAAAAATGGCACTGTTGTCTATTTAAACGTTACAAATATGCCGATTATAGAAAACGGTAAGATAGTTGGAGTTTATGGAATTGCAAAAGATATCACGGATCGTCAATCGGAGCAGGATGAACTACGCAAAACGAAAGAAAGACTAGAATCTTTTGTTCACAACAATGCAGATGCAATATGGGTTATTGATTTAGAAAATCGAGTGCTAGAGATTAATTGTTCATTTGAAACAATGTTTGGTTATTCAGCAAAAAGCATTATAGGGAAGAATTTACCGATTGTTCCCGATTTTCTAAATAACTTTATTCAAGAAGTACATAGTAAAGTAAGGACTGGTGTATCTGTTGTTGGACTAGAAACTATTAGAAAATGTAAGGATGGTAGTCTGATTCATGTTAGTGCAACTCTCTCTCCTATTGTTGATTTGAAAGGAAATGTGATAGGAATCACAGGAATTTGCCGTGATATCACTTCAAGAAAAAAAGCAGAGGAAACCCTCAAAATTAAATCGAAACAACTTGAATCATTTATTGAAAACAATGTAGATGGCATATTAATTTTTAATCAGAATGGTAAAGTAGTCCATTCTAATAAAGCATTTGACAAAATGTTTGGTTGGACAAGAGAAGAGATCCAGGGTGCCCATTTGTATGATTTAGGGTTTATTCCCGACGAAATTATGGCAGAAGTCAAACGATTTGAAGGTAAAGTTAAGCAAGGAATGTTTATTTTCGGAGAAGAAACAATCCGTGTTCGAAAGGATGGGGTAAAGGTAGATGTTATATTATCTGCAGCGCCCATTCACGATGCACAAGGGAATTTGGATGGTTGGTCAGTAACTTTAAGGGATATTACAGAGTGGAAGATGTCTCAAATATTGTTACAAAACACCGAAAAACTTTCTGTTGCTGGTCAATTAGCTGCAGGAATTGCCCATGAAATCCGAAACCCTATCACGGCTATAAAAGGATTCATTTATTTGATGAAGAATGGATTTGGAGATAAAGAAGAATATTTTAAAATTATGTCGTCAGAATGTGAACGAATCGAAGGAATTCTTAGCGAACTACTTATTCTAGCAAAGCCACAAATTAATAAATTGGAACATTCGGATATTCAATTGTTATTAACCCAAATTGTCGATTTATTAAAAACGGAAGCAATTATGAATAATGTTGAAATTATCACTGGGTTTCTAACTGAAGATATTCATATTAATTGTGATGAAAATCAAATGAAACAGGTGTTTATCAACTTTATTAAAAATGCAATTGAAGCTATGAACAAAGGTGGAAAATTAACTATTCAAACCCAAACAAGGGATGAAGAAAAATTGATGATCCAATTTATTGATGAAGGAGGCGGGATGTCCGAAGAAACGATTAATAAGTTAGGACAACCATTCTATACTACGAAAGAAACAGGAACGGGCTTAGGTTTTATGATTAGTAAAAAAATCATTGATAATCATTTTGGCGAAATCCATATTAAGAGTGAGGTCAACAAAGGTACAACTATAGAAGTTATTCTACCGTTGATTAATGAAACGGCTAATTATTTAACGGAGGATTCTATCAATTGATAGAAATTAACTAATGATAAGCATTAAAAAAGAGAAATTGCCGAAACAATTTCTCTTTTTCCCTTTTATTAACCTGCAAGATCATTCGAAGGTCTAGCAGTTTGTTCTCTTTTCCCTGGTTTAACAAAGATCATGGCTACCATTCCTAATGTTACTGCGATTGATGCTGCGATAAACATTGCACTATATCCGTGTTTTGCTACTAGACTACCTGTTAAAGTAGGTGCAATAATTGTAGCTAGGTTTGCGATGAAATGTGTTACACCACCAAATGTTCCAGCTTTTTTTGGTTCCGTATCTAATACTACTGTCCAATAAATTGAGTTTGGTAAATAGTTAAATGCATTACCAATACACATTAAGATTAGGACTGCTGTAGCACTGTGAACTGTTGGAATCAGCATGAAACAAATTGCTGTAAAGAATAATGAAATAACTGTGAACCAAGATCTAGCAATACGTAAATTTCCTGTTTTTCTAAGAAGTGAATCTGATATTTTCCCGCCAAGTAATCCTGTAAAAATAGCTCCAATCCATGGAATCATCCCAATGATTCCTAGTGATGCTAATGAAAATCCGAATTCATCTTGTAAATATTTTGGCGTCCAAGTAAGTAATAATATATTTACATATAAAAAGGCAAAATAACCAATTGCATTCATTACTAAAGTAGGATTCTTGAAAAAATAATACCACGGTGTAGATTCTTGTTCACTTTTTCCACTAACAGGATTATTCAAACGGATTAACTCAAGTTCTTGTTTTGTGACGTTTGGATTTTCTTCTGGCAGGTTTGTAAATACTTTAGACCAGATAAATGCCCAAATTAAACCAACTACCCCAAGAATAATAAATGTCACTTTCCAACTTGCAACTGATAATAGAGCAACTACGATTGGTGCAGTAATCAGTGCTCCTACTGGTGTACCTACTAAACCAAGGGCAACTGCAAACCCTCTTTCTTTCGGTGAAACCCAGTTAGCCATTGTTTTATTCATTGTTGAGAGCGTAGGTCCTTCTGCAAGTCCAAATAATACTCGGAAAACTGCAAATCCAGCTAAAGCTGATCCACCAAATAAAGTCGCACCTAAATTACCAGCAAATACAGTGCCTAATTCAAAAATTGACCAGGCAGTTGCCGCAAGTAACCACATAAATTTAGGACCTTTTTTGTCGGCGAAAGCCCCACCAAATAATGCTCCGAATATATACCCATACCCAAAGTAACCTAAGATTTCACCCCAACTTATAGGACTTAATCCAAACTCCTTAATGATCTCAGCCTGTGCATACGCTATTGCACCTCGGTCGATATAATTAACGATCGTGATCATAATGATCATAAAAATGATAAAGAATCTATAATTATTTTTCATTAAAGCTAGTTCCTCCTATTAAATTTTAATCAGAAGGGACCCCCATTGATTTATCATTTTCTACTACTTAAACAATCTTTACGCCTTTTTTCCAAACAGATTTCACATGGTTAACGCCGAATAAATATTGTAATTCTTGATAGTTTTTAACATTCCATAATACAATGTCCGCTTGTTTTCCAACTTCAAGTGAGCCGATTTGATCTTGGCGATTAATAGCACACGCAGCATTATATGTTGCTGCTGTTAAGCTTTCAGCCGGAGTTAGTCTCATTGAAATACAAGCTAAGTTCATTACAAGTGGCATGGAAGTTGTTGGCGAAGAACCTGGATTGCAGTCAGTTGAAATAGCTAAAGCTACCCCTTCATCTACCATTTTTCTTCCTTTTGCAGCATCTTCACGTAAATAAAGTGCTGTTGCAGGAAGAAGACAAGCAATTGTTCCTGATTCAGCCATTGCAGCAATACCTTCATCAGAAGCTTTTAATAAATGCTCGGCTGAAATAGCACCAACTTTTGCAGCTAATTCCGCTCCGCCATACGGTTCAATTTCATCAGCATGAATTTTTGGAATTAGATCATATTTCTTACCTGCTTCTAAAATTCGCTCTGATTGTTCTGGCGTAAATACACCTTTTTCGCAGAAAACATCATTAAATTCAGCTAGTTTTTCTTCTGCGACGATTGGTAGCATGTCGTTAATTAAGTGATCAACAAATTCATCTTCTCGTCCTTTAAACTCTTTCGGCACTGCATGAGCACCCATAAAAGTAGGAACTAATTCAACTGCATGCATATATTTTAATTTTTTCATCACTCTTAACTGCTTTAGCTCGGTTTCTAAATCCATTCCATAACCGCTCTTACTTTCTACAGTTGTCACACCGTGTGCAATGAATGAATCTAGACGACGCATTGTTTGTGCCATCAATTCTTCTTCAGTCGCTTCACGAGTCATGCGGGCAGTCGCATGAATTCCGCCACCCGCATTCATAATATCCATATATGTTGCACCTTCAAGACGCATTTCAAATTCACGCTCTCGGCTTCCACCATACACAACATGTGTATGTGGATCCACTAGACCAGGAGTAACAAGTTGGTTTGATGCATCAACTACTTCTGCTTCATGAATTTTTTCTGCATAGCGAGCTTGAATTTCTTTTGTTGTACCAACAGCTTGGATAACTCCATCTTCAATCCATAAGCTACCGTCTTCAATTAAACCAAGCTCTGACATTGCTTCCTTTGAGCGAGGTCCTTTCACTTTTGAAGCAAGCGTTGCTAATTGAGCTGCATTTTTAATCCAAATTGGTTTTGTCATTACTTATCAGTCCCTTTATCAAGCATTGGAATATTTACTCCTCTTTCACGAGCAGTTTGTTTAGCTAGCTCATAACCTGCATCTGCATGACGAACTACACCCATTCCAGGGTCAGTTGTTAATACGCGCTCAATACGTGCTTCTGCTTCTTTTGTACCGTCTGCAACAATTACAACACCAGCGTGTAAAGAGTAACCCATTCCTACTCCACCACCGTGGTGAACTGATACCCAAGTAGCTCCACCAACTGCATTAATCATTGCATTTAAGATTGGCCAGTCAGCTACTGCATCTGATCCATCCATCATGCTTTCAGTTTCACGGTTTGGAGATGCTACTGAACCTGAATCTAAGTGGTCACGTCCAATTACGATTGGAGCTTTTAATTCGCCACTTGCAACCATGTCATTCAAGATTTTACCGAAACGAGCGCGCTCTCCATAACCTAACCAGCAAATACGAGAAGGTAAACCTTGGAATTGAACTTTTTCCTGAGCCATACGAATCCAATTACATAAATGCTCATTATCAGCAAATTCACGTAAAATAGCTTGGTCAGTTTTGTAAATATCTTCAGGATCACCTGATAATGCTACCCAGCGGAAAGGTCCTTTACCTTCACAGAATTGTGGACGGATATAAGCTGGAACGAATCCTGGGAAATCAAATGCATTTTCTACTCCTTCATCCTTCGCAACTTGACGGATGTTATTACCGTAATCAAATGTCACAGATCCTTTTTCCATCATTTCAAGCATTGCTTTTACATGAGTTGCCATTGAAGCTTTTGAACGAGCAACATAAAGTTCTGGATTTGAAGCTCTTAATTCTGCAGCTTCTTCTAATGACATTCCTGATGGTGTATAACCGTTTAATGGATCATGAGCTGACGTTTGGTCAGTTAATACTTCTGGAATAAAGTTTCTAGCAATCATTTCTGGTAAAATATCAGCAGCATTTCCTACAAGTCCGATTGATAATGCTTTTCCTTCTTTTTTCGCTTCTTCAGCTAGACGTATTGCTTCATCTAATGAATTTGTTTTTACATCCGTATATCTTGTTTCGATAC
This sequence comes from Gottfriedia luciferensis, assembly GCF_001712755.1. Classification (GTDB taxonomy): domain Bacteria; phylum Bacillota; class Bacilli; order Bacillales; family Bacillaceae_G; genus Gottfriedia; species Gottfriedia luciferensis_B. Next base: position 64,343 of record NZ_MDKC01000035.1, read on the forward strand.
GACGATCGATTCTTGTTTCATCTACATCGATCCCGATACAAACTCCGCCATTCATTGTAACAGCAAGTGGTTGTGCTCCACCCATTCCACCTAGACCAGCAGTAACAGTAATTGTACCTGCAAGTGTGCCATTGAAATGTTGTTTTGCTAATTCAGCAAATGTTTCGTAAGTTCCTTGAACAATACCTTGAGAACCGATATAAATCCAGCTACCTGCTGTCATTTGACCGTACATCATTAAACCTTTTTTATCTAATTCATGGAAAGTATCCCAATTAGCAAAAGCAGGTACTAGATTCGAGTTAGCAATTAAAACACGTGGTGCATCAGTATGAGATTTAAAAATCGCTACTGGTTTACCAGATTGAACTAATAATGTTTCATCGTTTTCTAAATTCTTTAATGAATCAACAATCGCATCGAAGCACTCCCAGTTACGAGCTGCTTTCCCAATTCCACCATATACAACAAGATCTTCTGGACGCTCTGCTACATCTGGATCTAAATTATTCATTAACATACGAAGAACTGCTTCTTGTTGCCAACCTTTTGTATTTAATTCCGTACCTCTATATCTAACTACTTTATCGACTGTAACCGTATTCATAATTTAATACCCCCTTGATGTGATATTTTCAGTCTAACACGAATTTTCCGATATTTTATTATAAAATAGTGATTATTTTATAATTTATTTCACACCCCTTAACTTTAATTTATATTTTTATAAACTATTTCATTTTCTATTAATTAATTAGTCTATTTTAAATGAAAACTATAACTATAAAAAAGGGATAAAATAAGTGATGTTGAATTCATTAATTGATTAATTCGAAAGGTGGTATCGTCATGAAATCAACCGTTTCCCCAATTGCTAATAAAGTTAACTACGTTTTTATCCATGTAAAGGATCTAAAAAAATCAGTTAATTGGTATTGTAAACTCCTTGGTATTACGCTCGATAGTAGCCAGATTGAATCCCCAGTTTTCAACATCCCAGTAACAGGTACTACTGGACTTACATTAGATGATCATACTTTTGATCCTAATTTTAAGTTTGAACCTTCAAAAAATGTGTTATTTAATTTCCACACTGAAAATATAGACGTTGCTTATAACTTTATGAAAAAAAATAATATTACAATCGTAAAAGAAATTGAACGTATTGGAGAATTTGCCTATTTTAACTTTGAAGATTTGGATGGGAATGTGTTAATGATCTGTACTAGTTAATATGGGAGAATGGTAGGAAAAAATCCAAAATTTAAAGCCTGTATAATCGATTATTTTGTAAATCGACGATACAGGCTATTTTTAAGCATTTTTATATAATTTACGGATCATTCTGATTTGGCCACGGTGATTGATTTCGTCCTCAAATACATGAAACCATTTAAAATAATTTGTAGCTTTTGCTCTTCCAAACTCTGTCTGCTCATATAACCACTCATCTGAAAGTGCATTAAATTTTGCATAAGTTTCTTCTCGAACCGAGTTTAAAAGATTAATATAATAGTCTGCATCATTGCCTTTAATCGTCTTTCTAGCATGATCATCTAAATCTAAACCAGGTAACCATTTCACTTCTTCTTCTAAATTTAAATCTCGATTTTCAAATGTATTAAGCTGATACCAATACTCAACTCCTGCCATATGAGTTAATAACATCCCAATGGTATTACCTGTTGGAGTATGCAAATAATCTAACTCCTCCACTGAAATATCTTTAATAGCTTCCAAAGTTGTATATCTAACATAATTCATCATTGAAATTAATGTATTAAAATCTCCTTTTACGCCGTCTTGTTCTCCAACCAATAGTAATTTGTTCCATTCGTACATAGTTGCAACCCCTTTCATTTTCTCTACATAAAGTTTGATTTTATAATAATTAATCAATTGAAAAAAGTTAATTATGATGCATCAGCATGAAGTCGATGCTTTTTACAGCAATTACACTGAAATAAATAACCTTGTAAATTACCATCATTTTTTAAAGTATCTTTAAACTCTTGAATGGATAATCCATACTCTTCACATAACCTGTTTAGATCAGCCTCTATTTCATTTTCTAAATGCTGAACTTCTTCCCATCCAACATAATCAATAATCGAACAAAAATCTCCACAATGACTAAGCCAGTATTCTTGTTGCCACCCTGTATAGCCAGGAGTTCGATAAATCAATTCATCTACAAATTCATCACTGTCAACTTCATCACAAGATTCTAGGTCTTGAAATTCCCCATCATATTTTTGTGCTGCTGAACCATCTGCAATGCACCATGGACAAATACCTTCAACATCTTCCTCTGAGAAAAATGGACCTTCATAAACAAAATTCCGTTTTTGTTCACAAACAGGACAAATTGTCACTTCTTCAATTATGACACCTAATTTTATTGGATTTGGATTGTATTTAAAATTTGGTAGTTTCACTATTTTACCGCCTTTTTCTAGTTAATCTAACGCTCTTGTGTTTTCACTGTTACATTATACTAATATGACAAAAAAAGACTACTATAGCAATAGTAGTCAATTAGTGGTATACGTTAGTGTTTTAAACAACATCCTACAATCCTGATCGATAAACTAAAGGCGTACACCCCTCAAGTTGTTTGAACTTTGCATTAAAATATGATTGGTGAGAATAGCCAACTAATCTTGAGATTTCATCTAGTGGTAAGTCTGTTTCATCTAATAATCGTTTTGCTTCTCTAATTCGCACTTCATGGAGCGTCTCTCTAAACGAATGATTTGATTCGGCTGCAAAGCGACGGCTTAGTGTGCTTTTATTAATTCGAAGTGCATCAGCACAATCCGTTAAACTCCATCCTGCATCCCAATAATTCGATTCAATTAGCTCCCTTGTTTTCTCAACTAATGTACGATGACCTTCTTGGGAAGAATCATGACCTTGTAGTAATAGACTTGTTGTAAAATCAAGCAACTCTTGAACAATTTGATAGATGATCGGTCCATGTACAATTTTTTGGAAAATGTCATAATAAGTTCCTTCCCATGATGCATTTTGAAGATTATTTGACTTCATATATCTTCTTATTTGTGCAAGAACACTTGTTAATCGGATTCGAACAATTTCTGGATCTGGGCATGGCTGCTGAAAGGTTAAAAATTCTCTTTCCATCCAGTCCCGAATCGCTTTTGCATCTCTTTTTTCTAGCATTTCAATCCAGTGGCGTTGCTCTAGAGGTGTAAGGAATGGATCCTTCTCTTGATATGGCATTGGTTCGTTTTCAGCCAAAATAATATCATAACCTTCAAAGAAGATTCTTCGTGTTAACTGAAGTGTTTGCTCGAAAATATCTTTTAATGTTTCTTCCCTTGCTCCAACTTTCATGACGATCGCAAGAGGCTCATCCATCATTTCTTTCCAACGAGCAAGAAATGCATTATATTCGTCCTGCAATAACACTTCATCAATTTCATGTACACATAAAATAAAGTCAGACCCTACGAATAAACGATTTTTCCCGGTAAAAGGATTTCGTTCTAATGCTTTATAGACAAGAGGTAGCGTCCCAGAATTTGGTGTCAAAAATGCAACCATCGTAATCGGACCATCATACATTCTTTCATTCAAAAAAAGGTCAGGATAATCTATATTAAATGGGTTTATTTCTTCATTAATGTTTCTAGTAAAGTATCTTTCTTTATTACGAATTTGATAGCGTAATTGTTGTATATGCTTAATTAAATCAGTTGGAGAAAACGGGCGAAACAATACATCCTCTGCTCGATATTGTAATGCAAGATAGGCAGTTTGAAAAATTCGCTCAGATGAAATCCCTAACCAACGAATTGAAAATTTTTGGATTAAATCACCAAATCTTTCACTCTCATTTTTCCAATGATCCATATCAAATATGACCAGGTCAGGCTGCTGCTTTTGAATAGCCTTTTCAAATTCTCCCATCGTTTTCCAAGAAACAAGGTTAATACCAGTAAAGTGAGATTCCACGACCCACCTAATCCCTGAAGCTTCTAACTCATCTTTTGCAACTAAATGAATTTCCATCGTGTTTCACCTTCACTTCTAGCTTTTTTATATCATAATAGCAAATTTATTTTGTTTTTGTAGATTAAAAACGCTTAATTAATCGTTTTTAATGAAATAGTATTTGAAGTGATTGTTAAATCTCAAATTTTCCTTCTAAAAAAAGTACCTCAAAAGTGTGTAAACTTTTGAGGCACTACTAATGAGTATTATTTCTGATTATACGGTGTAACAGGAGGCATGATATGTACTTTTTTATTTGGATAGATTCTTGCAATCACTGTTGATTGTGATAATCGTTTAATATCTTTGCCAGGTAGCTCCATTGATACACCATTCAGTGCAGTCTTATAAACATGCCTAATTGTATACGGTACATGTTGATCTCCTAGAAGTGTTTTTAATTCTTCCTGAAATTTTGCATGACTTTCTTCTACTTGCTTAGTTGCCTCTTCCAAAGTAAGTTGTTTTCCAGCTGCCTCTGCTTCCTTTACAGCTACCACAGCAGGCTTTGTTTTAAATTCAATAATAATCGAAGTCATTTGATTCGTTGAAAAATCGATTGATGGATCTACAAAAAAAGAAGGGTTCATTGTAACATTCGCCACCTTTGTCTCATCTGAAATTTTAGTTGTATTAAGTGTATTCCCATTACATCCGCTCATGATAAAAAGCATTAAAATAAATAAAATACTTCCTCTATAAAAATTCTTCATATTTACTTACATCCCCTTCAAAAACTGTTTAATAAAAAAAGACAATCTATCAGGATTTTATCCTTTAGAGTGTCCTTTCAAACATTATTTAGCGTAGATAAACAAAGTATACGAGTAACGAACATTTATTACATCCTATAGTTATCATTCAAAAATTCAATATGATAATTAATCGTCCTTAAATATTGTTTTGTTGTATCTTTGGAGAGACTTTTAATCCTCTTTAACATATGAACACTTAATACTTTTTCATTGTTATAAATTCTATATTTTTTTAAAGTTGAAAGTCTATGATTATATTGACTTGCTTTTACTTCATTTAGTTTTTTTACATTTATTAGATAATCTGTAAAGTTCATAATTGCCCCTCCTACTTATATAGAACAACGATTTTTCGTAAAAAGAACTAGTCCTATTATTAAAACCTACTTAGGACTAGTTCTTTGTATCATTCTATTTAGCATGTCTACTAATTATACCTCTAAAGTTTTATTTGTTTTCTTCCACAAGATTCATTGGTACTAGGAGATGGACTCCCCCCTAAGGTGAGCTAGTTATCTTATATTTCACTAATCTAAAGCATATATAAAAACCCCTCTAGCAGACTACTATAGCTATCTACTAGAAGGGTTTGTCTCATTTAATTATTTAATTGATCCCTAACTCTTCCTTAATATCATCAATCGTTTTACCCTTATATTTTTTAACCGGTTTTGGTGCATCCCCAACCGTTGGATTTTGCATTAAGTAATTTTTCTCAAAGAAAGCAAAATCTTTTGCATCAACAATATTATCAAAATTAATATCTGCGCTTCGTTTATTCGTACCCCAATATGTTTGGATGTATAATGCATCCATTAAATCGATTACATTGTCTTTGTTAACATCTCCTGCAATTGGTGTACTAAAGTTTACTTCTGGATTCCAGTGTGCAGTTGGCGTACCTTCGTCATCTAAAAAGCCTACATGGAAAGGCACATACATTGTGAAATGACCGGGTATATCAAGTGAAGCATTCATTTCTTCTAATGTAACTGGTAACTTTTCAATGGATGGTAAACCTAATGAACTAATGACTCCCGGATAGCTTTTTCCGCTTTGATCCTTTACAGAAAGAACCGCTCCAATTTTTGAAGGGTCTACCCTCCACGAATTTCTACCTTCTCTTTTCAATGAATCCGGTATACTAATGCCACCAGATATTTTTGATTTAATTGGTTGGCTCCAAATTGGTGTAATTGTTGAAAACATGGAGATCGTTTGGTTTGTCTCATTTACATAAGACGCTGTTGGTGATTTGAAAGTTGATAGCATATTAAACGTGTCATCTTTTATCCTTAATGTTACTTCTGCAAAAGGTACATCACCTGTTACTTTACTGTCTGTCATTTCTACACTTACTTTTAAAGAACCAGTTGGAACAGAGGTAGTTGTCAGTTTAGCAGTACCAAACTTTTCAATCGCCGGATTCAATTTCACGTCTAAAACCTCTAATTGGCTACTTGTAAATGCAAAACTAGTATCCAGCTTTTTCGCATCTATAAGATTACTAGCCGTTAATGTCACCTTAATATTTTCACCTTGATTTACGATCTTTTTATCTACACTTCCATATACAATTGGAGTGCCTTCCGGAATAAAAGTATAGTATTTATAACGGTCACCGATCGCCGCTGAATTATACCCTGCAAGTTCTACATTAAAGCTTTTCGCACTTATTGGAATATTGTATGTGAAGTTTCCGGTTGCATCCACGTGAAATCCGTTTGTAAATAATGAACTATTATTCTTTTCCATGACGAAATTGCCAGATTGATTGATTGAAATGCCTTGTTTTCTGTATTCATCCTGAGTCATATCAAACACTTTACCTGAAATTGGATAAGACGTCGTACCAGGCTTATACTCGATTACTCCTTCTTCTAAATCTGTTGTAAATTTGGGACCTGTAATATCAATCATTGTATGGTCAATCATCGTAAAAGTTTTACCGTCTCGATTTGTACCAATTATTTTTACTTTATAATGTCCAGGTCCATACGGTACCTTAACCTTTGTAGTTGATATTGGTTGCTTCGGATTTCCAGTGAATGGAAAATAATAGCCTCCAAATACTCCGTCTTGATAATAATCCGTATTTTCATTCATCTGAGATGAATTAATTGTTCCTAAATAGCCAATCCCTTGATCTGTTTCACTGTCTAATAAGACAAAATCAATTGTTTCCATACTCGATCTAGTGTTGAAAACTACTCCTGTTGTGTAATTTAATAAAGGATAGAAATTATTGTAGTCTGAAGTCTGCATCTTATTGTATGTTTCCATTGAATTAAATCCATCTTTTACATAATGAATACCAAATGGAATTTGATAGTTTTCAGTTGAATCAGCATTATTTGTAAATACAATATAGCCTTCGTAAATTCCTTTTTCCGCAGATTTTGGAATGTTTAAATTTAGTTTAATAGATTTTGAACTAATTCCATTTAACTTTACTGATGTTGGACCTGATATCGCTACATTATTTTTTGCAGCATCTTTTGAACCTCTAAGACCTGTTTGGAATTTAGCTTCGATACTAAAGGTTTTTGCTTTTTCACTTCTATTTTTTAATGTAATATTTCGTGCTGAAGTTTGATCTTTATCATTAAAGCTAATTGAACCAAAACTCATTGCACCAGTTAACTCACTAATTGATTTTTCTTTTCCATCAATAATTGTTGGTGTTTTATCAACAACACTAAATTCAACATTTGAATGAATAGCTTCATAAGCATCTACTCTTCCACTACCAATCTCATATACACTGTAATCTTTCGATAAAGGATCAGCCGTATTCATTAGGATTGATTTTACGTCTGCAGGTTGTAAATCTTTATTTGATTGAAGTAATAATGCTGAAACTCCTGCAACATAAGGAGTTGCCATTGATGTACCAGATAAGCGTTCATAAGCTATTTTATAATCTTCAGGCTTCGTACCGTCTGCTGCTTTATTATTTACATAAAATGGAACAGTTGAAAGAACCGCGACACCAGGTCCAGTAATTTCGGGCTTTATGTCATAATTCACTCTTGAGGGACCTCTTGAGCTAAATACTGCTAATTCATCATCTGGTGTTTTAACTTTCGTGAAATCACCAAATGTGAAATCAGTATTACCAGATTTCATCGCTGTTGAGATAGCCAATCCGTCTTCATATGAAACTGAAAAACTAGGAATTGAATTGACAGATTCACCTAAATACGCTTGGATAAGTCCTTCTGCTTTATTCACTTCATTATTATAAATAATAACGCCAGCTGCGCCTTTACTTTTTGCTAGTTTAATTTTATCGACGAATGCTGTTTCCCCACGGGAGATAATAGCTATTTTTCCGTTTACATCTTTGCCATTATAATCTGCTACTTTACCTAGCCCGACATCTACTAATTTAAACGTTTTTCCTTTTAAAGAATTTAAGTCATCTGTATAATTTCTTGCCATTTCTCTTACAGTATAATTTTTACCATTTTGTAATCCAGTAAACTGAAACATATTAATCGCTGTTGAAGAAGCTCCAACAGTTAATGCTAAAGCTGATGAACCTGGAGATCCAAGCGTATACATTTGATCTCCACTATTCCCTGCAGCTACTACAGCAGTTACACCGCTTAAAACTGCATTATTTACAGCCACTGATGTAGCATAAAGAGGATCATTAATTGACGCTCCTAAAGACATATTAATGATATCCATACCATCTGCCACAGCTTTGTCTAACGCAGCAATAATATTAGCAGTTATTCCACTACCATATGGTCCTAACACTCGATAAGCATAAAGATCTGCTTCCGGTGCAGCACCTAGTGTTTTATACTCACTATTAGCAACACCACGACCACCAATAATTCCAGCAACGTGCGTACCGTGTTCAGTATAATATGTATTTGAGCCAGCAAGCTCTGGTTGACCTGATTTTTTCCAATCCGCATATGTAGTTTCCATCGGGTCGCTATCATTATTAACGAAATCATAACCACCTTTATATGCATCTTTTAAATCAGGGTGATTATAATCAATTCCAGTATCAAGAATTCCGATTTTGATTCCTTTTCCTGTAAAACCTTCTGCATGCAAACAATCTAAGCCATCATATGGAGAATAATTTGCTACATTAAACTCATCAGCCTTTAACTGTTCATTATTTTCTGCCTGTTTAGGTGGATCAATTGAAAACTTTTCATTCTTCCAAACAGCTTTAACCGCTTTTGATTTTAAAAGGTTTTTAATTTGATTGGCCGGTATGCTCATCGCTACACCATTGAAAGCATGCTTGTATGAGCGATTAATTTTAAAATTTACTTTTGATTTTTTTTCATCAACTAAAATCTTACTTACATCTTCTTGGAAATTCTCATGGTCCTGTTCAACTAGTTTAGAAGCTTCAGACTGCGATAATTGTTGACCTTCTGCACTTGCTTCTATTTGTGCAACTTTTGCCGGTTTATTGGCAAACTCAACGATTACACTTGTTTGTTCATTGGAATTTAAATCTATATCCGATATTTGCAGACCTTTCGACTCATTTGTTGATAGCTCATTTAAAGCTGCCCTTTGCGTTGGTGTTAATTTTGCAAGAATATCTTCTGCTTTTGAATAACTTTCAGCTTTTGAAACATGATTTACATTTCCTAAAGAGGCAAAAATCAAACTTGATGATAGCGCTACGACACCCATACCTTTCAGAAAATTTCCTTTATATAAATTACTCCCCATCCTCTTCCTCCTATTTTCCGACTACGTAATCAATTATTCTGAAAATTCAATTGGAGGTCAAACGGGTTATTTTAATGCAGTAACACCAACACTTTTTAAAAAAACTGACTACTTTCGACTATTTTCGATACAAAAATGAGGAAGAATTTGTGTAAATTTGGAGAAAAAGTCGTTGAAAAAAAAAATCCTATTGAAATTTCAATAGGATTTTAATAAATAGCCTAATTTAACCCAAAAACAAATTAGCTTTATTTATAAAACTTTAATTTAATTGATTCATCGTCACAGAAAAGATATAGCTTTGATACTTATCACAGCCTTCATACTTAAATCTCTTTCCGTCTTTTGTATACGCTCTACCATCTTCTTGAAAACCTAAATCGTGTAAAACGTCTTTAATTGAACCATTTTCGTAATCTTTTCCAACCTGGAATTCGATACTCAAGTAACTCACCCTTTTACTAGTTTTTATTATTTATTTTGGTAATTTTAGGGTGATTTTATACTTAGTTGGACAATTACTAATTTTTCGGAGTTCAGTGAATTTCTTATTTCTAGAATAATATCATCATAATCTCTTTCGATACGAGGACAACTAGTCGGTTAAAAAAGATAAATGAATACTAAAACTAGGAAAGCAGAAATTCTTTACCTTTTCTGCTTTTTTTGTATTTCTGTCCTAACTTCAAACTAAAACAGAAAACAATTATTTACTAATATAATAATTTTAATGCTTTTTCTCTCCAGAGACTCCGTTTTTTTGAGTTAATTTTAACCAAAATCATACATATTCTTAATAAAATTCGATTTTTTATTTACCATTTTTTAACTAAAATTGATACTTTTTAACTATTTTAAAGATTCTGAATTATTTTTTCTTCGATATTTCCGCTTATTTTTCCCTCACAAAATGCAAAATTTGTCGAATTTTGTAGTTTGATAAACCAGTTTTTCAGATGATACGATGAATTCCTCAATACCACATTGTTAACCAAGGGGAGGAATTTTTAATGAACAAAAAAGTTTTAGCGGTTGGATTATCGGTAGGTTTGGCGGCAAGTAGTTTATCAGTAACTAATACATATGCTGCACCAAAAAATGTATTATCAAATTACAAGTACAACAAATCAGTGGGATCTCCTGAATTCGTTTCTGGACAACTGACAAAACCATCAGCTAAAAATGCTGAAGGCGTTGTAAAAGCTTATGTAAATGCTAACAAAGATAAGTTCAAACTAGGATCGAAGTCTGCAGATGATTCGTTCATTGTTCAGTCTAGTAAAAAAGATACTTACGGTACTGCTCTTCACCTACAACAAGTTTATAACGGTGTTCCTGTATGGGGATCAACTCAAACGGCAGTAGTTGGAGATAATGGAGTTCTAACTGTTTTCTCTGGTACAGTTATTCCAAACTTAGATACTAAAAAAGGGTTAAAATCTACTAAAAAAGTTAACGCTAATAAATCGATCAAAATCGCAGAAGCAGACCTTGGATATACCCCTGACTATGAAAAAGACCCTACAGCTCAACTAGTAGTTTATACAAATGGTGATAATGCAACTTATGCTTATCTAGTAAACTTAAACTTCCTTTCTCCAAAACCTGGAAACTATAATTATTTCATTGAAGCTTCAACTGGTAAAATTTTAAATAGCTACAATAGTATTGATACAATGGATAGCATCCATGCTGCTAGTAAATCAGCTGGATCATCAGTTGCTAAACCATCAGTTACTGGTACAAATGTAACTGCAACAGGTAAAGGTGTACTTGGTGATACAAAAACATTAAATATGACTCAATCTGGTTCAACTTATTATTTACAAGACAATACTAGAGGAAACGGTATTTTCACATATAATGGAGCTAATCGTACAACTCTTCCTGGAACGCTTTTATCAAGCACTGACACACTACTAAATAGCACAGCTGAAGCTGCGGCAGTTGATGCACATTATTATGCTGGAAAAACATACGACTACTATAAAACTGTTTTTGGACGTAATTCATTTGATGGTAATGGTGCTGCTTTAAAATCAACTGTCCATTATAGCCGTAGTTATAACAATGCATTTTGGAACGGTTCTCAAATGGTTTATGGTGATGGTGATGGAACAACATTTACTTACTTATCAGGTGGACTTGACGTAGTAGCGCATGAATTAACTCACGCTGTTACAGAAAGAAGCTCTAACTTAATCTATCAAAATGAATCTGGTGCATTAAACGAAGCTATTTCGGATATTTTTGGAACTGTTATTGAGTTCTATAATAATAACAATCCAGATTACGAGATTGGTGAGGATATCTACACACCAGGTATTGCTGGTGACTCACTTCGTTCAATGAGTGACCCAACTAAATACGGTGATCCAGATCACTACTCAAAACGTTACACTGGAACTTCTGATAATGGAGGCGTTCATACAAATAGTAGTATCATCAATAAAGCTGCTTACTTAATTGCAGTAGGTGGAACTCATTACGGTGTATCTGTAACAGGCATCGGTAATGATAAACTAGCTAAAATTTTCTATCGTGCAAATACAGTTTACTTAACTTCTTCAGCAACATTTAGTCAAGCTCGTGCAGCACTTGTACAATCTGCTGCTGACTTATATGGTGCAAGCTCTGCTGAGGTAACAACTGTTAATAATGCATTTGATGCAGTTGGTGTAAAATAATTTCAATTTACATTTTGAGTTAAATAAAAAGCCGATTTCCTTAATAGAAGGAAATCGGTTTTTATAATTTATAGCAGTAGTAGATTAGAGACCTAACTCTTCCTTAACAATCTCTAATGTTTTCATTTTATATTTACTTTTTGGTTTTGGTGCATTTTGCACTGAAGGATTTTGCATTAAGTAGTTTTTTTCTACAAATGCAAAGTCTTTTGCATCTACTTTACCATCCATATTAATATCTGCACTTCGTTTGTTTGTTCCCCAGTATGTTTGAATATATAGTGCATCCATTACGTCAATTACGTCGTCTCCATTTACATCTCCACCAAGTAATAATGGAAGATTAATCTTTTTAAATTGACCAGTTAATTCACCTTTTTCATTTAACATACCAATATTAAAGTCATAAAGACTTCTAAAATGTCCAGGAACTTTAACAGTTAATCGTAACGGTTGATCAGTAAGGGCTAAATGTAAAGCTTCAATTTTTCCAAACTTATTAAAAATTTGGTCATACTTATTTCCCGTAGAATCTTGGACCGACACATCCGCTCCTACTAAACTGTAATCTCTCTTACTATCAAATGCTCCACTACTAGTTAATAAACCTTCAGCATATAAAATAGATTTCATTTTCGAATATGTTGGAACTAAATCAACATATGGTGAATTTGTGATAAGAGAAGTTGTTTTTCCTGATCGGTTTACATATGAGCTAGATGCATAAATAAGACTACTATCTGGTCTGATTTCAAAGTTATAATCTTTTACTTTATACGTAACTTCTGCTAGTGGGATATCTCCGTTTAAAGTTTGCGTATTATTATCAGAAGCTTCTACAGTCACACTATTACCTACAGTTTTAGTAAACTTTATCTCTCCAAGTTTACTAGAGTCTGGATGAAGTGCAATATCCTCAATCGATAAAAAGTCTGATGGAACGCTTAAATTTACCGTACCTTTCTTAAAATCGACAGCATTTTTTAAAACGATTTTTGCTTTAACAAGATCATCCGGTTTCGCCGTATCTTTATCTACAACCGCTGTCAAATATGGTGTACCTTTTTTCAAGATTTTAATTGTTTTAGGAATGACACTACCGTTTCCGGCAGAATCGGTAACTACTAATTTTACAATCTTTACCCCCAAGCCTATTGGTACATCATATTTAAACGTACCATCCTTATTAACAGGTATTTCAACAGGAATATCTCCTTGTGCTATATCGTAGACCTTGTTAGCAGATTGATCAATTTTCATTCCAGCTGCTTTATAATCCTCTATATCCTGGTCGAACACTGAGCCAGTTATGGTAACAGATTTTTGTCCTTCCTCATATTCAATTATATCCCCTACTGGACCATCAATTGTATATTTAGGCTTTCTGTTATCAATAATTAAATTACGGTATGTTATGAACTGTTTACCAGTGTCGGATGTTGCAAGCATTTTGATCCTATAAAAACCTTCACCCAACACAACGCTTGTAGAACTTATACCGTTCGGAGATGTTTTATCAAAAGGATAATACGTACCATTAAAGAGACTTATATTAACTAAATCACCTTCATTTAAGCTAAATCCATTCACTGTTCCAAGAAAACCTATTTCCTGATTTGTCATTCCATCTTCCAAAATGAAATCAATATTTCTACTATTTGATTTCATTTGAACCTGAGCAGTTATCGCCTTAATTGTGTTAGGACTTGAATATGAATCTCTATAATGGTCTTCGGATAACCCAGTTGATGATGGTTCAAAAACTGCTATTCCTTCTTCAACAACATGTACTGCAAAAGGTACTTTATATGTTTCTTTTTGATCTTTTTGATTTGTATAGATGATATATCCCTCATAATTCCCTTTTTCTGCAGTTTTCGGTATGAAGATTGAAGCATTGGTATTTTTTTGTGAATTTGCAGGTAGCTTAATGGTCGGTTCGATAGAGAGCTTTACTCCATTTTTGTCGGCATCTTTAGATCCTCTTAGTCCTGTTTGAAATTTAACTGCTACATCAAATGTTTTTGCCTCACTACCTATATTTTTAATTACAACTTTACGTTCTTCGTTAACATCTTCACTTAGATCGACTGAACCAAAGCTAAGAGCACCCGTTTCATCTTTAATTGATTTTTCTTTTCCATTTTTTAAAATTGGTGTTTCATTTTGAACTTTCACTTCAATGGATGAATGCACCGCTTTATAAATATCTACTCGACCTGCACCTGATTCAAACACGCTATAATCCTTACTTAATGGAGTAGCTGTATTCATTAGAATCGCTTTGACATCACTTGGCTCTATGTTTGGTTTTGCTTGGAGTAAAAGTGCCGCCATCCCTGCAACATTTGGTGTTGCCATGGATGTACCTGAGAGACGTTCATACGCATACTTATAATCATTTGGCGTATTTTTATTGATCATATAAGCTGGCACTGTAGAAAAAACGCCTACACCTGGGGCTGTAACTTCTGGTTTTATATCGTAAGTAACTCGAGCTGGTCCACGTGAACTAAAATCCGCTAACTCATCTGCTTTCGTTTGAATTTGTCCAAGTTCATTAAAAGTAAATTTACTTGTTGTATTAATCTTTGATTTCAATGCTAAACCTTGCGCGTTCGTTAAGGTGAAAGTTGGAATATAATCTAATCCATCACCTAAATAAGCAGGTATTAGTCCCTCATCTGGATTATTATTAAAAAGTAATGCAGCTACTGCACCGTTTTGTTTTGCAAATTTAACTTTATCTCCTAAAGTAATATTATTCCCGCGACTAATTAATGCAATTTTCCCCTTTACATCTTTATTCTTATAATCCGACTGTGCACCATAACCTACTTCAATTATTGAATAGGATTGGCCATTTAATTGCTCAACATGATCTGTATATCCTTTTGCCATTTCTTGCAAGTCAGTTGAAATTGAGTCAGTACCTGTTTGTAGTACACTCTTATATGTATGTAAATTATTTGGTTCATTACTTGCGCCTACAGTTAAAGCAAGTGCTGCAGTACCTGGAGAACCTAATGTGTACATATCATTTCCGCTGTTTCCTGCAGCGATAACTGCTGTAACCCCGCTGAGTACTGCTTGATTAATTGCAATACTTGTGGAATACAGAGGATTATTTATTCCTGCACCTAAAGATAAATTAATGACATCCATCCCATCTGCTACAGCTTGATCAATCCCTGCCAAAACACTAGAATCTGTACCAGAACCATAATGCCCTAATACACGGTATGCATGTAACTCAACATCTGGTGCAATACCTTTCATTTTAATATCCCCGTCATTTTTTCCTTGACCAGCGATGATTCCTGCGACATGCGTACCATGTTCAGTATAATACGATGCTCCTGTAGCCCAGTAAAATTCGGCAAAACCGGATTTTTTCCAATCTTCGTATGTTGTTTCCATCGGATCATTGTCATTATCAATAAAATCGTATCCACCTTTATATACATCCTTTAAATCTGGATGATTATAGTCGATACCTGTATCAATTACTCCTACTTTAACTCCCTTTCCAGTAATACCTTCCTGATGAAGCTTATCTACTCCTAGAAAAGAAAGGGCTGATTCATTGCTTGATCCTCCAGCTTGTAATCCTTCTTGAGTATTATCTACATCTGCATGTACCTCTTCATTACTCCAAACCGCTTTAACAGCTTTTGATTTTAGTAGATTTTTTATTTGATTTGCTGGAAGACTCATTGAAACACCATTAAAAGCATGCTTAAATGAACGATTTACTTTGTAATTTACACTTTTATGATTTTCTTCGGTTAATACTTGTCCTAAATCTTTTGAAAAAGTTGCATGGTCTTGATCAACAAGGTTTGATGCCTCGTTCTTTGTGAGCTGTTTACCATTTAAAGAAGATTCAAGCTGAGCGACTTTTGCAGGTTTATTATTAAATTCGACAATAACGCTCGTTTGAGTAGTAGAATCTAAATCAATATCTTGATTAACTTGTAGCCCTGTCTCATTACTTGTTGAAAGCTGATGAAGTGCTGCTCTTTGAGCTGATGATAAATTTGCAAGCATATCTTCTACTTTCGAGTATGTTGCAGCTTTTGATGAGATTGTTACATGACTTAAGGAGCCAACAATAAAACCAGACGATAATGCTAACACTGAAAAACTTTTGACAAACTTACTTCTAGAAAAATGTTTTCCCATTCTCTACCTCCTAAAATTCAGAAACAAAAATCACTTTTATTATTAATTATTCTGAATATTCGGTCAATCGGGTTATTTATCCCTTATCAAATCAACATCTAAAAGATTTTCGACGTAATCTATCAAGAAATTTATCAAAAGTTGATTAACTTTAATTCTTTTTTGCCCCGAGGAGAAAACAAAGTGCAAAAAAAGAGACTTCAAAAACATTGAAATCTCATTTGCATTCAAATTGATTCTTATTTATTTTTGAACTCACGGTTGTATTTGAGAAACTTTCGTACCATTCAAGAAATTGAGTAGTTCATTAAATGTATTTTGAGCGGCTTTCGTATTCATTTGGAACTGGTATTCATGACCTAGTTTTCCTTCTGATTTACTATAAAAGACTTGTTTAACACCTGTTCTTTTTTCTAGTAATGTTGCAAATTTTTTACCTTGTGATTCAAAGGAACCTGTATTTCCGTCAGTTATAAATGTTGAAACAAATCTTTCTGGTACATTTCTTAAAAGGGAAGATTCCTTTGTCATCTTTTCATCTTCCCAGTTGTATTTTCCAAAATAAGCCCAGCCAACTCGCTTAAATACAAATTTCATCAACGTTGATGAAGCGTGCGTCTGAACTTCTTTCAGATCATAAGGACCACAAAGAAGTATTGCCCCACGTATTGTATTTGGATCGATGCTTTGACCTATTTTAGCTGTATTGGAGTAGTTTTTATTCATTTGAATACTTACAAATTGTGCTGTAAGCTGAGCTCCAGCTGAATCTCCAGCAATATAAATATTGTTTAAATCCAGTCCATATTTACCAGCGTTTTTTTTAATAAATCGGTACGCTTGATCAATTTGTTGTAAAGGTATTGGATAAGCAACACTCGGAGCTAAGGGGTAATTTATATTCACTACATTATACCCATGACTTGCTATATATGTAGCATATTTCCGTACATCATTTTTATCTCCCGCTACAAAAGCACCACCATGAATCCAAAAAATGGTTGGAACGTATTTCAGATCACCTTTATACTTAATCAAATCAAAAGTACTGCTTTTATATTTTGTTGAGTACTCAATATCAGTATCCATACTTGTTTTTTGTTTTGCTATGCCATAATCAGCTGCCTCTACTTCAATTCCACCGGCAAAAGACTTTTTCAAAAACCACGTTACAGGTCTTGGGGATAGAAATATCGATCCAACACTAATTATGATCAATATAAGTAAACAAATTCCAATTATTTTAAAAGTGCGCTTCATATTTATCCTCCTGATAAAAGAGTTAACTGAAGCTTATTATTCGATTTTCCAAAATTATCATACATGAAGACAGTATTTAAGCCAGTTATCAATATTCAAGTCGAGCTTACAAAGCATTTCAAGCTTTTCAAGGTTAATCTAATTTCTTTCACGTATTAGATTAATAACATTTTCTTAAGAGCATTATAAATGCCATGTTCATTGCAGCTATCTGTGATTAAATTAGCTTTCTCTTTAACCGCTGTTTCAGCATTTCCCATTGCAACACCAATTCCTGAAAGCTCCATTAGTTCGATGTCGTTCATTCCATCACCGAAGAAAACAATATCTTCTTGCTTAAATCCATTTTCCTTAGCAATTTTCAAAATTGTTTTTGCCTTCGATCCTTCTTTAGGGATGACATCTGAGCCAAATTGGTGCCAACTCACATATCGGAATTCGTTAATATCATATTTGTGAAGATCTTCATTCTTGCAAAACAGCATAGCTTGAATAATCGAATTTTCTTTCCAATACATCTCATCAAAGTCAGGGATAATTAAACCTAGACTTTCATAGGCCTTAGTTAGCGACTCTCCAGGTTCTTCAAAATGTCTTTTTACCCCTTTCAATGTTTGGAACACAATCTGATCATTGTTTTCAATCGCAATTTCAATTAGTTTCAAAATAGATTCTTTTGAAAATATTTCCTCATGAGCTATTTCATGACGGACAAACCCTACAGATCCATTGCATAAAACATAAGTATCAATTTCGAGTTCGTCGACGATCGATATTGCAGAAGTGTAGTCTCTTCCTGTCGCGATTACGATTTCATGGCCACTTTCTTTTAGAGAAACCAAAGCTTGTTTCGTACTGTCTAGAAACTTCATTTCAGTCGTAAGTAATGTTCCATCTATGTCAAAAACAATAAATTTTTCCCTCATTTTCTTTCCCCACATTTTCTCTATTTTTTATCTTTGATTTATATTAAACAGAATCTCTTTCAATAATTTGATAAGGTATTTTTACTTTGTCTCTAGATTTCTTTATTACAAGGCTACAAGCTTGTTCACCAACTTTCGTTAATTGATGATCCACTGTAGAAATTCCCATACCGATCCCAATTGGTTGATTTGCTTGACCTATGATTGCTAAATCAGTAGGGATTTTTAATTGTTGCGACTTTGCGTATAAATACATTCCACCAGCCACTTCATCCCCATTTGCATAAATAGCTGTTGGCTTTTTGTGTAAATGCATAAATTTCTTTGCTGCTTCATATCCGTCTTCTAAGCAATGACATTCTGATAGATGGTATTCAGGTTGAAGTTCACCAAATATTTCAATATAAGCATCAATCAATTGCTTCGTGCTATTACTTTCTAACCTAGCAGATGTGAATGCTACCACATCATGTCCTTTGTTTTTTAATAATTGAAAGGCATCTAGATAAGACGAATAGCGGTCCAAATAGGAACAGCCAATCTCTTTGTGTTGGGTATATTCACAAGCAACGATTGAACCATATTTGCTAAATGGAATGATTGTTTCCCAATCATTTGCTCGTGACGTGATAATGATGCCATCATACAGCTTGCTTTTTAATTTATGCAAATACTCGACTTCTTTTTCTTTACGATAATTTGAAGGAAGTACCGTTATCAAAAAATCTTTCTCTAATGCCTTGTTCAGTATACCGTTTAAAATTTGATCAAACGCTGGATTGTTGTTATATGGGAGAATAACACCTATTGCTCTTGTTTCTCCTCGAATTAAATCAATTGCATTTTTATTTGGCGTATAATTCATTTCTTCAATGGCTTTAAGAACAGCCTCTCGTTTATCATTAGCAACATACTTATAATTGTTTAGTACCCTAGAAACAGTCGAAACGGATACACCTGCTAATCTTGCAATATCGTTAATATTTGTCATCTTACACCGCCAACATAGTATAAATTTTAAGGAATTTTACATATTTAAATTCAATTTCTTAAAACCATTCATATAAGGTTTCTTCCTCTGTATGTCATATTTCGTAAACCTGTGTTCTCCTACAAAGAGAATAGAATGTTCAATATCTTCCTCAAACTAGAAAGATTTTTTACTATTTTATAGTTTACTGCTTACAATATATAACCTTTTATAAGTTAAAAACAAATCTTCAAAGATTTCCAATAACCCTGTATGGTCAAACAATGAATATCCATTGTGATAATAGTTAACCTATTAAGTTCATCTTTTTTCACATCTCGTAGAAAATCGGCTTACTTTCAATCTAATTTATGAAATGGATTTCAAGTCAAGACAAAAATTAAATTAAATTTCAAGTATGCTACAATAAAGCAAATTAAGGTTTTCATCACTCGATTTATTGAACAAATAGCCATTAGAAATATAGGGAAAAAGACAATTAAAAAAAGTTGGGATCATTTGTTTTATTGATTCCAACTTTTTTGTTTATATTAACTATTTTGGTTGCGTTTCATTGCCTGCTTTTCCAAATACTTGTACATTTTTTTCATATTTTCTGGTGCGTCCAATGGGTCTTTTACAATCATTTCAATAATACTGACTCTTTCGGAACATTCAATTTCAGCTTGGTTTATTGCCTGTTCAAGCTCTCCATAAGTATGAACAATAGCAGTAAACGCATTGCCTCCAAAAGCTTCAGCTAGCTTAGTGTAAGACCACCTAGGGATTTTGTTGTATGTTTGATTTTTCGTATTAACATTTAAATATTTTTCGATTGTATAACCGTCATTGTTTAAGACGAAAATTATCGGTTTACAGCCGTAATAGAGCATGGAGCTGATTTCTTGTGCAGTTAGCTGTAGTGAGCCATCACCAGTAAACAGCAACACCCGACGCTCTGGGGCTGCAATACAGGCGCCAAACGTCGAAGGGGTTGCATATCCGATGGATCCCCAGCCTCCTTGCCCAATATATGTAATATTACTAGGCAATCTCACTTCCGCCATACCATTGTATAATGTACCAATCTCAATAATCATAATGTCGTCCATTTTCAGCATCCGTTGAAAAACTGGATAATAGTCGGCCGCTTTAAGTGGTTCATCATTACTTACATTGGATTGATCGTATGGAAATGACACTTTTCCTAGTAAACCTTGACCTTTATACCCCACTTTTTGTATCGCCTGAAGCATGTCAGTAGCTAGAACGTTCTGGTATACCGCCTCAGCAATCTTCACTAGATCCGATTGGATATTAATGGTCACCATTGAATTCAGTTTTGCGGTAAAATTCGCTGTGTTGGTGTCCGCGGGTACCAAGCCAATCGCAATGATACAGTCTGCATTTTCTACCGTATTTTGAACTTCAGAACAGCCAAACGAGCCTAAGTACATACCGATATAATTAGGATGGGTTTCATCAAATGCGCCTTTACCGAACATCATGGATGCAACAGGTATATTCATCGCATCTGCCAATTGCAGAACTGCAGCCTGAAGGCCAAAACGTATCGTTTTTACATCTACTAGGATAACTGGCCGCTTTGCACATTCTAGTAGCTGACGGACATGATCTGTCGCAGCTTGAAGAGATTTTATGTTTGATGTTTTTTGTTGTGGTGTTGGCTCTATCCTGTCCATAATCGGCTGATCGACTAAATCATCGGCCACAACAAGGTAAACAGGTTGTTTCTTTTCTTTTGCAATTCGAATAGCAGCAGGAATTTCAATCATGGCATTTTCAGGTGTGAGTACAGCACTATAGGCTGTTATCTGTTTATACATATTGCGGAATACATTGAAATCCCCATCCATTAGAGTGTGATGCATCAGCTTGTGCTCTTTTTGATCTTTCTCTTTTGGTGAACCAACAATGTGGATTATTGGAACGTGTTCACTATAGGCGCCAGCTATTGGATTGCATGCATTCAACTCCCCAACACCAAACGTTGTAATAAGAGCAGAAATCCCCTTGATTCTTGCATAACCATCCGAAGCGTAACCCGCGTTTAGTTCGTTCCGTCCTTCTATAAACTGGATTCCGTTATATCGCTCCAACGTATCAAGTAATGAAAAATTATAGTCCCCTGCGACGCCAAAAATTTCAGTAATCCCTTCTTGCTTTAGGCAATCAAACAAAAACCGCCCAACTGTTTTTTGTGCCATACTAGCATGTGTGTCGGGACTGACTGTATTCTTTTTATCCATTACACACCCACTCCTTTTCCAATATCAATAGCTTGTTCAGTTTTTTAGTACCCTTTTTATTCGTACCCTATCATAGAACAGGCTATACAATTGTTGGGAATAAGGAAAAAATCAATATATAGCACCAAAAGGACAAATCCGAATTAACGAATTTGCCCGTTTTTACTTCATAAAAAAAAAATACTGCTGAACTAATGTTGTTGAATTGTATTTTTCAACATATTATACATATTTGTAACATGTTCATCTACTTGATCTCGCGACATACGAAGTCGTTCAACTGAAGTTCCATATCCGATTTCTTGTTTCCCTTCTTTTAATTCCATGAAAATCCCATCTGCAAATTCATCTAAAGGTTCACCGTGAGTATGCAATCCTGCACCGCCTAAATCAGTATTAACTGCCGGAGGAGCAACTTCAATTACTTCCACAGATGATTCGGAAAGTTGGTGACGTAA
The DNA here is from genome assembly GCF_001712755.1 of Gottfriedia luciferensis. Taxonomy (GTDB): domain Bacteria; phylum Bacillota; class Bacilli; order Bacillales; family Bacillaceae_G; genus Gottfriedia; species Gottfriedia luciferensis_B. The sequence continues at coordinate 86,590 of NZ_MDKC01000035.1, forward strand.
ACTCATATTAAATGAATGGATTGCTGCTTTTGTTGCTGAATAGATTGGCGCAATGACCAATGGAGTAAAAGCTAATCCCGATGAAACATTAATGATCGTTGCCGCTTCTTTTGTAGCAAAATATGGAGCAAACAGCATAGACAAATGGATTGGTGCTTCAATATTAGTTATGATTTCATTATTAAAATATTTCCAATCGTTCTTGGCATCTGATTTTAAAATATTAAAACGTTGTTGAATCCCTGCATTATTTACTAGCACATTTACTTCTGGATAGTTCTTTGTTACCCACTCAAACAATGATACGCGTTCTGGTTCAGAGCTCAAGTCACTCACATGTGTAATAAGATCGGGAAATTTTTCTTTAGCATTTTCAAGTACATTTTCACGTCGCCCAGTCACTATGACTTTATTTCCTGATTTAATAAAGCGTTCTGCAAAAGCTAATCCAATACCAGTACTACCACCTGTAATAAGGATTGTGTTACCTGAAAGTTTCATGTTAATTCCTCATTTCTATTTTTTTCTATATGTTACTAACTTATCCAATCTCTATTAATAATTTGATCTTAAGGTTGCTTCTGTACTTGAGCAATATTTCATTAGAAGCCCCAATCAATAATCGATCAATGTCAACATGATTATCATACGACTTAAACTATGCTTTAAGTCAACTAAAGAAAAAAATAAGATCGACTAGTTTGTCGATCAAACGCATGTATTTGAAGAGTTCGAGTTTATTCTAACTCTCTACTAATCGCTCTACCTGCTTGTCTACCTGAAAATAAACAACCACCTAAAAATGTTCCTTCCATTGCACGATAACCATGTACACCACCGCCGCCGAATCCAGCAACTTCACCTGCTGCATATAGTCCAGGTATTGCATCACCTGAAGAATTTAATACATTCCCATCTAAATTTGTTTGAAGTCCACCAAGTGTTTTACGACTTACAATATTTAAACGAACAGCAATTAACGGACCATTTTTTGGGTCTAAAATTTTATGAGGAGACGCAACACGAATTAATTTATCACCAATATAATTTCGTGCTCCTCTTAAGGCAGTGATTTGTAAGTCTTTTGTAAATTTATTATCCATTTCACGATCACGTGCAATCAGTTGACGCTCGATTACATCATAGTTTAGTAAATTTTCCCCGGTTATTTTATTCATGCCTTCAACAAGCTCTTTTAACGTGTCTGCAACAACAAAGTCCTCTCCTTTTTCCATAAAAGCTTTTACAGGTGCTGGTATTCCTGAAGTTGCCCGTTTCATCACTTGTTTTATACTTTTTCCAGTTAAATCAGGATTTTGTTCTGAACCTGAAAGTGCAAACTCTTTTTGTATAATTTTTTTCGTTAAAATAAACCAGGAGTAATCATAACCAGTTTGTTGAATGGCTTGTAATGTACCTAACGTATCAAAACCAGGAAAATTAGGTGCAGGAAAGCGCTGTCCACGTGCATCTAACCAAATTGATGATGGTCCCGGAAGAATACGGATTCCATGATTGCTCCATACAGGATTCCAATTTTTTATGCCTTCAGTATAGTGCCACATTCGATCACGATTAACAATTCGACCACCAGCTTTTTCAGTAATGGCAAGCATTCGACCATCAACATGTGCCGGTACACCAGATATCATTCTTTTTGGCGGAGTGCCTAATCGACTTGGCCAATTTTGGCGTATTAAATCAACGTTCGCACCAATACCGCCACTTGATACTAAAACCGCCTTTGCCCCATATTGAAAGTCATCAATTACTTCTCGAGAACTATCTTCTCCTCGCTCTGAATTACTTGGTTCTAATAAAGAACCACTTACTCCGACTACAGTTCCATCTTGTGTTAGTAGTTGATCTACACGATGTCGGGATCTGAATTCTACTAAACCTTTTTTCATATGCTCGCGAACTCTTCGTTCGAAAGGCGCAACAATTCCAGGACCTGTACCCCATACTACGTGAAATCGGGGCACTGAATTCCCATGTCCTTCTGCAAGATATCCCCCACGTTCAGCCCAACCGACGATTGGAAAAAATCTCACCCCCATGTCATAAAGCCATTGCCTCTTCTCTCCTGATGCAAACTCGACATATGCCTCTGCCCATTTCTTTCCCCAATAATCCTCATCATCTTCTCGATCAAATCCTGCTGTTCCAAGCCAATCCTGCCAAGCTAATTCCCTCGAATCTTTAATACCTAATCTACGTTGCTCTGGAGAATCTACTAAAAATAACCCACCAAATGACCACCAAGCTTGACCACCTATTGATGATTTCGGTTCCTGGTCTAGTAATAATACACTTTTCCCGGCATCAGCTATCTCAGCAGTTGCAACTAAACCAGCCAATCCTGCTCCAACAACAATCACATCGAATTTCTCCATTCAACTTCTCCCTCCTTTTAAGCCTTTTAATCTATCAAATTATAAATTTATCTACAAAATAGTTTTCTAAATTTTCAGTTATCAAATAAATAATACAGCAAATAGCTAGAGAATAAAAGCAAAGAAGGTCCAATAAGAACCTTCCTCCATATTTCAATGCTTTTGTTGAACAGTCCTAATGTACGTTTTTCTTTTTAAATCTTCCACCACGTACTTCTGCAATATCTGAAATTGCTAAAAAGGCACTTTCGTCAATGTCATCGACAATTGTTTTTAATTCTGCTTCTTCTAATCGAGTGATAACACAATAGATAACCTTTGTCGTTTCACCTGAGTATGCACCTGCTCCATTTATATAGGTAACACCACGGCCCATTTTAAAAAGAATTGCTTCTCCAATATCTTCACTTTTGTCACTAATGATCCATGCTGATTTTGATTGTTCTAATCCTTCTACTACGATGTCAATTGTTTTAAATGCGACTAAATATGCAATTATTGAGTACATTGCTCGATCCCAAGAAAAGATGAATCCAGCAGCTCCTAAAATAAATAAGTTGAAAACCATAATGATTTCACCAACGGAAAAAGGAATCTTGCTATTAATAATGATCGCTAGAATCTCAATCCCGTCTAGTGCTCCACCAAATCGAATGGCTAATCCTACTCCAACACCTACGACCATTCCTCCAAAAATTGTTGCTAGTAGAATATCTTCCGTAAAAGCAGAGATATGGTGAAACCTGCTTGTTAAATAAGAAAGAACAGTGATGCCAAGAATCGTCGAAATCGCGAATGTTTTCCCTATTTGCTTATAACCTAAATAAAAAAATGGTAGGTTTAATACAAAAAGAAATACGCCAAGTGGAAGTCCTGTAAGATGGGAAACCATAATCGAAATACCTGTTATTCCACCATCAATAACATCATTTGGAACTAAAAATATTTCAAGACCTGTCGCTACAAGTAAGGAACCAACTAACATTGCGATTGTTCTTTGTAAAATCTTCATTTTATGAGATTTCCCGTTTGTTGAATGTACTACTTCTACCATCTCAAATACCGTCCTAACTGTTTTGTAAAATTTTTCTACATTTAATATTTGCTCTTATGCTCAATTTATACTAATTAAGTTCATTCACTGGACATTCACAATTTGTTCAAATATAATTAGCTAGACAACTATTTTAATTAGCTAGCTAACTAATTTTCCAAGGAGACTTTTTTATGCGCAAAAAGCAGCCTTTCTTTTTTTTATTAAATCAAACTACACGTCAGTTTTCGAAATCATTTAATGAGCATCTTGTTCCTACTGGATTGTATTTGGCACAATGGTCTGTTATTCACTATATCCATTTACATGGACCATGTACTCAACGAACAATTTGTTCGAATTTGAATATTGAGCCACCTACCCTTACACGAACACTACGTAGGATGGAAGTTTTAGACTTAATTGTTCGCAAAGAAGGAACAGATAAAAGAGAAAAAATGATTCATCTAACTGATAAAGCTATAAATCAATATGATAGTTGGAAAGAGCAAATCATCTCATTTGAGAATGATGTTATTAAAGATATACCCGATGAAGAGCTTGATATTGCACTTCAAGTTTTTCAAAAAATGATGAACAATATGAAAGCGTCGGAGGTTACTAAACAGGGGGAATAAGTTTGAAAAACGAGCGTTTATGGACAAAGGATTTTCTAAGTGTAAGCTTAAGTGGATTTTTTGTGTTTTTAGTATTTTATACGTTGATGGCGACATTACCGATTTTTGTGATTGATAATTTAGGCCAAGAAGATAGTAAAGTTGGTCTTGTAGTAACATCCTTTCTGATTGCCTCAGTTGCAATTCGTCCATTTGCAGGGATCTGGCTTGATACAATTGGTCGCAGAAAAATACTAATCATTTCATTAGTTTTCTTTACATTAACAACTTTTTTATATCCTTTTATCAATAATTTTGCATTATTACTTTTATTGCGTTTTGCACAAGGGATTGCATTTGGTCTAGGAACAACTGCAACAGGTACAATAGTCGCTGAAATAGTTCCTATATCACGTAGGGGCGAAGGTATGAGTTATTATAGCTCATCAATGATCCTTGCAATGGTATTTGGTCCTTATCTTGGTATTAATTTAATGAATCATTTTACCTTCCATATTTTGTTTTTTGTTTGTGGTTTCTTCGCAATTATTTCACTTATTTTCGGACTATTCATTGCGATTCCTAAACAAACATTAAAAGCAAAAACTCGAATTAAACCATCACAATTAATTGAGCGTTCAGCATTACCAATCTCAATTACTTCAGCAATTATCTCTTTTGGTTACAGTGGTATCATTTCATTTATCACATTATACGCAAAAAAATTAGGATTTGTAGATGTTGCTAGTTTCTTTTTTATTGTTTATGCAGTTTTCATTTTAGGATCAAGACCTTTCACTGGTAAACTATTTGATCGTAAAGGAGCTAACATAATTGTATATCCTGGGATCATCTTATTTACAATTGGTCTAGTTGTCTTGAGCTTTTCAACTGTACCAACAATCTTTTTATTTTCCGCTGCATTAATCGGTCTAGGCTATGGCTCAATCGTACCTAGTTTTCAAACATTAGCGATTAACACTGCTGCCCCTGCTAAAAAGGGAATGGCGACAGCAACATTTTTTATGTTTTTTGATGTCGGTATGGGAATTGGCTCTTACGTACTTGGAGTTGTATCTGCGAAAACATCATTCCATATTATGTATGTCATAACTGCAATTGCTGTATTGTCAACGACTGTCATTTACTATTTATTGCATGATCGTAAACAAAGAAAAGCAATAGATCTTGAAAATGCAGCCGCCTAAACTTAAAACCCACCAAAATTTTTTTGGTGGGTTTTGTTTTGTTCACTTACATCGTTATTCCTTTATCTATAACAATAATCTTAACTTTTACTTTTATATTCGATTTTTGATATGTATCAAGCCAATGATTCTCATTTTTTTTCCAATCAGCGTACTGAAATGAGTGAGCAAGTATACCAAAACCAACTGGATCAACTTTATCTTTTTGAAAAGATTGGATTAGATTATTTAATTCTTTTTGCAATTTTTTTTCTATCGCTTTTTTTAAGATAGCTTCCGATGAATTCGTTAATCCTATTGGAGATTCTGTAAACATAATCGGCAATGTCAAATTCACATTAAAGCTATAATGACCATTAGAATATTTTTTATCGATTTTTCGTTTTACATCTTTAATATAAAAACTAGTTTCTTCATCTGTAAAGACATCATCTACATCTTTTTTAAATTTTTTAAGATTCAATGCAATTACTAATTGTCCCTCTAAATGATCTTTTAAAATTTTTAACAGTTGTGTTTCATTCATTGATAAGGTTCGATTATACAAATTATTGTTAGTTAATAAAGTTGTCCCATTGACTACTAAATGCTCTCCTTGTATTGCTAGTTCAGGTGCAAAAGGTGTAATCCCCTTCTCAAAATACATTCGATGAAACTGTCGTATAGTCGTTCTAAAGGCAACATTTCGAAAATCAGCAGTTTGTATTAATTGAGGAATATAGATCGGTAACTCAGGTTTATCCTTTGGTTTTAAATCAAAAACATCGGCAAGTGGACCATCTACAAAAATAAGATCTGCATTTAATCGAAATTTGGGATCTCGAAAAAACATATCCATGATTGAAAACCAATTTTTATGTTCAAGTACTCTTGACCCTATTAAGATTGCTTGAATTTTACCTCCACCAGTAACACCACTAGCACGCGTATCAAAATAATTTCTAGATTCTTTAATCGATAGAGTTTGAACGTTAAAATGTTCAGTTTTCGCTTGTGTTTCTCCACTAAAGACTGGACTTGCCATAAATACTTCTACTTTATTTTCATCGTTCACATCGATTCCTAAAATCATCGATAATGTGACATCTTCTATATTTATTTTCCCTCTGCAACCCGAAACGCCGATTATTAAAAAAATACTAAGCAAACATACTTGAAAATATTTCAATTGATTTTCACCTTACTTAAATTATTTTTTATTAAACCGCCGATCAATAACAGGATAGGGATACCGATCGTGATGTATCTTCCAGAAATCATTAAAACGTGTAAATGATTAGTTGTATTTGTAAATGTCGGAACTTGAATAAATGTAAGGATGATAATGAGGATAAAAAGAATAATAATGACAATAGGTAATAATCTAAATTTAAATAACTCTGATAACCCATTCATACCAGCCCAAATAAACGTAACCCATGATTTCGATATTATCATTAAAAATAATGAGAATAAAATGAAATCTAACCTCTCAACATATTGAAATTCGATTACACTTAAAATATCGATTACTGGCTCAAATGTCATTTTAATTTCATAAGGACTATAAATAACAAAACAAATAATTGTTACAAAAACGTAGGTAAAAGTTGTTAAAGCATTTCCAATAATAACGCATTTTACAGCCTTTTCTTTCGACTTTAAATATGGATAATAAACTAGGATTAATTCGATGCCTAGAAATGAAGTCGTCGTTAATGGAATCGTCTTTAAAATCGGCATCCAGCCATCCTTAATAATTGGTAAAATAAAATTTATATCAGCATCTTTAAGTGTGAATAACAGCATGAATAAGGTAAAACAAGCAATTGGAAAAATTGCTTCTATATATTTTGCAATTAAATGAACTCCCCCACTTATTAGCTGATAAGTTGGAAAAAGAAATAGCACTAATAAAATATAAGTTCTAGTTTCTTGAAGTATGTAGGATTGAATATATAAAATCGCTCTAACTAATGCAAGATATCCTCCATATAGAAAATAAATTGCTTGTAACAAAACTACGATTGATCCAATAATTTTTCCTAGATAAAAAGTAAAAAAACCTATGTAGTTTAAATTAGGAGCCTTCTCTCTAAATTTAACAAATACAATACTAATTAAAGTAGAAAGTATTCCCCCAAAAAGAATTGCAATCCAACTGCTAGTACCTCCTTTTAGAGCTAGTTCTCTAGGAAGTGACAACATTCCAATCCCTACTTGAATACCAAAAATCATTAAAATAAATTGAAATTGTGTAATTTTTGACTTCGTAATTATCATGAAAGAATCCCTTCTAACATTCATTCTTCATTACGTTTATTTTGTTTTTTCCAAAGATAGTTTAAAGGTACTCTTATGATTGTATCTTTAAATGCATCACGATTGATTGGAGAAAATGGCAATGTATAAGGTTTGTTATAGCTAGTTAAGCTCAAACCATGGATCATGAGAATCATTGTACTTACAATCAAACCGATTAAACCAAATAATGAAGCCATAATCATAATTGGAAATCGAATGACTCGTAAACTAGATGCCATTTCATAGTTTGGAATAATAAATGATGAAATAGCCGTTAAAGCTACGACGATTACCATAATATTACTAACGATTCCTGCTTGTACCGCTGCTTGCCCGATTACAATCCCACCTACAATGCCAACTGTTGTACTAATAGGTGCTGGTAGTCTAATCGCTGCTTCTCTTAACATTTCTAAGGTGATCTCCATAACAATGGCTTCAAATAAAGGATCAAATGGAACCTTTGCCCTAGATTCCCCGATTGATAATAGTAATTTTAAAGGAACGATCTCATAATTAAATGAAATAATTGCAATATAGATTCCCGGCAAAAAGATTGTTAAAAAGAATGCAATTACTCTAAGTATACGATTAAATGAAGCCACCATCGCTCTTGCTGAATAATCATCAATCGTTTTAAAAAATATTGCAAAATTAATCGGTAAAATAATAACCTCAGAAGATCGGTCTACGATTAAAACTACTTTTCCTTCAAGTAATGTCGTAGCTGCAACATCCGGTCTTTCTGTTGTAAAATATTGAGGAAAAGGAGAAAATGGGTTTCTTTCTATTAATTGCGCTAAGTGGTTTGCATTTATTATAGAATCAAGTTTTATCTTTGAAATATCTTGTTCTACACCAGATAGTAAATCTTCATCTACTAATCCATCGATATACGCAATTGCTACCGTACTTTTATTTTCATTCCCAATTTCAACTTCCTTAACTTGAAAATCTCGACTTTTAATAAATCTTCGAAGTAAAGTAATATTACCTTGAACAGTTTCAATAAAGGATATTTTTGTGCCCCTTAAGGAATTATCAATACTTGGAGGCGTATAAGCTCTTTGTGGCAATTTTCCACAAGAATATACAAATGCGACTGGATCGCCTTCTACTAGAAGAATACTGTTACCATTCAATATTGCTGTTTCAATATCTAAAATTTGATTAGTCCGAATCGTATTATTCGTTATGAATAATTCTATATCTTCAGTATACGAACTTACTGTATTAATAAATTGACCTATTTTTTGTTCATCAACTAAACTAGACAAATAACAAATTATAGCCTGTTTATCTTTAACAACTATATCTTTTTTTACTAAGTCAGAGGTCGGGAACACTCGCTGAATAATATTAAAGTTTTCTATTAAATTTCCTTCAGTATGAAGAACGGAAGAGCGTAAATTATATTTTCTTAAACGCTTCTTTTGTTGATTAGAATAATCCACTTAATCTTCCATCCTTTCATAAATTTCCAGATTACTTTCAGCTAATCAGTTTTATCAAAAATCACCTATTTTATACTTGAAAGGCTAGTTAGGAGATAGTTGGATTTAACGGAGAACTTTCGATACAATGAACTATAAATAGTTTTGATGGAGGACCAAATATGGCAATCTTGGCTAATGCAAAATTTAAAGAATATAAAACGTTAATCTCTTCTTTATCTCCTTCACTTGAAACTAGTACATTAAAAAGTGAAAAATTTTTAGTAGATAAAGATGAAAAGAAAAATTTAGAAATTTATTATGCACCTTTTGAGTACATTAATGAGCGAGCTAAAGTCATCATAGTTGGGATTACTCCCGGCTTACATCAAATGAAACAATCTTATTCTACTGTCATTAGCCTTAAAGACGAAGTGATGGATGACGAAGAAATTTTACATGAAGTTAAAAAGAATTCTAGCTTCGAAGGACCGATGCGAAAAAATTTAATTGCTATGTTAGATGAATTGGAATTACATCATTATCTTGGATTAAATTCAACTAGCGAACTTTTTAGTACGGCTAGTCATTTAGTACAAACGACCTCTGTCATTAAATACCCAGTTTTTTATAAAGGGAAAAACTATAATGGTTCAACCCCGAATATTTTAAGAACCGATCTACTTAAAAAGTATATTGTTAATACATTTGCTGCGGAAATCATAAGACTAGAAAGTCCCCTCATTATCCCGTTAGGAGTTAATGTTTCAAAAGTTCTAACCTATCTAACAACGAATGATTATTTAAACTCGGACGCCATTTTATACGGATTCCCCCATACATCTGGCGGGAATGGACATCGACATAAACAATTTGCGGAAAATAAAGAAGATATGAAAAGAAAAATTAAATTATACTTTGAGAATTAGTAAAGGAGAATCAAAATGATTTTACATATTATTGGAAACAAAGACTGGCAAAATGCAAATAATTCAGGTGAATATGCACCTGATAGTTTAAACAACGAAGGCTTTATCCATTGTTCAACCCTCAAGCAAACTGTTGAAATCGCAAACTTATTCTTTAAAGGTGCAACTGATTTAAAAATACTTTGTATTAATGAGGAAAAAACAAAATCAAAAATCGTATATGAAGATACTGAAAACTTTGGCCAATTATTTCCTCATATTTATGGACCATTGAATTTAGATGCTATTTTTAAAGTTGTTGATCTTCACGCTGACGAAAATGGGCAATTTATTTTACCTGATGAATTAGAAGAATAAGAGAATAAACAAAAACTCAGTTTCACCTAGTGAACTGAGTTTTTTAGCTTTACTCATCATCTCTCAACAAATCACTTAAAAACTTTTCCCTGTTTTGTAAAAAATATTTAGTAATTTGATAGTGATCTGTATTCTCATAATCAATTCTAGAAATTTCTCCATGATCAAAGCTTAAAATATCTGCATTTGGATAACCAAGAAGAATTGGAGAATGCGTTGCAATAATGAACTGTGAATTTTCATTTTCAACTAAATCATGAATTATTTTTAAAAATGATAACTGCCTAGCTGGAGACAACGCTGCCTCAGGCTCATCTAACAAATAGATTGCCGTTTCATTAAAGCGATTTAAAAACAGGGACAAAAATGATTCCCCATGTGATTGATTATGGAGAGACTGTCCTCCGTAGCTGTCATATTTTTCATTATTTGGATCCTCTAATTCATCTAAGTAAGTAGCAAAATTGTAAAATGACTCCGCTCTTAGGAAAAATCCATTCGAAATTTTCGGCAACCAAGAAAGTCTAATGTAATTTCCAAGTTGTGACTCAGATGCAAAAACTTCATAATTATTATTACGGCCTCCGCCTGCTGTATTAAAATCACATTTATCAGCAATTGCTTCCAATAAAGTAGACTTTCCAGAACCATTTTCACCTACAAAAAAGGTAACATTACTTTTTATGTTCAATTCATCAAATGATTTAATTGAAGGAATTGAAAACGGATATTGGCTAAAAAAATTAATATCATCGCGCAAAAGTGTAATTTTTTTTAAAAACATTTTCATCACCTATGAAGATTATACAGTAATTACGATCCTTATCTAAAAATTTATTGTGGGGAAGTACAACATATTATTGTCTTGAACAGTAATTGAGCTTTCTTAGCTACGTTTTTTATTATAGTTGGGATAATTCATCCAACATTAACGGAATTTATGAATTTTTTATTTGATTTTGTAAGAATTAGAGCATCTTTACATTGAAAGTGTCTACAATCGTTCAACTTTCAGGTCTAAATACCCTAACCAGTATAGGTAATTATTAAGTTTATTTGCGATTCTCTTAAATTTAATTGCAGTTTTGCTATTTTTATTTGCGATTCTCTAAATTTAATTGCAGTTTTGCTATTTTTATTTGCGATTTTCAGATTTTATTTGCAGTACGCTGTTTATTTGCACAGAATGGCTCCTTATTTGCGGTACTCTAAGACTTATTTGCAGCTCAAGCTGTTTTGTCATCACTCTTTTTTATTTGAGATTCTTTAATATTATTTTTTTCCAATAAAATAAAAAAGGAGGGTTCTCCTAAGTAGTCAGACAATTAGGATTCCCTCGTTTTTTATGAAGGTCAGGTCAAAACACGGAACTAAGAGCATCCTTATAAATCACAATCGCTCTTACTACGTGAAAAATAGCTACTAGAATAATAGTTACTTCATAAGCAGATACTTTAACTAAATCGAATTTTTTGCGGAGTACAAATTTCCGAAAAAGTGCTGGGAATCCTTCATTCAGTTTTAAACAAATAATATAGAATACTAGAATGACAAAGTATAGGAAGAACCCCATGTCAGCATACTTCCAGTTGACTAAATGAGCAAATAAACTACATAACCAAATTATTAATACATTAACAAGACAAGCTAGAATCCAATTGGAGAAAGAGGATGTCGTATAGATCGTTTTCATCAAGATCACTTCTCCTTTAAATCATCTGTAGTCAATTTTTACGCGTGTAGTCGTTCTTTTATGCGTGTATTAATGACTTTAAATTATGTTTTTTATATAAAGTTTTGATGAAGTTATTCCACATAATTGTGCTGACTTTTAATTCATTTCTCATGTTAAAATGAGATTATACTTACAAGAAAAGGGATGAACTACTATTAATCTACAAGAAAAAGTAAAAAATCTGCCGTTATCCCCTGGCGTTTATTTAATGAAAGATTCAAAAGGTCAAATCCTTTATGTCGGAAAAGCAAAAAGCTTAAAAAAACGCGTTCAATCTTATTTTCAAAATTCAAAGGGACATTCACCAAAAGTGAAAAAACTGGTAACCCATTTAAAGGATTTTGACTATTTATTGACTGATACAGAATTCGATGCTTTCATGCTAGAATGTCATTTAATAAAAGAAATTAAACCAATGTATAATCGTATGATGAAAAGTCCACAATCTTTTATTTACTTAGTCATCAACTTAAATAAAAAAGTTCCTTCTTTTGAGATTAGCTACGAGCCTATTGAAAGTGAAAATGTATTAATATTTGGTCCTTTTACAAGTAGAAGTACTATTGAAAGAGCAGTTACCGGCATTAAGGAATGCTTTAAAATTAATTGTGGCCATCTGGCAGTTAAGAATAGCGCATGTTTAAATTATTCATTAGGGACATGTAATGGAGTTTGTCTAGGTGGATCAGCGCTTGAAGAGTACAATATGATAATTGATAAAGTTATTCGATTTCTTAATCGTACCGACATGAGTCTGCTTGAAGAAATGGAAAAGCTTATGTTATCAGCATCTGAACAATTTGATTTTGAGGCTGCAGCAAAATACAGGGATTGGATTGAAATGGTTAAGTCTTTAATAAATAAAGAAAAACTAATCGAATTTACTGAAAAAAATCATAATATTATTACAATTGAACAATTAGAAAACAACAAATTTAAGTATTTTCTGATCCATAGGACACAAATATTGCATTGTGAATTGGTAGAAATTGAAGACGATTCATTTGATCAGTTAATTAAGCAAATATATTCAAATTCACTTGATTACTTCAAATATAATAATAACCAATCTTCTATAGATGTAAGCCGCGATGAAATCGACGAAGCTCAAATTATTTACAGCTATTTAAATAGTATGAATTGTAAGCATCTAATTGTTCCAAAAAGATGGCTTAGTCATACAAGTACTAAATTTACAAAAGAGCTTCAAAAATTAGTTAATTTCTCTTAATAAAATAGGCCCGAGGATATTTTCCTCGAGCCATTTTTTATCCTTTTACCTTCTCAAACTGATTCCAGTTAATCGACTTCTCTAATAAAATTGAAAGAATTACCCCCATAATCAGTCCATTTGTTAAAAATGGTTGAACAATCATAGGTAAATTTCCAAAAGTACCAGGAGCAATATTCATTAAGCTTACCCCAACTAAAACCGGGGCTGCCAGTCTAAAAATTGTATCTGATGTAAATACTTTTCCATTTGTACTACTAAATGCTGTTCCAAACAATTGAAGATATGCAACAAATAATACTGCATTTCCAACTGTTACAGGCATAGTTGCTAAAAATGAAATTAATGGCGGAAGTACGCCAATTATTGCTAGCAGTGCTCCCCCATAGATAAATGGTTTTCTTTCATATATTTGAGTACTTTGCAAAAATCCAAGCGATGATGTAAATGGAGTGTATGGAACAATTCCAAATAATGTAGCAATAATTGTGAAGCTGCCTGTGAAAAATAGTGAAAAACGATATTGTTTTGTACTCGCTTTTTCTTTTAATAAATCAGACGCAGCTTTAATTGATGCAAATGTATTACTTAAATTCATAATTCCTGCAAAAAATGAAATCGCAATGATACCTATTTCTAAATTTGGTGCTCCTAAAGGGAATAAAGAAAAATGCGCACTTGCTGCCCCTACTTCTTTTGCATCTGATCCAAATAAAATCGAGTAGAATAACCACCCTACGATAATGCCAATTAATATTGAAAAATTGCTAATAATACGAGAACCTTTTAATTTTAAAATACTAACAAATAATACGATGCATAAAGAAAGTATACTAACCGCTATACTGATTTCACCTTTACTTGTAATTCCAAGCATTCCTTTAAAAAATACAAATATGAGCTGAAATGAAAGTAAAAATAAATAAACTGTCATAACCATTGGGGTAAAGATTTTTTGAAGAAATGAAATCAAATTGAATGCAGATAAAAGTAAAGTAACAATACCTGCTGCAATAAATCCTGTTGCCATTCCTCCTCCTATTTCTGTATAACTTAACCCAAAAGCAGAAGCTGATAATCCTAAATTCAGCATAACGCCCCATAATAAACCAGAATGCCCCTCCATGACCGGATATTTATGACCAAGCCATCCTTGTAAAACGGATGCAATACCAGTAAAGATGAGTGAACTTCTGATTGTACTTTCAATAACATCTGAAGGCAAATGAAATGCAGCTCCTATTGATATGGGAACTACAATCGTATTCGCAAAAATAAAAAATAGCCATTGAACCGATGAAAAAAGAGTAGTAGAAACTCTCACGTTTTTCATAGTTTCCTCCTCCTCTTGCTTAAAAATTCTTTGTGTCTTTTATATAGACTGGGTCTTTAGTCGCCTTTCTCCATTTTAATGAAGTTGAAAGAAAAACACCAATAATAATGAGTGCTCCACCTAAAAGTTGAGATGAAGTAATATTATTTTTTAAAATAATCAATCCAACTAGCATTGCAACAAAAGGTTCTAAGTTAAGAAAAATAGCCGCTTTTGATGCTCCGACAATTTGAATTTGATGATTCCAAATTAAAGTACAAATTCCATGCATAACAATCGCTGTTACAATTAATAGGATCCAAGGCATCGCTTCCTTACTCAAAGCCACGGTCGTTTCTGAAAAAAGCGCAATCGGTAATAAACCTCCAAAACCAATAAAATTCGAGTAAAGCGTAATTGTGGTGGATTCATAGTTTACCGTAAGCTTCTTAATCATAATAATCGAGATTGAAAACGTGAGCATAGTTAGAAAAATCCAAATCAAGCCAATTGTAATTTGAAGCTTTTGTCCGTTTGTAATGACAAAAAACACACCTATAAAAGCTATAATTGAACCTAATACAAAACCTTTTGTTAGTCTTTCCTTTAAAAATATTGAAGCTAAAAAAGATGTAGTAAGAGGAGCAAGCGCAAGTATTAATGCAGAAGTTGTAGGATGGGTTGTTTCTAAAGCGGAATAAAATGACCATTGATTAATACAAGTACCAATTAACCCAAGTAAAATAATCATAAACCAATCTTTTGTCTTAATCTTTTTCCACTTTTTCTTCATTAATGCATAGAAAGCCATAAAGAGTAATATAAAGCACAATCTTAACGCTGACAATAACACTGGTGGAAATTCTTTTACTAGTATTGAACCAAAAATAAAATTACTTCCCCAACAGATTACACAGAAAAGTAATAATAGATAAGAACGAACCATTTTACAGCCTGCTTTCTCAATTATTTTAAAGAAAACTCTTCGCCTAACCTTCCTTTAGGGAAAATAGAGTCATAATTGTACGTATACTTAATTCCTAAAATTGGCTACGCCATTCTAAATTTATCCTTTCTTAATGTGAAAAAATGAAAAAGGAAATCTAGAAAATTCTAGAGATCCTTTTTCTTCTATTATTTAGGCTTTTTACAAAGCTTTGTTCCTATTTTTCCGAACTGGATAGGTAGTTTAAAGTCTATGTTTGGATGTTTATTTTCCTTGGGGAGGCTTTTTTTGGCATCCTTTTTTATTCTTAGCTAAGTGGGTTTAGCGGAAGCCCACTTAGCATTTTCCTATCGAATTCTTTCTAATTGCTCTATTTATTTACGAATCAGTCTTTCTTCACTTAAGGAACCACTAACGATCTTCCCATTATAAATTACTGCTTTTCGATTTGAGCGTCTAGCAACTGCCTCTGCCGAACAGCTTGCTTCAACTAAAACTAGATTTGCAGAATCACCTATTTTTGGCCATACTTGATTTCCTTCTATATCTAAAGGAGTTTTTCCACCTGTAATATATTTTAATGTTTGCGCTAGTGATACTTCATCAATCCATCTAAAGCGTTCAGCTAGTCTTCCCGCTCTTTCAAGGATATCTCCTGTTCCGAGTGGAGACCAAACATCAAAAATATTATCATTCCCCACAGCTACCTCGACTCCGCGTTCATTTAGTAAATCAACTGGAGGCATTTGTCTATTAATAGGTACACTTGTAACAATCGAAATTCCTGCGTCTCTAAAGCTGTTTGCTAGTTCAAATGCTTCTTCTCTTGGAACATCACCTATTCCAAATGCATGGCTGATAGCTACTCTGCCTTCCCAGCCTGCTTGCTTAGTAAATTCTACTATACGCTTCATCGTAAATGTTCCTAAATGACCTGGATCATGTAAATGTATATCAATATCTGCATCAGCTTCAACTGCTAAATTATAAAGCTGATATAATGACTCTTCAATATTTTGGTCTACAACAGCAGGATCTACTGAGCCAACAATTCCTGCTCCATTTCTTAATGCTTCTCTCACATAATTGAATGCATTTGATCTTAATAAACCATGCTGAGCAAATGCTACAACTTCTGAGCTAAGTCGATTCGAATAATTAGTTAAGGCTTGTTCGACTTGCACTAAATTTCTTATTCCAACCTCTGGGTAAATATCTACATGCGTTCTTACATGTGTAGAGCCTGAAGCTAAAAGGATTTCAAGTAAAGCTTCTGCTCGCTCCTTCGTACTTGAAGCAATTGTTGGTAATACCATTTTTTCATTTTCAAATCGATCAATTACACTAGAAGTTGGCGTACAAGCCCTCCATACATCTCCCATTAAAGTTTTATCAAGATGTACATGCTTTTCAATAAAAGAAGGTAAAACTAGTAATCCGTCTGCATCTTGAACTGTAAATTCACTAGTAATATCCGTTTCTTCTTTTGTTATTCGAGTGATTTTTCCATTTTCTATAAAAAGATGAAATAATTCAGTAGCAGTACCGATCACTTTTCCATCTTCTTTTTCAAACCCAATTTCTAATCGAGCATTTTTTAACCAATAGCTAGATTTCATGAATTTCACCCCTTCTTGTAATCAATACTTTATTTCAAAACTGATTCATAACTTTAGTTCACCATAAACAATATTTCCATTAGCAATAACAGCAGCACGTTTTGCACGTCTTGCTACAGCCTCAGCAGAACATGATGCATCTACTAAAACCATGTTTGCGTCATCTCCTACATTTGGCCATAATTGGTTACCCTTTTCATCAAGAGTCCTTACCCTACCCGTAATAAATTGCAATGTTTGAGATAGTCCGTATTCATCTTTCCAATTATATCTCTCAGCTAATCTTCCTGCTTTTTCTAACATATCTCCTGTTCCATGTGGAGACCAAGAATCATAGAAACCATCACAACCTAAAGCAACTTGTACACCTTTTGAATGTAGTAAATCAACAGGAGGCATTACTCTATTAATCGGAACAGTCGACATAATTGATACGCCTAAGCTTGCTAGTTTGCTAGCCATTTCAACTGATTCATTCTGCGGTACGTCACCAAGCGCAAATGCATGACTTACTGCTACGCGATTATACCAACCAGCTTGTTCAATAAATGAAACTAGTTTTTGTATTGTATAAAAACCAAGATGGCCTGGGTCATGAATATGAATATCTATATCAGCATCAAACTGTACTGCTAGATCAACCATTTCAAATAATGAAAGTTCAATATTTTGATCAATACCACCAGGATCTAATCCTCCGACAATCGTTGCTCCCTCTCGCATCGCTGTTTTCATAAATGATTTGCTATTTGTGCGAAGTAATCCATGCTGAGGAAAGGCAACAATCTCGTGGGTCATTTTATCTTTATACGTATAAAGTGCTTTTTGAATTTCTTCTAAATTTTTCAAGCCAATATACGGATCAATATTAACATGTGATCGTACATGGGTTGCGCCACCTTTTAATAATAGATGAAGCATTTGTTCAGCACGATGTTGACCTGTTTCAGCTAGTTCAACAAGTTCAGCTGCTTCTAAATTTAATCTCTCTACTAAATTTGCAGCAGGAATACAAGCCTTCCATGGAAGTCCAAGATAGGTCTTATCTAAATGATTATGCATTTCTTTAAAAGCAGGTAAAGCCAGTAAATTTTTTGCGTCCTGAACTGGTAGATCTGTTTGTAATGGAAAATTCGCCAATTGTAATTGTTCAATTTTGCCATCATTAATTCGTAAATTGTAAAGAGTAGTCTCAGTACGTTCAATTTTTCCATCTTCAAATACAAATCCGCTATCAAGTTTTACATTTTTAAGCCAATATGATTGATTCATCTCATCACTCTCTTTAATAAAACTTAAACTGTTGTTGATTCAAGATTTGAAATTGAACCACTTACAACATTACCTTTAAATATAACTGCAGCTCGTTTTGCTCGTCTCGCAACTGCTTCAGCTGAGCAAGTAGCCTCTACAAGTACGATATTTGCTTCATCTCCAATATTTGGCCATGCTCTTTCACCTTCATTATTTAAAGGGGTTACCCCGCCTGTAATAAATCCAAGACTATTAGCAAGTGTTTTTTCTTCAATATATCTAAATCTTTCAGCAAGTCGTCCAACTTTTTCAAGATTATCTCCAATTCCAAATGGCGTCCAATGATCTGTAATGCTGTCATTACCTAGTTCAACTTTTACGCCTTTTTCACTTAGTAAAGGAATTGGAATTGTTCTAAAAATTGGAACCGTAGAAGTAATTGAAATGCCTAAATCAGCAAATCTCTCAGCAATCGCAGTAGCATCTGGAACAGAAAGATCTGCTAAACCACTTGCATGACTTACTGTAACTCTTCCTTGCCAACCTGCTTTTTCAGTTAATGTTGCTAATCTTTGCATTGTAAATAATCCAAGATGATCTGGATCATGTAAATGAACATCGATATCAGAATTTGATTCAACTGCTATCTCCATAATCGTCTCAAGAGAACGTTCGATGTTTTCATCGATTGAAGCTGGATCAACACCACCTACTAGATTTGCTCCATATTTCATCGCTTCTCTTACTAGTTCGACAGAGTGACTTCTTAATAGTCCGTGTTGCGGAAATGCAACAATTTCATGTGTTAATTTATCTTTATATCCTTCTAAAGCTTGCAGCGTTGCTTCTAAGTTTTTTAACCCGATGACTGGATCAATATTACAATGTGTACGAATGTGAGTCGTACCGTAACTTAATAATAGATCTAGCATTTTTTCTGCTCTTTCTTTAGCAGTTGGTAATAATTTTGGTAATAAAATTTGCTCTTCTTCAATACGTGTTTTTACACCATTTGTTGCTGGCATACACGCTTTCCATGGTCCACCATAATAAGTTTTATCAATATGAATATGCATTTCTTTAAATGAAGGAACCATTAGAAGGCCTTGCACATCATATTGAGGCAATTGATCTGTAATTAAATCACTAACTAATTGAATAGATGCAATTTTTCCATTTTCAATTTTAACATTGTACTTTCCAGTTGCAGTTCCGTTGATAACTTCATTGTCATTATAAGTAAAACCATTTTCCAGACTCACATTTGTTAACCAATACGATTTTGACAATATACTCACCCTTCCATCCCACATTAAATTTTGATTCTATTTTAATTATAAGTCTGTTTGAAATATTTTGATTTTAGTATATTTACATATTTTTAAGGTATTTTTACTACTTGTCGATGTCATCAATAAAAAAGTAAACCTTTTGAGTGTTGGGGTAAAACAAGTTAATGTTAGTTGATTTCCATTTCAGGATGTTCGCTTTCCATGGGGGCGAGATTCTTTAGCCTCCTCGGAGTGTGCCTGTGGGATCTCAGGCCTCGCATCTCCCAGTCGAGATCCGTTACAATCTACGTGGAACTTATTTTCTTCTTTTTGCTGTTTTACTTACTCATGAACCCTTTATGAGTAAGTACCTTCCTTCTTTTTGCAGTTTTACTTACTCATGAAACCTTTATGAGTAAGTACTTTCCTTCTTTTTGCTGTTTTACTTACTCATGAACCCTTTACGAGTAAGTACTTTCCTTCTTTTTGCTGTTTTACTTACTCATGAACCCTTTATGAGTAAGTTACTTTCTTCTTTTCACTGTTTCACTTACTCATGAACCCTTTATGAGTAAGTACTTTTCTTCTTTTTACTGTTTTACTTACTCATGAACCCTTTATGAGTAAGTACTTTTCTTCTTTTTACTGTTTTACTTACTCATGAACCCTTTATGAGTAAGTTACTTTCACATTTTTACTGTTTTACTTCCTCATGGACCTGTTCTGAGTATGTTTTTCAACAAGAAAGAAAGTTCACCCCTAAATCAGGATGAACCTTCACTTGCAGAAAAATCAGATTATTTAATTGTTACATCGTTAATCTCTAAATAGCCTGAAGGGCTTATTGAGAAGCCTTTTACATTTTTCGAGATTGCAGCGACATTTTCGATTACTCTTACAGGAATATAAGGTGAATCATCCATTTCAATTTCTTGTGCTTTAGCGTAAATTTCTTTTCGTTTTGCTTCGTCTTTTTCTTTTCTTCCAGCATTAATTAAGTCATCAACTTTTGGATTGCTATAGAAGAATGTGTTTCCTGCAGCTCCGCGTGAGTCTGAGTGGAATAGGTTGTACTGATTATAATCAGCATCTCCTGTTGCGTTTCTCCAGCTTATAATAAACATTTCTGATTGTCCTTTATTTACTTTTTCAACAAACGAACCGTATTCCATCACTTGTACTTTTAAATTAATGCCAATTCCTTTTAATTGTGATTGAATAACTTCTGCTAAATTTACTCTTTCTTTACTATCCATCGTAAGGATCGTTGCATCAAATCCATTTGGATATCCTGCTTCTGTTAATAGTT
Source organism: Gottfriedia luciferensis (assembly GCF_001712755.1). GTDB lineage: Bacteria > Bacillota > Bacilli > Bacillales > Bacillaceae_G > Gottfriedia > Gottfriedia luciferensis_B. Next base: position 107,523 of record NZ_MDKC01000035.1, read on the forward strand.
TCTTTGCTTCTTTTAAATTGTAATTGTAAGCTTTTAATTGCTCATCGTATCCGAATACTTTTGAGCCCATTGCTGAATTTGCTTTTTTACCAACATTATTAAATACACCTTTAATAATCGAATCCATTTCAACTGCATGAGCGATTGCTTTACGTACTCGTACGTCATTAAACGGTTTTTTTGTTACATTGAATCCGATATACTCTGTTCCGTAACCTTCACTTCGGTATACTTCCATAGCCGAGGATGATTCAACTTGATTCATAACTGCTATTGGGAGTGGTTCTGCTATTTGAGCTTCTCCTGTTTCAATCATTGAAATTCTTGTTGAGTCTTCTGGAACGACCTTGAAATCAACCTTATCAATCTTTGGTTTTTTCCCCCAGTAATCTTCATTTTTAACTAGTATAATATCCTGTCCTGGAGACCATGATTTAAATTTAAATGGACCTGTTCCGTTTGGTTCTTGAATAATGTTTTTACCATATTTATCAATTGTTTTAGGACTTATAATTCCACCTTCATGATTTGCTAAAATTGAAAGAAGTGGTGAGAATGGTTCGCTTAAAATAAATTGAACAGTATATTCGTCGACTACTTTAACTTCTTTTACCATTTTAAATACAACTGCTCTTGGTGAAGCAACTTTAGGATCTAATAAACGATCAAATGTTTTCTTTACAGCCTCTGCATTAAATGGTGTACCATCGTGAAACTTCACATCATGTCGTAGTTTAAATTCCCAAGTTTTATCATTGATTTGATTCCATGACTCTGCTAGCATTGGTTGAATTTCATTATTTTCATCTCGTTGGACTAGACCTTCATAAATTTTATGATGGGTAACGCTTGCTGCATTTATTGTAGACATAAATTGCTGATCTAAATTTTCGGCATCTGATAACCGAGCAATTACTAGCGTGCTTCCTCCTTTGGAATCATTTGCTTGTCCATTTGCTTTCGTACCTACGTTTTGATTAGATGAACATCCTGTAATTGTGATAGCAGAAAATAATACTAGTAAACATTTACCTATTCCTGATTTTAGTTTCAATGGCACTGCCTCCCTGTTTAAAGTTTGTCTTACAAATATTTATCTAATTATATAAAATATTCTGATAATTATTTTTGAATATCTTTACCTGTTTTTTCAGTTTCTTTACTTATTTTTAATTATTTGACTTTGCTTCTAGTTCTTTAATTGATTCAAGCCTTTTAAAAGATGATGGAAATAGATCATTTTCAGGAAGTTGTTCGTAATCCCTTTCCATATATCCTCTTCTCATCTTATTAAAATACACTTGACCTTTTTGCTTTAATACCTCTATATCAAGATTAGGAATTACTTGATCTTTCATCACAATTCTTCCATTTATAATTGATAGTTTTACATCTCTACCTGAACCACTTACAAACATAGTACGAATTGGGTCATCAATAACGCCCATATGGAATCCATTTAAATCAATCGCAATGATATCCGCTTTTGCTCCGACTGCTATTCGGCCTATATCTTCGCGATGCAGAAATGCCGCTGCTCCTAGAGTGATAGAATTGAAGAAATCAGCGTATGTCGATCCTTCAACTTCTTTTTCTACAAGTCTTGAAAGCATACTACCAGTACGTACATTTTGAAAAATATCTGGAGGGAAAGTATCAGTACCTAATGCAATATTGACTCCCTCCTTCCTATATTTTGCATATGATTCAAGTCCTTCTCCGTGTCTTCCTATAATAAGTGGACAATGGATAACAGTAGTATTTGTTTCTTTCAGAAGTGAAATGTCATTATCAATATTGTAATTCGCTCCACTATAGCCCGATACAAAATGAGCGTGGGGTATTCCTGTATTTGGACCTAAAAATCCAAGATTATATAAATATTTAATTGGTGTAACTCCGTGTTCTTTTAAAATAGTATTAAATTCAAAACTTCCTTGCGCAGCATGGAGCTTGATTGGAACGTTTAATTTGTCACTATAATATTTTGTTTTTATCAATATTTCTTCAGTCTGTGATTCTATTCTTTCTGGAGCTAACATCCCTCTGACCAATCCATCAAATGCACCATCGAAGGTTTCAACAAACTTTACTGCTCTTTCTAATCCTTCCTCGCCCGCTTTTTCATCCCAATGAATTTTAATGTTTCCATCTGGTTCGACAACTCTAATTCCAGCTTGATAGCTTGGTCCAAGGTAAATTCTCAATCCTAATTTTCCTGCATGATTCGCTGCAGCTTCCAACTCTTCAAAAGTTTCAGCCCAATTTTTGTAAAAAACGGATGTAATCGGCATAGCAGTAGTAATTCCATTTAAAATAAGCTGCGAATAAGCATATAAAGATTTAAATGCTTCTTCCTCCTCACTCATTAGCTCATGATGTCCATTTTTTACAAATTCCTCCGACCAAAGGAGATTTTTTTGTCTATTTGATTTCGCTTCTAAATGCAAAATATCATGGTCAATGTCACCTAAGGCATTTAAATCAATAAAACCAGGACTAAGGATTGCGTTTCCAACGTCAATTACTTGATCTACTTCTTCTGTATAGTTTTTTCCAACATACAAAATTGTCTCTTTTTCATATACAATCTCTGCATTTTCCAATATGACATGTTCACTTCCGTCAAACCCAATCACATATCTTCCCTTTAGCTTCGTTTTCATTTTTTCTCCCTTCGAATTTTTAATTTTTATTTTAGTTTTCAACATATCTCATCTCGTCAACATAGGCACGGGCATGTCCCCAGAAATACTTTGTAGGTTGCATATATTTTTCTAGTCCGTTGCAAAGGCTTCTTCATTTGCTTCATTTAAAACTGTGCTTTCATGAACGGTTTTTACATTTCTGCCTTCCATAATAAGTTTTCCATCTACAATGACATGGTCTACATCATTTGCTACTGTTTGAAATACTAAACGATGAACATGCATATATTCTGGAGTCAAATGTGGTTGATGAAGATTAACTGTTATGACATCTGCTTTTTTTCCAATTTCAAGTGAACCAATTTCATCATCCCAACCAATACATTTTGCTGCATCAATCGTGATCATTTCTAAAAGCTTTCCAGGTGGTAAATAGTAATAGTCTCTGAGCGCTGCTTGATGTACAAACTGTGTTTTCCTCATCGCTTGGAATAAGTCAAAGCTCGTAGATGGTGAGGTACCGTCTGTAGAAATGGCAACTGTTGCTCCCATTTCAATTAATTCTGTAATTGGTGTACGTGCATTAACTTGTCCAAAACCTGGAGAAGCACTAATATTTGTACCAGTTTCAGCTAATATTTTGGCTTCGTCGAATGAAATTCCTCGACAATGCTGAAGATGGACATCGGGACCTAATAGTGCATTTTCTTTATCTTGAATTGCTAAGTGAATCATTCCACCAAATGCATCTGAGTGAATTCTTGTATTATATTTCCTAGCAATCTCTCTTATTTTTTTAGCTTGATAAAGATCATGTTTTGTTAGTCCGTAAAGTCGATCTGGGGAAGTCGGATAGGAAGGATCTACGGACGTTACAATAACAAATGGTGTAATAAAGGCTCTTGTTCGATCATCATTTGCGTGATTTAATGCCTCGATAACCGCTTCGGCACCTTTTAAAACTTCTTCATATGTAACTTCTTTCTCAATTCTTTTCCCGTCAACCCATCTACTAAATGAATGTGGCCAAGGTGGGTTACACGGACCTGTACAAACTACTTCACGAACTCCTACTTCGTTGTAAGCTTTTGCATGATTTATTGCAAATATGGGATCATCAGATCTCGGCACTGAGCCTAACACACTAACGCCTGTTGTAATACCCGCTTTTAATCTTTCAAGTGCTGACAGCTTTCCTTCGTAGTACCAAAAATCATCCGTCACATAATGCTTATACGTTTTCGTCATAATCGGCATCCAAAAATCGATATTCTCCATCGCGATTGTTTTAAACATTGAATGACCACCATGACCATGAACATCTATTAATCCAGGTAGAATACATTGATGACTACAATCAATTACTTTTTTTGCCTCATACTTGGTATTCAAGTTTTCAGTCAAATCAACATCTACAATTCTTCCATTATGAATTGCAACTGCACCTTTTTCTATAATTCTTCTTTCTGTATCCATTGTGATAACAGTTCCATTAACTAATAGCAAATCAATCATTTTTATCCTCCTATTGCAAACTTCTCTTTAAAAACTGAAACAGCATAATAAATTATGCTGTTCCATTGAATTACTTATTTCACTGTTACATCATCAAGCATTAAATAACTTGCTGGGTTTAACCAAAGTCCTTTAACTGATGAGCCAGTAACTGCTAAATGCTCATAGTTACGAATAGGTACATATGGTACATCTTTGTTTTCAATTTCTTGTGCTTGAGCATAAAGTTCTTTACGTTTTTCGCTATCCGCTTCTTGACGAGCTGATTCAATTAATTTATCAACTTCTGGGTTGCTATAGAATGAACTATTTCCTGCTGCACCTTGGGATTTACTATCAAATAAGTTAAATTGGTTATAGTCGCCATCACCAGTAGCATTTCCCCATCCACCAATTGAAACTTGGTGTTGACCTTTTGCAATTGCATCAATATAAGCTCCGTATTCAAGTACTTGAATTTTCACATTAATACCAATCCCTTTTAATTGAGATTGAATAACCTCAGCCATATTTATTCTTTCTTTACGGTCACTAGTTGTAAGTGTAAATGATAGGCCGTCTTTAATTCCTGCTTCTTTTAATAGCTTTTTAGATTCATTAATATCGTAATTATAGCCTTTAATATTCGGATCATATCCAAATACTTTTGGACTCATTGTTGAATTTGCTTTTGTTCCAACATCGTTATATACACCTTTAATAATTGAATCTACTTCAATTGCATGTGCAATCGCTTGACGGACACGAACATCATTAAATGGTTTTTTCTTTGTATTGAAGCTTAAATATTCAACAGCTAGTCCATCTGTACGGTATAAATCCATTGTGTCAGAAGCTTCAATTCGATCGATTTCTGTTACAGGCACTTGATCAGTTACATGTGCTTCACCAGTTTCGATCATTGCTAGTCTTGTAGCATCTTCAGGAACTACTTTAAAGACTACACCATCAATTTTAGGTTTATTACCCCAGTAATCTTTATTTTTTTCAATTTTAATTTCTTCTCCTGATTTCCAAGATTTAAATACATAAGGACCAGTTCCAACTGGATTTCTCCCAATTTTATCACTGTTTTCTTTAATCGATTTTGGACTAATAATATCTCCTTCATTACTCATTAAAATTGATAAAAGTGGAGCATATGGGTATTTCAAAATAAATTGTACAGTTGAATCGTCTACCACTTTAACTTCTTTTATCATTTCAAATTTACCAGCTTGTGGTGATGCAGTTTTCGGGTCAAGAACTCGATCAAAATTTGTTTTAACTGCATCTGCATTAAATGGTGATCCATCTTGGAACTTAACGCCTTTGCGTAATTTGAATTCCCAAGTCACGTTATCTATTTGCTTCCATTCTGTTGCTAAAAGAGGTTTTGGCTCCATATTTTTATCTGGTTCAACTAATGTTTCATATACCTTTTCATAAACAACGTTAGCTGATGGTATATCAGTAATAAAATGTGGATCTAATGTAGTCGCATCAGATAGTCTAGCAACGACCAATGTTCCCCCTGCTTTTGCCTTTGTTCCTGTTGCACTACTGCTTGTTTGGTCTGATGTACAACCTGCAAGCGCAGTAGAAACTGTTAATAATGATGCAAATAATACTCCAGCTGTCTTTTTCTTCATTTTTTTCTTCCTCCTCTTATACTTGCCCCCATGATTCTCTTGTTCACCATTTTTCCTGAGTACGTAGGCTTATTCAAATTATAAAAAAAAATAAAATTTTATATTTTCAGAATCTTTACTCGTTTTTTAATTATCTTTACTGCTTTTCCGCATTATATTTACTTCAATTCTAATTTTGAATAAATTTAAACAAAGAAAAGGGGGAAAAAGAATGAAAACAGAGATTGTATTGAATAACAATGAAATCAAATTAGAAAAAAAAGAATCTCAAAAACTAAAAAGATGGAAAGTATTTTATAAGAAGTTTAAAAAAAATAAATTGGCACTAGTTGGTGGATATATCGTACTTTTTTATATTTTAGTAGCTTTTTTGGCACCACTTATTTCACCGAAGGATCCTTTTGCGATTGATTTAATGCATAAGCTACAACCTCCATCACTAGAACATTGGATGGGAACAGATGATAAAGGAAGAGATATTTTAAGTAGAATCATTTATGGAAGTCGTCTTTCAATTTCTGTTGGTTTCGTATCTGTCTTATTTGGTGCAATTTTCGGAATTACTCTAGGGTTGATTGCAGGTTATTACGGAAAATGGGTTGATACGATCATTATGAGAGTTGTTGATATATTACTAGCATTCCCAGGTATTCTACTAGCACTTGCGATCATTAGTGCACTAGGTCCTAGTCTAATTAATGTAATGGTTGCTGTCGGTATCTTTTCAATCCCAACGTTTGCACGAATCGTTAGAGGATCTACATTATCCGTCAGAAAGCTTGAGTATATAGACGCAATTCGTGCATTAGGTGCAACTGATTCAACAATTATATTCAAACATATTTTCCCGAATATTCTTTCACCAATAATTGTCCAAGCTACGTTAAAACTTGCTACAGCTATTCTTTCAGCAGCAGGCTTATCATATCTAGGATTAGGTGCTCAGCCTCCATCACCAGAATGGGGAGCGATGTTAAGCAGTGGACGTGATTACTTATTTACCGCACCACACATTGCCTTATTCCCGGGTATTGCGATTTCAACACTTGTATTAGGATTTAATATTTTCGGAGATGGACTAAGAGATGCTCTTGATCCAAGAATGAAAAAATAAGGAGGAAAGTACATGTTTCTATTTATTGTCAGAAGAATTATACAAACTATTCCAGTTTTACTTGGTGTAAGTTTAGTCGTTTTTTTAATCATGCAGATGGTTCCTGGTGATCCAGCAACACTACTTGCTGGTGAAGGTGCTACGAAACAAACAATCGAAATGATTCGTCATCAACTTGGACTTGATCGTCCTGTCATTATTCAGTATTTCGACTATGTTGTTCATGTATTACAAGGAGATTTTGGTGAATCGCTTCGAAATAATCGTCCAGTATTAGATGAGATTATGATTCGTTTGCCTATTACAATTGAACTTGCACTGGCTAGTATTTTCATTACAGTTGTACTTGGTATGCTAGCAGGAATTATATCAGCGACTAAACAGTACTCTGCAGCTGATATTACAATTATGATTGTCGCTTTACTAGGAATCTCTTTACCAAGTTTCTGGTTTGGTTTAATGCTGATCTACTTCTTTTCAGTTAATCTTCATATATTCCCAGTTGCTGGCTGGGGAACGTTTAAACATATGGTACTGCCAGCATTAACATTAGGTGCAGGTGGTGCTGCAATAGTAGCTAGAATGACTAGATCAAGTATGTTAGAAGTTGTTCGTCAAGACTATATGCGTACAGCAAGAGCAAAAGGATTAAAAGAACATGTCATTATTTATAAACATGGTTTAAAGAATGCTCTTATTCCTGTTATTACTGTTGTTGGACTTCAGTTTGGTGCATTACTTGGTGGTACCGTTTTAACAGAGTCAGTTTTTGCAATTAATGGACTTGGTAGATTAATTGTTGATGCAATTAGGACAAGAGATTTACCGATGGTTCAAGGTGGCGTATTAATCGCTTCAGTTATCTTTGTATTTATGAATCTAGCTGTTGATATTCTCTACCGTTACTTTAATAAACGAGTTGACTTGAATTAAGGAGGTACTACTATGAAAAAACAATTTGATGAAACAATTCTTGAGGTTAAAAATCTACAAACCTACTTTTATACAGATGAAGGAATAAGTAAAGCTGTTAATGGAATTAGCTTTAAATTAAAAAAAGGTGAAACACTTGGAATAGTAGGAGAATCTGGAAGTGGTAAAAGTATTACATCATTATCACTATTAGGATTAATCCCATCTCCTCCAGGAAAAATAACTGGTGGTAGTATTCTTTTTAAAGGTGAAGATTTACTAGCAAAAACGGAAAAGCAAATGCGTTCCATTCGAGGGAATGAAATTTCAATGATTTTTCAAGAGCCAATGACATCTTTAAACCCAGTTTATTCAGCTGGCGAACAAATTGCAGAAGCGATTCGTCTTCACCAAAAATTAGGCAAAAAGGAAGCTTGGGAGAAAGCAGTTGAAATGCTTCGACTTGTAGGGATCCCATCTCCTGAAAAACGTGCAAAGCAAGAACCACATGAACTTAGTGGTGGTATGAGACAAAGGGTTATGATTGCAATGGCACTTGCTTGTCATCCAGAAGTGCTAATCGCAGATGAACCGACTACTGCTCTTGATGTGACAATTCAAGCGCAAATTCTGGAATTAATTAAATCACTCCAAAAAGATTTAGGTACAGCTGTCATACTAATCACGCATGATCTAGGCGTCGTTTATGAAACTTGCGATCGAGTGGCTGTCATGTACGCTGGAAGAATTGTTGAATATACATCAGCAAAAGAACTTTATAATAACCCTAAGCACCCATACACAATCGGGTTATTAAACTCTCTTCCACGTCTTGATATGGATCAGGATGAATTAACAACAATACCTGGTACTGTACCTAGTCCATTTAATATGCCTAAGGGCTGTAGTTTTGCACCACGCTGTGCACATGCAAAGCCAATGTGTCATGAATCAGTGCCAGATTTACTAACACTCGACAAAAATACTGAAGTCAGTTGTTGGATGTATACATCACAATGGGAAACTGATCATACCATCATAGAGAAAGTAGGGATTGAATAATGGCATTACAACTAGTGGATAAAAAAATACTACTTAATGTAGATCATTTAAAACAATACTTTCCAATTAAAGGAGGCATTTTAGGAAGAACGGTTAATCATGTAAAAGCTGTAGACGATATTAGCTTCCACATTTACGAGGGGGAAACTTTAAGTATAGTTGGAGAATCTGGTTGTGGTAAGTCTACTACTGGTAGAGCCATTCTAAGATTAGACGAGCCTACAAGTGGGAGTATTCATTTTAAGGAAAAAGATTTATTAAGCTTAGGAAAAAAAGAAATGCGTAAAATAAGAAAGGATCTACAGGTAATCTTCCAAGATCCGTTTGCCTCACTTAACCCTAGACAAACAATTGGACAAATTTTAGGTGAAGCATTAGCCATTCAAAATGTCGTTCCAAAAGAAGAACGTAAAGCTAGAATTGAGGAATTATTAGGACATGTTGGGTTAAGACCAGAAGCAATGGAACGTTATCCTCATGAATTTAGTGGCGGTCAACGTCAGCGTGTCGGAATTGCACGTGCACTTGCTGTTGATCCAAAACTAATTATTTGTGACGAAGCAGTTTCTGCACTAGATGTTTCAATCCAAGCCCAAGTATTAAACTTATTAAAATCGTTGCAGAAAAAATTCTCACTTACCTTTCTTTTTATCTCACATGATTTAGGTGTAGTAAGACATATTTCTGATCGAGTAATGGTAATGTATTTAGGAAAAATTGTTGAGATTGCTGATAAAAAATCAATATTCGAAAATCCTCAGCATCCTTATACACGTGCCCTATTATCTGCTATTCCAGTACCGAACCCGGTACATCAAAGAGAAAGAATTATCTTAACAGGAGATGTCCCTTCTCCAATCAATCCTCCAAGCGGCTGCCGTTTTCACACAAGATGCCCTTTCGCGATTGATATTTGCAAAACAAAAGCACCTGAATTAAAATTATCTGAGCAAAATCATCAAGTTGCTTGTCACATCATTAATTAAATAGTATTCTTATAGGCATGAAGTGAAGGAAAAGAAGAGAATTGATCCTGCCATGTAGAGATTCTACTTCTAATAATTAGATATAAATGCTTATAAAATTGGATTATAAATCGAATGTTGATTCGATTAAGATATTGTAAGGCTCCTATGGAAAATACGCGAAGATTAGAGACTCCTCTAAGAAGCTCCAATAGGATGCTCAGCTTTCGTTCCCTTCCATTGGAGCAACTTTCGTTGAAATCACCTAATTATAAACAAAATTTTCAAAAAAATTAAAAATATTATTAAAAAAACTAATTGAGGTTCTTCATGCTTAGTTACGAGGGATTTACTTTACTAATTATGCTATTTATTTTAGCTCCTATTATGGGAGCTATTGCTTTATTATTTTTGTTTATCTTTGAAAAAAGAATTGACTTACTTGAAAATAAAAATAGAGAAATTCGGTTAGAACATGCATTACAAGAAGCTCAATACAATAAATTAAATCAGCAAATTCAACCGCACTTTTTATTTAATACACTTAATGTCATATTAAGCTTAGCGCGTTTAAATCGAACTTCGGAATTAATCCGAGCCCTAGAAACGTTCTCTCAATTTTTAAAATTTAAATATAAATCATCCGAGCCCTTAATCCAGTTAAATCAAGAAATACAATATACTCAATATTATTTAGACATTCAAAATCTACGGTTTGGTGATCGTCTTAAAACAGAGTTAGATTGTCCAAAAGATTTATTTAATGCGCTAGTTCCCCCTTTCATTTTGCAAACCTTAGTAGAAAATTCATTTAAACACGGTTTAGAAAAAAAGATTGGAGAAGCTTTACTGGATATACGATTTTATCAAGATTCCGAGCTAGTCTGTTTAGAAGTTATAGATAATGGTTTAATGGGAATGACTAATACTTTTTCTAATCAAGAAGGCCATGGATTAGATAATATAAAAAAGAGATTACAACTATATTTTGGTAATAGTGGTCATGTACTGATTACTTCAAATGAATCAGGAACAAATGTTAAGGTCGTCTGGCCTCTTATATATGAGAGTAAAGGAGGGAAAATAAATTGAATGTGTTATTAGTAGATGATGAACCATTAGAGCTTGAACAGATGGAATATTTAATAAAAAATATGTTTCCATTATGGAAGTTTTTTAAAGCTGCTGATGCATGCCAAGCCATCACAATTAACCAAAACCATAAAATTAATATTGCGTTTCTAGATATTAATCTACCTGGACGTTCAGGACTGGAGTTTGGTGAAGAGCTTAGAGCACTAAATAAAGACGTAGATATTATTATGGTTACAGCATATCAAAGTTTTGATTATGCACAACAGTCAATCCGAATCGGCGTTCTAGATTATTTAACTAAGCCAATAATAGAAAGTGAATTATATAAAGTTTTATCTAAATATAGTGAGACCGACACATCAAACCAATATTCTAGTTTAATCCATCAAACTCTTTTATATATTCATGATCATTTCGCTGAAAAACTTTCTCTTTCTGATGTTGCTCGAGAAGTTCATACGAATCATACTTATTTAAGTAGAAAATTTCACGAAGAAGTCGGTGTGTCGTTTTCAGAATATTTAATAGACTATAGAATACAAGCAGCCAAGCGATATTTAACAAATAATCCAAATTGGAACATTTCAGATGTAGCAGAAAACTCAGGCTTTAATAGTCAGCATTACTTTAGTACTTTATTCCGCAAAATTGAGGGCATTACTCCGAAAGAGTATCGTGAGAAAGGAAAATAAACCGTGAATTCACGTTCATTTAGAGAATACGTACAAGGACCTATTCAAATTGGAATGGGAATGGGAATTATTTCTCTCTTGGCACGTTGGGTAACAGGAACTACGATATTATCTTCGCCAGAATCAATGATTAAATATGGTGTATTTGGTGGAATTGGATATGCATTTTTAGGTGCGATTGCATTATTTGTATTTAGTTTTATCGGGAAAAAAGTTCGACAGGAGTACCCTGATGGTTTAACAATTGGAGATTATTTGAAGAAGAAACTACATCCACTTGGTTATTGGATTATGATTTGTATTTTAATATTAACTAGTTTACACATATTATATATACAGTCGATGACCGCATCTACGTTATTTCATTTTCTTTTTAATTTACCGTTGTACATAGAAATAATCATATTTATAAGCTTTTGTGTACTTTTTGCAGGTTTTGGTGGATTAAAGATGATACATGGATTAGCTGGATTCCAAGTCATTACAATGTTTGCAGCGGCAATTTTAATTCCGTTGTATTTTTTCGTAAAAGAAGGCGTTCAACCCGTATATGATGGGATTAAACTATACCATCCATACATGCTAGTCATTGATCATTACGATTTATGGGGTTTTTTATTTTCAGGTTTATTAGTTGGATTTGGTCAGTTTTTCTTTGACATTACTTCATGGCACCGATTATTTATGATTGAATCGAAAAAACTACCTTTAACATTCTCAATATCCGGCTTAATTTGGTGTATTTTCCCACTTTCATTTTCATGTCTTTTTATTATTGTTATATTTACAGGTGGATTTACAGATATTCAATCAATTTTAGTTGGTTTAGCAAATAAAATTACAACACCATTTTTTTTCATACTCTTTGTTTTATGTGCATTTAATGCGATTACATCAACATTTGGTGCGGTATTACATTCGCTTGCTAGTTTAATCATTATCAATATAATCGAACCATTTCGCACGATAAAAAATGATCAAAAAAAAATAAAACTTGCTTATCTTCTATCCGTGATGATTGGGGCGATCATCTTTTTCGCTACAATTATTCAATCAAAAAAAATTATTGAACTATTATTTTACTCAGGAAATGTCTATTCTGCATTGTTATTTCCAATTTTAGTTATTGTCTTTAGTAAGGGGAAAGTCGGTAATTACATTCCAATTAGTATTGTAATTAGTATCATACTTTCTTATATTGTTCAGCCGTATGTAGGTGAATTTCAAAGTATTTGGTTGAGTTTATTATTTTCTATTGTGATTATTATTTTAGGTTTTACAATCCAATTTTTTAGTAAGAAAGAGTCTGTAAATATGTCATAAAGAAGAGCTAATCAGTTGAATTGATTAGCTCTTTACGCTGTTGAAAAACAATCTTGTCAATTAAATTACCAAATTTTCGTAAAAGGAGTAGAGTGATGTTGATTTCCACTACAGGATGCTCGCTTTCCATGGGGCGAGACCTGAACCTCCTCGGCAAGCCTGTGGGGTCTCAGCCTTCCCGCTTATCCCATAGGAGTCGAGCACCCCTCCGTTCCAATCACCATATTCATCAAAAAAAGACTGCTATAAAAACCTAATCAACTATCCTTTACTTAGAGTAATAAAACAATTGTTTATTAATCAATTTGTAGGTCAATTAATATCAAACATTAATTTATAAACTAATCAATTGAATTTGTTTTTCTAAAAGATAGCTCAGGATTTTCTAATATTCACTTACATATTTTGAACGTTTATTTTTCAGTTTTAAATTGCTTAAAAATAATTTATCATTTATTATTTGCCCATGAGACTAAAGCGATGAAAATAGATTATGGAGGTTACATTATGAAGGTTTTACTTTTTGGAGCAACAGGAATGGTTGGTCAAAGTGTATTAAGAGAATGCTTACAAGATTCTTCTGTTAGCTCGATTTACTCAATTGGTCGTAGTATTACAGGGATTCAACATGAAAAATTGTATGAAATTAAGCATTCTAATCTACTTGATTTATCTCCAATTGAAAGTCAATTATCTGGATTTGATGCATGTTTTTTTTGTTTAGGTGTTTCATCATTTAGAATGACAGAGGAAGATTATCGTAAGATTACATATGACCTTACCCTATCCATCGCACGTACATTATCAATGTTGAATCCACAAATGACTTTCATTTATGTCACTGGATCAAGTACCGATAGTACTGAGAAAGGTCGTATAATGTGGGCTAGAGTGAAGGGGAAAACAGAAAATGACTTATTAAAGTTACCGTTTAAAGCTGCATACATGTTTAGACCAGGTGCAATTATTCCACATAAAGATATAAAATCAAAAACTAAACTATATCAATACGGCTATAACATAACGAAACCTATTTATCCGATCCTAAAAAAATTCTTTCCAAATTCAATAACGACTTCAGAACAAATAGGTCGTTCAATGATCAATATTGCAAAAGCTGGTTATCATAAGCCATTAATTGAGGTTGAAGATATTAATAAGACAGCAGAAAAAAGATAAGTAAAAAGAGAGTATAGGGAAAAGATATTTCCATCTTTCCCCCATTCCTCTCACCATTAAGTATTTAAATATGGAGCTCCTCGTCTTGTGTTAGCTGCAGAAGATGCGTCTTCACTTGTATCTAGGTATGGACTGCCACCATCGTCATAATTAATTTTATTAGAATCGTCGTTTTCACTCGTGTCTAAGTATGAGTTGGTAGCAACGTGGATATGGTTGTCATCAGTTTTTCTTGATTGATTATCTTTTGACATGATTATTTCACCTCTGTATTTATATTGTGTATAGATATAAATTTAAAATTACAGGTAGTTTGAGGGAATTAATTTTTAACTCTATTTCAAAGGTTTACTCTTCTTGAACTACTTATTTCTTAATAAGAAATCAGACAAAATTGCTCTTGGTAATAATAAAAAAGGATAGATAATCCAGATATATTCTAGATTATCTATCCTTTTATTTATTTTATCCTTAGTTAACAGCTACATCTTCTAATACTCGGACAAATTCACCTTTATTAACTGGATAACCAGCTTCAGCGATTTTAACTTTTACAATTTTACCGATCATGTCTTCTGTTCCTTCGAACACGACTTTCAGATAATTATCTGTGTAACCAATTAATAGTCCTTCTACACCATTTTCTGTATACTTTTCTTCCGGAATGACTTCTAAAACATCTCCATCAAACATTGAAGCGTATTCTTTTGCAAGCTGATTTGATAATTCAATTAAACGATGTACTCGTTCATTTTTAATTTCTTCGTCAACTTGATCTTCCATACGTGCAGCTGGAGTACCTGTACGTTTAGAGTATGGGAATACGTGTAATTCAGAGAATTTATTGTCGCGAATGAAATTGTACGTTTCCATGAACTCTTCTTCAGATTCACCTGGGAAACCTACGATTACATCAGATGTAATTGAACAGTTTGGTAATACTTCGCGTAGTTTTTCAATTCTTTCAGCAAATTCAGCCATTGTATATTTACGACGCATACGTTTTAGGACTGTATCTGATCCTGATTGTAGTGGTACGTGTAAGTGACGAACAACAATATTTGAATGACGAAGAACTTCAATTACTTCATCTGTGATTTGGCTAGCTTCAATTGAAGAAATACGAACACGTTTTAATCCTTCAACTGTTTCTAAATCTTTTAATAACATTGCTAAGTTGTAATCTTTCATGTCTTGACCGTATCCACCAGTGTGAATACCAGTTAAAACAATTTCCTTATAGCCTGATTCAACTAATTGCGTAGCTTGTTTTACAACTTCTTTTGGATCACGAGAACGCATTAAACCACGTGCCCAAGGAATAATACAGAACGTACAGAAGTTGTTACAACCTTCTTGAATTTTTAATGAAGCACGTGTACGGTCAGTAAAAGCAGGTACATCTAGCTCTTCATAAACTCGTGCTTTCATGATATTCCCTACGCCATTAATTGGCTGACGCTCTACACGATATTGCTCGATATAATCTAGCATTTTAGTACGGTCCTGTGTACCAACAACGATATCCACCCCAGGAATTGCCATGATTTCGGCTGGAGATGTTTGTGCATAACATCCAGTTACACAAATTACTGCATCTGGATTTTTGCGCACGGCACGACGGATTACTTGTCTACTTTTTTTGTCACCTGTATTTGTAACTGTACAAGTATTAATTACATAAACATCAGCTTTTGACTCGTATTCAGTACGGTCATAACCTGCTGCTTTAAACAGTTGCCAAATTGCTTCTGTTTCGTAATGGTTAACTTTACAGCCTAATGTATGAAAAGCTACTTGTGGCATTTCTTCACCCCATTAATTCAAAATGAAAGGAGGCAGCAGCTAAAACATAAAATGGTGCTGTTTCTGTTCGTAGAATTCTTGGTCCAAGTCCACAAAGCTTAGCACCTTTTTCTTCTAGCTGATTAACTTCTTTCTCCGACAAACCACCTTCTGGTCCGAAAACTACTAATAATCGTGATCCTTCTTTTAATGACTGGAATGTCTGAACAAGTCCTGCTGATTCTCCTGTTTTTGCACTTTCTTCATATGCAACAATACACGCATCATAATACTGTATTGAGTTAAGTAATTGTTGAAAAGATGCTGGCTGTTCCACGGTTGGTACAATAAATCGATATGATTGTTCAGCCGCTTCTTTTGCAATTTTTTGCCATCTATCAACCTTTTTACTAGCTTTTTTATCATCTAATTTAACAATTGATCTAGCTGCAGCAAAAGGTAAAAAACCAGAAGCACCAAGCTCCGTACCTTTTTGTATGATTAACTCTAGTTTATCACCTTTTGGTAGTCCACTAGCAATCGTAATTGATATTGGCAGTTCATTTGTATTCTCAACATATTCTACAACAGCTGCCGTTATTTGTTCACTAGAAATATTTGTAAGTGTACAACGAACTGTTGAAGAACCTGGAACTGTACAAATGATTTCTTGATCTTGCTTCATTCGCATAACATTTGCAATATGATGAGCATCATCACCAGTTATTGAAACAAGATCATTTTGAAGCTGCGTTTCTTCTATAAAATATCTTTGCATCTTACATTCCTTGTTCTGGCTTTTTTGCAATAATTGCAACCCAGTCCTCTAAATGTAATACTTCCTTCACTTCAAAACCAACTCGTTTAAGCTCATTTTCGATGTCTTCTTGTTTAGCACCAATAATTCCTGATGAAATAAATGTTCCACCTGGTTCTAAAACATTAAACACATCGTCTACGAAACGTAGAATAATTTCAGCAAGTAAGTTTGCAACAACTACTTGGAACGGACCTTCAATTCCTTGTAGTAAGTTACCTTGTCCAACTTTTATAACATCGTCAACTTTGTTTAATACAACGTTTTCTCTTGCACTTCGAACAGCTACATCGTCTAAGTCATAAGCTTCTATATTTGTAGAGCCAAGTTTAGCAGCTGCAATACTTAATACTCCTGAACCAGTACCTACATCAATTACACGGTCCGTTGATTTAACAACTTTCTCAAGTGCACGAATACACATAACAGTTGTAGGATGAGTACCAGTACCAAACGCCATTCCCGGATCTAGTTCGATAATTAATTCGTCTGATGATTTGACTTCATACTCTTCCCAAGAAGGTACAATTGTAAAACGATCTGAGATTGAAATTGGATGATAATATTTTTTCCATGCAGTCGCCCAATCTTCTTCGTTTACTTCATGCACAGCAAATGTATTTTTTCCTAAATCAATATCATATGAAATTAAATTATTAATTGCTTCTTTTATACCGTCGATTGTATCGTTTAAAAAACTATTCACAGGAAGGTATGCTTTAACGATTACACCTTCCTCTGGATAATCTTTTGGGTTAAGTTGGTAGATTTCACCGTAAACCTGTGCTCGCTCCTTCGTCAAATCAAACACATCCTCTATGACAACACCACTTGCACCAACTTCGTGTAAAATGTTAGAAATCGGTTCAACCGCATCCTGTGTAGTGTGAATACTTAATTCTGACCATTTCATAAACTACCAACTCCATTCATACTCTCTTCTTTACTTGGCAATACCCTCTAATCATAGTCAGAATTAGAGGGTGCCATTTAAATTACTTCTTCTATTTAGTGTTTCCACTTTTTACCTTAACTAACGTACTGAATTAATAACTTCTTTATTGTTCGCCAAAATTCTTAACTGCACGCTTTAACTTTGTAAAGAAAGAATCGTGTTTGTCGTCTTTTTGACCTTTGCCAATATTATAAAACTCCTCAAGCAATTCTTTTTGACGGCTTGTTAGTTTTGTTGGTGTGATAACTTTTACGATTACGTGCTGATCACCTTGACCATAACCACGTACATCCTTGATTCCTTTACCTTTTAAACGCATTCTAGTACCAGTTTGCGTTCCAGCAGGAATTTTCGTTTTTACTTTACCATGCAATGTAGGAACTTCAACTTCATCACCTAATGCAGCTTGTGCAAAAGTTAATGGAAGCTCGCAGTAAACGTCATTTCCATCACGTTCAAAGAATTCATGCTCACGAACATGGAATGCAATATATAAATCTCCAGCAGGACCACCATTTTTACCTGGTTCACCTTGGCCTGAAAGTCGAATTTGTTGTCCATCATCGATACCAGCTGGTACTTTAACCATAATTTTCTTACGAGTTTTCACTCGGCCTGCACCATGACAAGTATTACATTTATCTTTAATAATCTGACCAGTACCTTGACAGTGTGAACATGTCGTACGGTTCACAATACGTCCAAATGGAGTATTTTGTTCAACACTCATTTGTCCTGAGCCATGACAATGATTACATGTTTCTTTTGATGTACCAGGTTTTGCACCTGAACCACTACATGTATGACATGTTTCTTCAGTTGGAATTTCAATTTCTCTTTCCATTCCAAATGCTGCTTCTTCAAACTGGATCGTCATTGTATATTGTAAATCAGCTCCAGCTCTTGGTGCGTTCGGGTCACGACGACGTCCACCGCCACCGCCACCAAAAAACTGACTGAAAATATCTTCAAATCCACCGAATCCGCCGCCGCCAAATCCGCCGCCGCCGAAACCTTGGTTTGGATCTGTATGACCAAACTGATCATAATGAGCACGTTTTTGATCATCTGATAAATTTTCGTATGCTTCTTGCACCTCTTTAAACTTTTCAGGTGCATCAGGATCCTTATTAACGTCCGGATGATATGTTTTTGCTAATTTACGAAACGATTTTTTTATTTCATCTTGTGATGCACTTTTACTCACACCAAGCACATCATAGTAATCACGTTTACTCATAGTATTACAATCCGCTCCTTTCACATAAAGAATATTTTAACATATCCTGTGCATTTCTAAAAGAAAAAGAGGAAGTCAAAGTCAAGGCTACCCTGACTTTGACTTCCCTTTTTTAGATATATATATATTGTCTAGTTCCAGGCGTTAGCCCCTCGAGGTCATAAGCCCAATAACGGTAAAAGTTAAAAACCAAACTTTTTCCGTTATTGTTCTTATGCTTGTCGGGGCTGACCGAACGCCTTCCACTTTTCGTTATTATTTTTCGTCCTTAACTTCAGTAAACTCAGCGTCTACTACATCGTCTTGTTTCGCTCCGCCTTCAGCTCCACCTGCAGCTTGCTGTGCAGCAGCAGCTTGCTCATAAAGCTTCATTGATAAAGCTTGAACGATTTCAGAAAGAGCATCTTTCTTCGTACGGATATCATCTAAGTTACCAGCTTCTAAAGCTGCTTTTAATGCGTCTTTAGCTTCGTTAGCTTTTGTAACCTCTGCTTCTTCAACTTTTCCTTCAAGATCTTTTAAAGTTTTCTCTACTTGGAATACTAATTGATCAGCTTCGTTTTTAAGATCTACTTCTTCTTTACGTTTTGCATCTGCATCAGCATTTAATTCTGCTTCTTTTACCATGCGTTCTACTTCTTCATCACTTAAACCTGAAGAAGATTGAATTACGATGTTTTGTTCTTTTTGTGTACCTAGGTCTTTCGCACGTACTGTTACGATACCATTTTTGTCGATATCGAATGATACTTCAATTTGAGGAATTCCACGTGGTGCTGGTGGGATATCCGATAATTGGAAGCGACCTAATGTTTTATTGTCATTAGCCATTGGACGCTCACCTTGTAGTACGTGAATGTCTACAGCAGGTTGATTGTCAGCAGCAGTTGAGAAAACTTGAGATTTACTTGTTGGGATTGTTGTATTACGTTCGATTAACTTTGTAAATACTCCACCCATAGTTTCGATACCTAATGATAATGGAGTTACGTCTAGTAATACTACGTCTTTTACATCACCAGTTAATACTCCACCTTGAATTGCAGCACCTAATGCTACTACTTCATCTGGGTTTACACCTTTATGTGGTTCTTTTCCTGTTTCTTTTTTGATTGCTTCTTGAACAGCAGGAATACGAGTTGAACCACCTACTAAAATGACTTTATCAATTTGACTAGCTGTTAAGCCAGAATCCTTCATTGCTTGACGAGTTGGGCCTAAAGTTCTTTCTACTAAGTTGTGAGAAAGCTCTTCGAATTTTGCACGAGTTAAGTTTAACTCTAAGTGTAATGGACCAGCTGCACCCATGCTAATGAATGGTAATGAAATTTGAGTTGAAGTAATACCTGATAAATCTTTTTTCGCTTTTTCAGCAGCATCTTTTAAACGTTGTAATGCCATTTTATCTTGGCTTAAATCAACACCATTTTCTTTTTTGAATTCAGCTACTAAGTAATCAATGATAACTTGGTCGAAGTCATCTCCACCTAAACGGTTGTCACCAGCTGTAGCTTTAACTTCAAAAATTCCATCTCCTAATTCAAGGATTGAAACGTCGAATGTACCGCCACCTAAGTCATAAACTAAGATTGTTTGGTCTTCATCCATTTTATCTAAACCGTATGCTAATGCAGCCGCAGTTGGCTCATTGATGATACGTTCTACTTCTAAACCAGCGATTTTACCAGCATCTTTAGTTGCTTGACGCTCAGCATCATTGAAGTATGCAGGTACTGTAATAACTGCTTTCGTTACTGCTTCACCTAAATAAGCTTCAGCAGATGCCTTTAAGTTTTGAAGAATAATTGCAGAAATCTCTTGTGGAGAAAAATCTTTACCTTCAATGTTTTCTTTATGTGTAGTACCCATATGACGTTTAATAGACATGATTGTGTTAGGGTTTGTAATTGCTTGACGCTTTGCTACTTCCCCAACTTGACGCTCACCATTTTTGAACGCAACAACTGACGGAGTTGTACGTCCACCCTCTGGATTCGGAATTACTTTTGGCTCTCCACCTTCTAATACTGCGACACAAGAGTTAGTTGTACCTAAGTCAATACCAATAATTTTACTCATTGCATGTTCCTCCTAAAATTTACATAAGTTATATTTTAGTTTTAAAAAATAATTTTATATTTATGTTAGCGATTTAAATAGACGCTTAACTAATTACTCGTTTACTTTTACCATTGATGGACGAATTACTCTGTCCTTTAGCTTATAGCCTTTTTGGAATTCTTGTAAAACTTCATTAGATGGCTTAGAATCATCACTTTCTTGCATTACAGCTTGATGGACATTCGGATCGAATTGTTCACCAAGTGCTGGGATTTCTTCTACACCTTCTTTTTTCACAGCTTCAACAAGTAAACGGTAAACCATTTCCATACCTTGTTTTAAAGAAGCAGTTTGCTCGTCTGTTGCTTCAACTTGTAGTGCACGTTCGAAATTATCTAGTACTGGTAATAAATCAGTTACTAAGCTTTGCGCACGATAAGTCATTAAAGATTGTTGGTCTAAAAGTGCACGACGTTTATAATTTTCGAAATCAGCATGTAGACGTAGGTACTTATTTTCCTTCTCATCTACTTCAGCACGAAGTTTTTGAAGCTCTTCTTCAGCAGAATTCACATTGTCAGTTTTCTCTTCTGTAAAGATTGAAGGCTCTTCAACAGTAGTTTCTTCATTCACTACTTCTTCATTTAAAAGTTCTTCCTGACGTTCTGTCATGTCACCTTCACCTCCTATTTTTTTATATGTAATCCATTGTTTCTTTTCACAATGGATTTATTCAACATCCTTAGATGAAAATAATAAATTCAATTGCCCTGTTATTAAATGCATTAATGAGATTACTCGGGAGTATTCCATTCGAGTTGGTCCTAATACTGCGATTGTACCAATTTGATCTTCACCTAATGAATAGGTTGCGCTAATGATACTTACATTTTCTAAGCCAGACTTTTCATTTTCCTTACCAATTTTGACACTTAAACCCATCTGTTCAAAAGGAATAATACTTTTTAGTTCATCCTGCTTTTCAATCATGTTTAACAAAACTTTCATTGTCTCCACATTATGAAATTCTGGTTGAGCTAAAATATTCGTTTTTCCACTTAAAATCAGCTTTTGTTCAATCGGTACGTCAATAGTGCCACCAATCATCTTAATAACACTCTCATAATTCGAAATATGCGTACGTAAAATCATTGCAATTTCTTTATAAAGTTTGTCATTTATTTGATGAATTGGAACATTTACTAGTCGCTCATTTAATATATTTACCATTTTCTCAATATCACTCATAGACACACCAGGTGGTATAGTTACTGTTCGATTTTTAACAATACCTGTGTCCGTCACAATAATTGATACTGCTGTATTAGGTCCTATTGGAATAAGCTGAATATTTTTAAGCTTATTTTCAGTAACTTTTGGTCCCAGTGCAATTGTTGTGTAATTTGTTAAATCAGAAAGTATATCAGCTGAATTTTTCACAAGCTTTTCTATTTCAAAAATACGCTCGGCAAAAATACCTTTTATCGAACGAACATCATCGTCATTAACAATTTGTGGTGATAATAGATGGTCTACATAAAAACGATACCCTTTTTCAGAAGGGATTCGACCTGCAGAGCTATGAGGCTTTTCAATATAACCAAGTTCCTCTAAATCAGCCATCTCATTTCGTATCGTTGCTGAACTAAATGAAATACCTTCCTTTTTAGATAAACTCCTTGAACCAACAGGTTGTGCCATGCGAATAAAGTCATCGATAATAATTTGGAGTATCAATAACTGTCTTTCAGTCAACATGTTTATCACCTCTATTAGCACTCTTATCTAGTGAGTGCTAAATATATTATTAACTTAACAAATCCTTTATACGATGTCAAGAAGTTAAGGGCAGGAATAAAGAAGTACAGAATTAATGGATTAAGAAATAGTAAATACATCAGATTGATCTATTCTCCCTTATCTAATCCGCTTTTCCTGCTGCTTACATTTACTGCTTTTATAGTAAAAATGCTTGAAATACTTCGTTTCCTAGTAACTTTCCTTTGTGGGATAATCGAAGATATTCTCCATTCATCTCGACTAATCCATCCTTCATTAGTTTTTCAATTACGTTCGGAAATACTTCATTAAAGTTTGAACCAAATTTTTCTTGGAACTTTCTTTCCGAAACTCCCTGCATTTTACGTAGTCCTAAAAACATTTCTTCTTCCATTTTTTCTTGCTTCGTTACCGTATGCTCATGAACAATTGGGACTCCAGTATCATCGATCAACTGGAAATATTTCTTTAATGGTCCTGCGTTTGAATATCGAATTCCATTAATATAGCCATGTGCTCCTGCACCAAATCCAAAATACTCTTCATTATTCCAATAAACAAGATTATGCTTACTTTCTAAGCCATTTTTTTCAAAATTGCTGATTTCATATTGATGAAAGCCATTTTTCTCTAAATAGTTCATTAAAAAGTCATACATAGCCGCTTCATCTTCTTCTGGGGCTGGTTTAAGCTTGCCCCTATTCATTTCTATGTAAAAAACCGTTTTTGGTTCAATAATTAATGAATATGCTGAAATATGTTGAATCGGTAACTTCATTGCTTTATCTAAAGAATCAACGAATTGTTCCATTGTTTGACCAGGTAATGCATACATTAAATCCAGATTAATATTATCAATTCCAACTTCTTTGGCAGTTTGAATTGCTTCTTCTATTTCATTTGGTGAATGTGTTCTTCCAATCTTTTTCAGTAAACCTTCATCAAATGTTTGCGCTCCAAAACTAATTCGATTCACACCACCATCTTTTAAAATCTGAAGCTTCTCTTTTGAAATTTCATTCGGATTACTTTCAAAAGTCATTTCGATTTCTTTATTCCCTTTAATGATGTGTTTATTAATCATATCAACTAACGTTTGAGTTTGGGGCAAAGTTAATGCTGTAGGTGTTCCTCCACCTACAAAAACTGTTTTCAAATCTATAATCGGATTTCTTTTTAAACTTTCAACAATTTCTTTCTCTAGATACTCTAAATACTGATCAACCGGCTGTCGGTCCATCATAAATTTATTAAAATCGCAGTAGTAACAAATCTGCTGACAAAATGGTATATGAATATAAACGGAAGATGCCATACCTTCTCCTCTTTTCTATGTGAAAAGCCCCTGATCCAATACCATCTAAGGTGCAGATTCAGGGACTTTTGTTGATTTTAACTTTTATGATTGTATATTTTCTTATGATATTTGTCTAATTAATCGCTTTACTATTATTTATCATTATTTACATCTTACTTTTTATTAATAACAATTTGAGTAAAAAATTATCAATCTAAAATTTATAAATGCCACCGCAAATAAATTACGGTGGCATCTCTAGATAATCATCAATTCTATAATCGATGAATTCCTATTGATTATTAATCATCCATACGTAAAACAGCCATGAATGCCTCTTGTGGAACCTCTACAGATCCAACAGCTTTCATTCGCTTTTTACCTTCTTTTTGCTTATCTAATAGCTTACGTTTACGAGAGATATCCCCACCGTAACATTTTGCTAAAACGTTTTTACCCATTGACTTAATTGTTGAACGAGCAACGATTTTTTGTCCGATTGCCGCTTGAACTGGTACTTCGAACTGTTGTCTTGGAATAAGTTCTTTTAATTTTTCAACGATAATTTTCCCACGATCATAAGCAGCGTCTCTATGAACGATAAATGATAGAGCATCTACTTGTTCACCGTTTAATAAAATATCCATTTTCACAAGTTTAGAAACTTTGTAGCCAATTAATTCATAATCAAATGATGCATAACCTTTTGTACTTGATTTTAATTGGTCAAAGAAATCATAAACAATTTCAGATAATGGAATTTCGTAAGTTAACGTTACGCGGTTCGCATCTAAATATTGCATATCGATAAAGTTTCCGCGTTTCTTTTGGCAAAGCTCCATGATTGCTCCAACAAAGTCATTTGGAACCATGATTTTTGCTTTTACATAAGGCTCTTCTACTCGATCAATTGATTGAGGGTCTGGCATATGAGCAGGGTTATCAACGATAATCATTTCATCTTTTGTTGTGTAAACATTATAAATAACACTTGGTGCTGTTGTAATTAAATCAATTTTGAATTCACGTTCAATACGCTCTTGAATGATTTCCATGTGTAATAATCCTAAGAATCCACAACGGAAACCAAATCCTAAAGCTTGTGAAGTTTCTGCTTCAAATTGTAAAGCAGCATCATTTAATTGAAGCTTTTCAAGTGCATCACGTAAATCATTATATTTAGAAGTATCAATTGGATATAATCCACAGAATACCATTGGATTTAATTTACGATAACCTGGTAGTGGCTCAGTTGCTGGATTCTCCGCAAGGGTAATTGTATCACCAACGCGAGTATCTCCAACATTTTTAATAGAAGCTGTTAAGAAACCTACGTCACCTACAGTTAATTCATCTCGTTGTGTTGTACGAGGAGTAAACACTCCAGCTTCAACTACTTCGAATTCTTTACCTGTAGCCATCATTCTAATTTTTTGCCCAACTTTTACAGTACCTTCTACGATACGAATATAAGCTACAACACCACGGTATGGATCGAATAATGAATCAAAAATAAGTGCTTTTAAAGGCGCATCTGGATCGCCTGTTGGAGCAGGTACTTTTTCTACGATTTGCTCTAGAATTTCTTCTATTCCGATTCCTGCTTTAGCAGATGCTAATACCGCTTCAGATGCATCTAATCCAATTACTTCTTCAACTTCTTGTCTTACACGTTCAGGCTCTGCACTCGGTAAGTCAATCTTATTAATAACTGGTAAGATTTCTAAATCATTGTCTAAAGCTAAATATACGTTCGCCAATGTTTGTGCTTCGATACCTTGTGCAGCATCAACTACAAGAATTGCGCCTTCACAAGCTGCTAAACTACGTGAAACTTCATAAGTGAAGTCGACATGTCCAGGTGTATCAATTAAATGAAGAATATATTCTTCTCCATTTTTAGCTTTATATTGTAACTGCACAGCATTTAATTTAATGGTAATTCCACGTTCACGCTCTAAATCCATTGAGTCTAATAGCTGAGACTTCATCTCACGCTGAGTTAATGCATTTGTTTTCTCAAGAATTCTATCTGCTAATGTAGATTTTCCATGGTCAATGTGTGCGATGATTGAAAAGTTTCTAATTCTCTTTTGTCTTTCTGATCTTGACTCTTTATTCATTTCATCACTCCTAAATTTCTCGACAGCATAGATAGTTTTGATTATATCAAAAAAATAGGGAAATATTCAATCTCTATTAGCAGTATATGTCGAATGAAGTTTAGAAGGTCTAATTAAAGCTATCAATAATAGAAGGAATTTTTTCAACAATCTTAACCCCTTTTTCAGTTACATACGTAACAAAATGGGATAGTCCTTTACCAACAACTGTAAAATAATTAAATGCCCCTAATCTTTCTAAATGATCTTCTCTAATTGCTAGTCCTTCTTTCGTGTAATCTTTTCCAAAAAGTACTGGACCAGCTTTCCCATCTTCTTTTGAGATTTTTACTACATCGTCTACATGATAGTAATCAGTCGAAGTAACTTTACTTATTCCGTCTTTCGCAACTTGCATACAAGTAATGATTGTTATCGAAAAAATAATGATTAGCGTAAAATACCGAACCATATATTTCATTTGTTTCTCCTCACTTTAAATATTAATGAGTATATGAGCCAATATTGTCTTGATTAATTTTAGAATGCAGAGCTGCGTTCATACCGCCAGCAATAATATTTGCCATATCTTCAATAAATGTATCCACTTCTTTTGGTGTAACCATTAAGTTATGACCGAGTGGTGATAGTACCTCATGAATTAATTTTCGTTTTTCATTCTCTTCAAGTGTTCCTACAATCCCCATAAATGCCATTCGTTCCTTTTCATTAGGCATATCTTCATCGGTATACTTTTTCTTTTCTCCAAATGCCATTCCTGAAGGGATTAACGCTTTAGCAGGCTTGTCTCCCTCTTTTATTTCTCGTCCAAAATGTTTTAAAATGAAGTCAATTGTATCACTTGTAATAGCAACAGCATCAACAACAGTTGGAACGCCTATAGCAATTACTGGAATACCCAGTGTTTCTTTGCTTAACTCTTTACGTTTATTTCCTATTCCAGAACCCGGATGAATACCATTATCTGTAATTTGGATTGTTGTATTAACTCGCTCAATGGACCTAGCTGCAAGTGCATCGATCGCAATGACAAAATCTGGTTTTACTTTATCAATGACACCTGAAATAATATCGCTCGTTTCAATACCAGTTATCCCCATTACACCAGGGGATAGAGCACAAACTGGACGATAACCATCTTGTACACTCTCAGGCTGTAATTCAAAAAGATGCTTCGTAACAACTAAATTTTCAACAACCATTGGACCAAGTGCATCAGGCGTCACATTCCAATTTCCTAATCCGACTACTAAACAAGTTTGGTCTTCAGTAATGCCTAAATTTTTTAGGAATGCAGAAAACTCGTTTGCAAAAACTTTTTCAACCTTTTCTTGAAGTTCAGTATCTTGTTCACGAATACCTTGAACTTGAAGTGTTAAATAATTCCCTGGCTTTTTACCAATTCTTTCAGATGCCGATTCTTTAATATGAACATGAGAAATACTTACACCATCTTCTTCACGTTCTTTAACGATTACGCCGGTAATTTCTTCCTTAGATTGTTCACGCTCCTCGAGCATCTCTTTTGCCTCTACTGCTAAATCTGTTCGAACACTATATTGACTTAAATCTAACTCACTCATTTATCTAGCCTCCACAATACTCATCAAAATTTAACAATTCTCTTCTTAACTAGTTTAGCTAGATGTTACCAATTCTAAACGAGTTGTTTATTTTTCTTTTGAAAAGGCGAAAATAGCTTTATGAATTCTATTGCCAAATGGGACTTGTTTTGATAAAATAAGTTTTGTTCTATTTGTATTCGAGGCAAATTTCTCGACTGCATTCGGGAGGTGAAAGGTATGCCAAATATTAAATCAGCTATTAAACGTGTAAAAACAGCTGAAGCTCATCGTGCTCACAACGCATCTCTAAAATCAGAAATGCGTACTGCAGTGAAAAATGTTGAAGCTTTAGTTACTAATAACGAAACTGAAAAAGCGCAAGAAGCTTTATTAACTGCTTCTAAAAAATTAGATAAAGCTGTTAACAGCAATCTAATCCACAAAAACGCTGCTTCACGTCAAAAGTCTCGTTTAGCTAAAAAAGTTAACGCTATGAACGCGTAATGAATTAAATGGTGTCTCATCTGAGACACCATTTTTTCGTGCAATAAAATTACAGCTAGACGTTTTTTTAAATTTTGTAATCGATAGTATGTTATACCTTATCGAATAAGTTTATTACATTCTTTAATCATAAACTCCATATAGTCAATTGCATCTTTTCTTCTTGTAAAAATAGATTTGTAATATGATTTTTTATTATCGGTTCGTAATCTCATTGATTCCTTAATAATCTTATGCCACCTTTTGGGTACCGCCTCTAAAACATATTCACCTGCTCCTACTTTCGATGTAATATCTTTTTCTTTAAATGTGTAATAAAGTCGAGAAACTCCCAAAATTCCCCATTCAATACTTCTTAAACTTACAAATAAACTTAAGTATTTAACTGTAGGGAACTTCTTACTGTTTTTTAACCAGCTAAGCCAATATGAATTAAGATTATCTCTCATATTAGTTTGTATTGTATCCCAGTTTACCGAAATATCTACATGATCAATATTTAGCCCTCTTACAGCTATTCCGTATTTTTTTAATTGAAAAGCATCTATGGAGTTGATTTTAAATTTATGTAATCCTTGAAACTTCCCATCATTGAAGCGAATACATAAATTTCCTTCTTCGTTTAAGGACTCGATATCTTCATTAAGAATATACCACCCATCCAAAATTGAATTAGGAAACTTCCTATGTACATCTTTATGAATTTCTTTCAGTATAATTAAATCGTCATCTGATACTTTGCGCTTAACAACAGCAATAAAATCGATATCACTAAATCCATTCTTAAAAGCACCTAAAGTAATCGATCCATAAAGATAAAAAGAATGAATTAAATTGGGTAACTTTACATCTAAATAATGAAAGTATGTATCTAATACAACGTTTATTTCTTTAGGAATTTCCTTCATACACCCATCCCCCAAATACTACTTCTTGGTAAATATTAACAATTACTACATTATAACAAATTGTAAAAGTTGTAGACTGAATTTCGTATTCTTTTTATAACACAAAAATGGCAGTCCATTTAACGCTATCGGACTGCCGTTTGATTTGTTATTTAATTATAATACTCATTCAAGAACTGGATTTCTTACTATTTTTTATTTAATTGAAGAATCAACATTTCAAGGATCATTACCTTATCTCCTTGACCAGTCTTCATTTTGTAATCAACTTCAGCAATTAATCGTATTGCTTCTTTCAATTCACTTGTTTGAAAGTTATTCGCTTGCTTTTGTCCATAAAACACTCTTCCTGGTGATACACCTACTGAAGAGGCAATTTGATTATTTGAATATCCACTACTAGATAATTGTTTTATTCCGTACAATAATCTAAACTGACTAGCTAATAATGAAACTATTTTTATCGGTTCTTCACCTATAAATAATAATTCATGAAGGATTTTAAGTGCCTCAGTTGTCTGTCTTACTGCTGTTTTTTCTATAAGAGAAAAAACGTTTTGTTCAATGGTTTTTGCTACCATCATCTCTACTAGATCAGCATCCACTTCTCCTTCATTCCCGATAAACAATTGTAGCTTCTCACATTCAAGTTTTAGAATTGATAAATTATTTCCAACGAGTAATTTTAATTGATCAATTGCTTCTTTCGTTATCGTTACATTCCCAGCAAACTGCTCTTTAATCCAGCCGTCTAAATTACTCGTTTCAACAGGATGACATTCAACTAGCTCTACTTGTTTTTTTATCGCTTTTGTTACTTTTTTCCGCTCATCCAATTTTTCAAAAGGAGCAACAAAAACAACAGTAGTAAAAGGTGCAGGATTTTCAATATAATCAAATAGTGGTTCTATATCTTGTACAATTTTTTCTTTTTGAGCTGTTAAAAACAAACATGATTTTATGATGATGACTTTGTTTCCACCGAAAAAGGACGGTGTTTGTGCATCCTCAAGAGCTTCACTTAAATAAGACTCTTTTAAATCATATGTTTGATAGTTAAAATCATCAATTTCTCCTTGTAAAGCTGCTTTCACGATTAAGTTTTCTGCTTCTTGAAGTAAAAAATCTTCAGTACCTACCAATAAATACATTGGAGACACATTCTTTTTCAATTTTTTATGTAAATCATTAATCATGTTTTGCACCTCTACACTAATTTTCTTAGTATAGTATAACATGTCCTACATGAGAAGGAAGAGATTAGTAAATACTAATCTCTAATTTATATTAACGTTTTAAATAAAGACCCGGTTTCTTCATTTAAAACGGTATAACTAAACAAACATACTATGGATTTTTTAGTTATATTGATTTATACTAAAATTGAATTAGGAGGGGTTATTTGTGAATACTTTTGAAAAAAATGTTCAAAGCAAACGTAATGATTCAACAGATTCTGGCGTTGGCTTTGCTGTTTCATTTGGTTTCTTCGCTACTCTATTTATCATCGCAACAATTGTGGAGTATGTTACGCGATAATACATAGAATCAAATGACTGGACTGCCTCGGCAGTCTTTTTAATTTCCTTCTTGGTTTCTGTTATTTGTTTTACGATATGCTTTAAATGTATATATGGTACCTTGTCCACTTTTAAATTCATAAGTTATTGCCCCAAATTCATCAGTACGTAAGATTTTAACATTGTACTTTTTTAATCGATCAATTACTTCTTTTGTCGGATGACCATATCGATTTTTTTCTCCAACTGAAATAATGCCAATTTTAGGCATAACTGCTTTAATAAATTTTTCGGAAGTAGATGTTTTACTCCCATGATGCCCTATTTTCAAAACATCTGACTTTAAATCAGGATATTTAGAGATCAATCGATTTTCTCCATTTTCATCTAAATCACCAGAAAACATCCAACTCTTCCCGCCTATTGCTGCCTTTAAAACAATTGACCCTTGGTTTTCCTCACCTTCATAGTCTTTAATTGGCGAAATCACTTCAAAATAATCTGCACTGATTTTCCAACTCATACCTTCGCTTATTTTTTTAATCTCGACTCCTTTTTTTATGGCTATATTCATTCTTTCTTTTTCTGCTGAAGTAAATTTTGTCTTGTCACCTACGATTAATTGTTTTACATTAAATGACTGTAGTACCTCTTTTCCACCTCCAATATGATCAATATCACCATGTGTAAATATTAATTTATCTATTTTACTAATACCTTCTCCTTTTAATATCGGGATCAATAAATCATTGCCAGTTGAAAATGGTTTTTTACGCTTCATCCATGTTTCTTCTTTTCCAGTTAACTTTCCTCCAGTATCAATTACATAATTCCCTTTATTAAAAGGTAATTTTATAAGTATACAGTCACCCTGACCTACATCTATAAACATAATCTTGCCAACAGGATTAAGAAAGGGATATAACAAATGCCCGAAAATAAGAATAAAAAATCCAATCAGGCAATTCATCAATAATTTCTTCTCTTTCTGTGTTTCCATAAAGTATAAAATTAAAAATATTAGCACGATATATATAATCAGAATTCCTTTTGAAGGATGTATAAAAATCAACTTAATAAACGGTAATTGCATGCAAATACTTAATAATTTATCTGACATGTTAATAAAGAATGATAATAGTAATGTTAACATTTCGCTAATTTCTAAATTAATAAAACTTAAACCAAAACAAAAAATACATAGTGGCATTATAATAAAACTAATATAAGGAATGAAAAGTAAGTTAATTATTATACTGTATGGTGATAATTCGTGAAAATTAAAAAGTAATATAGGGATTGATACTAATTGGGTAATACTCGATGTAAATAGAGCCCTTGCATACCAAGATTTGTAATTTAAAATTTGTTCAGAAGTTAAAATTAATACAAAACTCGTTACAAAGGAAAATTGAAATCCAATATCATCAATATAATTTGGTTTTGCAAATAACATGATTATACAAGAAGTGAATAATAATGAAGTAATGTCAACTTTCATTTTTGCTAACTTGTAGAAGCAAACTAGAACACCAATAATAACTGCCCTGACAACTGATGCTGAAGCACCTGCTAGAAAGCCGTAGGACATAATACACAAAATTGTTATAAATAAGCTGCTTTCCTTTGTTACACCAAATCTAATTAATAAAAAATAGATGCCAAGACTTAATAAACTAATATGCGAACCACTAATCGCAAGTAAATGCACAATTCCAACTATTTGATATTGAGATTCTGTTATTGCATTCATTTTTGAACGTTCCCCAAATAGTAGAGCATTAATATAACCTTCTGTATTAGAATTAAAATTAACCTCTACATATTTAGTTAAGGCATGTCGACTATAATTTATTGATTGAATGATGGTTCGTTTTCCATTTTTACAATCCCCTAATTCATCTGGATTAGTAGTAATAATCCAGTGAATCCCTTGATTTAATAAATACTTCTTATAATTAAATAAGTATGGGTTCGAGCTTTCTAAAGGCAATTCAACCTCACCTTTCACTTCACATATTTCACCTATTTTTCTTTTTTGAAAAACTTTTAATTGTTCTTTTGTATTAGCAAAACTATTTAGTAAGATTTCTTGATTTTGGAGTTTATATGTAAACGAAACCTTATTACCATCTATTATTGGAGTAGAAGTGATTTCACCACGAACATTTGCTGAGGGCTTTGGTTTAGGGGAATTCATATTATTGTTTTGTAGGTAACATATACTAGACGTAATACTTAGCGAAATAATACAAATCAATAAAAGGAGCCATTTTTTCTTTCCAACTAAAAAAATCATTAAAATGAGTAATATTAATATAAAGAATAAATTAAAACTGTTAAAAAAGACAATTGTTAGTATTTGTACAAAAATAATATAAGCCAGATAAATACTCATATTAATTTAATTTAGCGAATGACAATATACTGAGTCATTTTTTCAAGGGATTTTTTTCCGATTACATTTACAGATTCTAATTGTTCTACTGAAGTAAATGGTCCGTTTATATCAATATAATCTAAAATATTTTTAGCTTTTGCTGGACCAACACCTGGAATTTTTTCCAATTCTGACTGTGATGCATGGTTTATATCAATCGTATCATTTTGTTTAGTTTCTTCTTCCTTTTTAGTAATTAGAGTTTGATCGGTTTCTTCACCAACAAACGGTACATAAATGACCATCTCGTCAATTATTTTTTCAGCTAAATTAACTTTATTAACATCAGCTTTTTCTTTAAATCCTCCCGCCAATCTAATCACGTCAAAAACACGTTCTCCTTCGTTACATCGGATTACACCTGGTTTTTGTATTGCACCTTTTACATCAACCATAAATACTTTCGAATTCACTGGCTTACTAACTTCTTTTTTCTGCTCATCGTTCTTTTTTACTATTTCTTCTTCAAGTGATTGCTTTGCAAAAACTACTTCATTTTTACGCTCAGTTTGATAAAAATTCACGACTAAAATACCGACAATTACGAGGCAAATCCAAACTAATTTATTATGAATTAACTTTTTCATTATTAGTCCTCCATTTTAACTTATATCATTATTTTCTACCTTGCTTCATATAGTGTAGGAGAGAATGTATGCAAAGGAAGGGATGTACTCATGAACGTAGGAATCATAGGTACAGGAAATATGGGCACCATTTTGCTCAATGGATTTATAAAATCAAATGCCGTGAAGCCCTCCGAATTAACTGTTACAAACCGTTCAATGTATAAAGCTTATGAGCTAAAAAATATATATCCTGATTTAAATGTTGTTGAGACAGCCAAAGAAGTAATTACGGCTTCAGAAATTGTATTAGTGTGTGTAAAACCTTTAGAAATTCAACCACTATTATCATCTTTACAAAAACATTTCACTAAAAAGCATTGTGTTATCTCGATCACTAGTCCGATTAATGTTGAACAATTAGAGGCGATATTACCATGTCAAGTTGCACGAGTTATTCCAAGTATTACGAATCAAGCTTTGAGTGGTGTAACTTTAGTCAATTTCGGGAAGAGGTGTACGGCCAAAAGTAAGGAACAAATAATCGAACTTTTTTCAAACATATCTAAGCCAGTCATGATTACAGAAGACATCACAAGAGTTTCATCAGACATCGCAAGCTGTGGACCCGCATTTTTTAGTTACTTGCTGCAAAAATTTATCGATGCGGCTGTTTGTCAAACCTCAATATCAAAAGAGCAGGCAACGATTTTAGCAGAAGAAATGATTATTGGTTTTGGAAAACTAATTGAACAAAAACATTTTACGCTTGAAACACTTCAAGAAAAGGTATGTGTAAAAGGTGGAATAACTGGTGAAGGTATTAAAGTATTAGAAGCACGAGTAGGAGATTTATTCGAAGAAATTTTTGAAAAAACACATGATAAGTTTGATAAGGAAATTGAGCGAGTAAAGGAACAATTTTGATTAACTTAAAAATGATTATACCGCTTTACTCCATTCGTAACAAAAATATAAAATACAATTTTGTACGACTAATAAAGTAAAAAAACCCTTTAAGAAAAGGAATTTTCTTAAAAGGGTTTTTTATTTTTTCATTGCTATAAAAAAGATTCGTTCAGAAGTATCATCTACAGCTTCATCGAAATCTGCTATGATTTCTTTCACTTCAAATCCAGTTTGATTTAACAATGATGTATACGTATTTATTGGAAATGTTCTTTGATTGTGATACTCTTCGAAGCGTTCATATAAATCACGATTTTCTTCTTTCATAAAGAAAACTAAATCATGTTCAACGCTTAATGGATGTTCCCCTTGCGTACAAGACCAGACTAAGCTTAACTCTGCATCATCAATAAAGAATGTCTCTTCACCAAAGATTTCTTCAATTTTATAAGGAGAATGGACATCAAATAAAAATAAACCATTATCTTTTAAGCTTTCATTTACTCTAATAAAGGTTTGTTTTACTTGATCTTCTGTTTCTAAATAATTAAGTGAATCACAGAAAATCGTTACACAATCTAATTGATTAAACCCTTCTAATTCCACCATATTTTGTTGAAAAAAAGGGATATTAACTTTTTCTAGCTCTGCTTTTGCCATTGCGACACTTAACATTTCCTCAGATAAATCAACCCCGCTAATTGAATAATTCAATTTTGCCAATGAGATGGGTAATGTACCTGTTCCACAACCAATATCTAAAATTGAAGGCTGAAGCATTTCATATTTTTGAAATACATCTTCTAGAAATTGAACCCATCTTTCATATGGGACATCATTCATTAATTGATCATACAAATACGCGAAGCGATTGTATGTCATGAAAGAAGCTCTCCGTAAACATCAAGAGAAGGTGCATCTCCCCAAAGTTTTTCTAAGTTGTAATAATTTCTTTCGTCACGATGGAAAATATGAACAACAACGTCACCGATGTCTACTAAAACCCAACGAGCTTCGTCAAATCCTTCTAAGCGTTTAACATCTAGACCATTTTGTTGAGCTTGATCTTTCACTTCTCTTGCAATAGCCTGAACTTGCTTATCTGAATTACCGTGACAAATAATGAAATAATCTGCAATCGCAGAGATCCCTTTCATATCTAATACGACTAAATCCTCGGCTTTTTTATCGTCAGCAGCATTTACAGCTAGCATCATTAATTCTTTTTCATTCATTCTTTTATTCCCCCTGGCTTTTAACTTGCTTTAATATTGAGTTATATGTTTTAACCGTTAATGGGTAGACTGTTTGTTCTTTATCAATCAAAAATGTAATTGTATTTTTTAATGCAAATAATAAAGCTCGATCTAAATCTTGATCCGCTAATTCACGAGCTTCCTCTACACCTGGAAAACTACGGTTAGGTTCAATATAATCTGCTACATATATTACTTTATCTAATAAATTCATCTCTTTATGACCACTTGTATGATATGTGATTGCTTGTAAAATCTCTTGATCATCAATTCCATATTCATGTTCAGTAAGATATGCACCAACAGGAGCATGCCATAATTCTTTATTGTACTTTAAAAGCTTTAATGAAAGTTTATTTTCTTCCATAATTGATTTTAAGTCCTTAATCGGCATGCACTTTGCGACATCATGGAAAATTGCAGCTAGTTCTGCTTTTTTTACATCCGCACCGTACTTTTCGGCTAGTCTAACTGCAGTTTCCATCACACCAATAGTATGTGTAAAACGCCCGTTCGTTAGTTTTTCTTTTACAAGTGAAAGTGCTTTTTGTTTATCCATTAATCCGCTTCTCCTCTAATTAACGGTATTTTCCATATTAAGGTAGTACGATTGTTTTATTTTCTTCAGACTCTTTATATAAAACAATTGTATGTCCAATTACTTGTACTAGTTCAGCGTTTGCACCTTCAGCTAGCTGATCTGCTACATCATAACGATCATCATCACAATTTTGAAGTATACTTACTTTTAAAAGTTCTCTTACTTCAAGCGCTTCTGAAATTTGCTTAACCATATTTTCATTAACTCCACCTTTACCTACTTGAAAAATAGGGTTTAAGTGATGAGCTTTCGAACGTAAAAATCTTTTTTGTTTACCTGTTAACATTTTGTTCCTCCAAGTTTTCTTTCTAATAATGAGTATGCATCAATCGTATTTGGAAAAATTCCCGTCCACTCTTGAAATGCTAATGCTCCTTGATAAATAAACATCGGTAATCCGTTTTGTATAGTCGCATTTCTTTCTTCAGCTTCTTTTAAGAATACTGTTTTAAATGGGCTATAAATTAGGTCCGATACAATTGCATCTGGTGATAAATTCGTTAGTGCTAATGGCGTACTATTTTCATTTGGCTTCATTCCAACAGAAGTTGTTTGAATGATAAGAGAAAAGTGACCTAAATGTTCTTCAGCATCTGAAATAGACATAATATTAACTTCATTCATCAGCTTACCATCTAGTAGATCTTCTGCTTTTTCTAACGTACGGTTAGTGACTGTAATATGCTTAACACCTAAGTGCAGTAAACTATAAAGAATTGCTCTAGCAGCACCGCCTGCACCGATGATTAAAATCTTTTCATCTTCAATCGGATTTTTCAAAACATAAGATAAGCCTCTACAATAACCGATTCCATCAGTATTTTTACCATAAAGTTTTCCATTTTTATTGATGACAGTATTAACTGCCCCAATTGCTTTTGCTAATGGATCAATTTCATCTAAGTACTGCATAATTTCTACTTTTAGTGGTGCTGTAACATTAAATCCTTTAACAGTTGAACGAAATTCTGTCATAACTGATTTTAATTCTGTTATCCCAACTTCTTTTGCAGAATACTGACCCGAAATATGATTAGAGCCAAACCATTCATTATGCATAGTTGGTGACATTGAATGACCAATCGGTTGACCGATTACATAATATTGGTCTTTCATTTCTCTTTAGCCCCCAATTTATTCTTATATAATAGAATTACGAAGAGTAACAGCTACACCTTTTGGTACATAAGCAACAATTATAGCACCTGGTTCATTCACTGTAATCCAACCTAACCCTGAATAAACTATATCAGTTTTAGCATCCTTTATCATAAATTCATGCTTCACTAATTTTGGAAGCTCCTCTATTTGTTCACCATATGGTGGAACTAATAATTCCCCAGCTTGTCTTTCATATAAATCATCAGCATTTTCTTGTTTAGTACGATGAATTGATAATTCGTTAGAGAAGTGACAAGTAAAAGAACGTCTTCCACCTTCTAAATAATCAAAACGAGCTAATCCACCAAAGAATAATGTTTGTCCTTCATTTAATTGATAAACCATAGGCTTAATTTCTTTTTTCGGTGTAATTATCTTTAAACCTTTTTTATCAACGAAATGAGCCATTTGATGGTGATTAATTATACCTGGTGTATCAATTAGATCACTCTGATCATCAAGTGGTATTTGAATCATATCAAGCGTTGTACCCGGAAAATGCGATGTTGTAATGATATTACTATTTTCTTCACTATAACGTTTAATCATCGTATTGATAAATGTTGATTTTCCAACATTTGTACAACCTACTACGTATACATCCTTACCTTCACGGTACTTCTCAATACTTTCAGCTAATTCGTCGATACCAGTGCCTTTTACTGCACTAATTAAATGAACACCTACAGGTTTAAGTCCCCAACGTTTTGCCGTTCCGCTCATCCATTGCGTAAGCTTATTTTTCTTAACTGACTTCGGAATTAAATCTGCCTTATTACCAACTAATAATATTTTGTTGTTTCCAACGAATCGATTAATTCCATTTAACCAGCTGCCAGAAAAATCAAAAACATCAACTACTTTAATAACAAGACAATCCTTAGAACCTATCCCATTTAAGATACGAATAAAGTCCGAATCAGTCAACTCTACATCTTGAATCTCATTATAGTTTTTTAAACGGAAACAACGTTGGCAAATAATCTCTTCTTTTTCTAATGAAGATGGAGGTGCATATCCAAGCTTGTCCTTATCCTCTGTTTGAATTTCAACTCCACAACCAATACATCTTACTTCTGTATTACTCACTTTTTATCCTCCCATTGTAACAATCCTTGCTTCCTTAAGGATGAAAGAATTCTACGTTCTACCATTCGATTAAATCTTGTCCAAATTCCATCTGTACTTGCAACCGGAACAACTAAAATTGTATGAATGCCTTGACGATTACCACCAAATACGTCTGTAAGCAATTGATCTCCAATCATCACGACTTCATTTGGTTTTAAATTCATTTGTTTATATGCTTTTTTATATGATGTAGCGAGTGGCTTACGTGCACGATGAATGAAAGGAATTCCTAAAGGATCACAAAACTTTCCAACACGCTCCGCATTGTTATTCGATACAACTGTAATTTTAATACCTGCATCATCCATGCTTTTGAACCATTTCGTTAGCTCTGGAGTAGCTAATGGTCGGTCCCACTCTACTAACGTATTATCTAAATCAGTAATAATCCCTTTTATTCCTAAGCCTTTTAAATGCTCAGGCGTAATTGCATAAACATTATTAACAGTTTCACTCGGTAAAAATTTATTAAACATAATTACACCTCAATATATTCTTAAAATCGTTCGACAAATAACTACAATCATTCTAACTGTGGATAAATCTTATACACATTATCCTTAGTCCAAGAACCTACCTTTTCAGAATATATAAACAAATTACCCACAACTTATCCACTTATTTCTGTGGATAAACGAACGATTGTTCTATTTTTAAAAATTTGATACATTAAGTTTAAGAAGAAATTCAAAAAACTTTTCTCACTCGGAGGTGAATGCCCAACCGGGCAAAAAATATGTACAAATTAAATGATGAGTTGTTACTTGAGTCCTACAAAAAAGCTCTAGGTTTACAGCTTGATCCTGCCTTCATTTATTTAATTGAAAAAGAAATTAAACGAAGAGGTCTAGATTACTATATAAAAAAAACATCTTAAACATTTTTATTATTTTCAATATATGCAAATAATACAAGTGAAATAAAAATACAAGCACTCTTTACAATAACAGAAAAAGAACCATCTTTCTATACGATGGCTCCCATTTCGTGAAAAAAAGTGCATACTTAGTGTAATTTACCAAGATTTTGACCAACTCTGATTGCTTGGCCAGATTGAAGTTGCAAATTTGGTGAAAAACTATTAGCTTCAAAAAGTAAAACAACGGTAGAACCGAAAGAAAAATACCCTACTTCTTCACCTTTTTTCAAACGCTTTTCTTTTTTGGTTACTACGATTGTGTTAACAAACATAGCACCAACTTTAATCATCGCAACATGTTTATTGTTTTCAGAGCATAATACTTCTGAAATAACTCGATAATTTTTTGAAAGTGGATCTTTACCATACGTTAATCCTGCTTTATTCACGGGATAAGATTTAGCACCTAATTCGAATTGTGATACAATTTCGCCTTCGATCGGGCTATGTATACGATGATAATGGCTAGGACTTAAATACAATACCATATAATAACCCTCATCATATTTATCTGCCATTTCCTTTGAACCTAACATCTCAATAATGCTATATGTCTTTCCCTTAACGACAAATTTAATATCCATTTCAATTTTCCCACTAGACTCTAACACACCATCTACCGGACAAGCTAATTCACTTTCACCAGCATGAATCGGTCTCGCATTTTGCTTTAATTCTCTAGTAAACAAGGCATGTAAAGTAGGAAAAACAGTCTCTTTACTTTCATCCATATTTAAATTAAACGCTTTAATATAAGGATTAATAAAAACCCTACTAAATCTAGAAGTAGCAAGCCTACGTAAAAGACCCGAAGTAAAGCGATTATTCGTTAACTCTATAAACAAACGATAAAAACTCTGTTTCATCAATGTACTCCTAACTAAAATTATATATATAAATTTATAACATATTATTCCAAAACTAACAAAACACTAAATGATCTTTCTGTCGTTGCTATAAATTGTTTATTCTTCTAATATAACTTGTACTCTCTACTTCTTTAATCCTTATCTAATGATCCTACCATTGCTACCCTTTACCTAAAACACTTAGAATCCCTTAATCTACTTGTCACTAACTGTTCACCAAGATTTCACACTGAGTTCACATTAAGCTGATACAATTACTGATGTAATATACATTAGGAGGTTGCCTATGTTGAAAGATCAAAGCTTAGGTGAATGGACTAACACACTTTTAATATATAAATTTGCGTTAGATGAAATCAATACTAAAATTAGAATTTTAAATGAAGAATTTACTTTAACTCATAATCATAATCCAATCGAACACGTAAAATCACGATTGAAAAAACCTGACAGTATAATAGAAAAACTTGAGCGAAAAGGTTTAGAACTAACTCAATATAATTTGGAAAATTATATGAGTGATATAGCTGGAGTGCGTATTAGTTGTTCATTTATTAGTGATATTTATATGATCTATGAACTATTAAAACAACAAGACGATATTCATATAATAGAAATAAAAGATTATATAAAAAACCCAAAACCAAATGGCTATAAAAGCTTTCATATGATTATTGAAATTCCAATTTTCCTTGCTTCTGAAACGAAGAGAGTAAAAGTAGAAATCCAAATTAGAACAGTTGCCATGGATTTCTGGGCAAGCCTCGAACACAAGATTTTTTATAAATACAATAAAAAGGTCCCAAAAGCAATTATAGAAAGCTTGAATGAAGCTTCCGCAACAGTAAATTCTTTGGACTATAAAATGGAAATGATTAGAGACCAGGTTGAACAGTTGAATTGATTTGGGCAGATTTTTAAAGTCTTAGAAGATAAAAATTTTACTATCTCCCATTTCATTCCTGTAAACCCGAATAGTAAATTAGTATTGAAGAAACAAGGTATATTAACATACCTTGTTTTTAGTGTGTTGAAATATATTGTAGTCAATATAAAAAATACGAACAATAAATAATTTACGATGAAATTGCATTATTTTTATATATGATGATTTTCTATCGTATCTACCTGAAAGACAATTGAATGATAGTATATTTTTTTAACAAACTTGCAAAAATTCAACATAATTAACATCGTTATAATTAAAATATCTTTTTTGAGGGTCACTATTAATAATGATTTGTAAGTCGTGGGTTATCTATCACTTACAATTAGATTAATACAGGGAAATTCATTCGTTTAATAGACTAATCTATTGTTTTTAAGATTATTCTTTTTTATTAAGAAGTTGATTGGAACGAAAGGGTGATCGACTCCTATGGGATTAGCGGGAAGGCTGAGACCCCACAGGCGGAGCCGAGGAGGCTCAGGTCTCGCCCCATGGAAAGCGAGCACCCTGTAGTGGAAATCATAGCACACAACTATTTATAAGAGCTAAAATTAATTGACAAAGTTCCTTTTTAACAGCATGAAAACAAGGTATATTAACATCCCTTGTTTTTTATTTTATAATTTCAAATACTGTTTCAGCTATCATATAATGCACTCATTCTTTCATATATTAAATAACAAAGATTTTAAAAGAATTAGACTCATCTATTCTATTTCTAGTTCTTTCAGCTTTAAATTTAAGATAAAATAGGATATGTTAATATAAATGTAAATAAGAAAGTTTATGAACATAGATCAAAAAATTGGAGGAGCCGATTTGGATAATGAATTAAACTATAAAACAATCATTCCAGAAAATATTCCGAATGAACGTAAGTCCGCCTTAAAAACACTTGCCTACTATTTTTTAATATTTATTGTAGGTTTGAACTTACTAATCCTGATTGCTTCAATATGGGGTATGATTTTTGTTAGTGTTGCGGATATAAACCTTACTGAAAAACAATTTGATAATCTTATAAATACCGTTTCAATTTATTCGGATTCCATTTTTGGTGTCCTCAGCTTATTATGGCTCTATTATTATACGAAGAAAAAAGGACTTCTAACTTTAAGACGAATAAATATAACTGTAATTGACGTTGTTATCGTTTTAGGAGCATATGTGGTTCTTATGGCTTCCTCACAGCTTCTTGATGTTATTTTTCAACATTTCAATTATTCAATTGCTACGCCTGATAACCAAAAAGCAGTGGAAGGCTTATTGCGAACTAATCCAATCCTTATGATTATATCTGCGGTTATTCTTGCACCAATTAAAGAAGAATGGATTACACGTAAGTTAATTATTGGATCAATTTTTAAAAACTCGCCGATTATTGGTTTAATTGTAAGTTCATTTGGGTTTGGTTTATTGCATATGCTTGCTGGTTTTTCAATCTATGCATTACTATCTTATTCTTTAGCTGGTTTAATTTTTGGTATTATCTATATCAAAACAAAAAAAATCGAAGTTACAATTTTTGCCCATTTTTTAAATAACTTAGTTTCAATTATTGCTTTTTTTATTGTAAACTAACAAAAAAAACGCTCCTAGGGGCGTTTTTATAATGTATTTATGAGGTGTATAATGAGTTATTTATTGATACTAATTGGAGGATTTTTTGGAGCAATTCTTCGTTACCTAATAGGTCTATCAATCCATCCACTTTCAAATGGATTTCCAATTCAAACATTTTTAATTAATATAATTGGATGCTTCTTTTTAGGTTTCTTTTTGCCGATGGCTAAAGTTAAATTAAAACCTGAATATACATTACTAATCGGAACTGGATTTACTGGAGCATTTACTACATTCTCTACTTTTTCACTTGAAAATGTAGCTCTGATGGATGCAAAAAAATTGCTAGTAAGTCTAGTCTATATCATCTCAAGTTTAGTGAT
Source organism: Gottfriedia luciferensis (assembly GCF_001712755.1). Classification (GTDB taxonomy): domain Bacteria; phylum Bacillota; class Bacilli; order Bacillales; family Bacillaceae_G; genus Gottfriedia; species Gottfriedia luciferensis_B. The sequence goes on from NZ_MDKC01000035.1 coordinate 150,960, forward strand.
CGGAATAAGTTTGGCGTATCTTGGTTTTAAAGCGGCTGAGAAATTCAATAAAGTAAAAGGAGAAACCTCATCATGATTGTTATTGTTGGAATAGGTGGGGGAATCGGAGCAATTTTTCGCTATGCCCTTGGAAACTTTGTTAATAAAAAAGTTAAAACAAATTTTCCTTTTGGAACTTTCGTTATAAACATACTTGGATCGTTTATTTTAGGTTTTATCAACCATTTATACCTCGATAAATCGCTTTCTACTACAATGTGGCTGTTTATTGGTGTAGGAATATTAGGTGGGTTTACAACCTTTTCTACTTTTGGATACGAATCAATTCAATTACTGGTTGCAAAAAAGTATAAAACTGCATTATCTTATATCATTTTATCTACTATTATTAGTATTTGTAGTGCATATATCGGTTTTCATATTTTTAGATGAACCGAGAAATTAGATCTAAAAAAAACCTCTGTTCCCAGAGGTTTTTTATTTTTTCAATTTTATCAACCAAAATCTAATGTTTTACCGGTCTCTGCATATGTTTTTACATTACTTAAAATCATTGGCCAGGTTGATTTTGTATTTTCATATGAAGGGTGATTTTCTGGCCATTGGTCGTTAACTAGTGTTAATTTTGTACATTCACCCATCTCTTCAAGTGTAAGTGTAATTTTAGTTTCTAATTCAGCATGATTTTCACGGTAAACTGGACCTGCATGTTCTGTATAACTCATCATTTTATGAGGTTCAAATGCTAGAATTTTCCCATAAACATGCACTGTATGTTCTCCCGCTTCTCCTGGTCCAATATATTCATACTGTGCTCCGACTTCAAATGTTGATTTTAAAATACAACCAAAAAAGATAGCTTTAGTTCCTTCTGGCGAAACAAATATGTTCCACACCTCTTCAGGTTTAGCCCCAATATAAAACTCATACTTAAGATCTTCCATTTTCTCATCCTCCATTTGTTTTATGTGTAGAATGATGAAATTGATTCTAGATGATACTTCCATTATATACCAAAAGTAGATCAACTACTGATTTCATTTGTTTTCATGAATTTTTATATTAAAATTAAATCATACGAAATTTATTTATAGCTAAAAACAATTTTTAATGCGGGGTGACAAGATGAATTTAACTTATGAAGTAATTGACGAGGATCAAATTGGATTATGTAGAGATTTATGTAATGAATTAATGACATTTCAGAAGTCAAAAGCGAAGATCAAACCAGAGTTATTTGATAGTATGAATTTTGATACACGTATGGTTCCTTCAGTAAAAAAAGCTATACATAATTATATTGTTATCGTGAAAGATGGAGATCAAATCGTTGGTTATGTTTATTCAAATATTTCTCCAAAAGAAGTATATGTAAGCGAATTTGCAACTTTTTTTGACCTTTCTTCAGTCCATAAAAAGAATGTAGGATGTTTATCTCAATTTTACATTAAAGAAGAATATAGAAAATATGGAGTAGGCTCTGTACTATTCAAAATGTCAATGAACTGGCTAAAACAATTTGAAGATGTAGAGGATTATTTTATCTATGTTTCAAATGGTAATGAAGACGCTCTAGATTTCTATAAACGTAAGGGATTCTCTGTTAGCCATACCATATTAGATGGTTTTATAACAGTTTTAAGAAGTAACGATCAATTTCAAACAATATAAGAAAAGTATAAAATAAAGGGGTGTCTCAAAAGATCTTTCGAGACACCCCTTCTAATTTATTTACTATTAAAATGCCCAGTTACCATTTCTCATGATTGGTTCAACTGTACCATCTTCTTTAATACCATCGATATTTAATTCCGCTGATCCGATCATGAAATCAACGTGAGTTAAACTTTGGTTGATTCCTAATTTTTCTTGCTCTTCTGAAGGTAATTTTTCTCCATCCTTCATATTGTTTGGATATGCTTTACCTAAAGCTAAGTGGCAAGAAGCATTTTCATCATATAATGTGTTGAAGAAAATTAAACCTGTATTTGAAATTGGTGAATCATGTGGTACTAATGCTACTTCACCTAGACGGCGAGCACCTTCATCAGTATCTAATAAGTGTTGTAAAGTATCATAGCCTTTTTCAGCTGTAAAATCGACAACTTTACCATCTTTAAATGTTAAAGAGAAGTTCTCAATTAGATTTCCACCGTAATTTAATGGTAAAGTTGCTTTAACAGTACCATTTACGCCATGGCTATGTGGCATAGAGAATACTTCTTCAGTTGGAATATTAGGATTAAACCATTTTCCATCTTCACTGTTCGCTCCGCCACCTTTCCATACATGATTATCTACTAAATCAAGTTTTAAATCAGTACCAGGTGCTGTGTAATGTAATGTTTTGTAACGTTTGTCATTTAATTGAACAACTTTTTCTTGTAAGAAATCGTTGTGTTTAACCCAAGCTTCAACTGGATTTTCATTGTCTACTCGGCAAATTTTGAATACTGAGTCCCAAAGTAATTCCATCGCTTTATCAATTGGTTCATTTGGATAAACTTTTTCAGCCCATTCAACACATGGAATAGCTACGATTGACCATCGAATTCTATCAGCCATCATGTATTCACGATAATTATGTAGTGCTTTGCTAGCTGTTTTATTAAAAGTTGCAATACGTTTTGGATCGATCCCTTTTAATAATTCTGGATTTGGTGAAATTACTGATAAAACAGCACCACCATTTTCAGCTAATTCTTCCATAGCTGTTACTTTCCAGCCTGGGAATTCTCCAAAAACTTCTTCAGGAGCTAGTTCATATTTAGTACGAGTAATTACATCATCATTCCAATCAATGTTTACATTTTTTGCTCCAGCTTCATAAGCGAATCTTACAACTTTACGAACGAATTCTGCAGCTCCGATTGGCGCATTTATTTGTAATGTTTGTCCTGATACGATATTAACACCACTTTTTACCGCAAGTTCAGCATATTTTTCTAATGATTTTTCAAACTGAGACATTGATATCCCTCCATGTTTAACGATTTAAAAACCTAACCTACTAAATTATAATATAAAGTTCAGAAAATTGGTACATAAAAGAGACTGACTATTCATTTTTATTTGAAATGTCAGAGAGACTTTGGCAGACTAGTTAATTACTTGATCTCGTTGTCGCTCTTTAAACAAAAAAAGCACCCTCAAAAAGTGCTTTTTTGTTTAAATAAGTCTAAAATTTTTTATGAAACAATGTACGTTTCATAACCATTAACATTTAGGAATTTTTCAGCTTTCTCTCTGTCATTTTCTGTTTGAAGACTTATTCTTAGTACACCTGGTAACCCTTCACGTGATTCTATGATCCTTAGATTCGTAATGCTTACTTGATGAATCGATAAGATGGTCGTGATGTTAGCAAGCTCACCGACTCGATCTAAAACGTCTACATACAAATCAAAATAACTTGGGATGGCGCCATTTGCTTTTGCTGGCATGTTGTCTCTAAAATCTTTTGATTCCTTGAAATAATGAAAGATATCTTCTTTATCCTGGCTTTCAACAAGCTGATACATTTGTTTCATATCATCAATCCAATTCGAAATTAATGAAAGCAATGTATCCTTATTTTGAATCACAATATCTGTCCACATTTTTGGGCTGCTTGATGCAATCCTAGTAATATCCCTAAACCCTCCGGCAGCTAAAGCTGTTACTAAAGGCTCGTCCTTCGAGTAAGTTTTAACTTGCTTTACAAGATTAGATGCAATGAGGTGTGGAAAATGGCTTACCACTCCGGTGATTTGATCATGTGTTTCTTCATCAATTACAACAAAATGTGAACCTGTTCCTTTAAGCCATTCTTTTAATTCATCAATTTGATCATTTTTAGTATTTTCACTTGGTGTCAAAGTAAAATATGCATTTTCAAATAAATGAACTTTTGCACTCTCGATGCCAGTTTTATGGGAGCCTGCCATTGGATGACCTCCAATAAAGCAATAACCTTTATCTGTAAGAGTCTTTGAATGCCTCATAATTTCACTTTTCGTACTACCTACATCAGTTAATATGACATCATCTTTGAGTTCATATTCACTTAACATATGTATATATTTTATTGACTCCTCTACAGGACAAGAAAAAATGATTAGATGAGCCTTCTCGGCACAGTCTTTAAGCTGTACCGAGATTTCATCTAAAACTTGAATTCTCTTACCAATTTCAAGTTGTTTTTCGTTTATATCATATCCAATTATATTTACATCATGAACTTTTTTTATTGCCAAGGCAATTGAGCCTCCGATTAATCCTGTGCCAATTAAAAGGACGTTCTTTTTCAAGGCATTCACCGCCTATCCTTCATTAAGTAATATTATTTATGATTGTAGTTTTGCACGGAAGTCTTTTAACTCAAACATAAATTCTTCAAATTGTGGGATATTCATTTGTTGAGCTGAATCTGATAACGCAACTGCTGGATCTGGATGTACTTCAGCCATTATTGCATCTGCTCCAATTGCTAATGCTGCTTTTGCTGTCGGTAATAGTAAGTCTTTACGACCTGTAGAATGTGTAACATCTACTACAACAGGTAAATGTGTTTCTTTCTTTAGAATAGGTACTGCTGAGATATCTAATGTATTTCTTGTAGCTTTCTCGTAAGTACGAATTCCTCTTTCACAAAGAATAATTTGGTCATTTCCTTGTGAAATAATGTATTCTGCTGCATTAATAAATTCTTCAATTGTTGCTGACAGTCCACGTTTTAATAATACTGGTTTATTTACTTGACCAACTGTTCTCAGTAAATCAAAGTTTTGCATATTACGTGCACCAATTTGAATTACATCAACGTATTCTAAAGATCTTTCAACATCATTTGGATTTAGAATTTCACTTATTACTGCTAAATCAAATTCATTTGCTACTTCTCTTAAAATTTGTAGCCCTTCGTATCCAAGTCCTTGGAAATCGTATGGAGAAGTTCTAGGTTTAAATGCACCGCCTCGCATCATTGTTAAACCTTGTTGTTTCATAGCTTGTGCCACTGCACGTACTTGTTCATAGCTTTCAACTGCACATGGACCCATAATAAATGATTGAGAACCATCACCAAGGACAATATCATTTTTCACTTTTACAATTGTATTGTCAGGCTTTTTCTTTCTTGAAACTAAAAGAGCTTTTCTGTGATCATCCTCTTGTAACTCTAAGCTTGCCTGGAAGATCGTCTTGAAAATATGTTGTAAAGTAGAAGTTTCAAATGGACCTTCATTTACATTTGCAATCATATCTAATACTTCACGCTCACGAACTGGATCGAAACGCTTAATACCATGTTTAATCTTTTGCTGACCAATTTCTTGAACAACTTTTCCACGCTCGTTTAATAATTCAACGATTTTTAAATTAATCTCATCAACCTTATCACGTAATTGCACTAACTCATTATTTGTACTCATTTCTTTTTCCTCCTCAAATTTTAAATGTCTATTCCAATACCACTTCTTTTATCAAGAAGTAAGTATGTAAAAAATGAAAACAAAAAGTCCCTACTGAATAAACAGTAGGGACGAATTATTTAATCGCGGTACCACCCTAGTTGTGAACAAAAACTCTGTTCACCACCTTCATTTTGTTAACGATCAAAATGACCGTTTCTATTTTCATTAAATGAAATAGAAATTGCTCCAAGAATGTAATTCAGCATACCTTATGTACTGACTCGCAGCTTCCGTCAGCTCTCTTAAACAGGGAAGTTATGCCTACTGTGCCCTTATCAACGCAAATATATTTAATTGTCAAAAGATTCATTAAAAAAGTTATTAATGAGGATTATAAAGCACTTTTAAATAGACTGTCAATGCATTTTTTTTCTAGAATATGTAACGATTTTAAAAAAGATACATCGTTATTGGAATGGTAGCGCTTACTATTTTCAACATTTTTTTTATACTGCTTACATTTTTTTTATGGTACAGACACACAGAATTTGTACATTACATAAATATATAAATAACAACTAACCTTACCTTCCTTAGGAGTGATTATATGCCTGGTCTATTTACCGCCTTAAGTCTTTTCTTAAAAGAAGTGTTTGTGTTTGTTTCCTATGTTAAAAATAATGCCTTCCCTCAACCTCTTTCACAAGCTGAAGAAACGCTCTATTTAAATCGTATGGCAAATGGAGATGGAGAAGCACGGAATTTATTAATTGAACATAATTTAAGGCTCGTTGCTCACATCGTCAAAAAATTTGAAAATACCGGTGAAGATGCGGAAGATTTAATTTCGATTGGCACAATAGGTTTAATAAAGGCAATTGAGAGCTTTGTTCAAGGTAAAGGAACTAAATTAGCCACATATGCTGCTAGATGTATTGAAAACGAAATACTTATGCATTTACGTGCTTTAAAGAAAACAAAAAAAGATGTCTCCCTTCATGATCCAATAGGTCAGGATAAAGAAGGCAATGAAATTTCACTTTTAGACATATTAAAAACTGAGACAGAAGATGTAGTTGATCAAATTCAACTAAATATGGAACTAGAAAAAATCAAGCAATATATTAAGATTCTAGACGACCGTGAAAAAGATGTAATTATTCAGCGCTTTGGTATTGATATGGATAAGGAACTAACTCAACGTGAAATCGCAAAGAAATTAGGTATCTCAAGAAGTTATGTTTCGAGAATTGAAAAACGTGCATTAATGAAAATGTACCACGAGTTTTTAAGAGCTGAAAAAGAAAAGAAAAAAGATAAAAAATAAACCACTAAAGATGAATATGACCTCCAATTGTTAGTCAGATCTAACAATTGGAGTGAATTCATTTTTAGTGGTTTTATGCTTGCTCTTCTTTTTGCATTTTGCGTTTAAAATAATTGGATGTCAGAAAGAAACCTAATGCAAAAATCAGCATTGTAAAAACGATACTTTCGACTATTAATATTTTATGTTGGGTTAATCCGTCCTTTGGAAGGAGAGTCCCGATATAGAAAAAAGTAGCCAATGCTGTTGTTATTGCTCCAAATGTTTTAAAATCGTTAATTTTCGCCTGTAGCTTTTTTAAATTCACGAATACTACACCTTCCCTTCTTGTTGACTTAATAACTTTAACATACTTTATACAAAAAAAGTGAAGGTAATTAAAGGCAGTATATGTAGAGATTAGTAAGTACAATTTGTCAAGGAGTTAATTATTGTCTTGTTGATTTTTGCGTTATGCTTTATCACTAAAACTATATTGCTAAAATATTACCAGTATCTATTTCAACACAAAGAAGAAAGGAATTATTTTAAATCCCTTTCTCTTTCAAATGTGTATACTATCACATATTCTTAAGTTATTTTAGACCATTCTTAATAAACTCAATCGTACGTTCAGTTTCCTGTTCTTCGTTCCAAAAAGGTGTATTTTCTAGGACAATTGAAGAGATAACTAGACCAACTACTGTTGAGATAATTAGTCTTAGTACTGTCGGTATCGGTAGTTCTTTTATTTGCCCTTTATCGATAAACGATTGTAATACAGTGGCTACTTTAGGGTACATTTTATCTTTAAAGAGTCTTTTTAGCTCTTCTTGCATATCGTCTTGGAATGGCATTTCTTGTATGATTATTTTTACAACTGCCTTATTTTTCTTTGCAAATTCCATACGATTTTTAATAAGCGCATTAAGAAAATCTTCAAATGTTTCGTACTCTAAATGAAATACTGCTTTAGAAAAACGATCCATTTCAAAAGGAGCAATTGTTTTTACTAATGTCGGTTTAATAATACTTTTTAATAAATCCTTTTTTGTTTTAAAGTAACGAAAAATAGTACCTTCAGCAACATTTGCTTTTTTGGCAATTTCATTGGTAGATGTACTAACGAATCCTTTTTCTGCAAAAATTTCAATAGCAGCTTCAAGGATTTTTATTTCTTTTTCATTCATTTCTTGTAATTTTTCTTCTGGAAAAAACTCTTCTAATTTAATTGGTAACACTCCTTAAATTGAACGCTGTTTCTTTAATGCAACTATATTTAAAGAAATAAATAATATTGAAAATCCAAGTAGGATTAATAATTGATATACAACATCAGAAAGTGACTGCCCTTTTATCATAATTCCTCTAAGAGCTTCTGCTCCATATGTCAGTGGTAAAATACCCCCGATAAATTTGAACCAATTGGGTAAAAATGCCGTTGAGAAAATACCTGAAAAAAGTATTTGCGGAACAGCAATAACTGGAATAAATTGTACAACCTGAAATTCATTATTTGCATATGCCGATAACAGCATACCAAGTGTAAGAGCAGTTAAAGATAATAGAATATTAACTACACAGACTTCCCATGCACTTCCTACATTATACATATCTAATACACTGATTGAAAAGACTGTTATGATGATTGATTGGATTAAAGCAAAAAATCCAAAGCCTAAAATATAACCAACAACAATTTCCCATCTTTTGACTGGTGTAACGAGTAATCTTTCAAGTGTTGTTGTTAATCTTTCCCTTACAAATGAAATACCTGATAAGATAAAAACAAATAAGAACGAGAAAAATCCAATAAAAATTGGTCCAATTGAATCAAATGATTCCATATTTTTGCTACCATAAATTGGGTCCATTACTATTTTAAGATTAGAAGGGGTATTTTCCTTAACTGCCGATTGAATTGCATCCATTACTGCAGTTGATCTTGCTTTATCTGTCCCTTCAAACTGTACAACTATTTCTCCTGATTTGAACAAAACAGCTCCGTCAAGATCCATATTTTTCAATTTATCTTCAATGTCTGAAGGATTTACATTTTTTACTTTCGCATAATCTTTTACAATTTGCTCAAATGCTGGAGGCGCATCTACTAGTGCTAAAGTTGGTTTTGTGTCATCTTGTTTTAAGATATAAGAAAATAAAAACAATAATACGATAGGAGCAACAAAAATCATTGCAAGGGATCTTCTATCTTTTAAAAATTGTTTTATTATACGTTTAGAAATAGCAAAGACTCTCATGAGCTCACCTCAGTATTAAAATATAGGTCTTCGATTTTGCCTGTTTTTGATTGCGAGATTAAATTTTCAGTAGTATCTAAAGCGATTAATTCACCTTCTCTAATTAATCCGATTCGTTCACATTTTTCAGCTTCTTCCATGATATGAGTTGTAATAATTATTGTAGTACCTTGTTTTTTCATCTCAAAAAATTGATTCCAAATTTGCTTTCTTAGAACTGGATCAATTCCAACTGTCGGTTCATCAAGGATTAATAATGTAGGTTTATGAAGGATTGAAATTGCAAGAGAAAGTCGTTTTTTCATTCCACCAGAATATTGATTAACTTGCTTGTTTAATGAGTCCTCTAACCCAACGATTTGGGCTACTTCTTGAATTCTTGATTTAAGTTCTTTACCTTTTAGATTATATAGGGCACCAAAGAAACTTAAATTATCAGCACCCGTTAAATCGCTATATAAAGCGTCAGATTGTCCCATATAGCCTATTGAAGGAAGGACTGTGAAATTAGGCATTTCATTATTGTAAACTAATACTTCGCCATTTGAACTTTTATCGATCCCAGCAATTAATTTTATTAAAGTTGTTTTACCAGAACCTGATGGACCTAAAATCCCAAATATCTCTCTTTCTTGAATGCTCATTGAAATATTTTTTAGCACAGCTCTTTTTCCAAATAAACGGTCAACATTTTGGATTTGAACAACATTGCTCATCTTATTCCTCCGTTCAAGTCTATTTCTTTTAAAGTACACCATAATGAGTGAGTACTCACTTTATATCTTTATCTTAATCCACTTTTTATTGCCAGTCAACAAAAAGTGAGTACTCACTCAATTGTATTTTAATAAAAAAAGAAAGATGACTATAAGACATCTTTCTTTAAACAATTTATAACGCTTTAATCATTTCCTCAACCATTAATGTAGAATTAACAGCAGCAGTATGAATGAATTGATCAAATGAAATATTTGATTCTTTCCCTGCAATATCAGACAATGCTCTTGTTACAACAAATGGTACTTTAAAAGCATAACAAACTTGTGCGATTGCAGCTGCTTCCATCTCTACAGCATACAGATCACCAAATTTCTCTTTTACAAAGTCAACTCTTACTGGATCGTTCATAAATGAATCACCAGTTACGATTAATCCTTCAACAACTTGGATACCATTAATTTTTTCAGCGCATTTTTTAGCGATAGACTTTAATTTATCATCAGAAGGGAATGCAGCTGGCATACCTGGAACTTGTCCATATTCATAATTGAATGCGGTAACGTCTACGTCATGATGACGCACCTCAGTTGAGATAACAACGTCCCCAACATTTAAATCCGTATGGAGTCCACCTGCAGATCCTGTGTTAATAACAACATCTGGCTGGTATTTTTCTAAAAGAATTGCTGTTGCCATTGCTGCATTAACTTTACCAATGCCAGACTTTAATAAAATTACTTCTTTTCCTTCGTATGTACCTATGTTATATTCTGAACCCGCAACTTCTTCTTTTCTTACATTGTCTAATTTATCGCGTAATACATGTACTTCTTCTTCCATTGCTCCAATAATAGCTATTTTCATTCTTTTAATTACCTACTTTCTCTTTCAAACTTTAATTATTTTACCATATAGCGACATATCATTCATCTTTAAGAATACGTACAACAAAAAACACTTTAATTCTTAAAAAGAAGGACATTCTTTTACTTTACCGGAGCTAGCTTACTATGTGGCGTAAGCTTACCATTTCTCCTGTAGGGCCTAAAAACTTCATTCCCTCGTTTAATACTTTAACTCATTTACTTCTTGTACCAAAATAGGTAGCCAGCCTTCTTTTACAACCCAGTGTAAGTATACGACATATTTATAGCTTAAGTCGTTTGTGGCAACGTATACTTTTATACTTTGTTGATCGAATCCTTGTTCAATATGCCAAACTGAATAATCTTCTTTTGTTAATGAAATCGCATTTGATACTGCTTCTTCCATTTCATAAAAATCCTGAGACTTATGACTATAGTGAACTGTATGAGGTTCAATTTGTCTTGTTTTGTTAGGTGTCCATTCTTTTACAGTCGATTCTATAATATTTTCATCGTTTATTGAATCTTTAATGATCTCATTTACTTTTTCACGATATTTCGCTTGATATGGATTCGGTATATCAGTCATTTGCTTTGGTTCTTGAGCAATCGTAGTAATCTTAGCTTTTGCCGTATTAGGCTCTATCTTTTGTTGGTTAACAATCGGTAAAGCTATTTTTATCCCTAAATAGATGATTCCAAAAAGAAGTGGAATAAGTAATATTCTGTAAAAATAATTCCCACTTCGTACTCGTCTTAATTTTTGGACCCTTTTGTTTGGTTCAATCGAAGACATTGACAAAATCCTCCAAAAACAACTAATTTTTCCCTATTTTAACATAGAGTTAATTAATTAAAAAAGCTATTTTGTGTGGTTTTTATCAAAGTTATAGATAGATTTTATTAAACTTGTAACTGTGTCAGAAGTAGATGTAACTTCGTTTGAAACATTTAAACTAACTACAGCGAATGCATATCTTGGCTGATCATATGGAAAATACCCTGCAAACCATTTGTTTTGTTCGACTATTTTACCATCAACTACTTTTGTTTCAGCTGTACCACTTTTCCCTGCTAAAGTGTAAGGTAAACTAGTATATCGATTTCCTGTTCCTTTCGCATCCGTAACGACACCACGAAGTAACTCTCTTAATTGTTGCATTGAATCCGGAGCTAAATAATCATCTACTAATGTCTGTTCTGGAAATTTAAACATTTCTGTACCATTTTTATATAATACAGAATCGACTACTTTTACTTGTTTTGGGCTACCACCTCTTGCAATTGTAGCCATCATATTAGCTACGGCTAAAGGGGATACTTTTACATCCTGTTGCCCAATGGAAGTATTTAAGAGCTTATCACTTAAATAGTTTCCTACAAAATAAGTTGGTTTCCCTTCGTTTTGAAATTGACTAAAACTAGACTCATGATAGACAGATCCTGTCCATCCTACTGGACCATCTAAACCTAGCTTTTTGGCATATGTTTGAAACATATCTTTATTTTTTAAAGTTAATTGTTTACCTAATTGACCAAATGTGTAATTACAACTTTCATAGAAACTTTGTTGAAAAGTTAAATTTCCTTTACGCTTTTTCTCTTCATCTTCGTATTTACCAACTAGATTATTATTACAATTATACACTTGATTTTCTTTCACAATTCCTTGATCTATTGCGGCAGCCGCTACAACTGTTTTAAAGACAGAACCTGGTGTACTAGCTAATAGTGCATAATTAGTCGCCGTATTATCATTCGAAGAAAATAGTTTTTGGAAATTCATATTTGGTCGGCTAACCATTGCTAATAAATTGTTAGTCTTTACGTCAATTAACACTGCTGCACCTTTTTGAAGTTTAGCTTGATCAACAGCCTGTTCTAATATTTGTTGTAAATCTTTATCTAATGTAGTTGAAAGGGAAACTGGATAAAATGGATTACTAGGTTTCGCATATTTTACTTCATTTCCAAACATCGGTTTACCTAAATTATCTACGTGAAGCATTAAATTAGATGTGCCATCAGATTTTAAGAAATCTTCAAACTGAGCCTCTAAGCCAATTACCCCAAATTCTTTAGGTTTATAATCTCGATCACTTTCATACTGTTTTTCATATTGTTCTTTATTTTCTCTAGCTATTCCAATTAGGTGTTCTGCCAATTGTTTATCGTCTTTGTCTTGAGACAACATGGAAATAAGTCCAGAAACATGTAAATTATTTATTTCATCAATTTGTTCCGATGATAATGTTTTTGTCATTCCTTCTAATGTAAAAGGTTCTTTTTTACCGTTAAACTGATTTTTAATAGCTGCAACCGGTACTCCTGTAATCGACGATAATTTATCAATCGGCCAATCGATTGTTTTTAAAAATGGAAATAAAATAACTTTTGGAGTGTAAGCTGCACTTAATAATTTTCCATTTCGGTCAAGTATTTTTCCACGTCCATTATCAATCCGAAACTGAAATGTTCTTTGAGCAACACTTCGTTCGATTAGATTTACCTTTTGTGGGCCAAAATTCTTTTGATGTAGTACACTAATATCTAAACATCTGTATACGATTAAAGAAAAAAGTAACGAAATTATAATTAATATGGCTTTTATCCGTCTATGCATATAAAAAACACCTCATCTACAGTGTAGACGGGGTGTTCTTTTTTCAAACAATTAAATTGTTAAACAAATCAAATTATTTAACAGCAAGAATTCTTACTTGCATATCTCCACCTGGAGTATTAACTGTCACTTCTTCACCAACAGTTTTGCCTAATAAGCTTTTTGCGATTGGAGAATCATTTGAAATTTTACCTTCAAATGGATCAGCCTCAGCACTACCTACAATTGTGTAAGTTTCTTCGTCACCAGCTGGCAATTCTAAGAAAGTTACAGATTTACCTAAAGTTACTGTATCTGATGCATCATTATTTTCAGTAATAATTTCAGCATTACGGATCATATTTTCTAAAGTTGTAATACGACCTTCAACAAATGCTTGTTCATCTTTTGCAGCATCGTATTCAGAGTTCTCTGAAAGGTCACCAAAGCTACGAGCAATTTTAATACGCTCTACTACTTCAGCACGCTTTACTGTTTTTAAGTTTTCTAATTCTTGTTCTAATTTTTGTTTCCCAGCTAAAGTCATAGGGAATTTTTTTTCGTTAGCCATTTTGTACACTCCTTTTAGTATCCACCGTTTCTTTTATGTAGAACTTCTAAATATATGTTTATACAATGTAGTTGTACAAACAGTGTATGAGAATAATTTATGAAACATTCAACTTATGAAAACGCATTCTTTTATATAGAAAGATGAAGAAGTTAGTGCTTCTCCATCTTTCCAAAATTATATTTAGGAATTATTCTCTCATATGAACGTATTATAATACACTTACTCTTTCAAGTATAGTCTGAATTTTTGTAGCCATTAAATCAATAGCCACAAAGTTCTGACCGCCTTCTGGTATGATAATATCTGCGAATTTCTTAGATGGTTCACAGAATTGATTATGCATAGGGCGTACAACATTTACATATTGATCTACCACAGAATCAACTGTTCTTCCACGTTCTTTTATATCTCGTTGTATTCGACGAAGTATTCGTAAGTCAGCATCCGTATCTACAAATATCTTTATATCCATTAAGTCACGTAAACGCTCGTCTTCTAGTACTAGAATACCTTCTAAAATTATAACTTCTTTTGGTTCTACAGGGATTGTTTCTGAAGATCTTGTATGAATTGTATAGTCATATACAGGTTTTTCAATTGCTTTGTATTGCAATAAATCTTTTATATGCTCAATAAACAAATCATTATCAAATGCTAATGGATGGTCATAATTTGTTTTCAATCTTTCTTCCATTGGTAAATGCGTTTGATCTCTATAATAAGAATCTTGCTGAATCATTAAAATTGAATGACCTTTAAATTGATCATAAATTGCTTTTGTTACAGAAGTTTTACCAGAGCCAGTCCCTCCAGCAATTCCAATTACAATGGGCTTATTCCCCATACTTCAATCCCTCTTTCTTATCAAACTAACTTTTTTCTCATCATGTTGTAAGGATAAACTTTTTGATCCACTTTAATTTTTACAATTTCTAATGGATGTCTTGCAGCGTCTACTTCTGTTTCATCTTCATTGACAATTACACCAACTGTTTGTTTGAAGTTTTCAATTTCAGGTCCAAAGAATTCAATTTGATCACCTGGCTTGAAGTAGTTACGTTGTTGGATTGTTGCGATACCAGTTTCATCATCATAGTCTAATACAAGACCTGCAAAATCATACGTAGTTTTTTTGCTATGATTTCCATACATTTGCTCTTTCATTCCTGGGAATCCTTCAAAGAATGAAGAAGCAGTGTCACGATTAGCACATTTATCTAGTTCTTCAACCCATTCTTCTTTAAATTCAAAGTTTTCTGGGTCAGCACAATATGCATCAATTATTTTACGATAAACGGATACAACTGTTGCTACGTAATGAATTGATTTCATACGGCCTTCAATTTTTAAACTATCTACACCCATTTCAATAAATTTAGGAATTGAACGTAATAAATTTAAATCTTTCGGGCTCATTGCAAATGGTGCATCTTCTTCAGCAAATAAAGCATTTTCTGATGCATCCGGATTTTGTGACTCAGTTTGGACTAAATCATAATCCCAACGACATGATTGACAGCATCCACCACGATTCGAATCACGTGCAGTCATATGATTACTCAAAGTACAACGGCCAGAATAAGCAATACACATTGCTCCATGAATAAATGTTTCAATTTCAACGTCTACTTTTTCTTTAATTTCTTTTATTTCTTCATAGCTCGTCTCACGTGCTAATACTAATCGATGTAATCCTTCTTCTTTCCAGTACTGAGCAGCACGATAATTTGATAAAGATTGTTGTGTACTTAAATGTACTTCTAATTTAGGTGCAGCTTCTTTACATGTTTCAATAATATATGGGTCAGCTACAATAATACCCGTAACTCCAGCAGCTTCAATTCCTTGTAAATACTCAACTAATCCGTCCATGTTTTCGTTATGAGCAAATATATTTGTTGTTACATAAATTTTCGCATTAAATTTGTTTGCAAATTCTACTCCTTCAGCCATTTCTTCAATAGAGAAGTTATCTGCATTCGAACGTAAACCGAACTCTCTACCACCAATAAATACAGCATCTGCGCCATATCTTACTGCAATTTTTAATTTTTCTAAATTACCAGCCGGTGCTAATAGCTCAGGTTTCTTCACGATTACACGTTTGCCATCAACTATTTTATCTAATTGTCCAATTGCCATTATTAGTCCTCCTCTTTAATACAGGGAAGGTACAAGGTTCTAGGATACTGTTTTTACTGATTTCTAGAATTCCCTGGCTTTCCTGCTTTTCCATCATTAATCTAAACTCTATTAATACACTGTTTCTTTAAAGAAAAATCCTGTATCCAGTGGTCTGTTAATAGGTTGGATTGCTTCGATTTTGTCGAAAAGTTCGTCTTTGATTTCTTCGTAGGCCCCGCGGTCTTCTACACATAGGTCTATAGCTTGTCTATATAGTTTTGTAACTTCAATGATATACTCTGAAGATTTTAAGACACCATCAATTTTGAATGAATCAATACCTGCATCAACTAATTCTTCTAACTCGTTAACAATACAAATATCATTTGGACTCATAATATGAGTACCATTTTGATCTTCAAAAATTGGATATTTATTATTACGTTCGTGGTCAACTAAGAACATATTTTCTTCATATTTTTTTTGTTCAACGATTTCTAAATTCTTACCTTGGTATTCAAAATAGTTACCAACAAGTGAACGTTTTGATTGGAACATAGCAGTCATTCCATGTACTTGTACTTCGATTTCTACCTTAGCATTTTCTTTAATTTCAGCAACAGCTTCAAAGCTTAATTCTCTAGCTAATACCGCACGTTTTGATCCACGTTTACCCCAGTAATTACAAGTAAACCAGTTTGTAGCCGTTGTTTCCGTATTCCAATGTAATTGCATATTAGGTGCAATCGCACGCACTGACATAAGAACTGCAGGATCTCCGAATACAATTGCATCTACATTTGCATCTCTTAAAAAAGCAATATAATCTTCAATTTCATCAAGAATTTCATTATGGTAAACGCCATTCATAGCTACATATACTTTTACATTTTTTTTATGTGCAATTTCTACCGCTTCTTTTACAGCTTCACGATTAAATTCGCCCGCTAAGCGTAATCCAAAACGTTGTTCACCAATAATAACTGCGTCTGCACCTGCATCAGCTAATTTATCTATATCACTTAGGTTAGTTGGCGTAACTAATAATTCAGGCTTAATCATTATTAACTCCCCTTTTCTTACTAATAGCAACTCCATCACCTATTGGTATAATTGTCGAATCATACTTAGGGTGATTCATTAGCCATTCATTGTAATTTTGAATCTTTTTTATTAAAGCTTTCTTTCGTCGATCATCAACTAAATCCGCACTTTCAGCAACTTGGCCTTTAAATAAAACATTATCTGATATGATAACGCCTCTGTCTGATAACAAAGGCTCATATAATTCAAAAAATCGTTTATACTGAGCTTTAGCTGCATCGATAAAAATAACATCATATTGTCTGTTTTCAGGCAATTTTTCTTTTAAAAGTAAAGCATCACCTTCTAAAAGTAGAATTCGATTACTGTAATCACTTCGCTCAATAAACTCTTTTGCTTTTCGAATTCTCTCTGCGTTTCGCTCCATTGTAACAATCTTCACATTTGGAAACTCTTTTGCCATTCGAATACTTGAATAACCTATCGCACTTCCAATTTCAAGAATTGAAGTTGGCTGTATTAAATAAAGTAAACCAAGCATAAATTCCATGCCTGCTTTATCCATGATCGGCACATGATGCTCAAATGCATATGTTTCCATTTCTTCTATAAAAGGTTCTCTATGTTTATAAAAATTCGTCAAGTATTGACGAACTAAAACGTCATTCATTGCTTATAAAGCCTCCAATAGAAATACAACCTTGTCTTAAAACAAGGTGTAAGTAAAATTTCTGTGTATCTGAATTTTTTTAGACCCGTAATATTCTAACATAAAAAAAAGACCCTTGGCTAGTACCAAGAATTGTAGCAACGCTTTCACTGTTTTTTAATTTACAAAATTCCTCAGTAGACTATTTATACTACTGAGGAATTTAATATTTTGTATACAAGTATTTCCAACTTTTTATTTTATATGCTTTTCTTTTTCAGTATTGTGCTCTGCTAACGATTTTGTAAAGATTACTTTACCTGTTTTATCTGCAAGGAAATATAGATAATCTGATTTAGCAGGCTCAAGAGCGGCTACTATACTATCAACGCCAGCACTTGCGATTGGTCCTACCGGTAACCCTTTAACGTAATAGGTATTATAAGGAGATTTAACTTCTAAATCTTTATATAATACACGTTCTTTATGTTTACCAAGTGCATACAAAACTGTTGGATCCGTTTGTAACGGCATTCCTATTTTAAGTCGATTATAAAATACACTTGAAATTAACTTTCGATCGGTTGTACCAGTTGCTTCTTCCTCAATTAACGAGGCCATTGTTAATGTCTGATGAGGCGTAAGTTTTTTATTACTCATTTCTGCTTTATATTGGTCTAAAATTTTCACTGTTTCATTTAGCATAGGTGTGATAATTTCCTCTAAGCTCGGAGTAAAATCCCCATACATATAAGTTGAAGGATATAAGTACCCCTCTAATGGATAGCGAATTCCAGGTTTAAAAATATCATTCGTTATTAATTGAGGGAACTTTTTTTGTAGCCCCTGAATAAATGATTTATCATTCAACTGTTTTAGTACAGCTGCTTGATCTAATTTAAATTCTTTTGCAATAATCGCTGCAATTTCGTTTATTTGAGAACCTTCGGGAATCATTAAATCCTTTACAGCAACCTGATATTTACCACCTACCTGTAAGTGGTTTACAATCGTTGCAACCCCTTGGTTTTCGCTAAAATGATAATTCCCTGATTTTAGACTAGCTTTGTTATGCAACTTCACATATAGTTTAAAAATTGATGTATTTTTTATTAAGTTTTTCTTTTTAAAAATTGCTGCAATATTATCAACAGAGCTTCCTTCAGGAATTGTTACCAATTTAATTTGTTTATTTGCTGAATTAACAGGTTTTAACATATATTTATAAGTTGCAAAACCCGCTCCAACTACGACAATACAAGCAATAATTAAATATGTAAAAATAAGCATACCTTTGCTTTTTTTATTTGTATTCTTGTATCCATTCTTATCAAAATCATTAAATGACAAACTTATCTACCTCCTTTTCCACGTTATAGTATACTACAAATATGTGCTAAATCGGCAATTTTCTACATAAAAAAAATGCTAAACACTTTTATAAGCGCTTAGCATTTTTAAATCCAGAGATATTATTCTCCTTCTTCTTCGTCAAAGAAAGTGTTTAATACTTCTTCAACCATTTCCCACTCTTCGTCAGATTCGATTGGATATAACTCTCCATCTTCTCCATCTTCTGCAGGAATGAAGCTAGATGCATGATAGATTGGGTCTCCATCTTCATCAAACTCTTGTCCAACTGGACTATAAATTACGTATGATTTACCATAATCATCTGATTCAAAAGTCATGATAATATTACAAAGAATCTCATTACCTTCCTCATCGATGATTGTAATTTGTCTGTCTTCACCGTGTTCCATTTATATCACCTCAATTATTTTAATCCTTTTATGTATAAGTGAATAGTTGGAGGGGCCGACCATAAGTACTAATGCAAATACTCTTGTTGTCGGCCAATCTCCATTCTACTTTATCACTTTATACTATCTAAGTAGTTTTGTAAAATAACTACTGCTGCCATTTTATCAATTACTTGTTTTCTTTTCTTACGACTTACGTCAGCAGAGATTAGAAAACGTTCGGCAGCCATTGTTGAAAGTCTTTCATCCCATAGTATAACCGGAAGATTGAATTCTTCTTCAATCATTTTTCCAAAACGCGTACAAGCTTCACCGCGTTCTCCAATACTTCCGTTCATATTTTTAGGTAAGCCTACAACTATTTTTTCGATTTCGTAGCTGTCGATGATTTCTTTTAGTCGGTCTAGTCCAAATTTCTGACGTTCTTCATCAATTTTTACTGTCTCAATACCTTGAGCTGTCCAACCAAGAGCATCACTTACAGCTACACCAATTGTTTTAGTACCTACATCTAGCCCAAGTGCTCTCATTAATTATTCTCCACGATGTTGTAGTAAGTAAGATTTAACTAATTCTTCAATGATTTCATCACGTTCTAATTTTTTCATCATACTTCTTGCGTCATTGTGACGAGGAATGTATGCAGGATCACCTGATAATAAGTATCCTACTATTTGATTGATTGGATTATAGCCTTTTTCTTGTAACGCGTCATGAACCTTTAACAAAACTTCATTAACTCGTATATCTTGACCTTCATCTTGCAAACTAAACTTCATCGTTTTATCAAATGAATCCATACAAAGCACCCCACTTATCCGTATATTTTTAGCTAATTACATTGTACCATTTTTATTACGCAGTTACGAATCAGCTAAAAATTTTTATATCTGTTATTGTACACGATTTTTGTATTATTTTGAAATCGTGTTCATCCATTTTTCAACAAAAGCAACAGCCTCGTCTAATTTTGAAGGATCTTTACCGCCAGCTTGAGCCATATCAGGACGGCCTCCGCCTCCTCCACCACAAATTGAAGCAGCTTCTTTTATTAGATTTCCTGCATGATATCCTTGACCTACTAAATCTTTTGTAACACCAGCAATTAAGTTAACTTTACCTTCATTAGCAGAACCAAGTAATACAACAACAGAACCAATTTTATTTTTAAGGTCATCAACCATTGTGCGAAGACTATTCATATCTGCTCCATTTACTTTAGCAGCAACGAATTTTACTCCATTTACTTCTTTCACGTTATTACTAATATTTCCTGCTTCAATATTACTTAATTTTGAAGAAAGTGATTCATTCTCTTTTTGTACTTGTTTTAAATCTGATTGTAAAGTTTCAATACGAGCAACAACGTCTTTTGTATTTGATTTTAAAAGGCTAGCTGCCTCTTTAAGTTGACCAATTTGTTCTTGCATATATTCATAAGCTGATTTGCCAGTTACTGCCTCTATACGGCGCGTACCAGCTCCAATACCTGACTCAGAAATTATTTTAAATGTACCGATCGATGCTGTGTTATCAACATGACAACCACCACATAGTTCAAGACTATAATCTCCAACTTGTACTACTCGTACTACATCACCATATTTTTCACCGAATAATGCCATTGCACCCATTGCTTTTGCTTCAGCAATTGCTTTTTCAGAAATTTGAACAGGGATGCTTTCCCAAATTTTTTCATTCACAATTTTTTCAATTGTTTCAAGTTCTTCAGACGTTACTTGACCGAAATGCGAGAAGTCAAAACGTAAACGTTCTTGGTTTACTAATGAACCTGCTTGATTTACATGAGTTCCAAGTACATCCTTTAATGCTTGGTGTAATAAGTGAGTAGCTGTGTGGTTCTTTACAATGCTTGAACGGTTAGCTTTATTGATTGTTGATTCAACTTTAGCACCAACTGATAACGCACCTTCAACAACTTTCACTCGATGTAAATTTTGACCGTTTGGAGCTTTTTGAACATCAAGTACTTCTACCTTTAAACCAGGAGCAGTTAAAGTTCCACGGTCTGCAATTTGACCCCCACTTTCAGCGTAGAAAGGCGTTACATCAAGAATTAAATGAGCTTCTTCTCCATTTGCTACATCTTCAACTTTTTCTCCGTCTTGTACTAGAACAAGTACTGTAGATTCAACCGAACCTTCGCTATACCCGACAAAAGCTGAAGTTTCTTTGATTTCACGAAGTGCTTCACTTTGTACCTGCATTGAGTCAACATCTTGTCTTGCAGAACGAGCACGCTCACGTTGTTTTTCCATTTCAACTTCGAAACCGTCATGATCAACTGTTAATCCTTCTTCTTCTGCATATTCTTCTGTTAATTCAATTGGGAATCCATATGTGTCATAAAGACGGAAAACATCTTCACCTTTAATTACAGTACTTCCTTTAGCTTTTGCATCTTTCATTACATTTGTAAGAAGTGATAATCCTTCATGTAATGTTTCATGGAAACGCTCTTCCTCATTTTTAATTACTTTTTGAATGAACGGTACTTTTTCTTTTACATTTGGATAGTAGCTTTCCATGATTTCAGCAACAACTGGAACAAGTTCAAACATAAATGGACGCTCAATACCTAATTTTTTAGCAAAACGAACTGCACGACGGATTAATCGACGTAATACATATCCACGACCTTCATTTGAAGGAAGAGCGCCATCTGCAACAGCAAAAGATACTGTACGTATATGGTCAGCAATTACTTTAAAAGCAGTATCTTGATCTAATTGTCCATTTCGATATTTTTTACCAGAAATTGTTTCAACAACATTGATAATTGGCATAAATAAATCAGTATCAAAGTTTGTGTCTACTTCTTGTATTACACTTGCCATACGTTCTAAGCCCATACCAGTATCAATGTTTTTATTTGGTAATTCAGGGTATTCTTTACGGTCTAAACCATCTTTTGAATTAAATTGAGAGAATACAATATTCCAAATTTCTAAATATCGATCATTTTCTAAATCCTCTTTTAATAATTTAATTCCAATGTTTTCTGGATCATATTTTGTTCCACGATCATAGAAAATCTCTGTACATGGTCCACATGGTCCTTCACCAATTTCCCAGAAGTTACCTTCTAACAGGATAATATGCTCAGGATTTAATCCTAATTTAATCCATAAATCATACGTATCTTTATCTTCTGGATAAACAGTAACGTATAATTTTTCTTTTTCAAAACCAAACCATTCAGATGAAGTTAAAAGCTCCCAACCCCATGTTACAGCTTCTTCACGGAAATAATCTCCGATTGAGAAATTACCTAGCATTTCAAAAAATGTATGGTGACGAGCTGTTTTCCCAACATTCTCAATATCATTTGTTCGAATTGATTTTTGTGAATTTGTTATTCTTGGATTCTCTGGAATTACTCGACCATCAAAATATTTTTTTAATGTCGCTACACCACTATTAATCCATAATAAAGTTGGATCTTCTACTGGTACTAAAGATGCACTTGGCTCAATAGAGTGACCTTTTTCTTTAAAGAAGTCTAAGTACATTTGGCGAATTTGAGCAGCAGTTAGCTTTTTCATTATATTAACCTCCATTTAGTAAATTTATAATGTTATAAAAACAAAAAAATCCCGTCCCTAAAACAGGGACGAGATGTACTCGCGATACCACCCTGATTATGAATAGAAAGCTAGTTGCTTAGGCAAAATGCCTCAAAGTCTATTCATCACCTCAAGAGACCGTAACGTGGTCTGACGCGTCAGTGATTAGCTGCATTCAGGAGTAGCTTTTCTGTCACCCTTCATTAAAGTTTCTTTCAGCCTAGGAAACTTCTCTCTTTTGCATAAGCTTAAATGGTTTAGTGACATACTTGTTCCTTCAAAATTTTGCAAATATAAATTGTATGAAAAAATAGTATCATTGTCAAAAATGAAAGTCAAGTTGAGAGACGTTCTTTTCTATTACTGTAATAGCGAATAACAGAAATAATGACAACTAATAATGGAACTGCAATTAACAAACCAATAAAACCAGCTATTTCACCTGCAACTAATAATGAAAACATAATAATAACTGGATGAGTATGAATTGATTTTCCAATTATAAGCGGAGAAAGGACGTTACCTTCAATCAATTGTAAAACAATTATAGTAATACCTACTCTAATTAATAAACCGGTCCCTTCCGAAGCGGCTAGAAACAAGGTTGGTACAGCTCCAATAACCGGTCCGAAATACGGAATGATATCTGTTATTCCTATGACAACTCCTAATACTAGAGCATATTTCATTCGAACAATCCATAGAAAGATTGTTGCTAATACAAACAATAAAAAGCAAACTAATATTTGACCACGAATATATTTTCCAAAAGTATTATTTAGTTCTTTTGCCAAACCTTTTGCTTCATATCGCCATTTGTAAGGGATAATTTTCCAAAACATATTCGATAAGACCTTATAGTCTTTTAAAAAGTAAAAAACGATAAACGGAATGATAAAGAGTGAAATAATATTATTTACTAATTGCTTCATCCATTCACCAGATTTACTCAATAATGATAATCCCGATTTTTCAGCACCATTAATCATTAAATCAATACGATTATGAAGAAAAATTGGCATCCTCGAAGTCTTTCGTTCGATTTTTGATAAAAAATTATCATATAATGCCATTACTTTAGGAAAAGCTCTTAAAATATCTTGCCACTGTTGTTTAAAAATAGGGAGTAATAAATAAAGCCCAAGTACACACCCTCCAAAAAATAATAAATAAATCAATAAAATCGCAATTACTCGTTTTATCCCTTTATTATGAATATATTCAATTGCTGGATGTAGCAAATAAGCAATGATTAACCCAATCAAAAATGGAACCATCGATTTTAAAACACCAATTACAATATGTAAATAAACCGGTTTTAAATAATAAAAAACGATTCCAACTAATCCAATTAACAAAATTAAACATAGTCGATATATCCACTTTAACTTTAAACCGTCCATAAAAAACCTCCATACTGGTAATAGTATGGAGAATTTCGATTAAATTATGTGACTCGTTAAAAAATTTGCGAAGTCTTCCCTCTTCACAACATTCAATTCACATTTCGTTTTTGCTTCTTTTTCAATGATTGCTAGTTCTTTTGGAAATTCTTTCTCTACACCAATTGTCATAAAAGCTAATTTCTCTTGTGCTCGCCTAGATCTAATATTTGACGCTTTTGCACCAGCAAAAACATAGTCCATTTTCAACTCGTTAAAAGCAATTTTTAAAATTTCAATTTTCGAAGCTTCATTATACCCTTGTCCCCAAAATGGAACCCCTATCCAAGTGCCGATATGACAAATTCCATCTCCTCGGTCAATGTGCTTTAAACTTGTTATACCGACAACCTCATCTTGCTCATTTAAAATTATCCGATTTATTACTTTACCGTCTAATTCCTGCTGAACAATATAACTTATAAATCCAATTGTATCCTCAATACGATCTACTTTTATTCCCAAAACATCTTTCACACCTGGATCTGATGATAACTTAAAAACCTGCTCTGCATACTTTAAATCATTCTTAACAAGCTTAACTCCCACTCCCATATTTACCATCTCTTTTCCATGTTTTTATAAATGATAAAAGAAGATGATCATTTTCTCAATGAAAAAATTTTAAATATATTGGGAATGTATGATTAGGATTGGATTTAATATATTGATTTAATACATTGAAAAAAACAAAGCACATGTAGTAAATATGGTTATATTATCAACAAACTAAGTAATTGTTTTATTCTTGAGAAGTTAAAAATTTTTAGAGTTAATTATTAGAAAACAAGTTCAAATTATTATTATAAGTTGATACTCGATCTTAATTGAACTATATACTGATTAGCTGTTAAGCTACTCTAGTAAAAGGATATTAAATTAGGTTTTTTAGTGTAACTTTTTTCGATGAATAAGTTGATTGGAACGGAGGGGTGCTCGACTCCTATGGGATAAGCGGGAAGGCTGAGACCCCGCAGGCTTGCCGAGGAGGCTAAAGAATCTCGCCCCATGGAAAGCGAGCACCCCGTAGTGGAAATCAACCTCACTCGGCTCCTTTTACGAAAATTTGATTATTTTTTTGACAGTAAAAAAGCACATGCCCCTATAGACATGCGCTAAAAAAATTAAAGCATTTTTTTCAATGACTTTCTCATACGTTTCATATTCTTTGAAGTAAGCCATTTGTTATCGTACATTAACTTCATCGCAAGTGCACCTGCACCTAAACCTAAACCTAATAAAGAGCTTTTTCTAGCCATCAATTACCCACTCCTACATACTAAGTTTTCGATCCTCTTCGTCAAATAAATCATCCAACGAACTTAACGTACCATCTTCTTCAACTTGGTGGGTATAAATTATCCCTTTATTAATTGTTAGTTCAATATAACATCCCCAACAATAATATTGATTTACACCTATTTTCCCTAAGTCTTTACTATGACAATTTGGACAAATCACAACGCTCGCTCCCTTAGCCTAAAAAAGGCAATGTTTCTAAGCATTGTGACCAAATTTTCATAAAAATATACGTTAGTACAGGAATCGTCTTGCACTATATATTCTTAGTCATTTACATGAAATCATAAGGTGAAAGATTTGGTAATTCGTCTGAAAGCTGAAATGGTAAATCTTCGTTTAGTTGCACTTCACCATTTTCAATCCCTTTTAGTTTCATACATAGAGTAGTTTGTCTTTGACCATCATCTGTTCTTCCAATACCTTGAATAAATGCATCTTGTTCACCGCACATGATTAAGAACTTCTTGCTTCTTGTCACTGCAGTGTAAATTAAATTTCTTCGAAGCATTCGATAATAACTTTTGACAATTGGAAGCACAATAATATCAAATTCACTACCTTGAGACTTATGAATTGAACAACAGTAAGCTAGAGTTAATTGAGAAAAATCTGGTCTAGTATAAGTCACTTCATTTCCATCAAATGAAACGATTATAATATCTTGTTGTTCTACATTTTCTTTAGCGAAAAAAATGTTTACAATTTCACCCATATCTCCATTAAAAACATTATTTTCAGGAACGTTTACAAGTTGGAGAACTTTGTCACCTGTACGAAAAGTAGTATCACCAAAATTCATTTCACGTTGCTTTTCCCTTTTAGGGTTAAACACTTCTTGCAGCCCTTCATTTAAAGCATCAATTCCTGCTGGACCACGATACATCGGCGCTAATACTTGGATATCTCTTACAGGAAAACCTTTTTTATTGGCATTTTCACACACTTTTTTGACGACTTCAACAACTTGTTGGCTTGAACAACCGATAAATGAACGATCTTTTCTTTGTTCAAATAAATCCTCAGATATTGTTCCATCTTTTATATAATGTGCAAGCGTAATAATCGAAGAATCTTCTGATTGACGGTAAATATCTTTTAATCGTACGGTTGGAACTGTACCAGAGTTTAATAAATCCTTTAAGACTTGACCTGGACCAACAGA
Organism: Gottfriedia luciferensis; assembly: GCF_001712755.1. Lineage (GTDB taxonomy): Bacteria > Bacillota > Bacilli > Bacillales > Bacillaceae_G > Gottfriedia > Gottfriedia luciferensis_B. The sequence goes on from NZ_MDKC01000035.1 coordinate 177,755, forward strand.
AGGTAATTGATCCTCATCCCCTACAAAAATGACTTGGCATCCTTCTGGAATACTTTTGAGTAATTGATTCCCTAACCAAACATCGACCATTGAAAACTCATCAATGATTAGTAACTTTCCATTTAAAGGATTTTCCTCATGATGGCTAAACTCCCCTTCTCTTGTCCAACCGAGTAAACGATGGATTGTTACTGCCGGTAATCCAGTTGCTTCACTCATTCTTTTTGCCGCTCTACCTGTAGGTGCAGCAAGCAAATAAGGGAATGGATCATCTTTCGGGTAAGAATGCTGATCTAATGATAAATCATGGATTGTTGAAAACAGATTAACGATTCCTTTAATAACTGTCGTTTTACCTGTCCCTGGTCCACCTGTAAGGACCATCATAGCTGACTCCATTGCCTTTTTGATTGCTTGTGCTTGTGAAGGGGCATATTTTACATTCATTTTTGATTCGAGGTCTTCTAGCTCTTTTGCAAATCTAGTTTCAGTCATTTCACCTAAATCTGGAGCACTGCTTAATAATTTTTGGATCGCATTTACAATGCCCTTCTCAGCGTAATAAAGAGCGGCTAGATAGATTCTCTCGTCTTCCATTACTAGCTTTCCGTCTGCTACCAATCGTTTCATTTCCCGAGAAATGTCGACTGGTTCGACAAGCTCTTTATCTTGTTTCATTAATAATTGTCTAGTTTCATCAATAAACTGATCTTGCGTTATATAAACATGTCCTTCTTGCATCGATAAATGTTCTAAGATATAAATACAACCCGCTCGTATCCGATCTGGATGATTTCCTGTAATACCGATTGCCCGACCAATTTCATCTGCTCTCCCAAACCCAATCCCATCTACATCTTCAATTAACTTAAATGGATTTGTTCTGATAACATCTAGAGTTGATTCATTATAGGTCTTATAAATTTTAATCGATAAACCCGTTCCAATACCGTAGCTACTTAAAAAGCTGATTACTTTTTCAAGACCTTGATGAGATAAAATTGTTTCATAAATTTCTTTAGCTTTAGATTTTGCCAGCCCGGGAACACCTTCTAAGCTATCAGCATTATCTAAAATTTTATTAATTGCACCTTCACCTAAATGGTCAACGATTTTTTCAGCTGTTCTTTTTCCAATTCCTTTAAACAAATCTGAGGATAAATATTGAATAACACCTTTTTTAGTAGATGGAAGCTCTTTTTCAAATGATGATATTTGAAATTGTTTACCATACCTCGGATGGTCTTTTACAATCCCTTTAAATGTATATGTTTCATCTTCATTCATCCTTGGAATATTCCCAGTAATGGTCATTTCCTGTTCACAATTTGATAAATTTGTATCAACTACTTTTATCTTTGCAACAGTATAAAAATTTTCTGCATTATAAAAGATGATTGTTGTGATATGCCCTTTAATATATGGTGTCTCATCAACAAACAATTCCATTTCACTTTGGGTTTGCACTTCTCTACCTCCCCGAACTTACACAACTAAACTAGCTTCATTCTACTTCTTTATTTTCAATTACTTTTAAAGCATGCATAGCAAGCATATGATCATCTTGGCATTCAATCGCTTTATTAAAATGGTCTTTTGCAGTTGTAACTTGATCATTAAACATCGCAATTATGCCTAGATTATAATGTGCATCAGCATGAAGTTCATCTAATTGTAAAACCTTTTCTAAATTAACCTTTGCTTCATCTAACATTTCCAATTTAGCTAAAGTAAGGCCGTATTGGAATAATGCGTCTACATCTTGATCATCTAGCTCAATCGCTCGTTGAAAAAATGGAAGTGCAAAACGATCTTCGCCATTATTAACACAGCATAAACCAATCATAAAATGGACATCACTATCATTCATGCCAAGTTTCACACAATGTTGAAAATGTTTTTTAGCTAATTCAAATTTACCATCTTCAAAATAAACTGTTCCAACTGCATAATGCGCTGCTGCCAATTCCGGATCAATTTCTAAAGCCTTTTCAAAAAAAAGACAAGCTCGTTCTACATCTCCCATCGATAGTAAAAGTTGACCAAAATTAACATACGCTAATGAATTAGTAGGATTTTCTTCAATTTCTTTCGTTAAAAAATTAGCTGCATCCTCTAAGTTCCCCTCTTGCAGGGCTGCTACGCCACGTTCAAAATTATTCATCTATAACACCTCTATGTATTTTCTTTCAATTATTTTTGACAGACTCCATTTTCTATACTAATCAGTTTAAGAAACTTAATATATCTATTTAACACTATCACACCATAGTATACATTTCAAAGGAACGTTTCTTCAAAATTCCTGCGAAAAATTATGTATTTCCATTCAAAAAAACAACCCCAACCATTATGATTGGGGTAAATAGATTTATCTTAAATAAGTTAATTCATTACCATCGATAAATGCACGATCAATTGTTCCTCCACCTAGACAGTCTGTACCGTCGTAAAATACAACGGCTTGGCCAGGAGTGATTGCGCGAATTTTTTCGTGGCAAAGAATTCTTACAGAGTTATCATCTAAAATGTGAACTGTTACTTCGTTATCTTCAGAGCGATAACGGAATTTAGCAGTACATGTAAATGAACCTTCTTTCGGTTTATCTGATGTCCAACTAATATCAGAAGCAAGTACTTCATTACTATAAAGTAACTCATTATGAAAACCTTGTTCAACTAATAAAATATTATTTTTTAAGTCTTTTCCTACAACGAACCAAGGGTCTCCATTTCCACCGATTCCAAGTCCATGACGTTGACCAATTGTATAATACATAAGTCCATCATGTTTACCTTTAACTTCCCCGTTCATTGTTCTCATTTCACCAGGTTGCGCAGGTAAATAATTACTTAGAAATTCTTTAAAGTTACGTTCACCTATGAAGCAAATTCCAGTACTGTCTTTTTTCTTAGCTGTAGCTAAATCTGCCTCTTCAGCAATTTTACGAATTTCAGGCTTTAAATAGCCTCCAAGTGGAAACATAACTTTCGATAGTTGTTCTTGGCCAAGTTGATTTAAGAAATAAGTTTGGTCTTTATTGCTATCAATTCCTCGTAACATTTTAAATTCATCGTCACGGAACTCAACTCCAGCATAATGACCTGTCGCTACGTAATCTGCTCCTAGCTCCATTGCATGTTCAAGAAATGCTTTAAACTTAATTTCTTTATTACACATTACGTCTGGGTTTGGTGTTCTACCTTTTTTATATTCATCTAAGAAATAAGTAAACACTTTATCCCAATATTGCTTTTCAAAATTCACTGCATAATACGGAATTCCTATTTGATTACAAACTGCAATTACATCTTCATAATCCTCAGTTGCTGTACATACGCCAAATTCATCTGTGTCATCCCAGTTTTTCATAAAAATACCGATGACATCATATCCTTGTTGTTTCAATAAATATGCTGTTACAGATGAATCTACACCACCTGACATTCCTACTACTACGCGAGTGTCTTTTGGATCTTTTTTATTCATAAATAATATCCCCTCGCACTATAAAAATTTATATTTTAACTAATCGTTTTACAATTGAAGATACACGTTCTCCAAGTATACGGATTTGTTCTTCTGTATTTCCATAACCAAAGCTGAACCGAACCGAAGAACGTATTTTAGGTGAATCTATTCCAAACATTTCAACTAAAACATGTGATGGATCTATACTACCAGCAGTGCAAGCAGACCCGCTTGAAGCTGCTATACCTGATAAATCAAGGTTTACCAAAAATGATTCAATTGAAATATCTTCGAAGGATAAGTTTAACACATGCGGTGCAAAAAACGACTCATTTCCATTCTTTTCAAAACGAATTCCATTTTCTTTTAGAACATTCATTAAAATTTCATGGAAACGCAAATAGCTTTCTATCCGTTCATCTCTTCCGATGTGAATTACTTCTACTGCTTTAGCTAATCCAACAATACCAGGTACATTTTCTGTACCCGCACGACGTTTACGCTCTTGCTGACCGCCATATTGTAATTGTGTAAAAATTGCATTTTCACTTACATAAAGAAAACCTACACCTTTAGGTCCATTAATTTTATGTGAGGAAATGGATAATAAGTCGACACCAAGTTCTTCAACATTAATTGGAATTAAACCGTAAGCTTGTACTGCATCTGTATGGAAATGAGCTTTATGGTCACTAAGAAGTTCACCAATTTCTTTAATTGGTTGAACTGTTCCTATTTCATTATTAACCATCATAATTGATACTAAAATTGTATCATCACGAAGTGCAGCCTTTACATCCTCTACATTTACGCGGCCTGTATGATCAACTGGTAAATACGTAACCTCAAAGCCTTTCTTTTCAAGAGCCTGGCATGTATGTAATATAGCATGATGCTCGATGCTAGAGGTAATAATGTGCTTACCATATTTTTGATTCGCATAAGCAGCACCTAAAACAGCAAGGTTATCACTTTCCGTTCCACCACTTGTAAAAATAATTTCGTTAACTTTTGATCCTATACTATTAGCACAAATCATGCGTGCAGTATCAATCTTTTGACGAGCTTGTCGGCCAAATGAATGAATACTAGATGGATTTCCAAAAGTCTCTTGCATTTCTACAACCATCTTTTCAATTACTTCTGGATGCATTGGAGAAGTCGCAGCATGATCTACATAAATACGTTCCATTTTTATTAAATCCTTTCTTTATGAAGCGTTCAACTATTTTGAACGCACTAAAATTAAATATAAAACATATATCCATTTAAATCATCAGATTCTAATTTTGCTAAATCCTCAAGACTCGTATGGTCTAACACTTCATTAATCGCTTTTTGAACACGTGTCCATAACTCTCTTTGTGCAGGATTTTCATCTTCAAGATTTTCGATTGGAGATAGTGAACCTTCAAGTGCAGTTATTACTTCACCTGCAGAAATTTCATTCGGTTCCTTTGTTAAAATATACCCACCATATGCCCCGCGAATACTTTTAACTAATCCTGCATTACGTAATAATGAAATAATTTGTTCTAAATAATGCTCTGAAAGATTTTGTGCTTTCGCAATACTCTTGAGTGAAATTGGTTTATCACAATATCTTTTAGCTAATTCAATCATAACTGTCAGTCCGTATCTTCCCTTAGTTGAAATCTTCATTAATTCACTCCGTTCAATAAACTGTATCTCTTATTTTTATCAGATTTATCCTATTTTTAAACTGTAGTAATACAATTATTGTACACTATTTATCCTATAAATTCACATACCAGGTAAAAAATGCACTATACCAATTGGAAAAGTGCAATATCGATCTAAAAAACAGTAAGTAAGATTTTTTAGTTTACTAGTCTAACTTTTTAACAAACCGTAGAATAAAAACGTTTAGTCTTACTCCTCCATTTTCACAAATAATCTACTGTCCTAAAAATCCGCCCAATTTCTTTCTACACGAAATGTTGTTAATTCAAGGTTTCACTAAATTGCTTACACTTTAATCAGTTAAAATTAACAAAAATGCATCAAAAATAACCCGCCTTTTATTCAAAGAATATTCTGTAAAATAAATACTAGTAGTTTATTAATTGAGAAAGAAGTGGGGAAAAAATGCGAAAATCAAAGAAAAGTAAAACGAATCACCTTACAACCATTGGATTAAGTACTTGTCTACTGTTTGGAACCTTTGCACCTATTACTGATCATTTTAATGCAAATGCTGAAACAATTTCTTCAAGTGAAGCGATATTAGCTACATTGACATCAGAACAAAGAGTGGCACTTCAAACATTAAATTCGAACGAATTCAAAACGGGATTGCATCTTTCATCAGATGTAGATTTAAATAGTTCAAAAGAAGTTTCCGTAATTGTTGAATTTAATGTTCTTCCCGCGAAAACTGAACAGTTAACGGCAGCTGCTAAAGGAAAAAACATTTCACTTGATACCGCTAAGGCCAAAGTAGAGAAATCTCACATTCAATTTAAAAAAGATTTACAAGAAAAAATAGGTAAAGATACGAAATCGAATCGAACTATTTATCAAATTAAACATACTTATAAACATTCACTTAATGGAGTCTCATTAACTCTCCCTGCAAATCAAATTAAAAAATTATTAAAATTTAATGATGTGAAAGCAATTTTCAGTGATTCTCAAGTTCGAGTAAATCCTCCAAAACTGATTGATGAAACAAAGGACAAAACAAACGTTGACAGTATACCATTTTTAAAAGTAGATCAGCTTCATAAAGAAGGCATTACTGGAAAAGGAATAAAGATTGGCGTAATTGATACTGGTATTGATTTTAATCATCCTGATTTAAAGGATGCGTATAAAGGTGGATATGACTTCGTAGACAACGACAACAATCCAATGGAAACGACTTACGATGATTGGAAGAAATCTGGAAAACCTGAATTCTATAATGGTAATGCTTATTATACCGAGCACGGTACGCACGTTTCAGGTACGATCGCTGGACAAGCTAAAAACGATTCAGATTTCAAAGTAACAGGCATAGCGCCTGATGCTGATTTATATGTATATCGTGTTCTAGGTCCCTATGGTAGCGGCGCAAATTCTTCGGTAATTGCTGGAATTGATAAGTCCGTAGAAGATGGCATGGATGTAATAAACCTATCATTAGGAAGCGATTATAATGACCCATTAGACCCTACAAGCCTAGCAATTGATAATGCTGTATTAAGTGGTGTCACAGCAGTTGTTGCAGCAGGAAATTCAGGCGAGTACGGAATATCTACATTAGGCTCGCCGGGTGCAGCTGCACTTGCATTAACCGTTGGTGCAAGCTCAGCATCTACTAAAGTAACAACCTTTAAAAGTAGTTTTAAAGTTGGAAAAAGAAAAATAAACGGAACATTACAGTTAATGACTAAAAAATGGACCGATGACTTTAGCAATCTTTCTGGAAAATCATTTGATATTGTAAATGTTGGAGAAGGTGGTCCAAATGATTATTCCGGAAAAGATGTAAAAGGGAAAATAGCATTTGTTATACGTGGCACATATGCTTTAATCGATAAAATGAAGTATGCAAAACCAAACGGTGCAACAGGAATTATTATATATAACAACAATAGTAACGAGGGGCAAATTCCATACTTTTTAGGAGAGAGTAATGACAATATTCCAGTCTTTTCGTTGGATAATAATACTGGCTCGGCAGTTAGGGATTTATTACCAACTGGTCCATTAACTGTTTCATTAGGTGCATTAGGAGAGAGTGAAATTCCCGGTGATGTATTAGCAGACTTCAGTTCAAAAGGTCCATCAGGAACTTTATACGATATAAAACCAGAAATAACAGCGCCAGGCGTAAATGTACTTTCAACAGTACCTTCCTATATCAATAATAAAAATGATAAGAATGATTATTCATCTGCATATGAAAGAATGTCAGGTACATCAATGGCGACTCCCCATGTTGCAGGTATTGCAGCACTTTTACTGCAAGCAAACCCAAGCTATAAACCTGCTGATATTAAAACAGTATTAATGAATACAGCGGACCCATTAAACGGTAAGAATAGCGTATTTGAGATAGGCGCAGGCAGGGTTGACCCTTATGAAGCTATTCATTCTGATACAGAAATATCAGTTTTAGATGAAACACCTTATATTGAAAATGGACAAGAGCATATGATTCAAGAGCAAACAGGTGGTCTTAGCTATGGTTTTATTCCTATGAATAATGAAACTTCTTTCAACGAGTCAAAGAAACTTGTAATCTCTAACTCAAGCAAAAAAATGAAAAAATACGTTATTTCTGTAGAATATAATGTAGGCGCGCAAGGTTCATTGGATGCTGAAAAAAACGGTGTAAATGTAAAATTATCTGAGGATTCTTTTAAGGTAAAATCAGGTACTCAAAAAGAACTTTCTGTCTTATTAACAGTTCCAAAAACAGCTGAAAAAGGAACGTATGAAGGATACATTCGTATTGAAAATGAAAAAAATCCTGAAGAGAATTATCAAATTCCATTTGGCGCACGTGTTGTTGAAGAAGGATTTAAATATTTTGCGACCCACTCTCCATCTATCTCAAATAATCGTGTAATCGCACAATATAGTATTAAAGATACTGATTTAGATTTCAATTTAAATTCACCTATGAAAACCATCGATTTTGTTTTAGTTGATCCAAAAACAGATAAAGATTTAGGGTTAATCACTTCAATCAACACGACAGGTGCTGCTGTAGACTATGATTATTATTTACAAGATGGATTTGCAGGTAGATATTTCCCCTTTACTGGAAATGCTAAAAAGCCGATTGGATTTACTTCTATTTCAGCTCCAGATGGCGTTTATAAAATTAAAGCCATTGGAACAAATCAAGCTGGTAAACAATTTGTCAAAACTGATAAAGTCTATATCGATAATAACGGTGCAACGCTCTCATTAGATCAAACAAATGCTATACCAAAAGGAGATCTTCCATTTGTTGAATTAGCACCAGATCAAAAAACAGTTACGTTATCGGGCACGGTAATCGATAACGAAGTAAGTGAAATGCAAAAGAACGGAATGAATATAACACAATCTACTAACAAGGTATATTACGGCTCTAATGGACCAGCATTAAGTATAAGCGTAGATGAAAATGGTAAATTCTCGAAAGAAATTTCTGTAACTGGCTCTTCGTCTGCTACAATGCTTCAATTTGTAGGTGCTGATCGAGCTGGTAATTCATCTGTTGCACCAAAGGTAATTTACTATGTAAAAGCTGGTTCGCAATACATTTATGCTAAGCCCAATAAAGAATCAATAACTATGGGTGATAAAGTAACCTATACTTTGTTTAGCCATGGATTAAAGAACGCTAAAGAAATGAGCTTTTCAATAAATTACTTGAATAAATATTTTGATTCTGTTGAGATAGAAAAAAACAAAACATTACCAGATGGTTCTGATCTTACTACTACTACTAGCGGTACAACTAGCTTAACTTCAAACATTACATTGAAAATGCCTAACGATGGTATTTCAGGGGATGTGCCATTAATCGATCTAGTATTTGATACTAAAGCAGATGAATATGTAAATGTACTTAGTCAACTATTTAATATTTACGGAGGGGCATACAAAGATTTTAGTGGAGCAACTGTTAGACCACTGATGCAAACAGGTCTACTTCCAATCTTTGCACCCTATTCAAAAGTACAAGCTCAGCTTGGAGCACAAGGCCTATACAAAGAAGATGGCACTTACAATTATTCAACGGATTACACAACTGTTGGTGCAAGTGTTAAAGTACAAGATTCTAAAGGTAACTTATATATAGGTGAAATACAAAAAAACGGCCAAATCTTTATTAACAACCTGCCTTCGAACGAACTTCTTTACACTGTTATTGTAGATGTTCCAGGACATTTTACTACTTACACTCCGCTTGAAGTTGGAAGAAAAGCTGGAAATATAAGTAATGGAGAAAGCATTTATTACTACACTGCTAAATCGAAAGCTGGAGATATCAATAAAGACAACGTGGTCGATCTAAATGATGCAATTTTGCTAGAAGCAAACTGGAATAAAAACAATCGAAATACTGACATTAACTTTGATGGCATTACCGATGCAAAAGATTTTAAATTACTAGAAACCAATTATTTAAAAGAAAATGATTATGTTTTAGATACACCGAGTCCAGTCCAAGAGCTTAATGGTCAAACAATCCAAACAATTAAAGCAAAACTAGGAATTAACTAAAATAAAGAACTGGAACTCTAATTTTGAGTTCCAGTTTTTAGTTGCTAAATAAAGTCAATTAAATGCTTGCTTAACTTTTCAATTTACCAGCACGTACGAATTGAGCGGCTGCCGCTTTTTCATCGAAATCTTCAACATTTTTTCTAGATTCTTTTATGTTGTTTAAAAAGCTTATGACTTGGAATTCGATACTTTTAATTTCGTATTCAGTATCAGCATTTAATAAATCTTCTAATAAATCTAAATAAATTGCTTTCTCTTCGGGTGTTAGCACTAGCCTCATTACATGCCTCCTTCATCTTTTGCCAAGTAAATTATTGAAAATACTACACAATTTGCTTAGAAATATTATGCAGTGAACTTACCCTTTCCCGTTCAGTGTTAAGTGCTCTGCTTAAAAGAAAGCTTTGAGATGAGAGACCAGCTAATATACAGTATCCGATTACCATACGCATATCTTTTAACATGTTTTCTGGTATAAATAAAGAAACAAATAGTGTCGCGGCTGTTGCTCCAAATAAAATATCTGCAAGAAAACCTAAATAAAAGCCTTTCTTTCGTCTCACCGGAAGCATAATCGTACCTTTGTTAAACAGGATGTGAAAAATAAATCCGGTCACTCCACCAATGACAACCGCCAGGACATAGAGCTTAACCATGTTCATCCTCCTCTATTTTTAGGTACAAAAAAAATTCCTACTTTCGTTTCGAGAATTAGTTAATCGAAATGATCGCTAGGATTGGACAAGTTCTATATAAAATATGAACAGCTTGTTCTTATTATTATAAAAGCTTAAAAATAAATTATCAAAACAATTTGTAAAATTTATCCAATTATGACAAAAAATAAGGTAAAAGACCTGAGTTTTCATTTAAACAAATACACTACAAGACTATTTAACTATTTCTCATTACCCTTATTATGATATATTGGAATTAAAAAGAAGCTAGAGGAGGTTTTAAGTTGGCTGTACAAAGAAAATTCAAGAAAATAGTAAATCAATTACGCCACCAAGATCTATATCAGCGTGCAAAAGGCATAGACCAACTTAGAAAGTCTCTTCAATCAGGTGCTTCTATTGAATCATTAAAATATTTATTAGAAGAAGCGGGAAGCAATTTCCCGAAATCAATAGAAGATTGGGATGATGGAAGCTATCACTTAGTTGGGTTTTGTTCAGAGTTTGCACTCCAAGAATTAATAACTCCAATCGAAAAGAATTTTGAAGCATATAGTGAACGAGCAAAACTTCAAGCTCTTTATTTATTAATAAGTCTAAAATCAGAGTTAGCTAGAGATGCTTATATACGAATCATTGAAAAAAATAGTAAACGGTACTCGCTTGATATCGATGTTCAATTCATTTTCGAAGAGACAAATTGGGCTCCAGAACTTGTAAAAAAACTATTACATTTAATCGAAAATGAAGAAACTGCAGTTTCAATTTTCCATCTGATTCTATTGTGTAAAAGAAATTCAATTTCTTTACCATTTTCATCCGCTGAGAATGATTATATAATCGAACAAATTAAAGTTTTATATAAGCTTAAACGAGATTCATATTTAAATTATGATCAAGATTACAACTTAAAATATGTGTACCAAGCTTGGAAAGAATCTTACCTCATCGTTCGCACAGAAATGGGTATTTACCTTCAATTAATGCAATATTATTTTGACGATAGCATGCATGAATATTTAAAAGAAGCACTTGAGTATAAAGATCCTTACTTAAAAGTGGATGCTGTTATTTCACTGATGGAACATGGCGTACAAATTGAAAAAGAAATCCTTGATTATTGTGCTCATAATATTGAATCTGCGGTATGGTTTTATACAAAATTAAATGAATTTTCAAAGAAAGATATGTACACATTTACAGAAGAACATCAACATAGTTTTGTGAAAAACAGACTGTTTCTTTATTTAATTACTCATGAAGATTTTGGTGTGATTCCCGACGAGATAGAAATTATAAAACGCTATGATACTTCCAACTATTATGAACAAGAAGTAACTTATTATTTAACTAAATTCCGTAGTCAGCAAGAAAACTGGGCAGAAAATGATTGGATGGCTGCATATGTAGGGGCTTATATTTCTGAACAAATTCCTAGTCCACGATTTTATGATGAAACAATTACGGCATTTACAAAATGGGATAAATATACTGAGGATGAACATAAAGCTCAACTTGAATTATTAAATAAAGAAGAAAACGATAAATTAGGTCAAGAAGTCATTTTGGAATCAAAGCCTAACTGGCATTTTGGTACTTATTTCCTCGGATTTCTAACTGCTGTTAGAACAGGTACTGCTTTTGGAAATCACGATCCTATTTATTTTTTATTACTAGCTTTACTATGGATTATTTTCTTATATAAAGTGTATGCAACGATTCAACTTCGCAAAGAGTCTAAGTTAATTTTAACAAGTAGACAGCTAACTTTAAAAAAAGGTAATGAATTGAAGTCGATCGAGCTTCATAAGATAAATCGGATGACAATCGAACTCCGAAAATGGGGTAAAAACGAAGGCAAAATGGCAGCATATCAACGAAAAGTAAATTATATTGTTTTCTATGATAAAGATGATGAAGAGATTTTATCAATCCCTTCAACTTTTATTAAACCCGATTTACTTTTCCTTGAGATAAAATTATTAACTAGTCATTTAGTTGATTCTCCAACTATTGAAGTTTTTGAAAATGATGTTAGTGCTTAAATGTAAAGTCGGGACTCGAATCTCGACTTTTTTTATTCATGTTCCGTTCATAATAGGTTGTTATGATATTACTTAAAGATTTTATACATATTATCAACTAAATATCGGGGGACAGGTTAATTTATGAATTCTAGAAAAAGTTGGTGGATTTTATTTATTATATCGTTATGTGTCATTGTTCCATTTATGGCTCCTTATTTTCTTATTGATCCTGAGAAAAGTCGTATCCAAATTAGTTCAACTTCAATTCAATATCCTACTTTAATTTCACATATCTTTTTTGCGTTTATTGCTTTAATTGCTGGATTTTTACAATTTGTAAAAAAGATTAGATCTCGTTATCCAAGAATCCATCGAATGATTGGAACTATTTACTATACTAGCGTTTTTATTAGTGGAATTTTGTCATTGATCGTAATATTTTATATTGAAAATTTTTCAAAGGTAATGTCTTTTCTTGTTTTAGCTATACTTTGGATTTTCACTACCATAAAAGGTATTCATAGCGCTAAGAAGAAAAACTACAATGCTCATCAAATCTGGATGACTCGAAGTTTTGGAATCACTTTAGTAGCAGTAAGTGGTCGAGTTTTAGTGCCATTTATATTATTAGCCTACTTTTTGCTAAATGGATTGCATCTACCTGGTGGAAGAGAACGAATGGTCGAGGAAGCCCTAAATGTTAATATTTGGGTAGGTTTATTAATAAATTTAATCATAATTGAGTGGATTATATTAAAAAGAAAGGTAGATTAAGCGACCAATTTCGCTTTATATCTACCTTCTCTTTAATTACGATTTTTCTTAAACTGCTGTAGTTTTTCAAAAATAGCCCCGTAGCGTTTTTCGTTACCTGCTTCTTTTGGTTTATAGTAAACTTGATTTACTAGTCGATCTGGAAGATATTGTTGATTTACCCAACCACCAAAATTACCTAAAGGATGATCATGCGGATAAATATAACCAACCCCATGCCCCATATCCTTTGCTCCAGCATAGTGCGCATCTTTTAAATGTGCTGGAATATCATTATGTAGCCCACTTCTCACATCATTTAATGCTCGATCAATTGATGTGACACTAGAATTCGATTTGGATGACAAACAAAGTTCAATTACTGCATTAGAAAGAATAATTCTTGCTTCAGGAAATCCAACTTGCTTTGCGGCTTCACAAGCCAGGACAACCTTCCATGGATCGCCGGCTAATCCGATATCCTCATAAGCAATCACTAATAATCTTCGAATAATGCTAGTTAAATCGCCCGCTTCAATGAGCCTGGCCAAATAATAAAGTGCTGCATTTACATCACTTCCACGAATACTCTTTTGGAAACCAGACAATGTGTCATAATGAAAATCTCCATTTTTATCATGATTAAAACCTTTTGAACGAAGAAATTCATCAATAATTTCATCTTGTACTACAATCGTTCCGTCTGACTCTTTTGTTGAACCGTATACAATTGATTCCAAAATATTTAATGATGATCTTGCATCTCCGTTTACTCCATGAGCAATTTTTAAAATTTGTTCCTCTGAAATTTGGATTTGCAAATTTCCTAATCCTCTATCCTCATCTCTTAATGCTTTATCTAATAATTTATAAATATGTTTTGGTAAGAGCGGTTCTAATTTTAAAATGTGGTTACATCGAGATCGTATTGCACTGTTAACATCGTGGTATGGGTTCTCAGTTGTTGCCCCAATTAACGTGATAAACCCGCTTTCTACATATGATAATAAATAATCCTGTTGCAACTTTGACCAACGATGAATTTCATCTGCAAAAAGAATGATCTCACCGAACATTTTCGCCTCATGAACGATATCCTCAAGTTCTTTTTTACCAGAAGTAGTCGCATTTACAGTTACAAAACGTTTATCAACAGTACCAGCAATTGCATGGGCAAACGATGTCTTACCTATTCCAGGTTCCCCGTGTATTAACATTGAAGGAACTCGTCCGTTATGTATTAATCGATATAACGCTGATTCTTTTCCGATAATTTTTTCCTGACCAATTAATTCATCAATCGTTCTTGGTCTCATACGGTATGCTAGAGGTTCATGACTCATTTTTCTCCCTCCTTTATAACTCTTTTTACTATTGTAATTGAATTGGAAACATTTTTCATCTGCACCTAGCAAATATTTCTTTTGACTAACAATTTATTTGGTGAAGATAATAATAGATGAAATAAAGAAGGTGAAAAAATGAATGCCCCAAAAACAAAATGGTCACTTGAAGATGAAAACACATTAATTGAACTAGTTGAAAAATACGAAAGTAAAGGTAAATCGAAGCAAGAAGCATTTGAAATGGTAGCAAATATTATCAATCGGACAAAGACAGCATGTGCTTCTAGATACCGAAAACTATCAAAAGATCAATTTAGAGAAATAAACAAACCTAAAGAAGTTAGCAAGTTAAATATGCTTATAAATCCTCCTTCAATCAATATTGAAATGGTCATCCAATTCTTAATGAATTTCGAACAAAACAATCAAGCTTCGAAGGAAAATATACAGTTAAAAGAAAGAGTAGTTAAATTAAAAATTGACAATGAAAATTTAAACAAACAAATTGTTAATCTAAAAACATTAATCCAAAAGAAACAAAATGTTTTGCTCAATCTAACAGAATAAATTTGGACAAAATAATGTAAAACATTCACAGTATATCATCACTTGTACTATTGTATAATGAAGTAACAATATGCAAAGCAATAGTAAGGAGTATAATGAAATGAATTGGAAAAAAGGCGGTTTATGGATTATTATATTTTTTATTATTAAAGGTACGTTATCTACATTATTAATAGTTACCGGTGCCAAATACTTTAACTTATCATATCTCCAAATTCTACTTCTTGTAGTTGGACTATTAGTTATTTCACTAATTGGACGTCAATTTGTGAGAAGACGGAAAAATAATGCTAAAAATGAGAAGGACTTAAATATGTAACCCCTTAGCCTATAAAGTAATGTGTCCGAGCAGACTGATTGAAAGCGCTAGTCTTTCGTGGCGTGAAGCCTAGTGAGGAGCGGAGTTACCCTAGACGGTAATGAACACCGCAGACTGGTGAAGCAACGAAGAAAGCGAGCGTTTTCGGGCAGTCTGAAACCCCCAAGAAATTTGGGGGTCTTTTTTATTTATTAGGCTTACGTTTATTCATTTCAATCGATTCCATATCGTTTACAACGCCATCTTTGCCAACCTTACCGTTTTTCTCAACTACATTATTTTTCCTGTTATACTTAACATTTAAATGATTGGATAAATTATCTACACTATGCTGTTTTGAATCTTTTTCCACGTCACTTGTACTATTACAAGCAGTTAATATTGATAATGATAATCCGAAAGTACAAAATACTTTCAATGCTCTATTCAATATCAAACACCTCCTATTGAAGGTAGTTTTTACATTAATAAATAAAAAAACTGTAGGAAATTAATTCCTACAGCTAGTATTATTAGTTATTCTTTACCTACACGCTGAATTTCAATATCCTTTATTAATTCACGTACTGCATGACTAGCTGCGATTAAGCCAGCAACTGATGGTACAAAGGCGTTTGAAGAAGGTGGCATTTTTGCTTTACGAATTTTTGTATTTTCATCTGGTACGATTTCTTTACGTACATCTTCACGAATAACAATAGGACTTTCATCTGAATAGACAACTGTTACTCCTTTTTGAATACCTTCTTTGCGAAGTTTAGTTCGAATAACCTTTGCAATAGGATCGTGAGTTGTTTTTGATATATCAGCAATTTTAAATCGAGTTGGATCCATCTTATTAGCAGCACCCATACTTGAAATAAGTGGAATTCCACGACGACGACACTCTTTAATTAAGTGAATTTTATATGTAATTGTATCAGAAGCATCAATTACATAATCTAATGGAATTTCGAAAAACTTTTCAAATGTTTCTTCTGTATAAAACATTCTATGTGTAATTACTTCGCACTCAGGATTAATCTCAAGAATACGTTGCTTCATCATTTCTACTTTAGGCTCTCCAACAGTTGATAATAAAGCATGAATTTGTCTATTCACATTTGTAATATCAATAACATCTTTATCCACTAGTATTAAACGTCCGACTCCAGAACGCGCTAAAGCTTCGGCAGAAAATGAGCCAACGCCTCCAATACCTAAAATAGCTACCGTACTGTTTTGTAATCGCTCTAAACCTGCTTTACCAAAAGCAAGCTCATTACGAGAAAATTGGTGTAACATTTATTCAACTCCCACTATCTTAATCAGATTACAATGATTTAAATATACATGATACAAGCTATTTACATCAAGCTTGAATTAAAGAAAAACCGAATTTTTCTTAATCCTTCAACAAGAAAAAGGAAAGGATTAAGAAAATTAATTCCTTCACCCTTCCTTTTTATTTTACTCTTCTACAGTTGTTTTTAACGCTAATTCTTCTAATTGTGCAGAAGAAACTGGACTTGGTGCATTTGTTAATAAGCAACTTGCTGATGCTGTTTTAGGGAATGCAATTGTGTCACGTAAATTTGAACGACCTGCAAGTAACATAACAATACGGTCTAAACCTAAGGCAATTCCGCCGTGTGGTGGAGTTCCGTATTCGAATGCTTCCATTAAGAAACCAAATTGCGCTTGTGCTTCTTCTTCAGAAAATCCTAAGCATTTGAACATTTTCTCTTGTATGTCTCTTTCGTAAATTCGAACTGATCCTCCACCAAGCTCGTAACCATTTAGCACTAAGTCATAAGCTTGAGCTTTAACACTACCTGGATCTGTATCTAATTTATCAATATCTTCACGAACAGGTGAAGTGAATGGATGATGAGCAGCAAAATAACGATTTAAATCTGCATCATATTCAAGTAATGGCCAGTCAGTAACCCATAAGAAATTGAATTTAGATTGATCAATTAAATCTAAGTCTTTACCTAGTTTTAATCGAAGTGCACCTAAGCTATTTGCAACTACTGAAGCATCTGAAGCTACAAATAAGATTAAGTCTCCTGCTTGTGCCTCTACAGCTAATTTTAATGTAGCAAATTCTTCTTCACTAAAAAATTTAGCAATTGGACCTTTGAAACCATCTTCTTCAAGTTTTAACCAAGCAAGACCTTTTGCTCCATAACGACCAGCATATTCTTGAAGACCATCGATGTCTTTACGAGAATAATTTGCTGCTTGACCTTTTACATTTAAACATTTTACTTGGCCACCGTTTTCAACAGCTGATGTAAATACTTTGAATCCACTTTCTTTAGCGAAAGAAGATACATCAATTAACTCTAATCCGAAACGAGTATCAGGCTTATCAGATCCATAGCGATTCATCGCTTCATCATAGCTCATACGAGGAAGTGGTGTAACTAGTTCAACACCTTTTGTTTCCTTCATCATTTTAACCATCATTCTTTCAGACATTTCCATTATTTCCTCTTGAGAAAGGAAGCTCGTTTCAATGTCTATTTGAGTAAATTCTGGTTGACGGTCAGCACGTAAATCTTCGTCACGGAAGCAACGTGCAATTTGGAAATAGCGTTCAAACCCTGAAACCATTAATAATTGTTTAAAAATTTGAGGTGATTGTGGTAATGCATAAAACTCACCAGGATGTACTCGGCTAGGAACTAAATAGTCACGAGCTCCTTCTGGTGTACTCTTTGTTAAAATTGGCGTTTCAACTTCTAAGAAGTCTTCACCATCTAAGAAATCACGAATTGATTTTGTAATTTTTGAACGTAATTTAAAAGTGTCATACATAACTGGACGACGTAGATCTAAATAACGATATTTTAAACGAAGGTCTTCTGCTACTTCCGTTTTATTTTCAATTGCAAATGGAGGATTCTTAGCTTTATTAATAATCTCAAGCTTTTCAACAGAAACTTCAATTGCTCCCGTTTCAAGATTTGTATTAGCTGTACCTTCACCACGAGATACTACTTTCCCGTGAACGTGAAGAATAAATTCATTACGAACAGTTTCAGCTAGAGCTAAAGCTTCACCTGAAGTTTCAGGATTAAAAACGATTTGTACAAGTCCAGAACGGTCACGTAAATCAATAAAAATTAATCCACCTAAATCACGTCTTTTTTGTACCCATCCTTTAAGTGTTATACTTTGACCAATATGTGATTCTCTTAGTTCTCCACATAAATGCGTTCGTTGTTCCATTTTCAATTCCCCCATTTGTTTATTTAGAGCTTACGTATTTTACAAAGATGTCTAATGCAACTTCTTCTTGTACACCAGTCTCTTGGTCTTTTAAATTAATGACTCCTCGAGATAATTCTTCTTCACCTAGAACCGCTACATATTTTGCTTTATAACGCTCCGCTGCTTTGAATTGCCCTTTTATTTTACGATCTTGGTAATCTTTTTCACAAACAAGACCAGCTTTACGCAATTGATATAAAATAGCCGTCGCTTCTTTTTTCACTTCTTCTCCAAGTCCAATTAGGAATACATCCATTTCTTGTTGGATTGGAAGCTCGATTCCTTCTGTTTCAAGAGCTAATAATAAACGCTCTATACTTAATGCGAAACCAATACCAGGAGTATTAGGACCACCGATTTCTTCAACTAATCCGTTATAACGACCACCACCACTTAAAGTTGAAATTGTACCGAATCCTTTACCTTCTAACATGATTTCAAATACAGTGTGATTATAATAATCTAAACCACGTACTAAATTTGAATCGATCTCAAACGGAATTTTCATAGCTGTTAAATAAGATTGTACAGCTTCGAAATAGTTCATAGATTCTTCATTTAAATATTCTAAAATGGATGGTGCTGTCTTCATCGAAGGGTGATCGTGATCCTTTTTACAATCTAAAACACGTAATGGATTAGTTTCTAAACGATTATTACAATCACTACATAACTCATGTGCTACCGGTTTAAAATGCTTCACAAGCGCTTCACGGTGTGCTTTACGGCTTTCTAAGTCACCTAAACTATTAAGTACTAACTTAACATTTTTCAATCCAAGACCACGATATAAATCCATTGATAGAGCTAATACTTCTGCATCGATCGAAGGATCATTACTACCTAAAGCTTCGATACCGAATTGTACGAACTGACGATAGCGACCAGCCTGTGGACGTTCATAACGGAACATAGGACCGATATAGTACAACTTTGTAGGTTGATTGCCATTTCCGTACATTTTATTTTCAACATAAGAACGAGCGATTGATGCAGTTCCTTCTGGACGTAATGTTAATTGACGATCTCCACGATCAGTAAATGTATACATTTCTTTTTGAACAATATCCGTTGTATCTCCAACACCACGTTGGAATAATTCAGTATGTTCAAAGATTGGTGTACGAATTTCGTTATAGTTATATCGTTTGCATAAGTCTCTTGCAAACTTTTCAATATACTGCCATTTTTCAACTGTACCAGGTAAAAGATCCTGCGTACCTCTTGGGATATTAATCGACATTTTAAATCCTCCTAAATAATAAACCTTTATAAATACAAAAAACCCTCGTGCCTACTGAAATAAAAACAGTAGGGACGAGAGTTATAAGCCCGTGGTGCCACCCTAATTGAAGAACAATAAACTGTTCTCCCACTTTCATCGTTAACGCCGATTACGTTTATCCTTACTAGAAATCGTTCAGAATAAAGCCTCAGGAGTGTCTTTCAAATAGTCTACTTGTGGAAATGCTCTCAGCCACGGCACTTCCTCTCTATACAAGAGATCCTATCCTACTTTTCTCCGTCTATGGAATGTTACTATGTATCAATATGTTATTTTATATCTTACGTTCGGATACAACAAATGTCAAGAACAGTTAAATATTTTTTACGAACGCTCCAACTGTCTTTTTAAATCACGCACTTCTCTTAAAGTTAAACCAAACTCACTTGCCATCTCTAATGAATTCGATTCTTGCCCCCTATTTTGAAACTCATGAAAATCCATATTCAAGACACCTTTTCTACCGGATCCTAGACTATTACGATTATTTATTCTCATGCTGCAGTCTCCTTCCAAGTATGTTGTTATATAGGATGTCCAATTAATTAATGGATTAAACAATCAAAATATTACCTGAATACTTTGGGAAGCTTTTAATTGAATTAATATTTTTTGTACATCACTTATATAGTTCTATGGATTCAGAGAAAACGAAATGGAATCTAATCAATTTTGAGTAGTATTTAATGTGGATATTCTTGAAAGTAGATTTTATTTAGTAAAATTTGATGTTTTTATTGATAATTACATAAATCTATTGAGATTAATTGTGTTTATCAGAGTTTTATTTGCGATTTCTGATTTTTAATTGCGATTCTCTATTTTTATTTGCGATTCCTAGTTTTTATTTGCCATTCCCAAATTTTATTTGCCATTCCCAGTTTTTATTTGCGATTCCCGAATTTTATTTGCCATTCCTAGTTTTTATTTGCAATCCCAGGGTTTTATTTGCGATTCCCTATTTTTATTTGCCATTCCAGGTTTTATTTGCCATTCCCAAATTTTATTTGCCATTCCTAGTTTTTATTTGCGATTCCCGAATTTTATTTGCCATTCCCAGTTTTTATTTGCGTTTCCCAAATTTTATTTGCGATTCCCGAATTTTATTTACCATTCTTAGTTTTTATTTGCCATTCCAGGGTTTTATCTGCGATTCCCTATTTTTATTGCCATTCTAGTCATTACTGACTATATCCAACAAATCTTCCTCTCAACTAAAAAAACCATGGTACATACCATGGTCTAATGAAATATTCTTAAACTAGATTGAACACTTTCAACTGATCCGTCTATGAAATACATTAATCCGTAATAAACTAGGATGATTAAAATAACAAATAAAAGTGCTTTAAAGAAACTTTTGAGGATTGTAAACAAAATTACACCAGCGATTAGAATTAACACGATTGTAATTATGTCCATATAGTTACCTCCTCTGAATTCTTTGTAAGAACCCGTGTACTTCAGTATATTCGTTAAATGAAGTTATTATTTTAATAATTAAGTCTATCAAAAAAAAATGCCTCCTTTTTGGAAAAGGAGGTTAAAGATTAGCTTATTTACTTTCAATCATAATGGTAATTGGTCCCCAGTTTGTAAAGGTTACTTCCATATCTGCACCAAATATGCCCGTTTGTACTTCGTATCCTTGTTCTCGTAAATATGAATTAAAATATTCGTATAATTCATTTGCGATTTCTGGTTTAGCTGCATCTGTGAAGCTTGGGCGTCTACCTTTTCTCGTATCGCCATATAAGGTGAATTGAGAAACGGATAGAATCTGGCCTCCAACATCATTTAATGCTAAATTCATTTTTCCGAGTTCATCTTCAAAAATCCTTAGGTTAACTGCTTTGTCAGCACAATATTTAACATCTTCTATAGTGTCTTCATGCGTTATTCCGACTAACAATAATAACCCTTTAGGTATTTGACCTACTACTTGTCCGTCCACTACGACTTTTGCTTCTTTTGTGCGCTGTAATAATACTTTCATAAGCGGCACCTCCTATTAGTGGAAAATACGTCTCACAGAGTAAATGTCTGGAATTTGTTTAACCTTATCCACTACTTTTTGCAGGTGGTTTATATTACGAATAGACAAACTCATTGTAATAGTTGCCATTTTATTTCGATCATTTTTTCCTGTTACTGAAGAGATATTAGTTTTTGTTTCATTTACAACTGAAAGAACTTCATTTAAAAGACCACGACGATCGTAACCAAAAATTTCTATATCAACGTTATAATCACGTTCAAACGTTGGGCTTTCTTCCCAATCAACTTCAATAAAGCGATCTTCTTCACTATCATTTAACATGTTTACACAATCGCTTCTATGAACTGAGATTCCTCTGCCTTTTGTAATATAGCCAACAATATCATCACCTGGTACAGGATTACAGCATTTTGATAAACGGATTAATAAATTATCTACACCTTTTACAGAAATTCCAGCATCTTTTCGACGTGATGGAGCTTTTTTAAGATCCGAGGAAAGTTCTTTTAATCGGTCTTCTAGCTCAATTTCTGTACGTTTACGGAATCTATCTGTTAAACGGTGAGCAATCTGTGTTGCAGTAATTCCATTGTATCCAACGGCTGCATACATATCTTCTGCATTAGAGAAATTAAATTTCTCTGCGACGCGTTTTAAATTTTCAGATGTTAATACTTCTTTTAAATCACATTCTAAAGCCTTAATTTCTTTTTCAACTAATTCCTTGCCCTTTTCAACATTCTCTTCTCTTCTTTGCTTTTTAAAATATTGACGTATTTTATTTTTAGCATGTGAAGACTGAGCGACCTTTAACCAGTCTTGGCTAGGTCCATACGAATGCTTCGATGTCATAATCTCAACGATATCACCGGTTTTAAGTTTATAATCAAGTGGTACCATTTTTCCATTTACTTTTGAACCAATTGTTTTATTTCCAATTTCAGAGTGAATTCGGTAAGCAAAATCGATTGGAACAGATCCTAGTGGTAATTCAAAAACATCACCTTTTGGAGTAAATACAAAAACCATATCAGAGAATAAATCCATTTTTACTGATTCCATGAACTCTTCTGCATTTGTTGAATTATCTTGCCATTCGATAATTTCACGGAACCAACTTAATTTATTTTCTAACGTTTTTTGTGAAGTAAGATTTCCATTATCTTCTTTATATGCCCAGTGTGCTGCAACACCATATTCAGCAATTTGGTGCATTTCTTGTGTACGAATTTGTACTTCTAGTGGTTCACCTTTTGGTCCGATTACAGTCGTATGAAGAGATTGATACAGATTTGCCTTTGGCATGGCAATATAATCTTTAAAACGACCTGGCATTGGTTTCCAGCTTGTATGAATTACGCCTAAAACAGCGTAGCAATCTTTAATACTATTAACAATTACACGTACGGCTAATAAGTCATAGATCTCGTTAAATTGTTTATTCTGCTTAGCCATTTTATGATAAATGCTATAAATATGCTTAGGACGTCCAGAAATTTCTGTTTTGATTTCTACATCTTCAAGTTGAGTTGAAATTTCGTTTATAACCTCTTCTAAATATTGCTCGCGCTCTGCTCTTTTTCGCTTCATTAAGTTAACGATTCGATAGTATTGTTGTGGATTTAAATAGCGTAATGCTGTATCTTCAAGCTCCCACTTTACTTTACTAATCCCTAGTCGATGAGCTAGCGGTGCAAATATTTCTAACGTTTCATTTGCAATTCGCATACGTTTTTCTTGAGGTAAGTGTTTTAACGTTCTCATATTGTGAAGGCGATCGGCTAATTTAATTAATATAACTCTCAAGTCCTGTGCCATCGCTACAAACATTTTGCGATGATTTTCAGCTTGCTGTTCTTCCTTCGATTTAAACTTGATTTTACCTAACTTTGTTACACCATCTACAAGCATAGATACTTCTTTGCCAAAATGGGTCTCTAAGTCCTCTTTAGATACTTCAGTATCCTCTACTACATCATGAAGAAACCCAGCACTAATGGTTGTAGCATCCATCTCTAAGCCAACAAGGATACCTGCTACTTGAACCGGATGTATAATATATGGTTCACCTGACTTACGAAATTGCTCACTATGTGCGTCACGAGCATATTCATAAGCACGTTTAATAAACGCCACATCATCCTCTTTTAAATAATGGGTCGCTTGCTCTAAAACCTGTTCTGCTGTCAAAACTTGCTCAGTAGCCATCTAATCACCTTAAATCATTATTTCTTTTATTATCATGAAAATTTCGTTTTTTGTAAAGCAGGAGTCGTCAAATTTCATTTTTTTTTGCAGATCTTTGATAGAAAAAGAGCACTCTGATTAATCAGAGTACCCCGTTTGGATAACATTATCATATGTTAAAAATTAATATGTCATTAGTGTAAATATATCATAACCTTCTAATTTTTTACGACCTTCTAAGTAAGAAAGCTCAATTAAGAAAGCAATACCTACTACAATTCCACCTAATTCTTCAACTAGTTTGATTGTAGCTTCAATCGTACCACCAGTAGCTAATAAATCATCAGTGATCAGAATACGTTGACCTGGTTTAATAGCATCTTTATGCATTGTTAACGTATTTGTACCATATTCTAAATCGTAGTTGTAGCTAATAACTTCACGAGGTAATTTACCTGGTTTACGAACAGGTGCAAAACCTATTTCTAAAGCGTAAGAAATTGGACAACCAACGATAAATCCACGAGCTTCTGGTCCAACTACTAAATCAACATCTTTTTCTTTCGCATAAGCTACGATTTGATCAGTTGCTTCTTTATAAGCTTTTCCATCATTCATTAATGATGAAATATCTTTAAACTGAACGCCTTCTTTTGGCCAGTCTGGTACGATCGTTATATAATCTTTTAAATTCATTAAATAAGTGCCTCCCCATTTTCGGAAAAATGACTTTTCATATTTTGAAAAAATGTAGTTAATTCATCACATTTTGAGTACAGAAACAAACGTTCTAGTTCAATACTAGCTAATTTTCTTGCATAGGTATTAGATAAAGAGAGATCTTTCTTCTCAGTTTGTGGCAACAAACGAATTTTTCCATCCTCTATTGTAACAAATTCTAAATCAAAAAACACCTTTGTCATAAAATCGACTTGTTCTTTTTTCCATCCCATCTTACGACATAATGCCACTTCATACATGTTCATGTCAAATGGATTAGTATTCGCTAAGATTGAATAGAATTTTTTAAAACTTTCTCTACTCGGAATTGGTGAGAAGAAATGTAATTCTTCTTGATTAAAAATTAAGTAGATACGTTCTGATAATCCTTTTCGAAATACCTCTTTCAAATCATTTTCAGAACTAGGTAAATCAAGTAGGATCACATAATTATTTTGTATATTAATATCTAAGTTTAGTACATCTTCATATGCAACAAACGTAGAAATAGGATATTTAGTCTTTAAATTTTCATATTCATTTGATGATTGATGTAAAAATATGAATTTTTCTTCGGTATGAGGTAAAGTTAATCGATGTGGCTCTTGACCTCTTAAGTCAAATAACTGCCAATGATTTACTTTAATATCATGAATCATTAACTGTGGCTTTCGTTTACCATTCCATTCATTGATAGAAGCCATTCCTAAGCAGGATACTTTTGACCCACCTGCAATTTCATTAGCAACATGTCCAAATCCGAACCCTACAGCATCAAGGAATGTAACGTCATCTTTTAGTTGTACTTTAAGATGTGCACCTTCATTACCGATTTGTTTAATATTTAGAGCATCAACCTCATTTATTTCTAAAACAGGTTTTGGATTATGCATCCCAAAAGGTGCCAGCATATTTAATTCATTAATAAATGAGATTGAAACTTCACTAGCCTGACATTTTAAATCGACTTCTTTTAATGGGATAAAATCTTCATCTGTCATAATTTGATCTGCAAATTCATTTAAACGATGTCTTAATAGCTCGACATCTTCAATAGCCAATGTCATACCAGCAGCAAGTGTATGGCCTCCAAAATGAGGTAAAATATCTTTACACTTTGTTAAGTTTTCAAATAAAGAAAAACCTTCAATGCTCCTTGCAGAACCTTTTGCTATTCCTTTTTCATGATCAATACTTAGAACAATTACTGGTTTGTAAAAGCGATCAACTAATTTCGAAGCAACGATTCCAACTACTCCTGCATTCCAGCCTTCTTTTGCGACAATAATCACTTTATTTGAACAAGATGAATCAAGTTCGTTAACTTGCTTAATTGCCTCTTCTGTCATACGTGAAACTAATTCTTGTCGTTCCTTATTTAGGATTTCAATTTGCTCTGCTCTTTTTTTAGCAACTGCTCTATCATTTTCTAAAACTAAATCTACTGCAGGTTTAGCATCACCAAGTCTACCAACTGCGTTAATTCTAGGACCAATTGCAAATCCAATTGTTTCTTCCGTAATTGAATCTGTTGTAGTTCCACTAATTTCTAAAAGAGCTCTTAGTCCTTCACGCTGAGTTTGCTTTAGTTGCCTTACACCTTTTTTTACGATTAAACGATTTTCATCAACTAATGGTACTAAATCAGCAACTGTCCCAATCGAAACTAGTTCCAAATATTCCTCTGGCTCCCTACCTAATAATGCGGAAGCGAATTTAAACACAACTCCTACACCTGCTAATTCTTTAAAAGGATAGCTAGGACTTAGCTTTGGATGAATAATTGCAATAGCGTTTGGTAATACTTCTGGTGGTTCATGATGATCCGTAATAATTACATCCATACCTAGTTCATTTGCAAAATTAACTTCCTCAGCTGCAGAAATACCTGTATCTACAGTAATGATTAATGAATAACCTTGTTCATTTGCCCATTTAAATGCATTCTTATTTGGACCATACCCTTCAGTAAAACGATTTGGTATATAAAAATCTACTTTTGCTTCTAGTTCGATTAATGTTAAATACAATACTGAAGTACTGCTAACTCCATCTGCATCATAATCGCCAAAAATTAATATTTTTTCATCTTCTTCAATTGCTTGAAACACTCTGTCAATTGCAAGATCCATACCCTCTAATAAAAACGGGTCATGAAAGCTCATTTGATCTTCATATAAAAACTTACTTGCTGCATCTACTGTATTAAATCCACGAGTAACAAGTAGCTTAGCTAATAGAGGGGAAATCTGTAATTCTTTACTTAATAATTGCTCTTCTTGGTGATTCGATAATTTCGGTTTCCAACGTGCTTTTGACTTTAACAATACTCTCACCCCTAACTGTACTATTATACTAAAGTAAACTTATTGGATGAAAGAGTTATTTTTATCATTATATGGATTAATATGGACAAAAACATTTTCCACATCTTTTTGTTCCATCAACTTTGCTTTAACATTTTTACCAATCTTATGTCCTTCTTCAACGGTTATATATGGATCTACTGAGACTTTTATATCGATGATGACGTAATAGCCGTGTTCTCTTGCATAGAGAGAATTTATCTCTTTAACTCCTTCTACATTCCTAACTACTTCTTTATATGGTTCAATATCTTCTTCATGAAGGACATGATCCATTGTTGTATGTATTGATTCTGCTCCAATATCCCACGCCATTTTTAAAATCATAATTGCTACAATAAGCCCAGCCGCAGGGTCTGCATATAAAAGTACTGGCATATTAAATTTAGTACCAAGAATTGCAATACCAATACCAACCATAGCTGCAGCAGATGAGTATACATCAGAGCGATGTTCATATGCATTAGCGATGATTGCGTCACTATTTAACCTTTTCCCTAAAGCATATTTATAGCGAAACATCCATTCTTTTAAAAAGATAGATATAAAAGCTGCTAATAAAGCAATTAACTCTGGTGGATGAACTGGCTTAAAAAACGCGGTTATAGATGATTTAGTTATTTCAATTCCAACGATAAATAAAAGTACGGCAACAATAATAGCAGCGATTGATTCAGCTTTACCATGGCCATAAGGATGGTCCTCGTCCGGTGGCATTTTTGCAGCTCTTAAACCAAATAAAACCGCTATCGAACCGACCACATCTGACGCTGAATGTACTGCATCGGCCATTAAAGCTTTACTATTTCCAATATATCCGATAATCGCTTTAACAATTGCTAGAAGTAAATTTCCATATATTCCGATATAAGCCCCTTTCTTGGCTTCCTTATAACGCTCTTCCTGTTCCATATACTTTACCTACTTCCCTTTTTCTAACTGTAAAAAATACACTTATCATTATTAACACATTATATTAGTATCTTCAAATCATAATGAATTTAATACAAAAAAGAGTATAAGCATGAGCTTATACTCTTTTAAATTTATTTAGCTTCTTCAACATCGATTACTTGGTTTTTATCAAGTTGGCGACCTTTAATAAATAACCAAATTTGTGAAGCGATAAAGATTGAAGAATATGTTCCAACAACTAAACCTATTAATAATGCAAGTGAGAAGTTAAGAATTGCATGACTTCCGAATAAAAGCAATGCAAGTACTGCTAATAGTACAGTAAGAACTGTTTTAACAGATCGACCTAAAGTTTGACGAATTGATTCGTTAACAACCTGTTTCAATTCTTCTCTAGAACGAATTTTCTTCTTAAGCTTCATATTTTCACGAACTCGGTCAAATGTAACGATCGAGTCATTAATCGAATAACCAACAATCGTTAGAACCGCTGCGATGAATGTGATATCTACTTCTAATCTAAAGATACTAAATACTACAACAATGAAGAATGCATCATGTAGTAGGGCAATTACTGAAGCAATTGCATATGAGAATTGGAAACGTAATGATACGTAAAGAATAATACCTGCTGATGCGATAATTAATGCTTTAATGGCATTAGCTGCTAATTCTCTACCAACAACTGGATCAACAGTACTTACGTTTGGTTCTACCCCAAATTTACCTGTAAAATCCTTTTTCAAATCATTAATTTGATCTTTCGTTAATACACCTTTAAATACGATTGAACCTGTTTTTGCATCATTTGTAGAAACAGTAATACTTTCAGGCTTCAAGTTCATTTTTGAAATTTCATCATTAACAATTTGTTTTGTAACTGCTGTTTTTGATTCAAATGTTACACGTGTACCACTTGCAAAATCAATTCCTAAATTCAATCGGAAAATAGAAAGTATAATAACCCCTACAACTACTGTAACGATTGAAAAATAAACAAATTTTCGACCAACGCTTACAAAATCGACTTTATCATATTTTGTAGGAGGATGTGCTAAGTTATGATTTAAACCAAGAATTTCACTTTGTTTAATACCAAACCATGTTTTCTTATTATTTAAGTAACGACTTTGAACTAATAAAGAAAGTAATAAACGAGTACCGAATACTGCAGTTAAAAAGCTTACTAAAATACTAACAATTAAACTTGTTGCAAAACCTTTTACTGAGCTTGTACCGAATGAGAACAATACCACAGCAGCAAGTAAAGTTGTAATATTAGCATCAAAGATCGTTCCAAATGAACGCTGATTACCTGCACGATAAGCAGATGCTACTGATTTTCCTAGTTTAAGCTCGTCCTTCAATCTCTCAAAAGTAATAATATTGTTATCGACCGCAATACCAACACCAAGGATTAATGCCGCAATACCTGGAAGTGTTAATACCGCATTCATGCCGTCAAATACAAGTAATGTTACGTAAGTATAAGCCATTAACATGATGCTTGCGATTAAACCTGGTAAGCGATAGAAATAAAGCATAAATAAGAAAATAACTGATACACCAATAATTCCAGCAAAAATTGTTTCATGCAGAGCATCTGTACCAAATTTTGCACCGATTGATGTTGAATACATTTCTTCAAGGTGTACTGGAAGAGCCCCTGCATTTAATAAATCTGAAAGTTCTTTTGCACTTTCAACCGTAAATGTAGAGCCTACAATAGAAAGTGAATCGTCTGTAAATACTTGATTTACACTAGCTGCAGATAAGAATTTAGGTTTTGCTTTTGCAGATTCCTTTTTGAAAGAGTCTTGTCCTTCTTTGAAATCTAACCAAATAACCATCATATTATTTGGAGCACCCATTTTTAATACTTTACTTGTAACATCTTTAACCTTAGAAGCATCCTTAAATGTGATTGATACACTAGGTTTACCCATTTGGTCAAATGTTTGCTTTGAAGCGCCTTCTTTTAAATCCGCCCCAGTCATTAGAACCTTATCATTTACGTCACGAATTGTTAAGTTCGCTTCAGTAGAAAGAATATCACGTGCTTTAGCTTGATCTTTTACACCAGCTAATTGTACACGAATACGATCTTTCCCTTCGATTTGAATGTTAGGTTCACTTACTCCTAATACGTTTACACGTTTTTCAAGAGCTTTTGCTGTACTTACTAAAACATTTTTGTTAATTTTGTCGCCTTTCTTAATCGGCTTAACTTTGTAAAGTACCTCAAACCCGCCCTGTAAATCCAGACCAAGCTTAATATTTTTCGCGGTACCAAATACAGTTGTGCCGATTACTGCTGCTAATACAGCAATAATTAAGAAGAAGGCAACAATTCTGTTACGCTTCACCATGTTGTGAATTTCCTCCTCTAACTAGTTCAAGTTCTAGTACGAAAATGGTATGTTTTCATTCTTATATTATACAAATGCAATTTTTTTATTGTCAATTAATGGTTAAACTGACTCTCCAAACTGCCAAGTAGGTGATTTAAATGCTTCGATTCGAATGTAATTCATATAATCGTTTACAGTTAATGAGAGTATGTCTTCTACCAGTTGAAAAAGCTTTGGTTCATCCTCTTTCTTTCGCCATAAGGTTCTTTCGAGGCATTCCCATAAATCATCCTCACTGACAGTATCGAATCCAAGCATTCTAAATTCATCCAGTTTACTTTCAATTACCACCTGTAGCTTAGGTTTAAATTCTGCAGCTTGTTGATGAAAAGTCGACATACTCTTCCCCCCTAATTTTCTGTATTTTTAGAAAAATGATTTTAGACCTTCACATTCATTTCCTAGATGTTGAACTAACTTGTCATGCTTGCCTACATTTCTAGCATATATATAATTGTAAATCATTCTAGGCTGTTTGAGAAGGTGGTAAAAGTAATGACAAAGCAAACGTTTTTAAGAGGAACGTTTTTTTTACTTATTGCAGGGCTTATCACAAGAATATTAGGATTTTTTAATCGAATTGTTGTAGCAAGAATTATGGGTGAAGAGGGCGTAGGATTATTTATGATGGCAGTCCCGACACTATTTTTGGTCATGACGCTTACACAGCTCGGCCTCCCAATTGCCATCTCAAAATTAATTGCAGAAGCAGTTGCTCAAAATAGACAAGATCGGATAAAAAAGATTTTAGCTGTTTCAATGTCAATAACTGGCATATTAAGCATTATTTTTACAACAGCAATGATTTTTTTATCCCCTTTCATTGCGAAAAACTTATTAACGGATGCAAGGACTATGTACCCACTAATTGCCATCGCTCCTGTTGTTCCAATTATAGCAATCTCATCAGTTTTACGAGGATATTTTCAAGGCGTACAGAATATGCGACCTTCCTCCTTTTCCCAAGTTATTGAACAAGTTGTTCGTATAGTACTAGTTGCAGTTTGTACTAAAACTTTTTTACCATATGGCGTTGAATTTGCCGCTAGTGGCGCCATTATCTCTTCTGTATTAGGAGAATTAGCTTCATTAATTTATATGCTGTATGTATTTAAGAAAGAAAAAAATGCAAAGTTCATTTCAGGATTTAAGAACAATATTAAAGATGGAAGAAAAACACTTAGTGACCTACTAAGTATTGCATTACCAACAACTGGAAGTCGTTTAATTGGTTCAATATCAATGTTTTTAGAACCAATCGTTGTCTCACAAAGTTTAGCGATTGCAGGTGTAAGTGCAGCTGTTGCAACTAAACAATATGGATTACTTGCAGGATACGCTTTACCTCTATTACTTTTACCAGCGTTTATTACTTATGCATTATCTACTTCACTTGTGCCAGCGATTAGTGAAGCAATGGCCAAAAAGGATCGTGTAACTGTTGAAAGAAGATTGCAGCAAGCACTACGTTACTCAATGATTGCTGGTGGTTGGTCCGTTGTCATTTTATACGTATTTGCTTCACCGATTTTAACACTAATGTACAAAAGTGACCAAGCTACGAATTTTATATTACTTTTAGCACCTTGCTTTATTTTTTACTATTTCCAAGGACCACTACAAGCTGTATTGCAGGCACTTAATCTGGCAAATTCAGCTATGATTAATAGCTTTGTCGGTTCAGTCGTTAAAATCGCTAGTATTTTATTACTAGCTACAAATCCAAAGTTCGGTATTAACGGTGTTGCCTTAGCTATGAATATTAGTATTGTAACAATAACAGTTCTTCACTATTTCACTGTATTAAAGGCCATTAACTTTTCGATTTTTGTTAAAGATTATGTTTATTGTTTAATCATTTTAGGTATTTGTATTTATGTCGGAAAGTTCATCAAAGAATATGTAGTTTTTTCATCTTCTTTATTAGTACAAACCTTAGTAAGTATTTCTGTTGTTACATTGATGTATATCTTATTAATTTTATTATTTAACCTAGTTAAGAAAGATGAGATCATCCGAATCCCATTCTTTAAAAAGCTGATTACAAGATGATTGATAATAGAATAGATCATAACAAAACCACAAAGTAATTAATGTACTTTGTGGTTTTGTTGTTGTTGAAAAAAAGTTGTCAATTAAATATGTAATGTCTTGTTGATTTCCACTACGGGTTGCTCGCTTTCCATGGGGCATGAGCTGAGTCTCCTCGTTCCTGCGGGGTCTCACCCTTCCTGCATCTCCCATAGGAGTCGAGCATCCCTTCGTTCCAATCAACTCTTCAAGTTTAAAAATTACTCTTAAAATAATAAGAATAATTATTTATAGGTAATGCCCTTATAGACTATTTTAGTAGAAAAAAGGTTTAAATAATTTTTTTTTAGCGAAATAACATTAATTTAATTAAAAACGTAAAAAAACTATTTTATCAATGAGAATCAGAAACCTTATGTACCATGGAACATAGTGTTCATACTTTTCATATTGACTCTAAAGTATTTCAACACTCTGACCACAATATTTAATGTTATTTTCCACTTCAGGATACAGTTATCTCTTACTCCTGCATTATTCGTCTTTTTTATCAAAAAATATTTCTCCGCCTCGTAAGCTGCAATATGATACTTGTTTAAATTCATCATAACCATGTTTTTTTAACTGTTCTAGTAACCATTGTTTATCTTTATGATACTGATTTAAATTATCTTCTTGTACGATGCCATCTAATATTAATGGAAATGTGAGTGAACTATAATTTATATCACCGTTTATTTCCTTTTTGAATATTGATAATTTCCCTGTAGGCTCTAGTAGTGCATAATCAACATCTCGTACGTCTCCTATATCCTTCTCTCTAAGTTGGAGTAATAAGTCGTCAAACGTATATCTCTGTTTTTTCATCTCTTTTTCTAAAACTTTACCTTTACTAATGATTAATACAGGATGTCCATCTAATATTTTTCTAAATTTAACACTTTTTAGCGAAATTAAGGAAAAAATTATTTGGATAACAACAATTAAAAACATTGGATAAATCACTTTTATAATCGGTTCATTGTGGGTTTCAATTCCGATGGCTGCTATTTCAGTTAATAATATATAGACGACTAAATCTAATAAACTTAACTCTCCTATTTCTCTCTTACCCATTAACCGAAAGAAAAATGCAATAATTAAATAAATTAAAATGGTACGAACCGTCATAGAACCTAATTCCATTTTACTTACCCTCACATCCAAAACTTGTTGATTTTAAAAAACATGTTCTTTAGCTAGCGCTTAAAACCTGTAAATATGAGTCCAAATACAACTAATTTTCCATAAAGAAAATAATAGTAGAATTTTGTTCATAATTTTACTATTTGTAATTGCTCTATAAGTATTCTAAAAATTCATCTCATGAATATGCTTGTATTAAAAGAGTGTACAAGGGGGAATATGAATGAAAAAAACAGCTGTAGCTGTCTCTTTTGGCTTTTTAACTATTCTATTATTAGTATTGTCAATTAGTTTGATTTTATCATTATTACTTAAACTAACTTCTCTTACAGAAGCAAGTGTTACAACGACAACTCTTATCCTATCATTTATCGTAATGTTAATTGGTGGTTTTGTTACAGGAGCTAAAGGGAAAGAAAAAGGTTGGATTCTAGGATTATTAACGAGTGGAGCGTATTCTATTTTTGTATTTTTTGTACAGTTTCTTGGCTATGACCGAACTTTTTCACAGGAACAAATAATGTATCATGGTATTTTCTTAGGTGTTTGTATGTTAGGGTCAATTTTTGGAGTGAATGCTGCGAGTAATAAATCTTATAATAAATAATCAGACTGATAATCAACTTTTTTTGAGTTTTTCCACTACAGACTTAATTTAAATTTCTTACAAAATAAATAAAACGCTAGTTTCCAAAATGGAACTAGCGTTTCTTACGATACAATTAATAAAAAATTAAGCTTGTGTTCTTGTTTCACGAATTGCGTTTTTTTCAAATACCATACGTGATCCATCAGCAGTTTTTAAAGTGATTGTATTATTTTCTTCGTTAACAGCATCAACTAAACCATGTAATCCACCGATTGTTACAACCATATCGCCTTTGCTAATTCCAGCTTGCATAGCAGCTGTTTGCTTTTGACGCTTTTGTTGTGGACGGATTAGTAAGAAGTAGAAAACTATGAACATTAATATTAGAGGTAAAATCCCCATTAAACCATTACCCATCTTAATCTTCCTTTCAATATGTAAATTTTAGAAGTTCCTAGCGTTCGGCTTATTAAAACCGTATTGTTCAAAAAACTCTTCTCGGAAATCACCTAAACGGTCTTCGCGGATTGCTTGGCGAACTTGTTCCATTAATTGTAACAGAAAATGTAAGTTATGGTAAGTAGTCAAACGCATTCCAAACGTCTCTTCACATCGGATTAAATGACGGATATATGCTCTTGTATAGTTTTTACATGCATAACAATCACAATTAGGATCAAGTGGAGAATAGTCCTCTGCATATTTTGCATTCTTAATTACTAATCGACCTTCACTAGTCATACATGTACCATTTCGAGCGATACGCGTTGGAAGTACACAGTCAAACATATCCACTCCTCGAATTGCGCCATCAATTAATGAGTCAGGAGAACCTACTCCCATTAAATATCTTGGTTTATCAGTTGGTAGGAAAGGTGTCGTAAACTCTAAAACTCTATTCATTACATCCTTTGGTTCACCAACTGATAATCCACCAATTGCATAGCCTGGGAAATCTAAAGAAACTAAGTCTTTTGCAGATTGTTTACGAAGGTCTTCGTATTCTCCACCTTGTACAATACCAAATAATCCTTGATCCTCTGGTCTTTGGTGTGAATTTAAACAACGCTCTGCCCATCTGCTAGTTCTCTCAACTGAACGTTTCATATAATCATACTCAGCAGGGTATGGTGGACACTCATCAAACGCCATCATGATATCAGAACCTAATGCATTTTGAATTTCCATCGCCTTTTCTGGTGAAAGGAATAATTTATCGCCATTTAAGTGATTTCTGAAGTGTACGCCTTCTTCTTCTATTTTTCGGAATTGACTTAAGCTAAATACTTGGAATCCTCCTGAATCTGTTAAGATTGCACGATCCCAGTTCATAAATTTATGTAAGCCACCAGCTTTTTTAATAATCTCATGACCAGGTCTTAACCATAAATGGTAAGTATTACTTAAAATAATACCTGATCCCATTGCTTTTAAATCTTCAGGAGCCATTGTTTTAACAGTGGCTAAAGTTCCAACAGGCATAAATGCGGGAGTTTCAAATGAACCATGTGGAGTATGGACAATTCCTAATCTCGCACCTGTTTGCTTACAAGTTTTAATATGTTCATAACGAATTGCTGTCATTTTTCGATTCCTTTCAATTCTTAAAGTATTAACATGGCATCGCCAAAGCTAAAAAAGCGATATTTTTGTTCTACTGCTTCTTTATAAGCAGCTAAAACTGGTTCTCTACCAGCTAAGGCACTAATTAGCATAATTAGAGTTGATTTTGGTAAATGGAAGTTCGTAATCATCCCGTCAATTCCCATAAATTTATATCCTGGGAAAATGAAGATAGACGTCCAACCACTAGCCCCTTCAAACTTACCGTTATTAGCTGTAGCAATCGTTTCAACTGTGCGAGTAGAAGTAGTTCCAACAGTAATGATTTTACCACCGTTTGCTTTCGTTTCATTTAATAGTTCAGCCGTTTCTTCAGACATATAGTAGTATTCCGAGTGCATATCATGTTCTTCAATAGATTCTACACTTACCGGTCTAAATGTACCTAAACCTACATGTAACGTAATAAATGCTAACTTTACACCTTTTTCTTGAACTTTAGCTAAGAGTTCTTTTGTAAAATGTAAACCTGCCGTTGGTGCTGCCGCTGAACCAATTTCTTTTGCGAATACAGTCTGATAACGATCTTTATCTTCTAATTTTTCTTTAATATATGGGGGAAGCGGCATTTCACCTAGTTGGTCTAAGATTTCATAAAATATCCCATCGTATTGGAATTTTAATTTTCTTCCACCTTGATCACTAGAACCTACACATTCTGCCTTTAATCTTCCATCTCCAAATAAAATGATTGTACCTTCTTTTACTCTTTTAGCAGGCTTAACTAATGTTTCCCATACATCCTGCTCTTCTTGTTGAAGTAATAATACTTCAATTTGGGCACCTGTATCTTCTTTCACACCAAATAATCTAGCAGGCATGACTTTTGTTTCATTTAAAACTAAACAATCGCCCTCTTGTAAATAATCTAACACATCAGGAAACTGTTTATGCTCTACATTTCCAGACTCTTTATGTAATACCATTAGTCTCGATGCTTCTCGGTCCAACAAAGGCGTCTGAGCAATCAATTCTTCAGGTAAATCAAAATCAAATAAATTTACATCCATTTCTATACACCTCATAAATTTCAGGAGTATGGAGAAAGGAAGATTATCATAATCCCCTTTTCCAAACTCTATTTATATTCGTACTCATTTATTTTCTCCCAAATAGTGAAAAAATAAGTGAAAGTAAAATACTTATGATAATACATGTTACAATCGGAAAGTAAAACGATACATTTCCTTTTTTTATAAAAATATCGCCTGGAAGTTTCCCTACAAATCGAATAAACAATCCAACAACTAATAAGATAATTCCTAACGTAATTAAAATTTTTGACAAATCAATCATTGCTCCGGCACCTGCAACCCAAAATGTTTGTATGTTAAATCCGTAACAATTCGTCCCCTAGGAGTCCGCTGAAGAAATCCAATTTGAAGTAAATATGGCTCATATACATCTTCAATCGTTTGTGACTCTTCGCCAATTGAAGCTGCAATCGTATCAACCCCAACAGGACCGCCCTTAAATCGCTCAATAATAGCTAATAACAATTTATGATCGATATGGTCTAGACCTGCTTCATCTACCTGCATTTGAATTAAAGAGTCTTTTGCTATTTCAAAGGTAATGATTCCACTTCCTTGAACTTGAGCAAAATCTCTAACTCTTCGTAATAAACGGTTTGCAATTCGAGGTGTGCCTCGAGACCTTCTAGCTACCTCTAAAGCAGCGTCATTTTCAATTTCCATTCCAAATAACTCTGCTGTTCTTTTAACGATCAATGCTAGCTGTTCAACTGTATAAAACTCTAACCGATTTAATACTCCAAAACGATCTCTAAGTGGTGAAGAAAGAAGTCCTGCTCTAGTTGTTGCACCTATTAATGTAAATGGTGGCAAATCAATCCTTACCGACCTAGCAGTTGCATCCTTGCCAATTACAATGTCAAAGAAAAAGTCTTCCATTGCTGGATAAAGTACTTCTTCTACTGTTCGAGGCAGTCGGTGAATTTCATCGATAAATAATACATCACCTGGTTGAAGTGAAGTCAAAATAGCTGCTAAATCTCCAGGACGCTCAATTGCTGGACCTGAAGTCGTTTTGAATCCAACACCTAGTTCATTTGCAATAATCGCTGCTAAAGTAGTTTTACCTAATCCAGGAGGACCGTATAATAAAACATGATCTAGAGACTCATTTCGCATTTTTGCAGCTTCAATAAAAACTTGCAAATTCTTTTTAACTTTATCTTGCCCTATATATTCCCTTAATGATTGAGGCCGTAGTGAAAGTTCTTGATCAAATTCCTCGCCACTACTTTCACTTGATAAAATTCGGTCATCCATATTCATCACCTCTTAGCTTGCAAAAGTAATTGAAGTGCTTTTTTAATATATTCATCAGTTGAAAGTTTTTCATTCTTTAATAATGGTACGATCTTTTTAACTTCTTTTTCTGCATAGCCTAATGCTTTTAAAGCTTCAATTGCATCATCTAATGAAGATGCTGCACTTTCTTTCTCTTCAATAGCATCTAGGTCAGTAAATAAATCGACTTGAACTGCTCCAAAGACTTTTTCAAGTTTACCTTTTAAATCAAGGATCATCTGTCTTGCTGTCTTTTTACCAACACCAGGAAATTTTGTTAAAAATGCCTCGTCCTCTTCTTCTATCGCATGAACAATTTGATTTGGCTCTCCAGTCGCAACAATTGCCAAGGCACCTTTAGGTCCGATTCCTGACACACTTAACAATTTTTGAAATAAAGTACGTTCATCTAGTGTTTTAAAACCATATAACATCATAACATCTTCTCTTACATAATGATGAGTATAAACTTTTAAGATTTCGTTTGAAGGTCTAAAAACATACGGATTAGGTGTAAATAATTGATAGCCCATTCCATTATGATCAACTACAATATATTCTGGTCCAACCCATTCTATCTTTCCAATTATGTATTCGTACATGGTTTTCTCCCCTTTTTACATGTATTCCATTGTACCATAGATAGAAGAAGGAGAAAAATAGTCGGCTGTCGAAAATAAAAATTTTATACATATGATTTAACTAAAAAGTTCATATAAGAATGACTAAAAAATATAGCAAATTTTTAAAAGCTCGATACTTAAGAAAATACATAGGGAGGCTATTCGATTTGAACATGTTTCCAGTTCTAACTACAGAGAGACTTTATTTAAGAGAAATCAAAGTCACTGATCTTAATCGAATGTTCAATATTTTATCAAGAGAAGATGTCACCAAATATTATGGACTAGATGCACTAAAAAATAGTAGTGAAGTATTGGACGTAATTCACTATTTTAGAGAAATGTATGAAACGCGCAATGGCATCCGTTGGGGGATGATTGATAATGAAACAAACAAATTAATTGGAACTTGTGGATTTACAGCCTACCAAGAACGAAACAAAAGGGCAGAAGTTGGCTATGAGCTACACCCAGACTATTGGAGAAAAGGTTTTGCGACAGAAGCTTTAAAAGCATTATTATCATATGGATTTGATATTCTTCAACTAAATCGAATTGGAGCAATCGTTTATCCAGAAAATCTCCCTTCCCAAAAACTCCTTGAAAAAATAGGATTTACGAATGAAGGTCTACTACGTGAGTATTTAATACAAGGTAGTACAGCCCATGATACGTATGTTTATTCAATTTTGCGAAACGAATGGGAAAGAGCTCAGGAAAAGGAAGTTCGCGATCGGAAAAATGACTTGAACCATAAAAATACAAAAAATCCACAAGGAAAATAAATCATCTTTGTGGATTATTTTTTATATTTAGTTAGTCGTTACCGATTGACCACAGTCGAAATACGAAATTCAATTTACGATCCTTTCATACTCTTTTAAGTAATGTAATAGATAATCGTAATGATTTTTGGTCGAAATTTTAATCCCTTTCTCAAGCTGCTTTTGTTTATTTACTTCTAATTTATTCGTATCTATTTGAAAAAAAGATTCAATAATATTATTACCACTTGGCGCTCCAATATATAAATTCAAAACTCCATTTGAATTTATTCCTAAATAACCTTTCGATTTTAAAGTAGGAGAAAGATCATTAATTTTTTTCATTAATACGATTTGATCATCATTTTCTTCTATGACTTTCCAACCCTTAAATTCTTTTTTGACTTGCCCCAGGGTTTTGTGTTGATTAATATAAATTTCTTCAATCACTTCACCGTTTATATAGACTTTATGTAAAATGATTGTAATCCCCTTTTTGTTCGAACTAGGATGAATATCATTATGAGCTGCCAATGTTTCAGTTTGTGCCGGTATTAATAAAGCTAGTAAACAAACAAATATTAAAATGAACTTTTTCACAAACATCCACTCCTTTAGACAAAATCATACAAGCTTTTTTAGTTTGACCATTCCTTTTATCTTTATCCAAACTGTTTAAAATTTTTATAGTAAATGGCCATAAATATCTAAACAAAAAACCCTAAAGCGTTGTCTTTAGGGAAGGGGGATGAAAGCTAATGATCTTCATCTTTTCTAATGAAAGAATCTTATCTTTTTAACTTTGTAATTTTATCTTTAATGATCAGATAGATTTTCAAATAGAGATATAAAAAAATTAGGTGCCACTTCAATTTTCTTATGAAATTTAAAACCAAAAGTTTTATATAAGTTAATGGCTGGTAGGTTATCTGATCCTGTTGAAACAATTACCTTTTTCTTTTTTGCAATTTCATTTAAAAAATAATGAACTAATTTTCTTGCAATTCCCTGCTTAAAGCAACTAGGATGTACTACCAATCTACATATTTGATATTCATTATCGCCTTCTGAATAGGCCAAAAATCCTTTTAAATCATGTTCAATCACATAACCGATAAAGACTTCTTTGGAATCTCTAATACTTTCGACATTGTCCTTTAATTGTGGTATTCCTTCAAAATTGATTAACTTTGCCTCTACCATATATGCAGGTAACTGTACATTTAAAATTGAATTTGCCATTTTTTTATCTTTATTGTCTAGTTTTAAAATCAAAAATTTTCTCCTCCTAATCCTCTGACCTTACTCCTACGCTTTTGATAAGCCATTTAGGATATAAAAGTTAAATAACTCTGTAATTTTTTTAGGACTTAGTGCTTCATGCTCTTTCTCCCATTCGATTTTAAGTGTTGTATAAAGTCGAAACATGACTAAAGCGGTGATTTCGGGATCACATTCAACAATTTCTTTCTTTTCTATTGCTTCTTCAATTTTTTTCTGTATGTATAGAATGATTGAATGATTCAATCGTTTTAAAGCGTCATGTACTATAGTCGTTCCAATTTCTTTTTGTTCCTGAAGTAACTTTATTGTTAATTCATGTTCATTATGAAAGGCTATAAAAACTTCAATTCCTTTATGTGCTTTTTCAATGAATGAATCTTCATCACGAATGGATTGTTCAGCTAAAAATTTCATTTCAGTAATCAAATTATTGATGATTTCATCAAACAATTCTTCTTTATTTTTAAAGAAAGTATAAATCGTTCCCTTTCCAACATTTGCCTGTTTTGCGATTTGACTCATTGTAGTTGCTTTATAGCCAAAAATGGTAAATGACTTTGTGGCAGCTTGTAAAATATTTTGCTTTTTCAAAAAACTCACCTCAACTTCTCTTGTTACCCAATTGACCACTTCAAACTTTTGGTCAATATAAAAATCACTTTACCATATTGTTGAACCCTCATCAAACGAATTATTTAACTATTCTAAGAACTAAAAGTAACTAATCTTTGGGAATTGTATCCCTAAACTGAAACTTTAAAAAGGAAGAAGCATGAGCTTCTTCCTTTTCAATGTAAAAAATTAATATTTATCGGTTTGGATTGGTTGCATCCTTCACATCATTTTTTACATTACGATACATATGTTTAACATTTTGTTTTGTATCGTATAATACATTTTTAGTGGCATTTGGAACATTATTTGTAATGTTATTTAAATTATTTCTAATTGTTCCATCGAATGTTACATATACTTTTTTACCACTAGTGTATGGTGATAAAGCGTCTTTAATTTTTGATCTAAATGCGCTTTCATCAACATTTTTATTTACCAAATCTACTGCAACAAGAACCTGATCACCAACAGCAACCGTGCTTGCTTTGGATACATTTGACATTTGTTCTACTCGTTTAGAAATTTGGTCAGCAAACTTTCGTTCACCCGCATTCATATTAGTGTTTGTACTAATATTTGTATATGGTACAAGAGGAGCTGTATTTAGATCGTTATTATAGCGAACTTGATCCATGTTGTAGTTTCTATTCATATTGTTGACATTTCTTCCATACGTTCCGTCATGGATAACGCCATCATTAGAATACTCACTACTTAAACCTTCATTTATACGATCATTTCCGTAGTGATTATTTTTCTTTGTGAAATAATCTTGGTTATTAGGATAGTTTACGTTTTCATAACGATAATTAACAGCATAAGGGTTTGTCGGTCTATTGAAGTTTACTTTTTCATAACCAACATTTCTTTTATGGTCATTCATGGCATTATTGTTTGTTCCACAAGCAGATAATGTTAAAGCTGTTAGCACCGTACCTGTAGCAACGATAAGACCTTTTTTATTCAATATAAAACCCTCCCTTTATTTACACCCAATTGTAATACCAAAGTTGTATTACAAAGTTAGGTTGACCTTTTTAGGTGGATTTTAAATTGTTAATAGATGGTTTGAAACTCATTTTAAGTAAAAAAGTAGCCTTTATAGGCTATTACATGTTAACTCAATTTCTACTCCAATTAATTCCTGTATGAAATAGTTAAAATAAAAAAAAGACGATTAGAAAATAATCGCCTTTTTAAATAAAATTCTTTATTGTTCGTCTTCCTCAAAATATGGCACTCCGTATGAAGACTGATTTTGTGCATAAGGAGTAAATAATTGCGAATTTGGATCAAAATAAGGTTCTGATGCATCACGATACATTGGTGTCGGTCCAGTCGCATACGGTGAAACAACTGGTCCGCCTTGGAACTTTGGATAGTCCATAGCTGGCAATGTTTGTGGGAAGTTTTCATTTGGTCCCATATATGCCGGTAATGTTTGTGGGAA
Organism: Gottfriedia luciferensis; assembly: GCF_001712755.1. Lineage (GTDB taxonomy): Bacteria > Bacillota > Bacilli > Bacillales > Bacillaceae_G > Gottfriedia > Gottfriedia luciferensis_B. Next base: position 220,773 of record NZ_MDKC01000035.1, read on the forward strand.
GTTTGCGTTTGGTCCCATGTATGCTGGCATTGTTGCTGGGAAGTTTGCGTTTGGTCCCATGTATGCTGGCATTGTTGCTGGGAAGTTTTCATTTGGTCCCATATATGCCGGCATTGTTGCTGGGAAGTTTGCGTTTGGCCCCATATACGCTGGCATTGTCGCTGGGAAGTTTGCGTTTGGTCCCATATAAGCTGGCATTGTTGCTGGGAAGTTTTCATTTGGTCCCATATATGCTGGCATTGTTGCTGGGAAGTTTTCATTTGGTCCCATATATGCCGGCATTGTTGCTGGGAAATTTTCATTTGGTCCCATATATGCTGGTAATGTTTGTGGGAAATTTCCGTTCGGTCCCATGTATGCCGGTAATGTTTGAGCTAAATTCGGATTCGGTCCCATATATGCTGGTAGCGTTTGGCCTGTATTTGGATTCGGTCCCATATACGATGGCATTGTTTGCCCAGTATTTCCTGGCATTGGTGCTGGTAAAGGTGTTGGAACAGGTGCAGGTAATGGCATTGGCATCGCAGTTGGCGGAACTGGTGCTACTGGCACTCCTCCAGTCGCTCCTGTTACTTCTCCTCCTGGCAACATCGGCATAGCTCCAAAACTCGGTAATGTTGGTAATGCCCCTCCCTCACCTCGTGGATAATATGGGAAGCCAGCGTTTGGTCCCATATAGGCCGGTAATGTTTGAGGGAAGTTTGCGTTTGGTCCCATATATGCTGGCATTGTTTGTGGGAAGTTTGCGTTTGGTCCCATATAGGCCGGCATTGTTTGTGGGAAGTTTTCATTTGGTCCCATATATGCTGGTAATGTTTGTGGGAAATTTCCGTTCGGTCCCATGTATGCTGGTAAAGTTTGGGCTGCGTTTGGATTTGGTCCTGCATATGCTGGTAAAGTTTGGGCTGCGTTTGGGTTTGGTCCTACATATGCTGGTAGCGTTTGAGCTGCGTTTGGATTTGGCCCCATATATGCTGGTAATGTTTGCGGTACATTCGGTCCTGAGTATGCTGGTAGTGTTTGTGGTGCATTTGGTCCCATATAAGCTGGTAAAGTTTGTGCTGCATTATTTGGCCCCATATATGCTGGTAATGTTTGTGCTTTGTTAGTAGCTACTGGTGATACTTGCGCATTTGGTTTTCCTGTTGATACTGGCGATACTTGCATATTCGGTTTTCCCGTTGCCACTGGTGACACTTGCATATTTGGTTTTCCTGTTGCTGCAGGTGAAACTTGCATATTTGGTTTCCCTGTTGATACTGGTGATACTTGCATATTTGGCTTTCCTGTTGATACTGGTGATACTTGCATATTTGGTTTTCCTGTTGATACCGGTGATACTTGCATATTCGGTTTTCCTGTTGCTACTGGTAAGACTTGCTCTTTCGGTTTTCCAGTTGATACTGGTGATACTTGCACATTTGGTTTTCCTGTTGCTACTGGTGATACTTGCACATTTGGTTTTCCTGTTGCTACTGGTGATACTTGTTGATTTGGTTTTCCTGTTGCTACTGGCGATACTTGTTGATTTGGTTTACCTGTTTCCGCTGGTGATACTTGCGGATTTGGTGTTGACGGAGAAACCAATGATCCTGGGAAGTAGTTCTTTTTCTCTGACATGCTTTGTCCTCCCTTGGTGTTCACATTTGATTTATTTTCATTTATCGGATTTTTAACTGCCACTGGCGAAACAACTTGCGGTATGTTCGCATTTGGTTTTCCAGTTTGAACAGGAGATACTTGTTGATTCGCATTATTTGTCGCAGGTGATACAGTCGGTTTCGCAGGTGGAATAGGTACCTGAATTACAGGTTTTACTGTCGGTGTAACCTCTACATTAATATTCAAATTATTATCAACTGGCTTTGTATTCGGCATGACAGCAGGTTGTGTCTGAGCTACAGGTTGAACATTTCCTTCTTCTACCTCCAAAGCAACACTTGGCTTAGGTTGCTGTACCTCCTTTTTAGAACCTAATGGGGCTGGCTTTTCTCCCCTTTCTGGCACTTTTATTTTCATGCCAGGATAGATCATATCTGGATTACTTAGTTGGGCATTTAATTTAACGATCTCTTCGTAGTCGATGTTATATTTTTGAGCAATGCTCTTAAGGGTATCGCCCTTTATTACTATGTGAATTCTCACCTTTTCCCCTCCTGACCAATTGCCTCTACGTTGGATTGTACATTAGTACCTCACAACAATGTATGTCTGAATATTTGTATTTATGATAGAAGGTATTTTAATTTATGACGAGTAAGCTTGTATAAGTATTTACTTTATTCTTGTTTTTTCTATAAAAAAATCATTTAGCTCATATTGTACTAAATGATTTTATTTTTTTGCTATTTAATTTTTAAGCAAGCTCAAGCATTTTATCTAATGCCTTAATTGCATCTTTTGCAGTTTGTTTATCAACTGTAATAATATTTTGGATATTACCTTTTTCGATATTTTCTAAAGACCACAATAAATGTGGTAAATCGATACGATTCATCGTTAAACAAGGACACATAAATGGATTTAATGAAATAATCTCCTTATCAGGATGATTTTTAATAATTCTTTGAACCAGATTCATCTCAGTTCCAATTGCCCATTTACTTCCTGCAGGTGCAGCTTCAATTTGGTCAATAATATATTTCGTAGATCCATTGTCATCACTTGCTGCTACAACTTCTCTTGAACATTCTGGATGCACAATAATTCTCATATCTGGATGATTTTTTCGTACATTCTCAATATTTTTCACTGTAAAATTTTCATGAACCGAGCAGTGACCTTTCCAAAGTATTACTTTAATGTTATTTAGATCGCCCTCATATTCTAAAGTATCCGTTATTGGATTCCAAATTGCCATATGCTCTAATGGTACACCTAATTCAAATGCTGTGTTTCTACCTAAATGTTGATCAGGTAGGAATAAAATACGTTCTTTTTGTGTAAAAGCCCATGAAACAACCTTTTTAGCATTAGATGAAGTTACGGTTGCTCCATCATTTCTACCGACAAACGCTTTAATAGCAGCAGTTGAATTAACATATGTTAACGGTAAAATCGTGTCTCCAAAAAGCTTTTGTAACTCTACCCATGCACGATCAGTTTGATGGTGATCTGCCATATCTGCCATTGAACAGCCTGCTCTCATATCAGGTAAAATAACGATCTGTTCGTCTTCCGTTAAAATATCTGCGGTCTCTGCCATAAAATGAACTCCACAGAATACAATATACTTCGCCTTTTTATTATTAGCAGCAACTTGAGCAAGTTGTAGAGAATCTCCAGTCGAATCTGAAAAAACGACAACTTCTTCCTTTTGATAATGATGACCTGGAATGAAAAGAGCATCACCTAATCTCTCTTTTATATCTTTTACTCTTTTTTCCATTTCTTCAGTTGATAATGTATAATACTCATCAGGAATTTGATATCCTTCATTTTTTTGTATCATATCTAAAACGTTCATTTTCCCCACTCCAATCCCTCTTTATTACAAGTAGAAGCTTATATCTAATGCTTTTGCCGAATGTGTTAAACAGCCTAAAGAAATAACATTTACACCACAGTTTTGAAAACTTGCTAAATTATCTAAAGTAATTCCACCAGAAGCTTCAGTTACAATCGTTTCTGGAACAAGCTTAACGAATTCTTTTATTTCATCTGGCGTACGATTATCAAACATAATGACATCGGCACCCGCTTCAATAGCTTGAAGAACTTGATCTTTGTTTTCAGTCTCGACTTCAATTTTGACCATATGACCTAATTTATTTCGTAATGAATCAACAGCATTTTTAATTGAACCTGCGTAAGCAATATGATTATCTTTCAGCATCACTGCATCATATAAACCGAAACGATGGTTCGCTCCTCCACCACAAGTAACTGCATACTTATCAAACAAACGTAAACCTGGCATCGTTTTTCTTGTATCGACAAGTTTGATTTTTTCGTCGTTTAATGTTTCAACTGCTTTTGAAGTAAGCGTTGCAATCCCACTCATTCGTTGTAAAAGATTAAGCATAACTCTTTCACCTGATAATAACACTTGAACTGGTCCTTCTACTTCTGCAATTAGCTGCCCTGCCTGAACAGATTCACCATCTTTAACGTGCAGTGTTACTTTTATATCATCATGAAGTAATTTATACGTTATTTCGATTAATTCCGTACCCGCAATTACTCCATCTGCCTTAGCAAGTACTTTTCCAGTTGTTCTTTCATGCATTGGAAAAATATGAATTGAGGATAGATCCCCTTCCCCAATATCCTCTAGTAAAAATTGCTCAATCATTTTTTTAGCTTTTAATGTATTCATGAATTTCTCTCCTCAAATATTAGCTGGTTGATCTATATATTCTATAAAATGTGAGCCGATGCTTTCTTTTCTTCTTATAGCAGCTTCTGCAATTAGTTTTCCAGTCATTAACATATTGTATCTTTCTAGTTCCTCTTTGTTCATCGGGCGTGAATCAACTGTTTTAGACTCTAAGAAATAAGAAAAATATGTGATTGCTTTATTTAGATCTTCTTCATTTCTTACAATACCGATATATTTCATCATTATTTCTTTAATTTCATCTTTTTTAGGTAAGATTCTAAATCTTGGTATCATGTATTTTGGTGGGTTCTCATTTATTTTAGATAAAGGAAGGTCAGCTATAAATTTCGCAACCTTTTTACCAAACACAATCCCTTCTAATAAAGAATTACTAGCAAGTCGGTTTGCACCATGTACACCTGTACAAGCAACCTCTCCTACTGCATACAATCCTGGAATAGTCGTTTCTCCATTTGCAGATGTCTTTACCCCACCCATGTGGAAATGTGCACCTGGAACAACAGGAATCAATCCTTTTTGTAAATCAATTCCATTATTAATAAGATTGGCAGTAATTGTTGGGAAACGTTTTTCAAATCCATCAATCATTTCGATCGATACATAGATTTCTTCCCCGTTTTGCATTTCATTAAAAATCGCCCTACTAACAACATCTCTTGGTGCTAAATCTTCAAATGGATGAATTCCTTTCATAATGCGACGACCAGTTTTCGTTACTAAAAAAGCTCCTTCACCTCTAACAGCTTCTGATACTAGACCCTTACATGCCCCATTAATATAAAGCATGGTAGGATGAAATTGAATAAATTCCAAATCAGCCATCTCACAACCTGCTCGATATGCCATAGCAATTCCATCTCCGGTTATGGCCTTATTATTAGAACTAAATTGATACATTGCCCCAATACCGCCAGTCGCCAGAAGTGTTGTGTTTGCAAAACAGGATTCTAATTCCCCATTTTCATTAAGTATATAAACACCTTTACATTTTCCATCTTGTATGATTAAATCAATTACCATTTCATTTTCAATAATCGTTATTTTCTCTTTTATCCGTGCAAAAACAGTTTCAACTAAATGCTTTCCAGTGGCATCTCCGCCAGAATGTAATATTCTATTTTTCCGATGCGCTCCTTCTCTACCAAGATGAAACTGACCTAATTCATCTTTATCAAATTCCATGCCAATAGAAACAAGATCCTTCATAGATGTTGTTCCGTTCTTTACTAGTTCTTCTACTGCTTCTATATTATTTACATTACAACCCGCTTCGAGCGTATCTTGTTTATGAAGTTCCCAAGAATCATCATCAGACATTACAGCTGCAATTCCACCTTGTGCAAGCATCGAATTGCTGTCCCAAATTTTTTTCTTTGTGAATAGAATCACATTTTTAGACTGACAAATTTCCTCAGCAGCCATTAATGCAGCAATCCCACTGCCAATAATGACAACGTCTGCAGTTCGCATAGTTGCCCCCTCCATTTACAGTTCATCTATTTAAATTTTATCTTATAGATAAAAAAGCTGTCTTGACACCTATATTTACATATATTTAAACTAATGACAAGAAATTTTTTTTTAATGAGTAAAAAAGGAGACTTTAATTTGATTTATTTAGACTATGCTGCTACAACTCCAATGAGTGAAGAAGCCATTGAGACATTTGTCACTGCCTCTAAAAATTACTTTGGAAATGAGCGAAGTTTACATGATATTGGCTCAAAGGCATCACTGTTACTTGAAGCATGCCGCAAGCAATTAGCAGGATTTATAAATGCTAGCCCCGCTTCAATTTACTTTACAAGTGGAGGAACTGAATCAAATTTAATTGCTATTCAAACCCTCTTAAAGAGTACAAAAAAAGTCGGAAAACACATATTAACCACAACATTAGAGCATTCTTCAATTAGCAATTATTTAAAAGTACTGGAAGAACAAGGTTATGAAGTTTCTTATTTACCAGTTACAAATAGCGGGATTATATCCTTAGAAGTAATTGAAAATGCAATTCGCGAAGATACTGTATTGGGCATTTTTCAACATGTCAATTCTGAAATTGGAGCTATTCAACCGATTAACGAGATTGCAAATTTATTTAATTCATCAAATATTTTACTTCATTGCGATTGTGTACAATCATTTGGAAAAATAGCAATAGATGTCTCAAAATATGAAATTTCTAGTCTTAGTATTTCAGGTCATAAATTATATGGACCAAAAGGGATCGGAGCCCTTTATTTAAATCCTAAATTAACTTGTCAACCAATCTATCCCGGTACATCTCATGAAAGTGGGATTCGTCCCGGTACTGTTAATGTCCCAGCAATTGCATCATTCGTAACAGCAACTGGTCATATCATAAAAAATCAAGACGAAGAGCAAAAGAGATGTCACTATTTAAAAAATGTTTTAAAATCACAATTACAAGATGTTCAACATCTTGTAAAATTTGAAGGTTCTGATGGAGAGTGTATTCCAAATATAATTGGAATGAGGATCATTGGACTTGAAGGCCAGTTTGTCATGCTTGAATGCAATCGACATCAATTTGCCATTTCAACAGGAAGTGCCTGTGCAATTGGCATGCAGAAACCTTCAGAAACGATGTTAGCAATCGGAAGAGACCCTCATGAAGCAAAACAATTCTTCAGAGTTTCAGTCGGGAAACAAACAACAAAAGAAGACTTAGTCAAATTTTCATCTGTGTTAAAATTAATCATTAATCAAAACTTTTAATCGAGGAAATTAAAATGAATAAAAAACTTTTAGGGGAAGAAAGAAGAAAGAAAGTATTACAATGGTTAAAGGAGTCTGAGTCGCCCTTATCAGGCAATTCCTTAGCTAAAAGAGCAAATGTTAGTCGACAAGTTGTTGTAGGTGATATTACACTTTTAAAAGCGAAAAATGAGCCAATACTAGCAACTGCACAAGGTTATATTTATATACATCCTAATAAGGAAACGAACAAAATTAGAAAAGTAATTATTTGTCACCATACAGCTGAAGACACGCAAAAAGAACTAGAAATATTAGTCGATCACGGTGTTACAGTTAAAGATGTAATGGTTGAACATCCTGTCTATGGATATATCACAGCCCAATTACAAATTGCGAACCGTTATGATATAAGCTTATTTCTTCAAAAAATGGGAGAAACTAGCTCCGTCCCACTTTCTAATTTAACAAATGGAACACATCTTCATACGATCGAGGCAGATAGTGAACAGCAACTTAATAGTGCGATCTTACAATTAAAAAATGAAGGTTTTTTGGTAGACATACCTTAAGTGAAGGTTTAAGTGGTTTGAATTGGTAGATTTCTTTGATTAAACAATAAAGGGGCTGTCTCATGTGTCAGAGTAAGGGACATATGGGCATCCTTTTTTTATTGTAGATCTGGGGTATCACATTCAGGCTTTTATTGTATTTTTGTTTTTGGTCTTGTTGATGATCATTTCAGCAAGCTTTAAACACTTTTTTAGTCGAAATAGAAAAATCTGTGTGAATTTGATCCTTTTCCTTTTAATGGGTCTTATTTTTGTTCAATTTTAAGTCAAAATACCTTTACTAGTATGGGTAAAACTTTATCTTATTTGCGATTTGTGGGAATTTATTTGTAGTTTTGCTAAGTTTATTTGTGATTCTTGAATTTTAATTGCGATTGTGTCAATTTTATTTGCGATTCTCGAAATTTATTTGCATTTCACTATTCGATTGCGAGAGAGACTTCTTAATTGCGATCTTACAAGTCATATTTACAGCATTTTATTTATGAATAAATAAGAAAGAGGGTGTTCCACTTGGACACCCTCTTTTTATAAAGGAATTATTAATCGATAAATTCGAATTCGTATTCAGAAATTTTAACGATATCTCCGTTTTTCGCGCCACGTTGACGTAGTGCTTCATCAATCCCCATTCCACGCATTTGACGTGCAAATCGACGAATTGACTCTTCGCGTTCAAAGTTAGTCATTTTGAATAGTTTTTCAAGCTCTTCACCTTTAATGACGAACGTTCCATCACTTTCACGAGTAATCTCAAAAGTAGGTTCTTCTTTTTGATATTTATAAAGAACTCGTAATGGTTTGTCTTCCTCTTCGTCATGAAGTGGGAATTCTGGAGTTGTTTCAACTAAATCTGCAACTGTAAATAGTAAATCACGTAAACCTTGACGTGTTACCGCAGAAATTGGGAAAATTTGAACTTCATCTCCAACTTGCTCTTTAAATTTAATTAAGTTTTCTTCAGCTTCTGGAATATCCATTTTATTTGCAACGACTACTTGAGGTCGTTCAGTTAAACGTAAATTATATTCTTTTAGCTCTTGATTAATTGTTAAGTAATCATCATATGGGTCTCTGCCTTCAAGACCTGACATATCTATTACATGAACAATTACACGTGTTCTTTCAATATGACGTAGGAATTGATGCCCAAGTCCAACACCTTGATGTGCTCCTTCAATTAACCCTGGTAAATCGGCCATTACAAAACTACGATTATCTTCAGTTTCTACAACACCTAAATTAGGAACAATTGTTGTAAAATGATATTCAGCGATTTTTGGTCTAGCAGAACTTACAACAGAAAGTAATGTTGATTTACCAACACTTGGGAAACCAACTAATCCAACATCAGCTAAAACTTTAAGTTCTAGTTTAATGTTTCTTTCCTTACCTGGCTCACCATTTTCAGCTATTTCTGGAGCTGGATTTGCAGGCGTTGCAAATCGACTATTTCCACGGCCTCCACGGCCTCCTCGTGCAATAATAGCTGTTTGACCATCCATTGTAAGGTCAGCTATTAATTCACCTGAATCAGCATCTGTTACGATCGTCCCAGGTGGTACTTTTACAATCATATCTTCTGCATTTTTACCATGTTGATTTTTAGACATACCATGTTGACCACGATCAGCTTTAAAATGACGTTTATAACGGAAATCCATTAATGTTCTTAAGCCTTCATCCACTTTAAATACAACATTAGCTCCCCTACCACCGTCTCCACCAGCAGGGCCACCTTTTGGAACATATTTTTCACGACGGAAGGCTACCATACCGTTTCCACCGTCTCCACCTTTTACATATATCTTGACTTGATCAATAAACATACATCCACCACTCTTTTATTTTTCCATTTTAAATTCGATACTGCACTCTTCTGTCTCACAAAAATATGACATCATTCTGATTTTTGAGCTGTCATTTGATGATGAAACAATCCACTTCAACATATCTTCTTTCTTTGTTAGTTTACCTCTGAAGTCAAAAAAGAAACTAACTGTTTTATCATTTATTTCAATTGTTAAACTAACAAAATTTTCCTCATAAATATGTACCCAAGATTCTAGTTTTTCTAAAAAATTTTGAATCCATACTGTCATCACTTCGTCTAAATTTTTAAGCGAACATGGTTCTCCTAAAATTTCATAATCTAGCACAATTGTACGAGGCTTCCAGTTATAGGTAATGATAAATTCTGCAAACTCTGGAATTTGTAACGAACAGATTTTAGCTTCATTCAAAGAATCAGCAACAATTTTCGTAATCGTTTCTTCTAGCTGGTCAGATTGACCTGTGGCCATGTATCCTTTTATTAATTGAATTCGATTTAACCAATCATGACGTGAATGTCTTAATACCTCTAGAACGTCCCATTTTTCCTGCATTGTATTCTCCTATAGGTTTACATTTTTCGTATTTATGAAGGTAATATAAAAGTTTGACCCGGCATTTTGATTGATCATTTTGAAAGTCTCAAACTAGTGTGTAGCTTGTAAAATGCCGAGTCTTTGGAGCATATTGTTTGAGAGGTTGCTATAACAACATTTTTTATAGCAATTTATTATATATAAAAATGTCTTAAGTACAGAAAAACTCTAACCTAAAAGGTTAGAGTTTCTAAGTTAGTTTCTTAAGCTTCTTGAGCTACAGGGTATACACTTACTTGTTTGCGGTCACGGCCTAAACGTTCGAATTTAACTACGCCATCAACCTTCGCAAATAATGTGTCATCTCCACCACGACCAACGTTTACACCTGGATAAATCTTAGTGCCGCGTTGACGGTAAAGAATTGAACCACCAGTTACGAATTGTCCATCAGCACGTTTAGCGCCAAGACGTTTTGACATTGAGTCACGACCGTTTTTTGTAGAACCTACTCCCTTTTTAGAAGCAAATAACTGAAGATTTAATTTTAACATGGTTACACCTCCTGTTTTACTCGTTTATAGTGACATAGTCACCGTAACTTGCAGCGATAGTTTGTAAAGATACGATCATCGCTTCAAGGATAAGTTGCGCTTTTTGCATATTATCTTCATTTAAATCAATCGGTAATTGATACTTCAAGAAACCTTTCTTTTCATCAATTACTGTATTTAATTCGGAATCTATACGACAAATTGCTTCCAAAGCATTTACAGTTCCTACTGAAACTGCTGATATACCGGCACAAACAATGTCAGTCCCAGCATCAGAAAAAAATGCATGTCCACTTATTTTAAAGGAACCTATACGTCCATCTTTTAAACGTTCAATTGTTATTTTAGTCATTACTTAAAATTAAGCGTTGATTTTTTCGATAACAACTTTAGTGTAAGGTTGACGATGACCTTGCTTACGACGGTAGTTCTTTTTAGATTTGTATTTGAATACAAGAATCTTTTTAGCTTTACCGTTCTTTTCAACTTTTGCAGTTACAGTAGCTCCTTCAACAGTTGGGCTACCAACTTTGATGTTTTCGCCACCTACGAATAAAACTTTGTCGAATGTTACAGTTTCACCTGCGTTAGTATCAAGTTTCTCGATGTAGATTGCTTGACCTTCTTCAACTTTGATTTGTTTACCACCAGTTTCAATAATTGCGTACATAATTGCACCTCCTCAATAGTCTAAGACTCGCCACAAATAGGCATGCTAAAAAAGCAATTTAATACCTATTATGTGCGGTTGTAGCACGGGTGCGCTACAAACAATAACATTATGATGTTACCACGGGGCATGTCGAATGTCAACAACTACTTCAGTTAATGACTGTTTCTAAATAGCTTGTTATTTCCTTTGTCGTACCAGTTCTAACGATATTATAAAATGGTGTTTTTGAAGCTATAATTTTCAAACAAATTTTTATAAACATTGCTTTTTCTAGTCTTTGTACATGATTATTCTGATCTCCATTTAATGCTTTTGCGACATCTTCACTACATTCAACAAGTAAAGCCTCAATATCACGACTTGTTGAGAGCTCCCAAAGCGTCCTTTCAAGCTCGAAAACTGTCTGAACTGTGTTTTTTACAAGCCCACTACCATTACACTCTGGGCATTTTTGATGTGTTGCTTCGATATGTGAATGAGCTGTTCTTTTACGTGTAAGTTCAAATAAACCAAGGTCAGAAAATCCAAATAGCTTTGTATATGCTCGATCATTTTTAAAGGCTTCCTTTAATTGATCACCTATACTTTTTTGCTGTTCAACGGACTTCATATTTATAAAATCAATAATAATCATTCCACCAATATCACGAAGTCTTAATTGACGAACAATCTCAATTGCAGCTAATTGATTAGTATGATACACAGTTTCTTCACGATTATTTTTCCCGCTAAATTTACCTGTATTTACATCAATCACTGTCATCGCTTCAGTTTGCTCGATCAGTAGAAATGAACCATTTTTTAACCATACAATTTGTTTAAAAGATTTTTCTATTTGTTCTTCAATTTTAAATGCCACAAAAATATTTTCATTTCCTCTGTAACTAATGATTTGAAGATCTTCAGGCAAATAATTTTTATAAGAAGCTAAATCATCAATAATTAATTCACTAATTGTATCTTTAGGATGTAATTTAAAAAACTTAGTAAACAAGGAATTCGCTTCCCATACACAAGTGATTTTTTTAAAGCTTTGATTTTTTAATGAATCATAAAATGTTTGAAAGCCTTTTAACTCATTTAAAATCACATCTGATTCAGCATTTTCACATGAAGATCTGAAAATTAGCCCCTCATTATCACTTGTGTGATCTCGGCCAAATGCGTATAATTTATTTCGTTTCGATTCTTTTTTTATTTTATTTGAAACAGCAACTTGTTTTGTAAGAGGGAAGTATACAACGTAATCACCAGAGAACTCTAGATTATTTGTAAGCTTAGGACCTTTCTCATCAAACGCATCCTTTATGACTTGAACCAAAATATATTGTCCTTTTTGGAACTTTTTTCTTATTAATTCGTCTTTATTGATTTCTGATTCTTTACCCTCAATTGTATCTTCGAATCTCATAAAGCCATTTTTATTTAAACCTATATTTACAAAAATTGCATTTAATTTAGGCATTACTTCTTGGATTTGTCCTACATATATATTTCCTACATATGTATTTTGGTCTGCAGAAGAAAACCATTCAACTAGCTGTTCATTTTCAGTTACAGCAATTCTTTTCTCAGAATGTTTTACATTCATAATAACTTTCTTCAAATTCATCTTCCTAACTATGTATAGTATCTATCACATTTTATTCATTTAAATAGAAAAAAGCTAGTTAATATAATCTAATTAGTTAGTCTACTCACATGAATATTAGAAATTGAATATTAGATTAAGATTTCTGTTACATTCTTCTTTAAAGAAACCTTATTTTACCCTTTCTTTTACTTAATCCTGATATAGATAGGAGCGATTATATGGATATAATTCTATCAATTCTTATTCCAACCGTCCCCGAAAGAATGGGGTATTTAAATAAAATTATTAATGAATTAGATAAACAAAGTAAAACATATCCAGTTGAAATATTAGTACTTTTGGAAAATAAAAAAAGAAGCATTGGTGAAAAAAGAAATGTTCTAATTGAGCAAGCAAAAGGAGATTATGTAGTTTTTATAGATGACGATGATCGGATAGAACCGAATTATATCGAAACACTCTGCTCAGCAATCAATGAAACGCCAAATGTTGACTGTATTGTATTTGACGTTTTAGTAAATTTTAATAACCAATATTCTAAAGTTTGTAAATATGGGAAAGAGTTTGCACATGGGGAAGATGAAAATTATTATTATCGAAAACCAAATCATTTAATGTGCTATTCAAAAAAGATTGCCTCTGCACATAAATTTCTTAATATCAGTTTTGGAGAAGATGATGAATGGGGCAGACGAGTTTCAAACGATATAATAATTCAAAAAAGGATACCTTCAATATTGTATTACTATGACTATATTCCAAAAGATTCTTCGTGGTATGTTTGAATAAAAACAACAAAAAATGGCCTCACTAGAGACCATCTTTTTGTTTGCAAACTTAATATTAAACTCTATTCTGAGCTGAAATTGTACTGGCTTCAACACTATAAAGCTGGCTTCATATCAAGCTATCTCAGTTTATAAAAATGTATAAAATAATGAAATCTAACTAATTAATTCTTCAAGCGAGTAGGTTGCTTTCTTCTCAGTAAAGTAAGCATGTAATAATTCATTTTCATCTAACATTTGTTGATTTTTTTTATCAAGAGAGAAGACAACATTGTATTTATAGCCTTTTTGAAAGTTAGAAAAAACTTGAAATAATTTTGTTTCTTTATTCAAGGAGATCGATTTGATTTTTTGGATATATTGTTCGTTTCCATAAAACCGTTCCATTAAAAAACGTATAACAACAAAATGCCTATTTTTCCACTCACCCCATAAGGAAACGATTAAAAATAAAAGACAAACCCAAATTGTAATATTCATAGGCTGAATTATGATTGTAAGTAATGAGGATAACAATAAAAATACAAAAGATGAGTACAAGCTATATATATGAGCTCTAACGAACGGAAAGATCAATGAAAATAACTGATAGATTAATTTTCCTCCGTCTAATGGCCATATTGGTAATAAATTAAAACAAAGAATACTAAGATTATAATTGATAAAAAGTGTATAGAGGTTTTCAGGCATTAAATTCATTTGAAATAGGAAGTTAGCGATTATATATAAAGTTAAATGTTGAATGGGGCCAGAAATTGTAACAATAAACTCCTCGTAAGTTGGTCGATTCCCATGTTCATCAAGATCTACTACTCCCCCAAACGGAAGTAGCGTAATTTTATTTATTCTCCAATTAAATGAAGTAGCAGCAATGGCGTGACCTAATTCGTGGCAGAAAATAATAATTGATACAAACAATACTGACCAAAAATTAGCTGTCATAATGCCAATACATGCAATTAATAAATACAGTGGATGAACAGAAATTTTGGAAGGAAGAATTAGCCATTTATTCAAATGGAATCACCTGTTTCGGATCTATAAATTTTTCCCCCATTTTAATTGCGAAATAATAAGTTCCTAGATTCCCTTCATCATTGGATGATACCGTTCCGATAACCTTTTTACTATCTACTTCGTCATAAACTTTTACATTAGTTGTTCCTAATTTTCCGTACCAAGATTCAGAACCATCTGCGTGTTGAATAATGACCGTATTCCCTAAATTATCTTTCTTTCCTACAAAAAGTACTCGACCTTTTTTGATTGACTCTACTTTTTGGTTAGCTTCAGTTTGAATCAATATACCTTGACCGTCCGTTTTAAAACTTTGCAGTACTTTACCACTTGCAGGAACAGCATAATTATCATTTCCTACATTCTCTTTGTGATCATTTAATTGTGGTAAAAAAGCGATAGGACTCCCAAACCGATCTTCATACCATTTCTGTAAGGAAGCAAACTGAAATTCACTTTCATAAACTTGTGAAAGACCATGCCGAACTTGAGATGCCATAGGTGAGTTACTTTTTAAGATGATGGCTAAAGCTAGTACAATAATCGCACATAATAAACTTCTAAACATAAAGTTAGAGTTATTCATTATTTTCTTACCTTGCTCTTCTACCAAGTCATCATAAGTATAAGTGTATCCACCCTCAGTATTTTGCACTTCTTTTACCGGAAATTTGCTCATCAATTGATTCGGATTTCCCCATTTTTCTTCTTGTTCACGACGTTTAGCGATCCGCTTTCTTATATCATCTACGCGCTTACTCAAAGTGTCACCTCTCCTCGCAACCTAGTTATTTAATTTATATGAATCGATAGGACAACTTATGAGTAGATAATTTGAAAAGTGGACCAAGGTATTAGACAGGATTTTGGAAGTGATTAAAGAGGAAATTTGAGAAATAAAAAAGAAAAACACTTCGCTTTTTACGAAGTGTTATCGGATGCCAAATAATTTTTTCACTTTAAAGAAAATACTCTTTTCAGTCTCTAATGATTGTAATGGTACAGATTCCCCTAGCACTCTTCTTGCAATATTTCTATATGCGATAGAAGCTTTTGAATTTGGATTCATCGCTACAGGTTCACCACTATTAGTTGCCTTAATAACGTTTTCATCATCTTGGACAATACCAATTAAATCTACAGCTAACATTGAAGTAATTTCATCAACATCTAAGCTATCTCTATTTTCCATCATATGACTTCTAATACGATTGATTACTAGTTTAGGAGGTTCAATATCCTCTTGATCTAATAATCCAATAATACGATCTGCATCACGAATTGAAGAAACTTCAGGAGTTGTGACAACGATCGCTTTATCTGCACCTGCTACTGCATTTTTATATCCTTGTTCAATACCAGCAGGGCAGTCTATTAATATATAATCATAGTCTTTTTTTAATTCATCAACAAGCTCTCTCATTTGTTCAGGAGAAACAGCAGTTTTATCGCTTGTTTGTGCAGCAGGTAATAAATATAAACATTCAAAACGCTTATCCTTTATTAATGCCTGATGCGTTTTACAGCGCCCTTCAACAACGTCCACTAAATCATAGACGATGCGATTTTCTAATCCCATGACAACGTCTAAGTTACGTAGGCCGATATCAGTGTCAATTAAGCACACTTTTTTTCCAAACATCGCTAATGCTGTTCCTAAATTTGCTGATGTAGTTGTTTTACCAACTCCACCTTTACCAGATGTAATTACTATAGCCTCTCCCACAGTTACATCATGCCCCTTTCTAACCTTGTCAAACTAGGTCTAAGATGAGTCAGAAATTGTATGCGATCGACAATGATTTGGCTGTCTTCGTTTATATACGCGCATTCCATCTCATTGCCTTCATCACCATAATGATCCGGTGCTCTGTTCATTATGCTGCAAATTCTCAACTGCATTGGTCTCATTATTGATGCCGCAATAACTGCCTCCTTATTACCATTAAAACCGGCATGAGCAGTACCTCTTAGTGCACCCATAATAAAGATATTTCCACCCGCAATAACAGTTCCACCTGGGTTAACATCACCGATTAACAGTAAATCACCTTTCACTTGGAGAATCTGACCGGATCTTACCATTCTACAAATAGGTACAATTTCCTCCCTTTTCATCCATTCAATAGCATCTTGTTTCGAAATCACATTACTTTCGATTGTTTCAACCACAAGATTATTCTTTTTACGAACAATTGAACGAATAATTTCATCTTGTTCGGGAGATAAAAAACGATTTCCTATTTTTAAACGAACTGCAAGTAAGGGACGATCATTGCTCTCAAACAAGTGGGTAGACAGTCTTTCTTCAATTTCATCTACTAAAATTTGAAAAGAACATGTATCATCGAGGTGCAGTGTTAGACCATCTTTCGTTCCTTTTATTGTAACATATTGTTGCCTCTGTTCCATGATAAGTGTTCACCCCGATTGTATAATTCGACATGCACCCGAAAAATCCTTTATTTTTCCTCATTATTTTCACTAATTGTTCTTAATAATGATGAAAAAGGATATGCAAAAATTAATATAAATAGTGCATTCAGTAATAATGTCGGCAATAATCGATGATTCAAAAAGTATAGATTATTCATATTAGTAAATCCGAACAACGCATTTAATCCGTATACTAAATATTCTAAGGCTACAGTCCATATTAAAACAAGAATACTTCGAACGAATAAATTCGCATAAAGTATTTTAATTGCTTGACTTATTAAAAAGATAAATAACGGAAAAGCAGCTAAATATATACCTATAATCTCTGTATAAACAATATCATAAATGAATCCAAAGATAACACCATAAAAAAGTGCCTTCTTCGGATCGTAATATAATGTAATAAATAATAAACCAAAAAATAAAAAATGTGGAACAATAATCGCATTATGACCAAGAATGTTTGGCGATACAGTTGATACATAAATGTTTTCTAATATAAACAGAAATGTTAAAAGGAGAGGTAAACCATACTTACTCATTTACTAATTACTCTCCTTTCTGTGGCTGATCAATTGAACGCTTTACAGCTAGCACATGATTTATGTCATTAAAATCTGCTTGCGGTTTAATATAAGCTGTTTGTGTTAGCCCATGTTCATCAGGCACAACTTCCTCAACTTTACCTATTGGAAGATTAGCTGGGAAAACACCACCAAGACCTGAAGTCACAACAATTTGTCCTTTTTTTACTTTTGCATTTGAAGGAATTCGTTTGAATAATAAAGCTTGTTTCTCAACATCATAACCTTCTATCAAACCAAAAACCGTATCTTTTTGCTGAATTTTAGCAGAAATTCGATTTGTGCGATCTGAAGAACTTAATAATTGTACAGTGGATGAAAATTTAGAAACATTTTTAACTTTACCAATTAAGCCTTTAGAAGTGATAACTGCCATTTCTTTTTCAATACCACTTATCGATCCTTTATCAATGGTAATAATTTGTTGCCATTTATCCGGATCTCTTATCGTTACTGTAGCTTGAAATGTATCATAATCACTTAAGCTTTTTTTAATTCCAATCATGTCTTTTAATTCTTTATTTTCTTTTTCTAATGCTTTCTCACGTACAGATAATTCAACATATTTATCGAGCTTACTTTTCAAAACTTGATTTTCATCATATGTATCTTTTAAGTCCGCAATATTATTAAATAAACCCGCAATAAGTTGTGCGGGCTTATTAAATACTTTTTCAGTCAGACTTACTGTATCTTTAATAAACTGCTCAGGAATTGAAAGGTTTCTATTACTTCTTAAAGAATAACCTAGAAGTGCCACTAGTAAGATAATAGCAGCTAAGACAATCATTAAACGTTTATTTTGAAAAAATTGTGGCATTCTTACACCCTCTTATAACAATTCAACTTTTTGTTCTAACGATTTCATGAATGTAATCCTCACTAATTATAGTGAGGATTACAAATTCCAACTAATCTTCTTATTAAAGAACTTATATAGTAGTTCACTTTTTTTAGAAAACTAGCTTATTTTTTAAAACATTTTCAATTCAATTTTATCGATATTGATTTGAATTTGCACCGAAATTCTTTTTGAAAATATCGATATTATCTAACGCTTTACCTGTCCCCATTGCAACACAGTCAAGAGGGTCTTCTGCAACTATTACAGGCATATTTGTTTCTTGAGCAATTACTTTATCAATATTACGAAGAAGTGCTCCACCGCCTGTAAGTACGATTCCACGATCAATAATGTCTGCTGATAACTCAGGTGGCGTTTTCTCTAATGTATTTTTTACAGATTCAACAATTGCCGCAACTGTATCACTTAATGCTGTTGCAATTTCTTCTCCATGGATTGTAATTGTTTTAGGTAAACCTGAAATTAAATCACGACCACGAATATCCATTTGTTCATCTGATTCACTTTTAATAGCTGAACCAATTTCAAGCTTTAACTGTTCGGCAGTTCGTTCACCGATTGATAAGTTATAGTTCTTTTTAATATATTGAATGATCGCTTCGTCCATATCATCACCGGCAGTACGAATCGATTGACTTGTAACGATACCACCTAATGAGATAATTGCAACTTCAGTTGTTCCTCCACCGATATCAACAACCATACTACCTGTCGGTTCCATAACCGGTAAATTAGCACCAATTGCAGCAGCAAACGGTTCTTCAATTAAGAATGCATCGCGTGCACCAGCTTGTCTTGTTGCATCGATAACGGCTCTTTTTTCAACAGCAGTAATACCTGATGGTACACATACCATTACGTAAGGTTTACGTGAGAAAAATCCGTTACTTTTTTGAGCTTGATCAATATAATGCTTCATCATTGTTGCTGTTGTTTCAAAATCAGCAATTACACCATCTTTCATTGGTCTAGTTGCAACAACATTTCCTGGAGTACGACCAATCATTAGTTTTGCTGAGCCACCTACAGCAACAATTTGTTTCGTATCCGTCCTTAAAGCAACAACAGAAGGTTCTCTAACCACTATTCCTTTTCCTTTTACAAAGACTAAAGTATTTGCCGTACCTAAGTCTATTCCTAAATCACGAGTAAATCCACCTAATCCAAACATATGTATCTCCCTTTCTAAAACTTACAACTTAAATTCATATTTAAAGTATCTATACTATATTCTCTTATCGTTAGTAAATAACAGGTTTTTATCCATAACTTACATTATAAAACAATTAGTTACTAATGAACACCCTTAAACGCAACCTTTTTCTTTTAAACTGACATACTTATGTTCACCAATTATGATGTGGTCTAGTAATTCGATTCCAATTATTTTTCCACATTCAACTAATCGTTTTGTTACTTCGATATCTTCTCGACTTGGAGTAGGATCCCCACTCGGATGATTGTGTAAGCAAATAATCGAGCTTGCAGATCTACGAAAAGCTTCTTTAAAAACTTCACGAGGATGAACAATCGATGCATTTAAACTACCTTTAAAAATAGTTTCGCGGGCAATAACTTGATTTTTCGTATTTAAGTATAAACATACAAAATGTTCTTGTTCAAGAAATCGCATTTCATCCATCATAAATTTTGCACAATCATCTGGACTTTTAATAATAAATCTTTCGTCATATTGAAGTCGATTAATTCTTTTTCCTAATTCAAAGGCAGCAATTAGCTGTACAGCTTTTGCTTCACCGATACCTTTAATATCAGATATTTCTTCAACAGACGCATTCATTAATAATCTTAGTCCATCAAATTTCAATAAAAGTTCGTTTGAAACTTTTAAAACCGATTCATTTTTTGTCCCAGTTCTTAATAAGATCGCAAGTAAATCCTGGTTAGACAAACTACCGGGACCAAATGTTAACAATCGCTCTCTTGGCCTTTCATCTTTCGGAAAATCTTTAATGAGAACCGAATTTGACAAAGTATCACCTCAAATCAAAAGTTAAAAATTTAGTTCTCTTAGTTTTTTCTTAACTTTATTGATCGGAAGTCCAACAACAGAATAATAGTCGCCGTCTATTTTCTCTACAAATGTTCCGCCATATCCTTGTATGCCGTAAGAACCAGCTTTATCCATCGGTTCATTCGTATTGATATAATCAATTATTTCTTGATCACTTAGTTCACTAAAGGTAATTTTTGTACATTGATAAAAGCTACTACTTTTACCTTCATTAATAATTGAAACTCCAGTAAAAACCTCGTGTGTTTTTCCAGATAGCATTTTTAACATGGCAAATGCATCTTCTTTTGAGGTAGGTTTACCTAGTTTTTTATCATTATAAGTAACGATCGTATCAGCACCGATTACTACTGCATTTGGAAATTTATTAGATACATCTATAGCTTTTTCTTCCGCCAATTTCAATACAATCTCAGAAGACTGCAAGTTCTGCTCCATTACTTCTTCAACATCACTAGTTTCAATGATAAAAGGGATATTTAACATGCTAAGAAGTTCTTTTCTTCGAGGAGATGCAGAGGCTAATATAAGTTTTTTCATTTCATTCACCTATTATTTTTTTTTAAAAGGAAGGATACATGACTATCCTACCCAAGTAATCACTATAACACAAATTAGTAAAAAACACTTTTCGTTGTCTATTCGTTATTAAAATGTAATAAAAATGAAAGTTTTGTTAAGTATTAAAATACCCTAATATTAAAATTTCATTTTTATATATTTTATGTCTAAATCCAGTCTTTTCAGAATAAATTTTGCTTAAAATTTGAATAGATATAAATTACAATAAGAAATTTTTAATGATAAATATTAATTTCTTTCATTCAATTTGTAATATAAAATACACTAACAAAAATAATTTGTCAGTGCATTCACGCTGCTAAAAAATAATCTTCAAACTTATTATCAAATTTACGTAAAGGAGTAGAGTGATGTTGATTTCCACTACAGGATGCTCGCTTTCCATGGGGCGAGACCTGAGCCTCCTCGGCAAGCCTGCGGGGTCTCAGCCTTCCCGCTAATCCCATAGGAGTCGAGCACCCTTCCGTTCCAATCAACTTTTTCATCAAAAAAAGTTTGCAATAAAAACCTAATCAAATAGCCTTTACTTAAAGTAATATAACGGCTGTTTAATAAACTGTTTGTAGTCAAATAATAACTAATTAATTTACAATCTAATAAATCGAATTTGTTTTTTGAATTAGCTCATAATATTTTCAACTTCAAAAAAAACATTACTAGTGTTGTTGAAATAAAAAATTGCTCAAACATTTTAAAATTTAAAATCAAGAATAAATCATCAAAAAATGATAATTTAATCAATAATAACTGATCACTTAGAGTACGTTTACTCTATTGACTATTTTATATTTCAACAAACTAAAAATACACTAACAAAAATTTAATTTGTTAGTGTATTTTTTTGTTCTTTTAATATTTTAAATAAGGATAACATGTCGTATTGGACTGATTGGGTTACTTTATTTAGATTTTGTTTACTGCTTGAGGACATTACTTTTTCGATGTTTTGTAAGTGCTTAAGTCCACTTAGTAATTGTTTATTTTTAATATAATCTTTTTGCTTACTTAGAATTAACATCGTTGAGCTTATTTGTTCAAGTTGTTTTTCATTATTAAAGTTATTATCTGTTAAATACGATAACATAAAATTAAATGTTTCCACTTCAGCTTTATACATATCTACTGATTGTTTTGGGCCTTTGTATATTTGCCCTCCAACTGTTTCTTCTTTTAAATAAGTACTTTTAAATTTTTTCTTAACTTCATCTGCTAGAAACGTGCTATCTTTCCCGCTCAAGGCAATAACGACGAAAAAATTATTATTTTTTTCATAAATGACGGGGGTAAAGCCATTTGTAGATACTTCTTTTTCATTTTTCTTCGCTGATTCCATGCTTTTATACATTCCAACTTGTGCTAGATCAAACTTCACTGCTGGAATCTTCATTTGGACTTGGTTCGTTGCTGTACCAGAAACCGATACACTATTTTTAGTTTTGTTAAGTGCATCTGGCTTTGATTGTTTAAATATCCCTAAAAATACAAACCCAAAACATAGTCCTATTAAACTTGCTCCTATTATAGAAATAATAATACTTTTTGATGGTGACTTCTTTGTGAAAAAAGAAATCTTCCTTTTCTCCTTCACCTTTTGCTCTGGCTTAATCTTTTTCTTCTTTTTAACATCATCTAAAACGATTACTTTTTTACCTAACCCATCAGGAGTTGGTAAAACCCATCCAAATTCCCCGTTCTTCTCCTCTACCTGATTTTGGGAATTAACGGAACCTTCTTTAAACGCTTTTTCCTCGCCATTAATTTTAATTGATATCTTTGAGGACTTGTCCATATGAATCCTCCTACTACTTTATTTTAAAACGTAAAAAAATACTAACATATAATCCCAGAAAAACACGCCGACATTTGTCGAGGACAAACAGGTATCGTGCAACAAAAAATTACAAAAACTTGCTCATTTCTTATCTACATAAATAAATAACCACCGTAGGATTCCCGGTGGTTATTTGCTATACATTGCCACTTTATTTCTTCCAGCATTTTTTGCTTTTGAATACATAGCTCTGTCTGCACATCGAATTAAGTCTGACGGTTCTATCGCCACAAATGGTGCAACTGCTGCACCTATACTTGCTGTTACTGTTAACTTAATCTTTTGATCTTCGTTAGTCAGATGATTTGTAATGTAAAATGGAATAGTTTCTAGCGATTTTCTAATTTCTTCTGCTAAATCATATGTTTCTCTGTCACTATGATTTACAAGCAGTACTGAAAATTCTTCTCCACCAAAACGAGCAACTAAACCACTTTTCTTCACTACCATTTTAATCCGACTTGCAACTTCAAATAATACTTCATTACCTGCTTGATGACCGTACCTGTCATTCACTCTTTTAAAATAATCTAAATCAATAAGAAGTAATGAAATTGTCTTTATCTTGAATGTTTTCAACCGTTCAAATTCTTCTTTAATTTTAGATTCGAGATATTCAAAATTATATAAGCCGGTTAAAGCATCAGTTTCACTTCTGATTTTTGTTTGTAAGTAAAACCTTGCATTTTCAACTGCAATTGCGAGATATAATGCAAGGATTTCGATCAAAACTACTTGGTATTTTTCAAATGCATTTTTTTGTTCCGATGCAATTGTGAGTACACCAACTACTTCTTGATTTTTTATAATTGGGATTGATAATAAACTTTCTGCTTCTAAAAATTTCAAATGATCATTGGTGTACCATTGTGATCGTCTGTTAAAACTATATCTTCTTTTTTCAAAAAATACTTTTTGAGAGATTGACCCTTCAAGCGTATCAAAGTAAGGACAACTAAATATTTTTTCATCACATTTATTTTGAAAATATCTTATTAATTTAAGTGATTTATCTTCGACTATAAATAAATTCCCATATGAAACTGGAATTAAAGTAGTTAATTGTTCAAAAAACTCATCGATTACTTGCTCTTCTTCCATTCTTTGAGAAAGTTTTTGACTGATTTTCATTGTTTGCCTTAAATATTTGTTCATATTTAAAGCAGAGGATAAAGAGTTTAGAATAATCATTAAAATGATATAGTAAATCGTTATGTAGATTATCGTAATATATCCTTTTGTCTCTAGCATTAAATAAAGACTTATTCCAATTGGATACATTAATAAATAGATAAACAAATCCCACTTAAATTCCCTATTTATCAATTTCATTTCTCTTTTATATAAATAAATCGTAATAAAATAAATAACGATTTGATTAATCCAAAAAGATGCTAGTGTGTATATGAGGATTGGAAATAAGCTATTCAATATTTCTTTAGTTCCAGTAGGTTCAATCTTTCCCCCAACTAAATAATAAAGTAGTGCACTACCAATAGAACATAATGCAAACATTAACGAATTAAGCGGCATTCGGTAGAGAGTATTTTTTGTAATACTTAATCTTATATACAGAATCGAATAGGCCAATTGACTTATTAAAAGTTCTGCAACTAAACCATACGATAAAAACACCAATATTGAGATTCCGAAAATAAAAGAAAATGTAGCATCATTAATTTTAATCGGCATATTGGCTACAATTAGAAATAACGCGATTATAATTAAAAAATTTGAACGATCTATTTGTCTAAGAGGGCTAGCCATATTAGCATAATAAATTATGATTGGCATTAGAACAATCCATGCGATCCAAATCAACCTATTACTAAGCTTACTAATCAAGATTATGGGCCCTCCTTTACAATTCTAAGCGAATTTTTTTAGTAAATATCTTCTTACTACCGAGATAAAATATAAAGAACCGGTTATTAACAATATCTCGTTTTCCTGCATTTCCTTTATATTCTTATCGATTGCAACAGATAAATCACTTTCATATTTTATATTAAGTGTACTAGCATTCGAAATTAATTCTTCCTTATTCATCGCTCTAGGAAAATCAAAAGTAGTCATGACAATATTATTTGTTATTTCTCGTAATTCTTTTAACATCTCTCGAGTATTTTTATCTTTCAGGGCAGAGAACAGAATCTTTATTTCCTTATCAAGAAAACGGTTATTCATCGTCTCCACTAAACTTTTAATTCCTTCAACATTATGTGCGCCATCAATATAAATGATAGGATTTGAAGCTATTCGTTCTAATCTTCCTGCTTTTAGTGCTATTTTTAATCCTCTTTTTATATTATCTTCACTAAACTTCATTCCATATTGATTTTGTAATAATTGAACAACACAGATTGCGCAAGAAGCATTCCTAATTTGATGGTGCCCTAGCATTGATAACTCAATATTTTCAATTAACCTACCATTGCCTTTGTAATTAAACATTTCATAAAGTGAATCTTTCAATGGAGAAGCAAAAAAATGATTACCATACTCAAAATAATCAGCTTCATTTTTGATTGCGGCATTTTGAATAATCGTTAAAGCTTTTTCTTTCAATTCTGCTGTAACAATTGGAATTCCCTTTTTAATAATTCCTGCCTTATGCTTAGTGATTTCTTCTATTGTTTCACCAAGAATTTGTTGATGATCGTGGCCAATACTAGTAATGACACTAATTAGAGGTGTCATTACATTTGTGCAATCCTCTAACCCACCTAAACCAGCTTCAATTAAAAACATGTCATGTTCTTTTATTTTTCCGAAGAAGTAAAAAGCCATAGTTGTAATGATTTCAAATTCAGTTGGCGCACCACATGGTAATTGTTCAACTTCTTCAACAACTGGAATCATACAGTTTACTAGTTGGATAAATTCTTGTTTACTGATCATTTCACCGCAGAACATGATTTGTTCACGATAATCTAATATATATGGTGATGTAAAAGTTCCTACTGTATACCCTGCATCTAATAAAATACTTTGAAGAAAAGTAATTGTAGAGCCTTTTCCATTCGTTCCTGCGACATGAATTGCTTTGACACTTAGCTGAGGATTACCTAGTCTAACTAGCATTTCTTCCATTCTTTGTAGTCCAGGTACAATGCCAAATTTTGTTCTGTTATACATCCATTTCAGTGCTTCCTCATATGTATTAACCATCTTAACCCTACCTTTATAGTAAAAAACGACGAATCATTAACTCAATTCGTCGTTTTTATTTAACTAATTTCTATTGCAGATTAACTGCTTAAATTACTTATTTACTTAGTTCTGCAATTCGAGCTCTTACAGATTCTTGTTTTTCAAGATAATCTTTCTCTTTACGACGCTCTTCTTCAATAACTGATTCAGGAGCTTTCGCTACAAATCCTTGGTTACTTAATTTCTTTTGAACTCGTTCAACTTCACTAGTCCATTTTTCTAATTCTTTCTCTAAACGTTTTTTCTCTTCTTCAAGATTAATTAAACCTTCTAGAGGAAGATAAAGCTCTGCGCCACTAATTACTGCTGACATCGATTTCTCTGGTGCAGTTAGGTTAGTAGAAATTGTTAATTCTTCTGGATTACAGAAGCGCTCAATATATGAACGATTTTCTTCTAATGCAGCTGCAATCGTTTCATCCTTTGCAGAGATCATTAGTTGAACTTTTTTGCTCATTGGTGTGTTTACTTCTGCACGAATATTACGTACTGAACGAATTAACTCAACTAATATTTTCATCGTTTCAGAAGCTTCTTTATTTGTTAATTCCTCTTTAACTGTTGGCCAAGCAGAAACTGTAATAGACTCCCCTTTGTGAGGTAGAGATTGCCAAATTTCTTCAGTTACGAAAGGCATAAATGGATGTAAAAGTTTCATTGTGCTTTCTAGTACGTGTGCAAGAACTGAACGTGTCATATTTTTTGCATCTTCATTGTCACCGTATAAAGGAATCTTTGCCATTTCAATATACCAGTCACAAACATCGTCCCAAATGAAGTTATAAAGTACACGGCCAACTTCACCAAATTCATAACGATCGATTAAAGATGTTACACTTTCAATTGTTTCATTTAAACGAGTTAAAATCCATTCATCAGCAACAGATTTTTCTTTCGTTAAATCGATATTTTCATATGTGAAGCCTTCCATATTCATTAAAGCAAAACGAGAAGCATTCCAAATTTTGTTTACAAAGTTCCAAGTAGCCTCAACTTTCTCAATACTGAAACGTAAATCTTGACCTGGTGAACTTCCTGTTGTTAAGAAGTAACGTAATGAATCTGCTCCATATTTCTCAATAACATCCATTGGGTCAACACCATTACCAAGTGATTTACTCATTTTACGTCCTTGCTCGTCACGTACCAAACCATGAATTAAAACATCGTTAAATGGGCGTTTACCAGTAAATTCAATTCCTTGGAAAATCATTCGAGATACCCAGAAGAAAATAATATCATAACCAGTTACTAATACATTTGTTGGGAAGTAAGCTTGGAAATCCTTACTTTCTTCATTTGGCCAACCTAATGTTGAGAATGGCCATAATGCTGAACTGAACCAAGTATCTAAAACGTCGTTATCTTGATTCCAATTTTCAATATCAGCTGGTGGCTCTTGATTTACATAAATCTCACCAGTTTCTTTATGGTACCAAGCCGGAATACGATGTCCCCACCATAATTGACGTGAAATACACCAGTCACGGATATTTTCCATCCAACGTAGATACGTCTTTTCAAAACGATCTGGTACAAATTTTACGCTATCATCAGAATTTTGTAATGCTACAGCAGCATCAGCTAGTGGTTGCATTTTAACAAACCATTGAGTTGATAAATATGGCTCAACAACCGCTCCGCTACGTTCACTATGACCTACAGAATGCATATGTTCTTCGATTTCAACAAGAACACCCATCTCTTGTAAATCTTTAACGATTTGTTTTCGGCATTCAAAGCGATCCATACCATTGTATTTTCCTGCTTTTTCATTCATCGTACCATCTTCATTCATTACAAGAATACGAGGTAAGTCATGACGGTTTCCAACTTCAAAATCATTCGGGTCATGGGCAGGAGTAATTTTTACAACTCCAGTACCAAATTCCATATCAACATAATCGTCAGCAATAATTGGAATTTCACGATTAACGATAGGAAGTGTAACTGTTTTACCAACCATTGATTTATATCTTTCGTCTTCTGGATGAACCGCAATAGCAGTATCTCCAAGCATTGTTTCAGGACGAGTAGTTGCTATTTGAATTTTTCCAGTTCCGTCTGTTAATGGATATTGCATATGGTAGAATGCACCTTGAACATCCTTATAAATAACTTCGATATCTGATAAAGCTGTTTTTGTTGCTGGATCCCAGTTGATGATATATTCACCACGATAGATTAAGCCTTTGTTGTATAGCTTAACGAATACTTCTTTTACTGCATCAGATAGACCCTCGTCTAATGTGAATCGTTCACGGGAGTAGTCTAAACCTAAACCGATTTTTTCCCATTGAGAACGAATGTGAGAAGCATATTCTTCTTTCCACTCCCAAGCTTTTTCTAGGAACTTTTCACGTCCTAAATCATATCTTGATAAGCCTTCTTCTCTTAATTTCGCTTCAACTTTTGCTTGTGTAGCAATACCAGCATGGTCCATACCTGGTAAATAAAGTACGTCATAACCTTGCATTCGTTTAGTACGAGTTAAGATATCTTGTAATGTTGTATCCCAAGCATGACCTAAGTGTAATTTTCCAGTTACGTTTGGTGGAGGAATTACGATTGTATATTTCGGCTTTTCTGATTCCACTTGTGCTTCAAAGAATTTCCCATCTAACCAAAATTGGTAACGATCTTTTTCAACTAAATTCGGATCATATTTTGTTGGTAATGATTTTTTTGTAGTTTCCATTCGGATTCATCTCCTCTAATAATTATTGAAAAATAAAAAAACTCCACTCATCCTTGAAAAGGACGAATGGAGTTGAATTCGCGGTACCACCTTTTTTTGTCAGAAAAAACTTGTGTTTAACTGACACACTTAAAAAAGATAACGGATCATCCGGTAACTTCTAATCACCAAAAGCTTTGCTTTCGAAGTCACTGCTCAAGGGCGACATTCCAACTCTATTTTCTAGAAACCTCCCACCAAATGGTTTCCTCTCTGAAGAACTAGTTCGTTGTACTCTTCCCTATCATTGCATTTCATTATGAATATATGTAATAGTCTACAAAATTTTCTTAAGCTTAGTCAACATTATTTCTAATTTCTTTCTAGATTATTCAATAAGTGTCAATATAGTACCACATTTTTTAATACATAAAAAAAATACGAAAAATAATTGTAATGATTATTTAACATTCTGGTATACTAGTACTTATTTAATTATGCGATAATTATATAGTATGTAGATATAATTTTTAGGGGGATATTCATGGGTTTATTTAAAAATACATTAGCTCGTGTTCTCGGAATCGGTGGAACGAGAATTGATACAAAGCTTGAAAAAACAGAATATCAAGCTGGTGAACGAGTAAAAGGTGAATTATATATAAAAGGTGGTCGAGTTAAACAAGAACTAGATTCCGTCTTTTTACATGTAATGACTGAATATCAAATTGAATCAAATGATAAAATTATTAACAAGAATGGTACTTTACAAAAATTTATCGTATCAGTTGATCGTATAATAAATGCAAATGAAGAAGTTGTTATTCCTTTCTTTTTCACTTTATCTGAAAATACACCAGTATCACTTCACAAATCCCATATTTGGATTAAAACTCATTTAGAAATAGAAAAAGCTGTTGACCAATATGATGCTGATGGCGTTCAGGTTGTTCCTTCAGTAGGCTTAAAAACAGTTATCCAGGCACTTCAAGAAGAAGGATTTGTATTAAGAGATAGTGAAAACAAAAAGAAATATGGAAAGATCATTCAAGAATTTGAATTTTACCCAATGAATGGCGAATTCCGTGGTAAATTAGAAGAGGTTGAAGTGAACTATTTAAGCTTTGACAAAACAGTCGACTTAATCCTTCAACTTAATCAAAATCAAAAAGAAACAACTAGTAAGTTTTCAAAGTTATTTGGAACAGATGAAAATAATGTTCGAATCTCTTTTTCAAAGGATCATATTACGGACAAGGATTTTGTACGTAAAAGTGTAGTAAATGCAATTAAACGTCATGTAAAATAATAAACAAAAAAACATCTATCCATTGCAGTGATACTTTTATTGGATAGATGTTTTTATATTTTCTTTTAATTATCAGTTTGAACTCATAAACCATCTATAGATTTCTCTGCTTCAATATCCTCTTGTATTTTAGAGACAAAATATTCAATATTAATCATATGCCAGTATGCATTTAATAAATCTCTTACATTGTCTTTTTCATTATTAACCCCAGATCGCTTTAAATATTTAGAAATTTTGGAAGAAAACTGAGTTGGATATGCCATATAACTTAAAAATAACATTCTTTCCTCTTCTCTTAATGAAAAATTCTTTTCATACATTTTAAGCCAAGTATTACGATCAGATTGCTGAATAGGATATGTTTTAAAAGAATTCTTATAATAATTCGTTAAATCTTGAATTGGTGTAGTTTCTTGTGCATTTTCTAGATTGATAAAGACTCCTTCACCTCTTTTATTTACAAGAAAGTGGGAAATAGATAAATTTCCATGGTTCATGACAACTCTAGTATTTTCAGTTTCCTTCATTTTTTTAAACCATTCATCTAACTGTCCCTTAGCAAATTGATGTGCACTTAATATTTTATGAAAATAAGTACAATAGCTTAGTTCATAAGGTGACATATACCAATTATCTTCTGCAACTTCAATAAAATTTTCTAATACTTCTTTATCTTTACTCCACCTTTTTGTTAACGTATCATAATGGATTTGTAATTGATCTTTATCTACCTTTTTCTCTTTTTGTGTACTGTTGTGCATCTTACCTAGTGAAGTAAACATTCGTTGAAAATGTAAATTCTCATCTGACTTTTCATCAACACTTTCAATCCACGGCATTAAATAGTAATGCTTCGTATTAAATTCAACAATATAATCTCCACTCTGGGTATGATAGATTGGTACAACATTTCGAAAGCCTTTATCTTGTAAAGAACGCACATTTTCAATCAAATTATTTCTATAAACTCGATTTACGTTTGCCTCTTTTAGTGCGAATACACCTTGATTCGTATAGATTTTAACTACCTTACCAACAGTTTCAAAATAATTTGGTACAATATGATACTGGGCTAAAATGACGCTTATTTCATCTTTAGGTTTTCTATACAAGATGCGTCACTCTCACTTTCTAAATGCGTAAAAGCCTTGTATTAGTAGACAAGTGTCTTAACTAATACAAAGCTCTCACCATATTGTTATTGTTTTATAGCAGTTACAGGAATATAAATGATTTGCCCTTCTGATAAAAATTCATCATTCAAGTTATTAACCCGATTCAACTGCTGAGTTTGTAGATTATATTTTTTAGCTACAGATTCAATTGTATCTCCATTTTGAGCTAAATATAATTTTAATTTAGTATAAGAATCTTCTCTTCCTTCGCCAGTAAACAAACTTGAAAGTAGATTGTCACTTTTAACGCTTCTTGCTTCGCTTACTTCTTCTTTTACTTCCTTTTTACCAACTGGATCAGCTTTTATTTCAACTATTGGTAATTCAGGTGGTGGTGGTGGTGGTGGTGCTTCTTGCTGCTCCACTTGTGCTTGGTAATAATCCGCATAATATGGTGGTGTTTGACGAGCATCATTTGGACTTTCGAAATTATTTTCTTGATTTACTTGAGGGAATGGATTTTGATAGAATTGTTCTTGATTTTGATTATATGCAAATGGCGCTTGCTGATATTGTTGGTTAACATATGGTTGATAGTTTTGCTCTAAAGTTCGATTATATAGTTCTTCATATTTTTCTATTTCTTTTTGTGCATTGTTTTCATTAGTAGCATTTTGCAAAGTGCTAAAATCATTATCTAAGAAGCTAGGTCTACTATTTAATGAATTGTTTAAATAACTGTGTACATTAAAATCATTATTCAAGAAACTTGGTCGTTCATTATACGTATTATTTACATTGTTAGATACCTGTGTATCATTTTCACTTTGACTAGCTTCTGCATCATTATTATTCATTAAGAATCTCGGGGTTGTATCCACTGCTTGTGGTTCCATTGCTTGTGGTTCCATTGCTTGTGGTTCCATTGCTTGCGGTTCCATTGCTTGCGGCTCTATTGCTTGCGGCTCTATTGCTTCAGCTGATATATTAAAGCCTCTAAATACTTCTTCATATTCTTCTTCCTCTTGAGCCTCTGATTGTTCTTCTAACTGTTCTGACTGCTCTGACTGAGCCATAATTTCAAAATTAGATTGTTCTTCTACTTGTTGTTCCTCTTCATAACTTTGTTCATTGCTTTCCTCTAACTCAAAATAATGTTCCACTTCATTTTCAACTGCTTCGACTCGATCTTCAACTACTTCTTCAGGCTGAAAAACCTCTAAGTAAGTAGGTTGCCCAGGATATGTGTCTTGTTCTTCTTGCTCATCATTCTCTTCAAGGGATTGAATCCAATCACTGCCGTAAAGATTATCTTGTGCACTTGTTTCCTGTTCCGAAGTTGGCTGATGAAAGAACTGGAATTGTTCTTCTTGTTCTCTTTCTTCCTGATACTGCTGATACTCATATCCTTCATATCCTTCATTTCCTTCATTACTTGAGCGATATTCGTTTTCGTATGCGTAGCTATTATATTGCTCATAGCCTCTTTGTTCTTGATAAGTTTCTACTGCTCTATTATGGTCATGTAAACCAGAAATGCATAAATCAGCAGCAATTTGAATACTACCTTTTTCAGCTATTTGATAATCAAATGTCTCTACTGAAACACATAGATTTTCAAGATCAGTAATCCTAGTTAATGGTATTGAAATATCTACAGGGAACTGATGATTCATTTCACAACTACCATCTTCAAGAGGGATTACATTTTCAATCATTCTTGAAGGTGCTAATTCTCTTAATGAGTAATAATCACCTTGATTTGATAAATCAGGTGTGTAATTACCTTCTAAGGTTAAGACACCCTTCACTTGAACATATTCTTCAAATTGCTGTATAGTAATGTCTGGATTTAACGAGAGTGACCTTACCTCTTTAACTTCCTGTCCTTTTTGGAACCAGACAGTTTCTTTCAATGAAAAGCGAATATTTGTTTGATTTTCTGAAGACACCTTAATGTCCTCCTCTCATCGTCCAATTTGGTCTATGACATTACATTTTTATGAAAGAAACGAAAAATTTATGAAGAAAAGATTGTTATTTTATATTAAGAAAGGTTTAATAATCATAGAATTTAAGAAAAACAGTAATAAGGGAATAGAAAAAGTAAAATCAAAAGTGGTATTTTAGAAGCACTGGACGAATCGTATCAGAAAAAACTGAAGTAAAAATGAGCAACTATGTCATTGAAATTATTTACTAATTAGGAGAATAGGAAAATTGAGGGTGTTTTTCATTGAACTTCTCTATTTTTTTAGTACAATCAGTTCTACTGAAACTTTATCATCTTCATTTGCTATAACAAAAAATGGTGCCCTAAAAATAGGACACCACTTTAAATTAAACTAATTGCGAAAATGCGTATTCAGCAGCTGCAATCGTTTTTTGAATATCTTCGTCTGTATGTGAAGTTGATAGGAATAGACCTTCAAATTGTGATGGTGGTAAGAAGACACCTTGTTCAGCCATTAGTTGATAGTATTTAGCAAACATTTCTAAATTAGAAGTTTTTGCTGTTTCGTAATTTTCAACTTTTTCGTTTGTGAAGAAGAAACCAACCATTGAACCTGCACGATTAATACAATGTGGAATATTGTATTTTTCAGCTGCAGCTTTATAACCAGCTTCTAGCATATCAGCTTTACGGTTAAATTCTACATAATCTTCTTTAGATAGCTGACTTAATGTTTCATAACCAGCTGTCATCGCTAAAGGATTTCCTGAAAGAGTTCCAGCTTGATAAATTGGGCCACTTGGAGCAATTTGATTCATGATTTCAGCTTTACCACCATATGCACCTACTGGTAAACCTCCACCGATCACTTTTCCTAAGCAAGTGATATCAGGTGTTACACCAAAATGACCTTGAGCACAATTATATCCTACACGGAAGCCAGTCATAACTTCATCAAAAATCAATAATGTACCATATTGAGTCGTAATTTCTCTTAAGCCTTCTAAGAAACCTTCAACTGGTGGAACAACACCCATATTACCTGCAACCGGCTCAACAATAACCGCTGCTAGGTCATCTCCATATTGTTCAAAAGCATATCTTATACTTTCTAAATCATTATAAGGAACAGTGATTG
Organism: Gottfriedia luciferensis; assembly: GCF_001712755.1. Classification (GTDB taxonomy): domain Bacteria; phylum Bacillota; class Bacilli; order Bacillales; family Bacillaceae_G; genus Gottfriedia; species Gottfriedia luciferensis_B. Next base: position 255,145 of record NZ_MDKC01000035.1, read on the forward strand.
TATTTGATGCAACACCTTCAGGTACACCAGGGCTATCAGGTAATCCAAGTGTAGCTACACCAGAACCTGCTTTAATTAATAAAGAATCACCATGTCCGTGGTAGCAACCTTCAAATTTTAAGATTTTGTTTCGACCAGTAAATCCACGAGCAAGACGTAAAGCACTCATTGTCGCTTCTGTTCCTGAGTTAACCATTCGTACAACTTCAATCGAAGGCACTCTTTCGATAACAAGTTTAGCTAATTCTGTTTCTTTTAATGTTGGTGCCCCAAAGCTAGTTCCGGTTTCTGCAGTTCGCTTTAAGCCTTCAACTACACGCTCATTTGAATGTCCTAAAATTAGAGGTCCCCAAGATAATACATAATCAATATACTCATTTCCGTCTATATCATATATTTTAGAACCTTTTCCATGACTCATAAAAATTGGTGACATATTAACACTTTTAAATGCACGTACCGGACTATTTACTCCACCAGGAAGTACTTGTTTTGCCTCTTCAAAAGCTTCAATTGACTTGTTATATGATCTCATTTATTATTACTTCCCTTCTGATAACCATCTGCAAGCATCTTTAGCATGATAAGTCATAATCATATCTGCACCAGCACGTTTCATACTAATTAATTTTTCCATTACAACCTTTTCTTCTTCAATCCAACCGTTCAAAGCAGCAGCTTTAACCATTGCATATTCTCCACTAACATTATAGGCAACGATTGGTTGGTGATAGTTATTTCTGATATCACGAATGATATCTAAATACGAAAGAGCTGGTTTAATGATTAAGAAATCCGCACCCTCAACTGTATCTGATTCTGCTTCACGGAACGCTTCTAAACGATTTGCAGGGTCCATTTGATATGCCTTACGATCACCTTGTCCTGGAGCGCTTTGAGCTGCCTCGCGGAATGGTCCATAAAATGCTGAAGCATATTTTACTGCATATGACATAATTGGAATATTATCAAATCCAGCTTCATCTAAAGCATGGCGAATTGTTGCTACGAATCCATCCATCATATTTGAAGGAGCAATAATATCTGCACCAGCCTGTGCTTGACTTACTGCTGTTTTTGCTAATAGTATTAACGATTCATCATTATTAACATACCCATCTTCTAAAACTCCACAATGTCCATGATCTGTATACTCACATAAACATGTATCTGCAATAACAACCATTTCAGGATATTGTTCTTTCGTTTGTGAAATCGCACGTTGAACGATTCCAGTTGCACAGTAAGCTTCAGAACCTACTGCGTCTTTTACATCAGGAATACCAAAGAATATGACAGATTTTATACCTAATGATACAATTTCATCCATTTCTTTTTTTAATTCATCTAACGAAAATTGAAATACACCCGGCATTGAACTAATAGGGTTCTTTACGCCTTGTCCTTCAACAACAAAAAGAGGATAAATAAAATCTTCTTTATGTAAATGAGTCTCTCTAACCATAGAGCGTAATGCTTGTGTACTTCTTAAACGACGGTGACGATCAAACGGAATAGAATAAGTCATTTTTTTCTCCTTCTTTTTAAAGACGATCTGATTAATCAATATCATCTACTATTTTTTTAATTAAAGCCTCTGTTGTAAATTTACTAGGAACAATAATATTATTCAAACCTTTTTCTCTAGCTTTTTGTGCGGTTACTTCACCGATACAAGCAATCTGAATGTTTTTTAAATCTTCCATACTAATTGTATTTCCAATCAAAAAACAAAACTGTTCTACACTAAATGGATTCAAAAATGTAATCACATCCAGTTTTTTATTTATTAATAAATTTAACAGTTCATTTTTAATTCCTAGATTTGCAATGGTCTCATAAACAGTTAATGAGTTAACGATATGACCATTATCACCTAATATTTTTGTTACATTATCACTCGCTAAAGAGCCACGTAAAAATAAAAATTTTGTTCCTTTTTCTACTATGTAACTTAACTCAGAAGCAAATGTTTTACCAGTAAATTGACTTGGAATGAAAGTTACTTCAAATCCTTCTTCAACTAATCGATTCTTTGTTTTTTCTCCAACAGCACCAATTTTTTTTTGAAGAATTTTTTGTTTAAGATCCTTTGTAATCTTTTGCACAAAATAATTTACTGAATTAACACTTGTGAATAAAATCCATTCTGAATCAAGAACTAATTTTTCCAATTCATGAATTGAAATATCACTTTTAACTATTTTTTGAAGTGGAAGATTAATAGGACATCCACCAAACTGATGAATTAATTGATTGAATTCATCAGCTTGTTGCTCTGCCCTTGTCACTAATATTTTCATTCCATTTAAGGAATTATTCATCCGCTGCCTCTTTTACAGAATCAATAATATCCTTTGCTCCACGTTCAATTAATAGATTTGCAGCTTTTTCTCCAATTTCAATTGGATCAGTACCTTTAACAGTTTCTTTTAAGATGATTGTTCCATCTGGTTTAGCTACTAATGCAGTTAACGAGATTTCATCTTTGTCGTCGATCGTTGCAAATCCAGCAATCGGAACTTGGCAACCACCTTCCATTTTATGAAGAAATACACGTTCAGTTTCTACTGTTGTATATGTTAATTCATCATTCAGTCTATTTAGTAATTCACGGATTTCAGTATCATTTTCACGACATTCGATAGCAAGCGAACCTTGACCTACTGCTGGGACACAGATTGTTTCGTCAATGTATTCAGTAATACTTTCTTCAGCCCAACCCATTCTAGTTAAACCAGCTGCTGCTAGAATAATTGCATCGTATTCATTATCCTTAAGCTTTTGAATACGTGTATCGATATTTCCACGAATCCATTTGATTTGTAGATCTGGACGAACTGCTTTAATTTGAGCACTTCTTCTTAAACTACTTGTACCGACAATTGATCCTTCTTCAAGTTCCATTAATCCTTTTCCACTATTTGAAAGTAGTGCATCTCTAGGATCAACGCGTTTTGGAGTACATCCAATCATTAAACCTTCAGGTAAAATAGCTGGCATATCCTTCATACTATGTACAGCTAAATCTATTTCACTCGTTAACATCGCATGTTCAATTTCTTTAACGAATAAACCTTTTCCTCCAACTTTTGAAAGCGTTACATCAAGTATTACATCACCTTTTGTAACGATTTCCTTTAACTCAAATTTATAATCGGGTGCTACTTCTTTTAATTTTTCTACAAACCATTTAGTTTGTGTTAGTGCTAGTTTACTTCTTCTTGTACCAACTATAATTTTACGCATTGTTACATCTCCTTACGTACTCCATAAATGAAACTTTGAATATAGATTTGAAACAACATAATTTCCGAACAAAACTAAGAAGCAACAGATGTTAAATATGCAAAGAGATTTGCCATAGAAACGGTTGCTTACCTTTAAATACATAAATGTACTATACATGATTAAAACGAAAAATGAGCCTATTACTTTCATATCATACCAAACAAATGTGTGTAATCGAATACTTGCCCAAATTACACCTAAAATAAGGGAAGTTAGCATTAGTGGAACCCCAAATAAGTTAAATGTAATAAACATTTTTTCCAACTTACCTAAACTCCCCAATTTCTTTAAATGAGTAGACCATTTCTTCTTTTTTAATAAAACATATTGAAAAATGTACATAACCGAAAAAATAAAGGACAGGGTAAATGCACCGTATGCTAAGAAAGCAAGTCCAATATGGATATATAATAATTCCGATTTTAACTGATCGACTAATGTTGCTGTTTTACCCGCCTTCGGAATTAAAATTGATAATGAAAATACTAAAAATGAAACAACATTTGTAAAGAAAACTAAGTACTCTAGTTTTACTACCCAATTAATAAACAATGATAGCGATATAATAATCCATACATAAATATATAGCCCTTCTCTGGAAGTAATAAAGGAATATAAACTGTATTGGCTAATGGTGTAAATCATTAAAACAGAAGAAAACACCCAAACAATTGCTAGCAAATAAAATGCTACCCGACTTGCCATCCTATTTGTATCTATAAAATCTATAAAAGAAAAAACGATACTCCATGCAAACAATAAGATTAATAAGTGATAGATAAAACTACTTTCCAAAAGCGCCACTAGCTAAACCTCATAAAAAACCTAAGTTTTGTTTTAAAGAAATAGTCTCTTTTTCTTGATTAGTTTGCATGAGTTTTTCATCTTTAGGTTCTTGTAAAATTTCATCTAGACTAAATATTTCTTTAAAAAGGGCAATTTGTGCTTCTGAGTGTTTAGATGTACCCATTTCTTTTGCTTTCATAATTGGATCTCGTAAAAGTTGGTTTACGATACTTTTTGTGTGCTTTTGGATAATTTTTAAATCTCTTTCAGATAAATGAGGGAGTTTTCTTTCTAGACTACTCATTGTATCTGCTTGAATATCTAACGCTTTTTCACGTAATGCAGAGATTACTGGAACAACACCTAGCATTGATAACCAAGATTGGAAAATATCAATTTCTTCTGTTATTGCCTTCTTAATTTTTACTGCCTCACGTTCACGTTCTGCTAAATTCTCAGCAACAATTCCTTGAAGATCATCAATATCATACAAGAAAGCACTATCAATATGATGAATAGATGGTTCAATATCTCTTGGAACAGCGATATCAACTAAGAATAATGGGTTACCTTTTCTTGATTTTTCAATTCGACGAATCATTTTTTCCGTAATAACGTATTCTTTTGATCCAGTTGAACTAATAACGATATCTGCTTCTTTCAAAGCATTTTCAAGTGATTCTAACCCTTTTCCGATTCCATTAAATTGGTCTGCAAGTCTAACAGCATTTTCAACTGTTCGGTTAATAACTGTAACTTTTCCAACGCCTTGTGAATACAAGTTTTGTAAAGCTAAGTTACTCATTTTCCCTGCTCCAACAATCAGTACATTGCAGCCTTTTAAATTGCTAAAAATCTTTTTTGATAGCTCTACAGCAGCATAACTTACAGAAACAGCATTTTCACCGATTCCAGTTTCTGAGTGAACTTTTTTTGCAAATGTAATTGCTTGCTTAAATAATTGATTAAAAATCGTACCAATTACATTATTCTCTTGAGCAAGTAAATAACTATCTTTTACTTGTCCAAGAATCTGAGTCTCACCAATTACCATTGAATCTAAACCACTAGCTACAGTGAATAAATGGTTGATTGCATCATTCCCAGTTTTAATGATTAAATATGGTGATAATTCCTCGTCTTTCAAGTCAAAACGTTGTAATAAAAAGCGTTTCATATAATATTGACCAGTATGAACTTGATCGACAACTGCATAAATCTCCGTACGATTACAAGTAGAAACAATAATGTTTTCCAAAATGCTTTTTTCTTTTTTTAATGAGTTCATTGCGTCCTGTAGTTCATTTGGAGCAAACGCTACCCTTTCTCGCACTTCAACTGGGGCAGTTTTATAATTAATCCCTATTGTAATGATGTGCATGCCCTAAAGCCCCCCTAAAAAACTTTGTACAAACTTGTGTTTTATATCTATCTTTGCTTTGCAAAATATCATATCTATGTTCTACATCAATATGCTATCATAAATGTAGTATTTTGTAGAATTTTTAAACCGACTTATACTATTAAATGTACACAAATTTTATTATACAATAATTTTAAAATAAAAGTGATTACAAATAATGTTAAACAGGAGTTGCTATGAAAAAAAATCGATTATTTATTGGAATCTTATTAATTGGCTTTGGCATTTATTATCTTATTTCAAAATGGCATGTCCCAGCTTTACATATTTTCACCTTTTGGACGACTCCCATCTTGGTAACTGGTATTGCACTTCTCGTTCAAGCCTTTAAAGGAAGAGAAACTCATTATGTATTCCCGGGAATTGTCGTGCTTGGATTTGGAATTCATTTTTATGCCATCGAACATTTTAAAAATTGGCCAAGCCATTGGTCCGTTCTAACACTCATCATTTCAATCGGAATGTTACTACAATCTCGAAAAGGAAAAGGTGAGCTATTGCCTGGTTTACTATTATTTATTATGTCTTTATTTTTCCTTTTTAATGAAAAGCTTGCAACAATGCTTAGTTCGATCCAATCACAAGTCTCTTATTTCCAGAACTATTGGCCAATATTGATTGCTGTTATCGGTTTATATTTTCTATTTTCTAAAAAATAAACATATTTTTTTATACATAACTAGCAGTTTTAAATGGAGGCTTCCTAACACTATAGAAAATTGTATCATTTAATTATGTTTCAATTTTAACTCTATCTATTCTAATTGTTTCTTTTGATTCAATAACTATACATAGTTTAGAACCACAAACCTTTCCAACTTTATTTGATGGTTTGTGGTGGACAATGACTCCCTTGACGACAGAAGGCTACGGTAATTCCTTTTCAAGTATCATCGTTGTTTGAGGGAAGAAGACCTAAAAAAAATGCTGGTGGCCTTTTAGCCACCAGCATTTTTTATTTACACATACGATCAATTACTGACCAAGCTTTTTCTTTACCCATACCAGTTTCAGATGAGAATAAAATTAATTCATCCCCTTCTTCAATCTGTAACTTTTCACGAACTACTTTTGCATGTTTATCCCATTTCCCTTTAGGAATTTTATCTGCTTTTGTTGCTACTATAATGACTGGGATTTGGTAATGCTTTAAGAAATCATACATCATTACATCATCTTCTGTTGGTGAATGACGTAGATCAACTAATAAAATAACAGCTCTTAATTGCTCACGAGTTGTAATATATGTTTCGATCATTTTCCCCCATGCTTCTCGTTCCTTTTTGGAAACTTTAGCATATCCATAACCTGGTACGTCAACGTAGAAAAGCTGTTCATTAATTAGAAAGAAATTTAATGTTTGCGTTTTTCCAGGTTTTGATGATGTTCGGGCTAATGCTTTACGATTTAACATTTTATTAATAAATGAAGATTTCCCAACATTTGAACGACCTGCCAAAGCGATTTCAGGAAATTGTGTATCTGGATATTGATTTGGTCGGACTGCACTAATGACAATATCCGCTGTTGTTACTTTCATTTTTTCACTCCTACTATTGCATGCGCAAGCACTTCATCTAAATGGGAAACAGGTATAACAGTTAAACCTTCTTTCACCATTGGTGGTACATCTTCTAAATCTTTTTCGTTTTCTTTAGGTATGATAACAGTCGTTAAACCTGCACGATGCGCACTAAGCATTTTTTCTTTTAATCCACCAATTGGTAATACGCGACCACGTAAAGTGATTTCACCAGTCATTCCAACCTCTTTACGGATTGGTTTATTTGTTAATGCTGAAATCAATGCTGTTGCCATCGTTATACCTGCTGAAGGGCCATCTTTTGGAACCGCACCTTCTGGAACATGAATATGAATATCATACTTCTCGTGGAAATTTTGGTCAATATTCAGCTCTTCTGCTTTTGAGCGAATATAGCTGAACGCAGCCTGTGCTGACTCCTTCATTACATCCCCTAGCTTACCAGTTAAAGTTAGCTTACCCTTTCCAGGATATAGTGATACTTCAATAGAAAGTGTGTCTCCACCAAATGCAGTATAAGCTAAACCTGTAGCTACACCTATTTGATCTTCACTTTCCATTTGACCATAAGAGAATGTTTTCTTACCTAAAAATTCTTCAATATTTTTATCGGTAAATATTATTTTTTGTCTTTCGTTTGAAACGATCAACTTAGCAGCTTTTCTACATAGTGTCGCTAGAACTCGCTCTAATGATCTTACTCCTGCTTCACGTGTATAATGACGAATAATTGCACTTAATGCACTTTCACGAATTTGTACAGTAGATTTATTTAAGCCATGCTCTGCTAATTTTTTAGGGAATAAATGTTTTTTAGCTATATTAACTTTTTCAAGTTCAGTATATCCAGATAAAGTAATAATCTCCATACGATCACGTAATGGACCTGGTATAGTTGATAAATCATTTGCAGTTGCTACAAATAAAACTTGAGATAAATCAAATGGTTCTTCGATGTAATGATCACTAAATGTATGATTTTGTTCTGGGTCCAATACTTCTAACATTGCTGATGCTGGATCCCCTCTAAAATCGCTAGACATTTTATCAATTTCATCAAGTAAGAATACAGGGTTATTTGTTCCTGCTTTCTTCATACCTTGGATAATTCGACCTGGCATAGCTCCGATGTATGTTCTTCTATGTCCTCTTATTTCTGATTCATCTCTTACGCCACCTAGAGAAACGCGTACAAAGTTTCTAGACAAAGCGTTTGCGATTGATTTCGCTAAAGAAGTTTTACCAACTCCAGGAGGACCAGCTAAACATAGAATTGGACCACGTAATGAATTCGTAAGTTGTTGAACAGCTAGATATTCTAATATTCTTTCTTTTACTTTTTCAAGACCTTCGTGTTCATTATTCAGTATCTTTTCGGAACGGTGTATATCCAGTGTGTCTTCAGTTTGCTTAGACCATGGTAGAGCTACCATCCAATCTAAATATGTACGAACTACACCTGCTTCTGCAGCATTAGGAGGTAGTTTCTCATATCTAGCTAACTCTTTTAGTACTACTTCCTTTGTTTCTTCAGGCATATTTGCCTCTTCAATTTTTGTTAAAAACTTATCAACTTCTTCAGTCTTACCTTCACGATCACCTAGTTCTCGTTGAATAACCTTTAATTGCTCTCTTAAGAAATATTCTTTTTGAGTTTTATCAATATTTTTCTTAACTTGTAGACCAATCTTTTCCTCAAGCTTTAATAATTCTTTTTCATCTTGAAGAAAATTTAAGATAATATGTATTCGTTCAGTAACATCAATTGTTGCTAATATTTTTTGTTTTTCTTCTTCTCTTAATGGAATTGAATCGATCATTGCATCTGCAAGTTTACCTGGGCGGTCTTGCTTAACGATTGAAGCAATTGTCTCTGGCAAAATTCGCTTTGACAATTTACTGTATTGTTTAAAATGCTGCAATAAAGTTCTCATTAAAGCACGTAGCTCTTTAGATTCATCTTCTACATCTGGATATTCTTCTACCTTTGCAGTTAAGAAATCATTTTGATCAATAATTGATTTGATTTTTCCTCTGTGTAATCCTTCAACAGTAATACGAACAGTGCCGTTTGGAAGTGTAATTTTTTGTGTTAATTTAGCTAAAGTCCCAAAATGGTACAATTCGTCTAACTTTGGATTTTCAGTATCTGCATCTATTTGAGTAACAACAAAAATTAACTGATCTAACTCATCAGCTTCTTGTATAGCTTTTATCGATTTCGTTCTTCCTACATCTAGATGTGCAATAGTGGCAGGAAATACACTAATTCCTCTTAAAGGTAGGAGGGGTACAACTTTTTCTTTTGTAACATTCATTACGTTACACCTCCATGTTTTTCATTCTATTTAGTTATTTTACCTTAACATATATATCATTTACAATGATATGCATTAAAAGAAATAAAGAAGCAGCACAATCAATCAAAAACTGACTAGAACATAACATATATAATAAGTTTTTTCGATAATCTTGATTTTAACTAAAAATAAGAAGTAAGACTTGTAATAAGATTAAATCATATAGAATGTATTTCTACAAAATAAAAAGTGTTCGCTCACTTCATTGAAAAAAGAATGCAAAAATAGTTTGTATTCTTTATTTATTCAAAATGAAATGATTCGAACACTTATTTTTATCTACATAGATTGCGATTGATTTTCTTCAAACAAAGTTAATTGTTGGAAATCAGTTTTTGTTTGAGCTGGTAGTTCAAATTTCCAATTATCTTTAAAGACCTCATGGAGAACTTTTTCTATGCGATCTACTACTAATATTTCTACATCTTTATATTGATGTAATGTAGCCTGATCGTTTTCTTTCGGAACAATAATTTTAGTTGCCCCTGCTTTTACAGCTGCTTTTACTTTTTCTGGTACACCGCCAACTGGTTTTACATCACCTTGAATGCTCATTTCACCAGTCATAGCGATTGTATTTAATACTGGAACATTATTAACTGCTGAAAAAATACCAACTACCATGGCAATCCCTGCAGATGGTCCGTCAATTAATGCGCCACTTGGAAAATTAATGTGAATCGTAAAGTCATCGATTGGTACACCAATTTTTCGTAAGATTGTCGTAACATTTTCTAAAGAGCCTTTTGCCATACTTTTTCTACGAATGGATTTAGCTTGATTACCTAAGCTTTCTTCCTCAACAATTCCAGTAATTGTAATTGATCCTTTACCGCTTTCTTTTGCCTTCATTGCACTTACTTCAATCGGTAATAACGCTCCAATATTTGCTCCATAGACGGCTAAACCGTTCACCAATCCTACAGTTGGAGCTTCTGGAATTTTGTTAACAAGTCTTGGTGATAAACGACTTACAGAAACAACCCACCCAATATCATCTTCTATTAATTCTTTTCGACCAGAAGTTAAAACCATACCGCCAGCTAACTGAATTAAGTTAATCGCTTCACGACCATTTTTTGCATATGTACCTACTAATTCTAAGGCTTTATCCGATAGGCTCAATTCTATTTTTTCAGCAGATCGTTTAGCTACTGCTTGAATTTCATCCTGTTCTAATTCTCTAAAAAATATCTCTAAACAACGAGAACGAATTGCCGGTGGGATATCTTCTGGTGATCTTGTTGTTGCACCAACTAATCTGAAATCTGCTGGTAAACCGTGTTTAAAAATTTCATGAATATGTGCTGGTATAGAAGGATTTTCTTCTTGGTAATAAGCACTCTCAAATTTAACTTTACGATCTTCAAGTACTTTCAGCATTTTATTCATTTGAATTGGATGAAGTTCGCCAATTTCATCAATAAATAAAATCCCACCATGCGCATCGGTTACTGCTCCTTTTTTAGGTTGAGGAACACCTGCTTGCCCCATCGCACCTGCACCTTGATAGATTGGATCATGAACGGAACCGATTAAAGGATCCGCAATTCCTCTTTCATCAAACCTGGCAGTTGTAGCGTCTAATTCAATAAATACTGCATCTTGTTTAAAAGGTGTATTCGGGCTCTTTTTTGCTTCTTCTAATACTAGTCTAGCCGCTGCAGTTTTTCCGACACCAGGCGGCCCATAAATAATTACATGTTGAGGATTAGCACTGCAAAGTGAAGCTTTTAACGCTTTTATTCCATCCTCTTGGCCAACTATATCATCAAAAGTGGTTGGTCTAACTCTCTCTGCTAACGGAACCGTTAAAGAGATTGACTTTAATTTACGTAACTGCTCCATTTCTTTTTTAGATTCCCTGTCAATCGAAACTTTTGTTGTTCGTTGACCCTTTAATAAATGAATAAAATACAAAGCAACGATTGTTCCTAATGCTAATTGAGCTAATAATATAATTGTTGTTAAACTCATTCTTTACCCCTCCACTGAAGTAGAAATTAATTTTAGTATCGCCCTCTATATGGAAGGATAAACCAAATTTTAAAAATTAAAGGCAAGGTTTACCGATTAAAGTTCCTATGTATTTAAAGAAAGATAAAAAACCACTTAAAAAAAGTCAAAATAAAAAACCAAATGCAAATGCATTTGGTTCCGTACTTAAGCTAATTTATTTGCTTTTTTCTTTAACTCTAATTCTGTTCCATCTTCAAGTACAAGCTTAGGAGCTGCACCAGTTTTAACGGTTTCTGCTGAGATAATACATTTTTGAATATCCTCACGTGAAGGTAATTCAAACATAATATCTAACATAAGCCCTTCAATGATCGAACGTAGTCCACGAGCTCCAGTTTTACGCTCAATTGCTTTTTTAGCAATTTCAGTTAAAGCGTTATCCTCAAACTCAAGTTCAACTTGGTCAAGCTCTAGTAATTTTTGATATTGCTTAATTAAAGCATTTTTTGGTTTAGTTAAAATTTCAACTAATGATGCTTCATCAAGTTGCTCTAAATTAGCTAAAACAGGTAAACGACCAATGAACTCTGGAATTAAACCAAAGCGTAATAAGTCTTCTGGTAATACATGGTTTAAGATTTCTTTTGAGTTTAAATCGCTCTTTTCAGAATCACCACTGAAACCAATTACCTTTTTACCTAAACGGCGTTTGATAATTTGTTCGATGCCATCAAATGCTCCACCACAAATAAATAAAATATTTGTTGTATCAATTTGAATGAATTCTTGATGTGGATGCTTACGACCACCTTGAGGAGGTACGCTTGCCACAGTTCCTTCAAGAATTTTTAAAAGTGCTTGCTGAACACCTTCACCTGACACATCACGTGTAATTGAAGGGTTTTCAGACTTACGTGCAACTTTATCAATTTCATCGATATAAATAATACCTTTTTCAGCGCGTTCTACATCATAATCTGCTGCTTGGATTAATTTTAAAAGAATGTTTTCAACATCTTCCCCAACATATCCAGCTTCAGTTAATGAAGTTGCATCTGCAATCGCAAATGGTACATTTAAAATTCGTGCTAAAGTTTGAGCTAATAATGTTTTACCACTACCAGTTGGCCCAATCATTGCAATATTACTTTTTGATAACTCAACCTCATCAATTTTGCTATTTGAATTAATACGTTTGTAGTGGTTATATACAGCAACAGATAACGCTTTTTTCGCATTGTCCTGACCAATAACGTATTCATCAAGAATTTCGCAAATTTCTTTCGGTTTCGGAACGTCTTTAAACTCTACTTCCTCTTCTTTTGCTAGCTCTTCTTGAACTATTTCAGTACAAAGCTCAATACACTCGTCACAAATATATACACCAGGTCCTGCAACTAATTTTCTAACCTGAGACTGTGACTTCCCACAGAACGAACATTTTAGCTGTCCTTTTTCTTCGTTAAATTTGAACATATGTTCACTCCCTCTAAAAATTTCTAAAAACACTCAATATGTATGTAATCCCAAAAATATGTATCTTGTAGCTATATAATAGCATACAAAATAAACAAAGCAATTAATTACTACTCTAAAATTGTTTAAATTTTTAGAATATATATATTCTAATCTTAAGCTAATAATCCTTCTTTTGAAGAATTATTTTTAGTATAGCCACAATAATTTTTTAAAATCTGTATAACAGATTCTAACATATGTATATGTGTATTTTAAAGGAATCAGTTCACTTTACCAAATATTTCATTATTTAAAAACAAGGCACGAAAAATCTCGCGCCTTGTTTAAGTCAATATATGTTTATTTAACGCTTATTTTTTTCTGCTATCTACTAATAATTCAACAGCTTTACGGATTTGAATATCATCACGTACAGCGTCAGTTCCACCTAGCATAGTTACTAATTGCTCAGAAGGAATGTTGTACATTGCAGATAAACGAGTTAATTCTTCGTTCATTTCTTCTTCAGTTGCATCGATTTTTTCAGCTTCGATGATCGCATCGATTGTTAAGTCGATTCTTACACGAGCTTCAGCATCTTGACGCATTTGAGCACGAAGATCTTCTTCTTTAGTACCAGTGAATTGGTAGTAAAGCTCTAAGTTTAATCCTTGTTGTGCAATACGTTGTTCAAAGTCTTTAACCATACGGTCAACTTGGCTTTCGAACATTACGTCTGGGATTTCAATTTCAGCATTTTCAGCTGCTTTTTGAACTAAAGCATCACGTAAGCTACCTTCAGCTTGAGATTTTTTAGATTCAACTAAGTCATTTTTGATTTTAGCTTTAAGATCTTCTAAAGTTTCTACTTCGTCATTTACGTCTTTCGCAAACTCGTCGTTTAACTCAGGAAGTTCTTTAGCTTTAATTTCATGAACAGTTACTTTGAAAGTAGCAGCTTTTCCTGCTAATTCAGCACTGTGGTATTCTTCTGGGAATGTTACATTAACATCTGTTTCTACACCAGATTTAGTACCGATTAAAGCTTCTTCAAATCCAGGAATGAAAGAACCTGAACCGATTTCTAGTGGATAGTTTTCACCTTTTCCACCTTCGAAAGCTACGCCATCAACGAAACCTTCGAAATCAATTACAGCTGTATTACCGTTTTCAACAGTACCATCTTCTTTAACTACTAACTCAGCTTGACGCTCTTGTAATGTAGTTAATTCAGCTTGTACGTCTTCGTCAGTTACAGTTGCATCCATTTCTTCAACTTCTAAGCCTTTGTATTCGCCTAATTTTACTTCTGGCTTTACAGTAACTTTTGCTTTGAAGATTAAAGTTTTACCTTTTTCCATTTGCTCAACGTCAACTTCTGGACGGTCAACTGGCTCAATACCAACCTCTACAACAGCTTTGCTGTAAGCTTCTGGTAAAATTACGTCTAAAGCATCATTATAAAGTGCTTCAATACCAAATTTTTGTTCGAAAATCGGGCGAGGTAATTTACCTTTACGGAATCCCGGTACATTGATAGTTTTAACAACTTTTTTGAAAGCTGCATCTAAACCTTTATCTACTTCAGAAGCTTCAACTTCTACAGTTAATAGACCAACGTTAGCTTCTAATTTTTCCCATTTAGCAGTCATTGTTAGTTCCCTCCAAAATTATCTAAAAAAATATATGTGTTTACGTATTTTCGTACTATACATGCCTGTCCATTTTTAATAAAGAAAATGCATGTATAATTAAGTAAATAGTCGTTACAACCATTCTATTATAACACATTCCTTTTTTGTTTCAATATTTCCTAATTTTATAAGGAGAAAATATTAGAGATTTTTAATTTCGAATTTTAAATCAGTTTTAGTACCAATAAAAATAAGAACGATGACTTCCTGTCACTATTGCTTGCTTTCCGTATGCCGTGACCTAAGCCCCTCATCGCATTCACTCCAATTACAACTCGGTTTTATCGCCACTTCCATCTCATTAAAATACTTTTTTACATAAAAAAACATAGAAACTCAAATAGAACATCTATGTTTTTTCCAACTATTTCATTTTAAATTAATTTTAGCGTATAGAAAATTTCTACAAACTTGATTGTCAGACTGATTGCAAGCGCTTGTCTTTCGAGCGTGAAGCCTGGTGAGGAGCAGAGTTACCCTTAAGCGGTAATGAGCACCGCGCAGGCATGCTAAGCAACGAAGAAAGCGAGCGTTTAGCCGGCATTCTGACATTTTATTTTATGTTAAAGTATCCTTCATCTTCAAACCGTTTTACTAAAGCAATTGCACTTTTCACAGGAAAATATTCTACATTAAATAAGTCTTTTAATTCCTCTTCATCTACACTGCGATCAAAAAATTGTTGGACGATGCAATAAAAACAGGCTGCCCATGTATTTATATCCGCTGGTATTGGGATAAACGGGAAGTAAATTGTTATAAAGTGTTGGAAGTGTGTTTTTGCGATTTCGAAAGCAGAAGGGTCTTCACTTTCTAATACATCACTTAATTTTTTCAATATAGCATCTACAAAGATTTTATGTTCATCGACTGAAACAGATGTATTCCAAATCATCCTTTGGTTTACTTTGTTAAGTTCAAAATCTTTATCGATTGATTGTTCTTGTAGAATAAACAAAATAAAACTTTGAATTAACGGATTTGCTTTGGTGCTTTTTAATATTTCGCTAATTTGATCGATGACAAAATTACAATCTAAACTTCTTAATTCATTAATTAATTCAAGTTGCTTATCAATCGGTTCAGAATTTTCAACGATCATATGTAAATTAAGAACTTCACCCTTAATGCCTTCACGATCTGAAATTACTTTCTTTGATAATGAGAGCATCGCTTGAAACTTATCCATCTGATTTTCATCAATCCGTTTTTGAGTGAGTAATTTTTTTATATTTTTTTGTAATTCTTCATATTCTTTTAATTGAAATAAAATGCTTATGTACACTTCAATTGCTTCATCACTCTCAAATGGCCCGAAAACTAAATCCTCACATCTTTCCTTAGCTTCCCTAGCCCGATTTCCTTCTAAAAGACACGCGACTGCCGCAAGCTCTGTTTGTGAATTATGCTCATTTATTTCTTTTAATTGATTACATAACATTAAAGCTTTACTAAAATCTTTTTCTTCTAATGCTTTTTTACCTAAATTTATTATCCGATCCTTCAGTTTAGGAAAAAAGACAATATTGTCTTCCATGTTACTCTCCCCTAACATTTGTTATTTCCTGCACAAACTAGTTATGAAAAAGTGTATCATGAATTAAAATTATTTAAAATATTAAAGATACATGTATGGATGAATCTGGTTTTAGGTTTAGTACCCTAACGGTTTATTGCCAAATCTTTTCCATAGCTTTGGAAACTTAGCTTTTAGTTCGTCTTTTGACTTCCAATCGATCGTTAATTGTTGTTGAGGATAGTCATAGCCTTTGCTTTCAATAAGGGAATTAAACTCATTCCACAATTGATCATTCCAATCATCATCGCCTTTACGCTTGATTGTATACGCTTGTAAAGCTAGATCTAACATATCTTCCAATTCTGGCGTAAGTCCTTCTTCTTCATAAATAGGAAAGATGTATTCAGCTAAATAATCTGGGTCATCTAACGTTTTCTTGTAAACTTGTTCTCCTTGTCCGATTAACCAAGCTCTAAAATGTGCAAACGAATCCTCAGAACAGCCATCCATGATGATCCATGCAGCTCCTAAAAGATTTACGGCATACGCTTCGGAAAAATAAGTTTCAAAAAGAATTTCAAAACTAGCTATCTCTTCCTCTGATTGTTTAGCTAAATGATTTATTACCCATTCATAAGGTTCTTCAACAATATGCATTTTGGATATTAAGCTCCAAAATTCTTTTTCGTTCATTTATATCACTCCACTCTTTTATTTATACTAGAATAACATATCTAGTATAAATTTCATGATGAATAAAACCTCTATTAATTCATATAAATCGGTCCTAATTTATAGAGTAAACGTAATTCATCATTTTATTTCTTTAGTACTTCAATTAAAAGTAGTTAAACACAAAAAAAGACACTTATTTTACATTAAGTAAAACAAGTGTCTTTTGGACGTCCTGAGAGGGATTCGAACCCCCGACCGACGGCTTAGAAGGCCGTTGCTCTATCCTGCTGAGCTACCAGGACATATGGAGCGGGTGATGGGAATCGAACCCACGACCGAAGCTTGGAAGGCTTCTATTTTACCATTAAACTACACCCGCATATTTGTTATTTCTTTTTTATTTCTTTGCGACATCACCCTGTCGACATAATTTAGTATAGTCGTTAAGCAAATTAAAGTCAACACTTTTTTAAAACTTTTTTCCAAAATAAAGAAAAAAAGTTTAAAGTTGTATAATTACCTTAGTTTATTAGGGTTTTCGGGCTTTTAGTACTCTGAATTTTTTTGTTTTAGATAAGGTTAGTAGCATATAAGCTACTAACCTCCATTCATTCATGATAATTCAAATGAAGTAGTAGTAAGCACCGTTCCATCTGTATTATAAAAAGTAACATTAGCTTTCTTATCAATTATTTCAAGAATAGCATAAGTCTTTTCTTTTCGCATTCTCGGTAATAAAATGCTACCAGGGTTAATAAAAAGCACATCATCAATTACTTCGGCTCCTAATACATGTGAGTGACCGAAACAAGCAATTGTTGCTCCAACTTCTTTACAACGATAATACAGCTTTTGCAATGACTGTTTTATTCCATGTAAATGACCATGTGTTGCATAGATTGTATATTCATTTCCACGGTGAATAAATTCTTCAGGGAATTCTCCTCTGAAATCACAATTTCCTCTTACTACATTATAATCACTTAGTTCCTTAGCATTCACTTCTAATTCCGAATCTCCACAGTGGATCATTAAATCTACACTATCACGATATCGTTCGGCGATTTCTTGTAATGGTTTTGTCAATCCATGGCTATCACTTACAATTAGTACTTTCATTAATTTGATCCTCTAAATAAAAAGTCTTTATCTTCTTTATTTATTACATCCATTAATGATTTAATTGCATTTGCGCGATGACTTAAGCCACCTTTTTCATCTGTTGTTAATTCAGCCATCGTTTTATCTAATTCTGGCAAAAAGAATATTGGATCGTAGCCAAAACCGTTTGTTCCTCTTTTTTCATTGGCAATAAACCCTTCAACTGTACCATAAACAGTGATTGTTTCTTTACCTGGAACCGCTAAAGCTAAAGCACAATAAAATCGCGCAGTTCTTTTTCCAGGAAAAACGCCTTCTAGTTCGCTTAATACTTTTTGTAAATTATCTTCATCACTTTTATGTAATCCGGCATATCGAGCAGAATAAACGCCTGGTCTACCTTCAAGTGCATCCACTATTAAACCAGAATCATCTGCAATAACTGGCGTTTTTAACTCACCCGCTAAATACTCAGCTTTTAAAATCGCATTTTCTTCAAATGTAGTTCCTGTTTCTTCAACTTCTTGAATTTCAGGAAAGTCTTTTAAAGATTTAATTTGAAATCCCATCGGGTTAAAAAGTGCTTCAAAATCCTTCACTTTGCCTTGATTATTTGTAGCAATAATGATTGTATCCATCCTTAAAGTCTCTCCTCGAAATGATTATTGAAATTTAATACCTTCTTGTAATAACACTTCTTTTTGTTTTTCAATTAGAGATTTAATTCCTAATTCACCTAAAGATAGTAACTCATTTAATTCTTCTCTAGAAAATGTTGCTTCTTCACCAGTTCCTTGAAGTTCAACAAACTGTCCTTTTCCAGTCATAATAATATTCATATCAACACTTGCAGCCGAATCTTCTACATAATATAAATCTAGTACTGGTCCAAGGTCTTCTAAAATACCAACCGAAGTTGCGGCTAAATAATCTTTTACAGGATACGATTTCAATTTATCCATTTTAATTAATTTATCAAAAGCAAGCATCATTGCAACAAATGCACCAGTAATTGAAGTAGTTCGTGTTCCTCCATCTGCTTGAATGACATCACAATCGATCCAAATTGTCTTTTCACCAAGTGCTTCTAAATCAACTACTGCTCTTAACGCTCTTCCTATTAATCGTTGAATTTCCATTGTTCGACCAGTAACTTTACCTTTTGATGATTCACGGATCGTACGCTCTTGAGTAGCCCTCGGTAACATTGAATATTCAGCTGAAATCCAACCTTTTCCACTATTTCTCAAAAATGGTGGTACACGGTCCTCAACAGTTGCATTACAAATTACCTTCGTATCACCAATACTAATAAGCACAGAACCTTCTGCATGCTTTGTATAGTGAGTAATAATCTCTATTGGTCTAAGTTCATTATTTAATCTTCCATCTGTTCTTGTCATGATTGTTCCTCCTACAAAATCTTCCAAATACTAGTATAGACAAAAATGTGATTTCATTTCTACTTATTAAGTATAATTTAAAGATAAAATTAAAAACCTTGTACAAAAATCGGCACAATTTTTGTACAAGGTTGATATTTAAAACATTTTATTAATAGGCAATCATTATCTTTTCTTAACGACTGGCTTACAATTTCTTCGTATTTACATCCTTAGGTCTTGAAACAGGTTGGCTTAAAGGCTTACCTTGTTGGTCCAACGCAGTTAATTTACCATTGATTTGGATTTCAATAGACTTAACACCTTTTTGCTCAGTTAGAGAAAGTACAAGCGGCTGTAATACATCATTATTGATCATATTTTTTGCAATATTTCCATAGATACCATCGTTAAAATTAAGTACTAGCTTACCGCCTTTGAAAACAGGTTGACTAACTAGTTTCGTATCAGTTCCAAAATCAGATACTAAATTTGAATATTCAGAAGGACCTTTTACTAGTTCATTTACGATTGCCGAATATGAATCTGTTTGAGCATTTGAAATCCTAGTCGTTACAGGTACATAATAAGTGTCTCCCATTTCCCCTTGAGAAACATAATATAGCGTAACTGGTCTGGAGTTCATAATATCTACAATGTCACCTTTATCAAAGTTAATTCCGTCATCTCTTGTTAACCCATCACCAATCTGAGCTTTATTGATTGGCATCGATGCAAGCTCTTTTCCGTTTACTCGAATTTTCACCTTTGTCACATTATCAAATTGAGTTAACGTCCAAGTAACAGCTTGAAACACTTTTAATTCATCTTCAGCACGATATTGCTTAAATTCTGGTGAAAAATCAGCAATAATCGTACCATCCTTTTGAGTTTGAACACCTAAAACTTCAGTATTCGGAGGTAAAACTGCTTGGAAACCATTTGGTAATTCATCTGTAACAGGACCGTCTTTTACTAAGTACTCTAACGCTTGTTTAGCCAAGCTAGTAGACTTAGGTAATTGGAATGTTTGCGGTACAACATAACCGTTACGGTCAATTAAATATAATTCCCTTTTTACAGTTTCCTCTTTCTTTGCTACTTCCTTTGAAGGTTGATCACTTTTATAAACTACAGTTTTAGGTGGATCAATATCAGTTGAAGATTTTGTTGGAAGTAAACTACATCCACTCATTGTTGCAATTCCACATACTGCTGCCGCTGTTACTAACAATCTTTTTTTCATCACCATACTCCCCCCACGCTTTTTTATTATTTATACGAGCCTGTACATTTTTTAGAACAAGCTAAATAGAAAAAAATAAATAATTTAAATCTAGCTCTAAATTTACTGGAAATATTCACCTAAAAGACCTATCGTTCATATGATAAAAAGACTAAATGAATACCCATCCGAAGAACAGCTCGGTCAAGCAAGGAGGGTTAGCACAGTTGAAGGATAGAGACTATCAAACAAAGCACACACTCACAAAGCGTGAAAAAGAAGTATTCGAGCTTCTTGTTCAAGATAAGACTACAAGAGAAATTGCTGAAGAACTTTTTATAAGTGAAAAAACTGTGAGAAATCATATTTCAAATGCAATGCAGAAGCTTGGGGTTAAGGGGCGATCACAAGCAGTTATTGAGCTTCTTCGTATGGGAGAGCTTGAACTGTAGTTCTTTTGTAGAAACAGTTCTACAAACCAACATACTGCCGGCATTCTAATCGACATGCCGGTTTTGGTATTTACATTGAAACTTAAGTTTTACATTTCACTATTTTCTTGCTTGTAAAGAATCTGATTATCTAAATTGAAAGTATTACTTTATATCCTACTTATAGTAGATAAAAAGCCTATCTGTAAATTTGGATAGATGCTCTGCTATAGGGGGATTTTATTTTAGCTCTTTTTACCTATCTAAAACTAAAATAAAAAAATCGTTTCCTGTTGGAAAACGATTTAGCTGTTGAAAAACATCCTTGTCAAATAAATTACCAAATCTTCGTAAAGGAGTAGAGTGATGTTGATTTCCACTACAGGATGCTCGCTTTCCATGGGGCGAGATTCTTTAGCCTCCTCGGCAAGCCTGCGGGGTCTCAGCCTTCCCGCTAATCCCATAGGAGTCGAGCATCCCTCTGTTCCAATCAACTTATTCATCAAAAAAAGTCTGCAATAAATTCTAATCAAGTAGCCTTTACTTAGAGTAATCTAACAGTTGTTTATAAATCAGTTTGTAGGTCAATTGAGTTTGAACCTCAAATTATAAACCTATCATTTAAAACGATAAATCTAAATTTTTCTCTTAGTTCCAAAAAAACAATTACTATAGTTTGTTTGTATTGTATATCAAAATTATTGAAACATTTTAACAGTTAAAATCGTTAATAAATAAAAAAATGAATTTTAATTTCAATAATGTTTCATTTAATTTCGTTTTCCCTATAGAGCGTTTTGTATTTCAAGCACTTTGAAAAAAAAATCGTTTCCTGTTGGAAAACGATTTTCTTATTTTATATACTATAAAATTTCTTAGTATTTTCATATAAAGTTTTATATGCACTTGATAGATTTATGTCTTTTAACTCAGCTATCTTTGCAACCGATTGATGCATAAATTTAGGATGTGTCCACTCATTTTCAAAAGGCCCTTCAAATGGCCAAGGACCATCTGTTTCGATCATCATTAATTCTAAAGGATACTTTTTCACTAAGTCTTGAATCTCATTTTCATATAGTACATCAGGTGTAATTGAGATAAAATACTCATTTTCTATCATCCGGTTAATTGTATGTTCGTCTCCTTTAAACCAATGAAAATGGGCTTTTTTAATAAAATATTTTTCTAATAGATTACATACTGTTTCGGCGTCCTCATACACTGCGTGTAATATGATCGGTTTATTTAACTCTTTTGCAAGTGAGATAAATTTTTCTAGTAATTGAATATACGGTACGTAATCAAGCTGTTCTTCTAAATTCTTATAATATGGTAATCCAACCTCTCCGATTGCGACCATTTCATCCTGATGGTTCTTAATCCATTCAATTAATTTATCAACCTCTTCATCAGAAGGGATTTGTTGTTCAGGATGAAATCCGAATGCTGGATATACACTATTATTTTGATTTTTTAACGCTAAATTCTTCTTACTAGATTTTAAATCCATCGATACCGAAATGAGCGCCTCGATTTCTTGTCTTTCTAAATTAGTTACTATTTCTTCTCTTTGACTAGTATCATAAGAATCTAAATGAATATGAGCATCTATCATTTTCATCGTATTACTCCTTCTCTAAAGCCAAATAGATTTTTCTTTTATATTCCGTAAATTCATCACTTAATAATAATTCTTTTTTACGTGGTCTTGGAAATGGCACTATGATTTCTTCTTTGATTTTGGCAGGTTTGTCAGAAAATAGATAGATTCGATCAGACATTAACAACGCTTCATCAATATTATGCGTAACTAATAATATTGATCGACGTTGCTCTTCCCAAATTGATAAGAGCCATTGTTGCATTTCAAGTCTAGTGAACTCATCTAAAGCTGAAAACGGCTCATCCATACACATGAACGACTGCGGTGCTAGTAGAGACCTTAAAAATGAAACTCTTTGTTTCATACCACCAGATAATTCATGAGGGTAAGCATTCTCATAGTTTTCTAAACCAGTTCTTTTAAGCCAGTCTCTTGCCAATTTTTCATCAGGTTTATGTTTTAATTCCTGTGACAAAACAATATTTTTTAATACTGTTCTCCAAGGTAGTAATGAATGATCCTGAGGCATAAAACTAACATGACCAAGTTCTCCATTTATTATCGACCCATTTAACTTTACTTCTCCAGAATCTGGTTTTACTAAGCCACCTATAAGATGAAACAAAGTACTTTTCCCACTACCAGATGGACCTAGAATCGATACAAATTCACCCTCGTTTACATAAAGGGATATATTATCTAACACCTGATGACCGCTATAACTCATTGATAATTGTTCCACTTGTAATGTCATTTCCGCTTCACCCCTTTAACTTTCCATTTAACAGTAAAACGTTCAATTACAACTATTAGGAAGAAGAAAAGCATACTTAAAAACATAATGATAAAAATTGAAACAAATACTCGATCTGTTCTAAATGAAGATGAAGCTAAAGTCATATAAACCCCAATTCCAGATTTCGCTCCTAACCATTCAGATATAACTGCTCCCATAACACTATAAGTTGCAGAAATCTTTAAGCCAGAAAAAATGGAAGGTAGAGAAAAAGGCAATTCAACTTTCCAAAAAACTTGTGATTTAGATGCTCCCGCCATTTTCATATAATTTATTAGTTCACTTGGTGTTTGTCGAAAACCATCCAACGCTGAAACTGTAACTGGAAAGAAACAAACGAGAGAAATAATAATTAATTTTGGTAATACACCAAATCCAAACCAAATAATTAAAAGAGGTGCCAATACGATAATTGGTACATTTTGCGAAAGAATTAATAATGGGTAAAAAGCTTCCCTTACACCTGGAATTAAATGCAATAGAAATGCGATTAAAAATCCTAATAAACTACCAATTAACAAACCAATAATCGTTAATTGAATTGTAGAAGAAATATGAGGAAGTAGTGAATCAGTTGATCTCATTCCTTCTTTAAAGATTGCGATTGGTCCTGGTAATAACCAAGATTCGATTCTCCAAATTTTAATACTTAGCTGCCAGCAAATTAAAAAAAGCAGGATGACAACGATTGGTTGCCATCCTTTTATATTTTTAGATTTCATTAACGGTACTTCTCCGTTAACACATCCATCGTAATACCTTGTGGTTGATAAAGTATTTTCATTTGTGTTATTACATTGTGGCAACCTATTTCAATCATTCTTTCATTCATTTTTTGAACAACCATTAATAATTGATTCAAGTCGCCTTCCATAGTTGTTTCCAATGGTTGGACCTGATATTTTACACCTGATTCATCAATAATTTTAATTGCTTCATCAACTGCTGGAATAACATCCTCAATATTATTTGTTTTCGGTATAATTTGGACACTCATTAAAGTAGTTTGCATTTTTGCTCCTCCTTATTTCGCTGGTAAGAAATCATTCGTAAATGCTTCTTTTGGCTTAAAGTTTCCTTCTAATAATTTATTTTCAGCTAAGAAATCAGCATAGTTTTTCCAAACTGATAACTTTTGCTCACCCCAACGGTCTGCATCATCTTTATACTTAGATGCTAACCATTCTTGGCTTTTTTCCACTAATTTTTTATCTAAATCTGGATTATCCTTTATTAAAATCGATGCAGCTTCTTTTGGGTTCTCAATCGCAAAATTATATCCTTTTGATGCTGCAGCCACAAACGCTTTTACTATTTTAGGGTTTTTACTAATCATTTTTTCGTTCGTTGCTAAAACTGGAGTATAGTAATCTAGCTTTTTACTATAATCAGTTAAATAAATCATGTTTAATTTTTCTCCACGTAGCTCTGCTTGAATCCCTGTCCATCCTTGATAAATCCATGCAAAATCAATATCTCTTTTTACCGCTGTAAAGAAATCAGCATCACCCATATTAACGATATTTAACTTATTAACATTAGCATTTTCTTCTGACATAAGTGATTTTAAAATAGCCTTTTCAACAGGTGAACCCCATCCACCATATGTTTTTCCAACGAAATCTTTTGGTGACTTAATTCCTTTTTTCACTGGTGATGCAAACCCAGAAGTATTATGTTGAATAATTGCTGCAATTGAAACAATCGGTACATTTTGAACTCTTGCTTGTGTAATTGACTCTTGATAAGAAACACCAAAGTCCGCTTTACCTGATGCCACCAATTGGTCTGCACCTGTTTCTCCCGGGCTGATTATATCTACATCAAGTCCTTGTTCCTTAAAGTAACCTTTTTCCTTAGCAACAAATAGCCCCGTATGATTTGTATTTGGCGTCCAGTCTAGTACGACAGTCACCTTTTTTAATTTCTTTGTCTTTTTAGTAGTAGCAGTTTTGTTTTGACCACACCCGGTTAACATTAAACAAATAGCTACTAAAAATACTACTAGTTTTTTCATTATCTATATCTCCTTTTTGTTTTTGGTTTATACAAAAAGAAAACGTCCGGATAAGAACCCGGACGTTAATGCGCTGTAAAAAACATATCTAAAAAGAGATACTGTTCCCTACGCTGGCATCACCCAGATCAGGTTCTAAGAGTCAACATCTTAAGGATGATATCTCAGCCAGCAACACTGGCTCCTCCACATTTTTCTCATATATAAACTTTTCCTCATTAATATAACAGATAATGATTGAATTTACGAATTATTTTTAACCTGTGTTCAAATGTTTTAATACTCTGTTAATAGGTGCAAATAAAACTATGAAATTTTAACATTTTTAAAAAGAGAATAATAAACAAAAATATCATTTCTTATAGTAAAATCTTAAATGAATAAAGAATATACTACATCAACAAATTATTAAGTAAAATGAGGGGATTTTTTGAATAAACCAATCGGAGTCATTGACTCAGGTGTTGGGGGCTTAACAGTTGCCAAACAAATAATAAGACAATTACCTAAAGAGGACATTTTATACTTAGGTGATACCGCAAGATGTCCATACGGATCACGACCATATACGGAAATCAGAGATTTCACTTGGGAAATGACTAATTTTCTAATGGAGAAAGATATAAAAATGTTAGTCATCGCCTGTAATACAGCAACTTCAGTAGTCTTAAATGAAATGCGTGAAAAACTTCAAATCCCAGTCATTGGAGTTGTCCGCCCAGGTGCTAGAGCAGCAATAAAGTTAACTCAAAATGACCAAATCGGTGTCATAGGAACGAATGCTACTATTAATAGTAAAGCATATCATTCCGCACTAAAACGGATTAATGACAAAGTCATAATTGAAGGGTTGGCGTGCCCAGAGTTTGCTGGAATTGTTGAAAATGGGGACTACAATAAACCTGAAATATTTGAGATAGTTAAACACACTCTTGCACCGCTTATTGATTCAAATATTGATACACTAATACTAGGTTGCACGCATTATCCATTATTAAGTCCAATCATCCAAAAAGTGATGGGACCATCAATCCAACTTATCAGCTCTGGTGATGAAACAGCTTTAGAAGTAAGTGCAATTCTAGATCAACAAAATATATTATCTAACTCTGAAATCACTACACATGAATTTTTTACAACTGGGGATCCAACCATTTTTAGTAAAATAGCTTCATCCTTATTCCAAGAACCAATGGAAAACGTAAAATATATTAAACTATAACGGTCATAGACCACATAAAATGAAGAAAACCAACAAAGTAAGCCTTTGTTGGTTTTTGTGTTTTTAAATTGCGAACGCTCTTCTATTTAATAAAATTTATTCTTTGGCATTACTTGAAAAATAATCTTTAAGCATTGCATTGTTCTTTACAATATCATCTAATGTATATTGATCTAAAACTTGTAAAAATTGTTCTAATGCATTATTAAATATATGTTTTAAAGAACAAACAGGTGTAATAACACAAGTATTACCGTGTTCAAAACATTCTACAATATTAAAGTCTTCTTCAGTTTTACGAATTATTTCACCAATATTTATTTCTGTTGGCAATTTAGCTAAACGGATTCCACCGTTTCTACCACGAACTGTTTCGATGTAACCCATCTTACCTAAATTATAAATTATTTTCATTAAATGATTTTTAGAAATATCGTAAGCTTCAGCAATGTCCTTAATATTAACTAATTTTTCACGTGGCTCAGAGCTTAGAAATATTAGTACACGAAGAGAGTAATCCGAATAAGTTGTTAAACGCATAACTTGTCCTCACTGTTTTATTTAAGATTAATCATAGCATAATTGTGAACTTTTTTTAAATTTTTATGGATTTTTGCGAAAAAATTCACAAAAGATGTATTTTACATATTGCTTTAAGTAAATTCTAGGTCTAAGATAAAGATGTATTTATAATACTACTTTAAAACGTGATTAGGGGGATTTATCATGCTATCTCAAAAAACAATTGATATTATTAAGTCAACAGTTCCAGTCTTAGAAGTAAAGGGTACAGAGATCACTAAAGTATTCTATAAAAATTTATTTACTAATCATCCTGAACTATTAAATGTATTTAATCATACAAATCAACAACAAGGTAGACAACAAACTGCACTTGCAAATACTGTTTTAGCTGCTGCACAGAACATTGATAAACTTGCAACAATTATTCCTGTTGTAAAACAAATTGCGCAAAAGCACCGCAGTCTTCAAGTTAAACCAGAGCACTATCCAATCGTAGGGCAACATTTACTAGGGGCAATTAAAGAAGTACTTGGTGATGCTGCAACTGATGAAATACTAGGTGCTTGGGCAGAAGCATATGGAGTTATTGCACAAGTATTTATCGATATTGAAAAAGAAATGTATGAGGAAGCATCTTCTCAAGAAGGCGGTTGGTCTGAATTTAAAGAGTTTAAAGTCATCGAAAAAGTTGAAGAAAGTGATGTAATAACATCATTCTACTTAGTTCCTAAAGATGGTTCTTCAGTTCCTACTTTCTTGCCTGGCCAATATATTACTGTTCGTTCACAAATTCCAGGTGAAGAATATTTATCAAACAGACAATATAGTTTATCTGATGCATCAGGTAAAAATCACTTTAGAATTTCAGTAAAAAGAGAAGCTGAAGAAAACCAACCACTTGGTAAATTTTCAAACTACCTGCACAATCAAGTAAATGTTGGTGATACATTGGAAATAACTGCACCAGCAGGTGAGTTTACTTTAAATACTGAAATTGATTCAGATGTTGTTTTCTTAAGTGGTGGTGTTGGAATTACACCATTAATCAGTATGGCTAAGTCAATTGCAAGTATTCAACCAAATCGTCAAGTCAGCTTCATAAGCGCTTCAAGAAATGGTAAATTACAAGCATTTGAAAATGAACTAAACCAATTAAAAGAGCAATTAACAAATTACGATTTATCATTTGTTTATGAAAATCCTTCTGAGGAAGATCTTCAAAATAACAACTTTAAAAAGCAAGGTTATATTGACGCAGAATGGTTAAATAAAAATGTTAAATCAGACAATGCAGATTATTACGTATGTGGACCAGTACCATTTTTAAAAGCGATTATAACAAGTTTAAAGGGATTAGGAATTAAAGATAGACAAATTCATTTCGAATTCTTCGGACCAGCAATGAATTTAGACACTGAACCTAAAAGTCCAGTACAACAGGGTTAATATATAAAAGGATGCTCATTTAAGAGCATCCTTTTCACGTTGTTGAAAAACAAATTTGTCAATTAAATTACCAAATTTTCGTAAAAGGAGTAGAGTGATGTTGATTTCCATTACAGGATGCTCGCTTTCCATGGGGCGGGATTCTTTAGCCTCCTCGGCAAGCCTGCGGGGTCTCAGCCTTCCCGCTAATCCCATAGGAGTCGAGCACCCCTCCATTCCAATCAACTTGCTCATCAAAAAAAGTTTGCAATAAACCCTAATCAAATTGCCTTTACTTAGAGTAATCTAACTGTTTTATATTAATCAGATTTTAGATCAATTAAGATTGAACATATATTAAACTAAACTATCGAATTTGTTTTCAAAAAAGCTCAAAATATTAACCTCTAAAAAATCATTTCGAGTGTGATTGAATTAATGAAATTTCTCTAATAAATTCGCTTTTAAAACCATTAAAAAGGTCATTCAAAAAATGCTATTTATCATAATTAAATGTTCCATAA
Organism: Gottfriedia luciferensis; assembly: GCF_001712755.1. Classification (GTDB taxonomy): domain Bacteria; phylum Bacillota; class Bacilli; order Bacillales; family Bacillaceae_G; genus Gottfriedia; species Gottfriedia luciferensis_B. The sequence goes on from NZ_MDKC01000035.1 coordinate 284,107, forward strand.
AGTCTAAACATTTAAATCATTGATAAATCATTAAAATGAATTTTAACATCAATAATGTTGGACTTAATATTGTATTCCCTATATACTTCTCATTTAAGAGAAACTTTTTTATTTCTGTTCTAATAATACAGCCACTCTTTTTAAAACTGTTGGTATTGTGAAGCTACCAAAAATTGCGATTAGGTCACTTGAGTAGTATTTTTTTAGGGTGCCATATACTAAGCTACTTATCATAAGATCGTACAAAAAGAATCGACCAAATTCCCGTCTAGTTATGACCATAAAGATGATAGATGAATTTCTTGTTGAAAGAATAATCCCACCTTCTTCTAGAAAAATTAATCATTTTAGTCAATGCAGATTATAAACTTATATTTTATCTAACATCCAATAATACTTTTCAATTTCTTCTTTTACTTTTATCATGCCAATTTTCTCTAAAACTCTAATAGAGGCATGATTATAGACGGAACAAATAGCTGATATTTTTGTAACATGATTTTGCTTTAATCCCCACTCACAAAAAGCCCTACCCATTTCAGTTGCATATCCTTTACCTTGATAACTAGGTGCAATACTATAACCTATCTCCATAATCCCAGTTTCATCTGGACCACCTTTAAATCCCATGTCCCCAATAATTACTCGATCTTTTTTATGAATAATAATTCCTTCATATTTTTGTTCAGCAGGATGCGTTTGAAAACGAGAAATCTTATAAGGGAAAAGATTTTTATATACTAGAATTGGCCACCCTTGAGCGAAACTATAAAATTCATTTTCAAATTCTAACTCTTTATTTCCACTTAAAACAGAAACCATCGCTTCTGCTGTAAAAGTCATTAATAGTAAGTTTTTAGTTTCAGTGATTAGCATTAACTGACTCCTGTATATTAAATTTTATAATTTTTTTGACTACTACTTCCCTTAAAAAAGATTCTAGAAATCACTAATCCAATCAAGCCAAGCAGTATAAATAAACCAGCTCTAACCATCAATGTAATATTTGGTAAATCTATTAACACAAGTTTTCCTAGTGTCAGTAATAATAAACCTATCCCAGTATATGTCCAAACTTTGAACTTCTTAATGTTACCAAGTATCATAGTTAAAATTGAAAGCAAGATCCAACTTATATTAATTAATAATCGAATCATATTGTCAGACTGATCTACTGCAAGTATTTGAACAATTTGTGTTATAAAAGCAATCAAAATAACCGTAATTAATAAAGAACTGCTTAGTAAGATAAATTGTTTTTCATCTTCATTCTTATAAGCCAAAATTGCAATCGTAATTAGAGCTAGAATTAACATAAACCAATTCATCGTTTCAAATGACCAAAAAGAATCTATTCCAACTGATAAAATGGATATCCCTACAGGAATAAATGTAAGGGCAGCTATAATTAATTTCAGTAAATCTCGATATCTTAAATAAAATAAATAAGTTGATACCGCTTGAATTATTAATACAGTACATAATAAGTTTTCTGAAACACTATCTAAACAAAGGAATGAAATGGCCAATATAAAATTAGTCGAAAATCCAAAGAAAAAATCCGATTTCTTTTTATAATAAAAAGTAAGGAATAAATATCCTGCACATAAAAAGATTAAAAACATTGTTCTAATCTGATCTTCAAATGCACTAAAGATCCAACCAATTGTTAAAATAAAACTAGTGTGAAGAATTAATACTTGCTTTTTAATAGCAAGCTTAGATTTAATCAATATAGCTAGCAAACTAATATGTTGCACGATAATACTTAGTGCGAAATATTTAATTCCATTCGTATTAAAATTAACTAAAGCAACAATTAAATATGATAAATGCAATAATATTGCAGACGAAAGATAGATAAATTTATATTTTTCAAATGCTGCATAATACATAAAGCATAAGTAAATCACTGTTTCATAGATAGAGAAAAATAGATAGTTTGGCGAATTACTTTTAACTAGAAATGGTACAAAAACGGCTCCTATTATACTTATTAATCCAATTACTTCTGATTTGTATCTATTCATAGAATAAAAGCCAAAACATACCCAAATTGTTAAAAGGGTAAATGCAAGCGTTGATCCAACCATGTGATATAGATGGTGCATGGCAAACGTAGTTAAAAACAATACAGGTAACACACCACCAATTAATGATTGGCCAAGTGTTGATCGTTTAGCTTTCATTTGACGATTACCGTACCAGAATAAAGCAATGGCTATAACAAATCCAATTCCTACTTTTGCATACTTATTTAATACCCCATAATCTGATGCTGCTTTAAATCCCCACATTACGCCAAGAATGAAAATAAATATAAAAAATCTAGGTAACCACTTTTGGAAAATAAGTGCTTCATAGTCAACCTTTTCATTTTCAACTGTTACTTTAACCTGTCGACTAGCTGTTTTTTGTGGTTTAGGATTATTTACTTTAGTTTGACTTATTTGTTTAATTTCGTTTGAAGTTTCTTTCGTGATTAAGAGAAATTCAATTTGTTTCTTCATTTCTTTGACTTCTTCTTCAAGCTTTTCTACCTTTTTTTGAAGATCTTGATTCTGATTATCCAACTGCATCACCTCTTATCATAACTATGTATTTTATTAAGACTAAATAACTGAAAAGACATCCTTCATATAAGTTCGCTATTTCCTGGATTTATCCTATAAAAAAAATTTTATGAAGTATGTTTTTGCAAATTTCGTCATATTTCCCAGAAAATAAAGTCAATCATTTTTAGTTATATTGGTTAAATAAAAAAAATCCTCTATTATAAAAATAGAGGATTTTCACGTTGTTGAAAAACAACCTTGTCAATTATATTACAAATTTTCGTAAAAGGAGTAGAGTGATGTTGATTTCCACTACAGGATGCTCGCTTTCCATGGGGCGAGACCTGAGC
>NZ_MDKC01000036.1 GCF_001712755.1 Gottfriedia luciferensis
GTATTAGGCACGCCGCCAGCGTTCGTCCTGAGCCAGGATCAAACTCTCCATAAAAGTTAAGTTTAAATCTTGTATTGCTCAAAAAACTAATAATTGACGTTTACTTCATGTTTTGTTTAGTTTTCAAAGTTCACTTTGTCGCGTCATTAGCGACTTTTTCATCTTAACATTCTCACAGGAGCCTGTCAACATTTTTTTAAATCTTTTTTCTTTCGACGCCGTTGTCTCTTGGCGACATAGAATAATATAACATCGATAAATCACAACGTCAACACTTTTTAAAAAGTTTTTTCAAAAAAGATGAAAACTCTTTTCTAAAAAAGAATACACATGTGTTTGGACATATAAATAGTAAGTCATAATACTTTAATACAAACAAGCTGAATACACTTAAAAAAAGTACAATGAAAAGATTCTAACAGTAGCGAATTGTTCAATATCATCTATCCGCTTTGAGAGAGGTGTAATTAATGAATGGATTCGTATTGTTTTCAAAGCAACATATATTTACATTATTAATCATTCTCCTCCTTCTTATCTGTTTGTTTTACTTCAGAAATTTAATAAACAATAAGAAAAAAGTAGATATATTCATCCGCACTCTATTAATCGGATCTATGCTTACAGTTGAATTTCTATTATATGGATGGCTTATTAAAACGAAACAGTGGGATTGGGGCGATTCATTACCTCTACAACTATGCGGTATAAGTATGTATCTATGCTGTTATACACTCATTACAAAAAATTATAAAGTTTATGAGATCATTTATTTTTGGGGATTAGCTGGGGCGATCCAAGCTGTACTTACTCCAGATATTAAATATAGTTTTCCTCATTTTAAATATATACAATTTTTCACTACTCACGGAGGAATTATTATTTCTATTTGTTATATGACATTTATCTTTGGATATACTCCAACTCTCCGTTCATTATTAAAGTCCTTCCTCTATTTAATTTTATTGGCTATACCTATTTACTTACTGGATTACGTCATAAAAGGAAACTACTTATTTTTAGGAGTTAAACCTGCTGGAGCAAACTTGTTAGACTTTTTTGGACCATGGCCATATTACTTAATTGTATTAGGCTTAATTCTTATCCCCTATTTTTTGATTTTATATCTCCCAATTCATTTTTCTAACAAAAAGCATCAGATAAACCAAGTACCATCCGATCATACGATTAATTAATGTGAGAATGTCCTGTATTTAGCTTAAATTCAAAATTCATCAATTTCATTAAATAAGTTCGAATTGTTTTCCATGATAGCACTAACATTTCCTATCTCATTTATGCTATATTTACAATGAATGGGGTGGACAAAGTGGCAAAAAAGAAAAGTAGTAAAATTAATAATATAAGAACGTTTGCACTTTCATTATTATTTATTGGCTTCATTATTATGTATGGTGGTGTATTTTTCAGAGAGCATAAGATTGTCATGACGATCTTTATGCTTGTGGGATTTTTAGCCATTATTGGTAGTACAGTTGTTTATTTTTGGATCGGAATGCTGTCTACAAAAACAATTCAAGTCATCTGTCCGAATTGTAACAAAACGACTAAAATGCTTGGTAAAGTTGACATCTGTATGTATTGTAATGAGCCACTTACATTAGATCCTTCATTAGAAGGAAAAGAATTTAATGAAAAATATAATAGCAAACGAGATGCTAAACAATAGCATAATAAATAAAGCACATTACAATTATGTAATGTGCTTTATTATGATAATGTTTTTTCTTTACATTTAGGACAAATACCGTATACTTCCATTCTATGATTAGTTACTTCAAATCCCGTTTCCTTTTCAACATAAAGATTGATTCCTTCTAATCCGTCGTAATGAAAGTCATTCATTTCACCACATTTTTCACAAATAATATGATAATGATCAGTTGTTATATAATCAAAACGACTAGAAGAATCACCGAAGTTTAATTCTTTAACCATTCCTACTTCACGTAATACTCTGAGATTATTGTAAACTGTTGCCACACTCATATTTGGAAATTTTCCCTCAAGTGCTTTATAGATTTCATCAGCAGTTGGATGTGTTCCACTTCCTATTAAATATTCTATAATTGCATGCCTCTGAGGTGTAATACGTACGCCGCTATTCTTTAAATGTAAAATTGCATCTTGAATATTTTCCTTATGCAACGCCGCTCTCCCCGTTTCTATAAAATAGTACCAAAATTAATTACTTATTATTAGTTTATTCAACTGCAAGAATATTTGTCAACTTTTTGAGAATTTCTTAAAAAAATTAACTAAGGCTTGTATTCCATATACTAAAACAAAAAAAATGTGCGAGAATTCTCTCGCACTTCAATATGCTATCATCTGAGGAGGTATGCCCTATACTCCAATATATTCTCTAAAGCAATATAGGTATAGACGAAAAGCTCGATTATTTTAGATAAAACGATTCTTTCTCAAAAAAACTAACATAAATCAAGTTAATTGCCCCAAATAGTTTGTACAATTTTAAGAACGACTAATGACATTATAGACATCTTCAACATGATTCTTTACTCTAACCTTTTGCCATACATTTTCGATACAACCTTCTTCATCAATTAAAAATGTTGTACGTTCTATTCCCATATATTCCTTACCAAAATTATTCTTTAACTTCCATACATCATATAACTTTGCTACTTCAGTTGTTTCGTCCGAAAGTAATAAAAATGGTAATTGATGTTTTTCTATAAATTTTTCATGTCTTTTTATAGGATAAGGACTTATTCCTAAAATGACAGTTCCACTATTCATAAACCTTTCATATGAATCTCTAAAGTCACAAGCTTCCGTAGTACAACCTGGTGTCATATCCTTTGGGTAAAAATAAAGAACTACTTTCTTGCCTCTAAAGTCTGATAAAGTTACATCTTCTCCATTACTTGCTGGTAAAGTAAATTCCGGTGCTTTGATTCCAATTTCAACAGTCATAATAATCTCCTTAATCATAAATATTAACGTTCATCTTTAAATACTTGTAAAACAAAAGCCGCTGGCATCGTATAACCGATGAGCGCTTCAACCATAGCTACCCATCTTCCGATCCCTACTGGTACAATATCCCCATAGCCTACAGACAAAAGGGTGATTGCGCTAAAATATAAGCATAACCCCATTATATGGTAATTAGTCCCTTCAATAGGAATAGTATGCTCAATTAAAATTGGATGTGGCCCGCGCTCCAGTATAAAATACACTGCGCTAAAGCCGATAAGTACCGTTCCATATATTAAAAATAAAAGAATGTAATTATTAATTGAAATAAGACTTTTATTAACTTTGGTAGTTGAAGTATTCCATAAATACACTAGACTATACAAAATTGCAAAGATCGCAATAAAAAAGAAAAAAGCAGTTCCCATTCCAATCACCTCATTTCAATTTATGAAACAAGCTATTGAAATAGAATACTGCTTAGTTACCCGCACCTTTATATTTTTTTACACCTTGGTTCCAAATTAAAACAGAAATAACAAAAACAACTAATCCCATAACAGGCGTTAAAAATGAATAGACATACCATTCACTTCTACGTAGAAAATAAGCAGCCGGATAAACACCAACAAACGCAAATGGTAAAATCCATGTTAATACAAAGCGAATAATTGGATGATAAATATTGATCGGATAACGACCATAGTTTCCTATATTATACATTAAAGGCATAATAGACGTTCTTGCATCTGACCAAAAACCGATACTTGCTAAAGCAATAAAGATTCCGGCATAAACAAACATCCCACCAAAAGCCATTAATAAAAATAAAAATGGATCATACCAAGTGATTGAAAGTCCTAATTTAAACCCTGCATAGATCATAATAATCAATCCAGTAATAGCACCTAGTAACGATTCTAACTCCATTTTCTCTAATACTACTTGAAAAAGACTATGAATTGGTCGGGTTAAAATACGATCAAACTCTCCCTTTACAATGTAACGATCATTAAAATCCCATATATTAAAAAATGAACCAAAAAGAGCAAACGGAACTAAAAAGAAACCATAAATGAATACAATTTCGTCTCTGTTCCATCCTTCAATAAGTGAAGTATGATTGAAAACTAGTAATATAAAAATTAAATTTACCGCCTGAGCCATCAAATCTGATAAAAATGACAAAAAGAAGTTTGCTCTATATTGTAATTTCGTTTTTAAATATTGACCTGAATATTGAAGAAATATATTTAAATAAAACATTCTTTAACCCCCTTGTATAACAAGATGCTTTTTAGCTTTATACCATATAAGAGTAATAGGGATACATAAAATAATAATCCAAATTACTTGAAATAAAAGGCCTCTTAAAATCAATTCACCTTTTATGCCTTGAGCAAAAATCATACTAGGAATATAGCTGATTCCTTGAAATGGTAAGTACTTCATTACATCTTGTGCCCAAACCGGAAAGAACGTGATCGGAATCGTTAAACCTGAAAATAAATCAATGATGACACGTTTAGCTTGAATAAATCCCATATTGTTTTGAAGGAAGAATGCCATTAAACCAGTTAATAAATTCAATTGTGTATTAATTGCAAAACTGAAAATCGAAGCAATCAAAAATAATCCTAAAGTTTTTAAATTAAATGAAACATCTAATCGAAAAATTAAAGCAACTATAATAAAGCCTGGAATTGAAAAGAAAAAGAATCTGAATATCCCCTCGCCTAATCCTTGCATCACTTTAGTAAGTAAATAGTTATAAGGTCTAATAAGTTCTATTGCTACTTTACCTTCTACAATTTCTTCAGCAATTTCACGGTCAAGATTATTAAAATAAAACGCCCTTGCCATCCAAGCAATCGCTACATAAGTAGTCATCTGGTTAACTGAAACACCTTGAATTGACCCTTGGTGACCGTAGATCGCTTTCCATAAAAAGAAATAAGCACCTATATTAATTGTATAAATAACAATCCCGGTATAATAATTAGTACGATACGCTAACATCATTAAAAAACGGATTCGAATGATTTCAATATACTTACTCATTACTTATACCTTCTTGGTAGATGTTTCGTATAATTTCTTCTGTAGAAATCTCTAACATCTTCATATCTTTAACAGGATTTGACTGAACTACTTTTGCAATAATCATAGAAATAAGTGTTTCATCATTCGGTAATGTAACACTCCAAATATTTTCGCCTTCTTCTTCCTTCCATTTTACATCCGTTCGTCCGATCAATTCATTTAATGTAGTATGATTTACTGGTTTAATAAACTGGAATTGAATTTCTTTCTCTTCGCCCCATTGACCTTTTAACTGTTCAAGTTTTCCATCATAAATGATTTTTCCTTCATCTAACATAACTACTCGATCACATAATGCCTCAATATCAGAAATATCATGGGTTGTTAAAAGAATTGTTGTGCCATATTTTTGGTTTAACTCTTTTAAAAACTCGCGAATTTTTAATTTTACTAATACATCTAATCCAATTGTTGGCTCATCTAAAAATAATAAGGGTGGATTATGAATTAAAGCAGCTGCTAATTCACATCTCATTCTTTGACCTAAAGATAACTTTCTTACAGGTTGATCTAATAAAGGCTCAATATCCAAAGTCTTAATAATATATCCCATATGTTCTTCGTATTGCTTATCTGGTACTTGATAAACCTTTTTTAGTAATCGAAATGATTCTTGTACTGCAATATCCCACCATAATTGAGATCTTTGCCCAAATACGACACCTATTGATTTAACAAACCGCTCTCGATCTTTTTGAGGGTGATAACCATTAACTGTTACATCTCCAGAAGTAGGCGTTAGTATTCCCGTCAACATTTTAATTGTAGTCGACTTCCCTGCACCATTCTCCCCGATATAAGCCATCATTTCACCTTTTTTCACAGAAAAGCTTATATTATTAACGGCTGTTTTTGTTCTATAGTTTCTTGTAAACAAATCTCTAAATGCACCTTTTACACCAGAGCGACTCAAGAAAGTTTTAAATTCTTTGTGTAAGTTTTGAACTTCGATTATGTTTTCCATAAGACTTCCTCCATTTTTTATTCCGTCGCTTAGTGTATTTGAAATAAGAACTAAGTACAATAAAAAAGTACTAAAAAGTAGTTTCCAATTTTTTTCGTACTATTTTTGTGAAAAATATCGATTCTACAAAATGTTCAAATTTCTTTTCAAATTGTAAAGGCTTACATTTACCACGCGCTAAAATTTCGTGCTAGAATGTAATTTAACCACATAAATAATGTAAAGATGCCGGTTAAATTCTTTCATTTTTTTATCAATAATGGGAGGTACTCCATGAATAATCAAAAATCAATTGAAATACATAATGAAGCTTTAGAACACATCGTTGGAGGAGTAAACAGTCCTTCAAGATCGTTTAAAGCAGTTGGTGGCGGAGCTCCTGTCACAATGAAGCGTGCAAAAGGCGCATATTTTTGGGATGTTGATGGCAATCAATATATAGATTATTTAGCAGCATACGGTCCTATTATTACTGGCCACGCTCACCCTCATATCACAGCTGCAATCACAAAAGCAGCAGAAAATGGTGTCCTTTACGGTACTCCTCATGAACTTGAAGTACAATTTGCCAAAATGCTAAAAGAAGCGATTCCTAGTATGGATAAAGTCAGATTTACAAATTCAGGTACTGAGTCCGTAATGACAACTATTCGTGTAGCGAGAGCATACACTGGTCGCACTAAAATCGTTAAATTTGCTGGATGCTATCACGGTCATTCAGATTTAGTACTAGTTGCTGCAGGTTCTGGACCATCTACTCTTGGTACTCCTGATTCCGCTGGTGTACCACAAAGCATAGCTAATGAAGTGATTACAGTTCCATTTAATGACATTGAGGCATATGCAGAAACAATGGAAAAGTGGGGTCATGAAGTAGCTGGTGTTCTTGTTGAGCCAATCGTCGGTAACTTCGGAATCGTTGAACCAAAAGAAGGATTTTTAGAAGCTGTAAATGACATTACGCACAACCATGGTGCATTAGTCATTTATGATGAAGTGATTACTGCCTTCAGATTTATGTATGGTGGAGCACAAAATTTATTAGGAATTGAACCAGACTTAACAGCTCTTGGCAAGATTATAGGCGGTGGATTACCGATTGGAGCTTATGGTGGTAAAAAAGAAATTATGGAAACAGTTGCCCCACTTGGTCCTGCATATCAAGCTGGTACGATGGCAGGTAATCCAGCATCAATTGCAGCTGGAATTGCATGTCTTGAAGTATTACAACAAGAAGGTGTCTATGAAGAATTAGATCGTCTAGGTGCAATTCTTGAAAAAGGTATTCAGGAAAAAGCAGATGAGCACAACATCCATATAAAAATCAACCGCTTAAAAGGTGCCTTAACTGTCTATTTCAACGTTGACGAAGTAACGAATTATGAAGAAGCAAAAGAATCAGATGGAGAAGTTTTCGGTAGATTTTTTAAACTTCTTTTAGAAGCAGGTATTAATCTAGCGCCATCGAAATACGAAGCTTGGTTCTTAACTACAGCTCATACTGAACAAGATGTTCATCAAACTATTAACGCTGTTGGAAACGCGTTCCTAAAATTATCTACGATTAAACTATGATATATCTGAGGTCACTACAACTTGAAGTGACCTCTATTCATACATAGTTAATTCTGAATAATCAATTTTTTTACCATAAATTAGGAGGTAGTTAAATGAAATTTCAAACGAAAACAGAATGGTCACCAGGTTTATTTAGAGATTATTACAATAACGAACATGATGCATGTGGGATCGTAGCCTTTATCAATCGTTCAATAACTCAAACAAGAGATACGATCGATATTGCTGCCGAAAGTTTACGAAAGATGAATCATCGAGCGGGATTTACAAACGGTGAAGGTGATGGTGTCGGAATTCAGACTGACATACCTACTCTGCTTTGGCAAGAAAAACTTACATCTGTAGGAATTAGTCCTGAAGTTGTTTCACACCCTTCATTTACAGTAGGACATTTCTTCTTAGATGAAAAATCAGAAATACAAACTTTGCTTCAAATTTTTGAGGAAAATGGTTATGAAACTTTATATCATAGTTGTAATCAAACCTTTACTTCAGCACTTGGTCCGATCGCTCAAGCAGTAGAACCTGAGTTCTTACAAGTAGCTTTACTCCCAATTACAAATCACCAAAGCACAACCCTATTTGATTTAACAAATATTATTAGCAAAAAAACAAATGTAACTGTTGTCTCTCTTAGTCAATCAACTTGTGTTTATAAAGTAATGGGAACAATCGATACTTTATTGTCATACTATTCAGATTTACAGCACCCTAATTTCCAATCATCTGTTGTGGTAGGTCATAATCGATACTCAACAAACACATCTTCTTCGTTTTCAAGAGTTCAACCATTTAGCATGCTAGCTCATAATGGAGAAATTAATACAATCGAACAATTAAGAATTGAAGCAAAACAAATTGGCGCAAATATTAAGCATGGAAATAGTGATTCACAAGATGTAAATATAACACTTGAGACGCTTATTCATAAATATAACTACTCATTAAAAGAAGCAATGGAACTGTTATTCCCACCTGTACCTGCAGAATATGAATCAGATCCAGAAGTAAACACCATTTACAATACGATTCGAAGTACATTTGGACCATATTGTCAAGGTCCAGCAGGTGTACTTACAAGAGAAGGAAATGAATTTGTTGCTAGTGTGGACGCTTTAGGTTTACGTCCTGTTTGGTTACTTGAAACAAATGATTATTATGTATTTTCATCCGAGCAAGGCATCCTTTCTCCAGAATTATTTATAGCCGAGCCACATGCTCTTTCACCTGGAGAAAAAGTCGGTATTAATTTACTAAAAGACCGTGCTCAACTATTAACACACCGTGAATTAACGCATTTCGTTACAACGAAATTAAACGAAAAATTAACAATGAATCTAGCAAATAAAGAAGCTAATTCAGCTGATTACGTGGAACACTCACCTCCTTCAATTCATCCGTTTGAATATGGAGCTTTTGGATGGCAAAAGGAACAAATCCAGTTAGTTGAACAAATGGCCGAAAAAGGTGCAGAACCTATTCGTTCATTAGGGCATGACGCACCACTAGCATGTTTAGATGAAACTAGAAAAAATCTTTCTGACTTTATGAAAGAAACAGTCGCAGTAGTAACGAACCCTGCGATCGATCGCGATCGTGAAACAGAGCATTTCTCTATTTCTGTCATATTAGGAAAAAGGCCATCCATTTCAAAGAATGATTCAGGAATTGTTTTTCAACTCCCTTCTCCGATATTAGGTGATGGTTTTGTAGGAAATACGCTAAAAGCTAATCGTCAACAACTTACGTATGAAGAAATTCTAAATCTATATCAATTGGAAAATAAACTTTATACAATTCAAAGTACATTTTCTAATTTACCTTTAGAAGAAACATTGTCCCAATATAAATACGAAGCAGTAGAAGCTGTAAAAAATGGTGCAGAATGTATTGTTATTACAGATGATGAAGCTCATAAAAATAATCAATACTGGATTGATCCGGCCCTTATTACAGCAATAATCCATAATGGACTTGTGAATGCTAAATTAAGAAGAAACTGTTCGATTGTCTTAAAGACAGCTGCTGTCCGTAATCTTCACGATTTAATGGTAATGAAAGGTTTAGGAGCAGATGCAATTAATCCTCATTTCCTTTTTGGAACTATTTCAGAATTGGAAGCTCCTGAAAAAATAGTAAAACTTTATGATGTTTTAAATAAAGGAATCGAAAAAGTAATATCAACAATAGGTATGCATGAGCTACGAGGCTATGCAAAAATGTTCAGTAGCATTGGATTACAAGAAGATATCGCTTCGTCTTTAGGAATTATAAACTTCTTCGGAGATCAAACAGTTTCAGGTTTCAAATTATTAGAGGCTGATTCGAAAAAACGTTTTGAAGATTACAACGCAAATAACGCAGCTATGCCAAAATCTTTCCATGTATTCCCTCGAATTTGGAAAGCTATTGGAGAAACGGCACAAACAGGTAGTTATGAAACATACCGTCAAAAATTAAATCAAATTGAAGAAGAGCGACCAACTACAGTACGTCATGCGCTTTCTCTAGTTGAGAGTAGAAAACCAGTTGATTCAAGTCAAGTTTCATTAGAAATAGGCACTCACTCACTACCATTTATTATCAGTTCTATGTCATTCGGATCTCAAAATGAAGTTGCTTTTAGAGCATATGCTGAAGGTGCAAATCGACTGAATATGATTAGCTTAAATGGTGAAGGTGGAGAAATCCAAGATATGATTGGAAAATATCCAAACACTCGTGGACAGCAAATTGCTTCAGGGCGATTCGGAGTTAATGCTAACTTACTTCACTCTTCTAACTTAATTGAGATTAAAATTGGTCAAGGTGCAAAACCTGGTGAAGGTGGCCATTTACCAGCTTCAAAGGTTACACAAAAAATTGCGGAAACGAGAAATGCAACACTTGGTTCTGATTTAATATCACCTTCAAATAATCATGATATTTATTCAATTGAAGATTTAGCTCAAATGATTAGTGAAATTAAAGCTGTTAATCCAAAAGCAAAAGTTGCTGTAAAAGTCCCTGTTGTTCCTAATATCGGCACAATAGCTGTTGGTATTGCAAAAGCGGGTGCAAACTTTATCAATATTAGCGGTTTTGATGGAGGAACTGGTGCTGCCCGTGTTCATGCAATTCAAAATGTAGGTTTACCAGTTGAAATTGGTGTTCGTGCAGCCCACAATGCACTACTAGAATCTGGTTTACGTAATTCTGTTGAGATTTGGGCAGATGGCGGAATGAAAAGCGTAAATGATGTAGTAAAAATGATGATTTTAGGTGCAAACCGAATCGGATTTGGAACTTTATCAATGATTGCAATCGGTTGTACAACATGTCGTGGTTGTCATTTAGATACATGCCACGTTGGTATTGCAACACAAATCGAGTCAGAAATTGAAGCAATGCGTCACGGTTTAAGAAAATTCACACCTAGACAACTAGAAACAGCAGTAACAAATTTAGTACAATTCTTCACTGCATTCAAAGATGAATTGCAAGTGATTGTTGGTTCATTAGGAGTAAAAAATGCTCAAGAGCTTGTTGGTAAAACTGAATTCTTAAAACAAACAAGATTTTTAGATACGCTAAGTTTAACTAATTTATTATCTACTAATAAAATTGAGGATAAAGAATATGTACTTTCGAATGGAGAATCTGCTAAAGTACTTCAAAGTAATGACGTTGGGGTTTATGCAAAGGTTGACAATGAATATCGCCATGCTGGCAGTTTATTAATCCATGACCTAGTAGTAAAAAAACAAACGCAAGGTGTAGCTTCCCCTGTCGAGATTAGCTTCGAGGATCAATCCATTCCTGGAAATGGATTAGGAACCTATACAGTAGAAGATTATTCTATATTCGTTCAAGGCGGAGCTCAAGATGGTGTTGCGAAAACTGCTTTTGGTGGAACGATATTTATTAGTAAAGCTGTAGGAGCTAACGGACAATTCTTTGGTGGTTCGGTCGGAAAATGCTTTGCATATGGAGCACAAAAAGGACAATTCTTTATCCAAGGTAACGCTGACTCGCGAGCAGGCATTCGTTTATCAGGAGCAGATGTTGTAATTGGTGGCCGTAACCATTCTAGTCAATCTATTTCACAGAAAACTCGCCTTGGTGCAAAAGCAAATATAAACGGTTTTGCTTTTGAATATATGACTGGTGGTCGTGCAGTTGTTTTAGGAGATCCAGGTCCATGGATGTGTGCGGGCATGACTGGCGGAGTAATCTACGTTCGAAACTCATCTGAATTAGGCCTTACTAAGGAAGCTTACCAAAATCGAATCGCAAAAGGTGCAAGTGTAAGCATTGTACCAGTCGATGAAACTGGTAAAAACGATCTAAATGAATTGTTAGAGAAATATATATCACTTTTAACTCAGCATAATCAGCATGACGAAGCTGAATTCGTTCAAAGTTTATTAGACGACATTGAACAAAACTTCTTACAAATTAAACCTAAAAAAGAACAAGCGGATCCGTCTGTTTCAACTGAATGATTTTATAAAAAAGAAGCGAAATATTTTCGCTTCTTTTTTCATCGTTTTGAAATATAAAATGGGTAATAGGAAAAAAGGACAAGAATTGAACATTTATTTATTGATGAAATTATCATTTTTTATGATCTATTAATTGGTTTTATATGTTATCTGTTAGAGCAATTTATGATTTCAATAACACTAGAAATGGTCTTTTTCATAAGTTAAAAATTATGATCTAACTTTTAGAAAAACAAATTCTACTGATTAGATTAATTAATGGTCGATATTAATTGACCTACAAACTGATTTGATATACAACAATAGGTTACGCTAAGTAAAGGCTATTTGATTAGGATTTATTGCAGACTTTTTTTGATGAATAAGTTGATTGGAACGAAAGGGTGCTCGACTCCTATGGGATTAGCGGGAAGGCTGAGACCCCACAGGTTTGCCGAGGAGGCTAAAGAATCTCGCCCCATGGAAAGCGAGCATTCTGTAGTGGAAATCAACATCACTCTACTCCTTTTACGAAAATTTGGTATTTTATTGACAAGGTTATTTTTCATAGCTCTACCACCTTTTTAATAGTAAAACCCTTTCATTTTTAAGTTCGAAATCTTTTAATTTAACTAATAATTTAATCTTTTTTCTCATTCATATATTTAACATAATTTATTAAAAAATTGTATTGATAATGCGTGTAGTTCATTGTATAGTTACAGGATGTTACATGAGAAAAAGTAAAAGTTACTTTTAACTGAAGTAATTTTGAAAAACACTCGATGTAATAAATAGTAGATTAGTAGTAATATAGTTAAACGTTCATATTTCATTACAAGCATTAAGCTAGACAAACAAAAAGGAGTAATACAATGAGATTAGGAGCGCGTGTTCTAAAAACTGGTATAGCTATTACGCTCGCCATTTATAGCGCGATGTTTTTTGATTTATCAACAGCTTCGATTGCAGGTATCTCTGCTATTTCGGCATTAAAATCATCAGTAAACCAATCATATAAGTCGTTAATTGAACAACTTCAAGCTAACTTGATTGGTGCGATACTGGCAATTATTGCAGTGATTACTCTAGGGAATAATCCAGTCATTATAGGATTTACATGTATTCTCGTGATTATCATTACATTAAAACTAAAACTCGAAAATACAATTGCTACAACTTTAGTTACTGTTGTCGTTATTATGGAGGTAAGTACAAGTACCGAACACTTTGCCATTTTTACTTTCGATCGTATTTTGGCAGTAACAATTGGTGTTTTAGCTGCATCATTTGTAAATATTTTCTTAATGCCTCCAAATTATGAAAAAAAATTATCTCGTGGCATGATTTCGATCACTGAACAAACAAATAAATTAATGATGATGGCTCTACACAAAACTGTTAGCCATAATGGATTAAAAGATGAAATTTATCAATTAAAAGAAATCATGAGAAATGTTACGAAAATATATCGCTTATACAAAGAAGACCGAATCATTCTTGTTGGTCGTAAGAAAAAAGAGCATGAAAAATCTCGTAAAATCGTATTGTTTAGACAAATGCTTGTCACAGCCGATAACGCATTTGATACGTTAAAAGCTTTAAACCGATTAGAATATGAAATTAATGCATCTCCGAAAGAGTTCCAAGATTTAATTAAAAATGAACTAACATGCTTAATGCAATACCATGAGCATGCATTAATGAAATTAATTGGGAAAGTAAACTGTGATCAAACCTCCCCACTTCATAGAGAAGAAAATATTTTAAAAGATAAATTAACAAAGGCATTCTTGGACCACCATGATCTTAATGACGAAGAGAAACAAAAAACATGGTTGCATTTATTCCAAGTAGTATCTGCCATTTTAGAATATAGTGAAAATGTTGAGCATTTAAATACACTCGTTGATAGCCATCAAACTTATCACAAAGAATACCAAGTTCAAGTTGAACAGGTTGAAACAATGTAAAGCCTCCAATTGTGGAGGCTTTTTATTTTTGGTTTAAATCAAAGTAAGTGGGGTATCTCGATGGTGTTCTTAAATTTGATATTGATTTTTTCAATCCTTGCCATGATAAATAGCCGATTTTTATCCATTTTCAGATCATTTGGACGGAATTTAGAGTGATATTGCTCGTTTCCTGCAGAGAGTATCTATTTTCGGGCGATTATTCTGTGGGAATACGATAACCGGTATAGGTAATTTATAATCGTATTTGCGATTCTTGAAACTTTAATTGCAGTTTTGCTTATTTTATTTGCGATTCTTGATTCCTTAATTGCAGTTCTGCCAATTTTATTTGCTATTTCCGCATATTAATTGCTGTTCGTTGTTTAATTTACACTTTAACTTCAATTATTCACATATTCACAGTTTGCGATCTTCTCACACTAATTTGCAGTACAGATTTAATTCGTCAATACACTTCTTCTTACAAAATGTATTTACACAGCTTCAAATACAAAAAAGCACAAAGAATTTCTTTGTGCTAACTAATCTTCTATACCGAACTCGAGCTAGTTTCTAAATTTTGAATTTCAAACAAATGATAGTAAGCTTCTTTTTTAGCCATTAATTCCTCATGAGAACCAATTTCGACAATATGACCTTGATCAATATAAACGATTTTATCCACATGTGTAATGGTAGATAATCTATGTGCAATAAATATTGTTGTACGGTTCTTTGCTAGTTCTTGAATTGCGTCTTGGATATACCTTTCATTTTCTAAATCAAGAGCTGAAGTAGCTTCATCAAATATTAGAATGGAAGGATTTCTTAAAAATACACGGGCAATAGCTACACGTTGTTTTTGACCACCAGAAAGCTTTACTCCTCTTTCCCCAACAAGCGTGTCATATCCATCTGGTAAACTCATGATAAAATCATGTGCATTGGCTGCTTTGGCAGCTGCAATAATTTCTTCTTCACTAGCACTCGGATTCCCATAATGAATATTCGATTTTACAGTATCACTAAATAGAAAATTGTCTTGTAAAACGATACCGATTTTTTCACGCATACTTTTTAAATCAAAATCCCTTATGTCGACACCATCAATTTTAATAGACCCTTTTGTTACGTCATAAAAACGTGGTATTAAACTAACTAACGAAGATTTTCCTCCACCACTCGATCCAACCAATGCAATCTTTTGACCAGGTTCAATTTGAAAAGTTACATCTTGAATGACCTCATCATCAACGGCATTATATTGAAAAGATACGTGATTAAAGTGTATTTGACCATCTAACTTCTTTGCATAAATTGGATTTTCCCTATTAACGATGTCATACTTTTCATCCATTAATTCAAAGACACGGTCCATCGATGCAAATGATTGTGTTAATGCTGTTGAAGAATTCGCTAATCTTCTAAGCGGATCATATAAACGATCAATATATCCAACGAACGCTACCATCTCTCCAAGTGTTAAGTGACCATGGATAACTTGATATGCAGAGAATCCGATAATTAATAATGGTCCAATATCAGTTAATGTATTTATAATTGTAAACGTACTCGCATTCCAGCCTGTATGTTTAAGAGCACGATCTAAAAACTCACCATTTTTTTCTTTAAATAGTCCGCTTTCATAATCTTCTAATGCAAAACTACGTGTTACTTGCATTCCCTGAATTCTTTCTGTTAAGAATCCTTGTAAAACAGCTAAAGCTTGAGATCTTTGACGAGTCAAAAATCGAAGTCGACCGAAAAAGTACTTTACTGCTAATGTATAAAATGGCAGCACGATTAATGATACAAGCGTTAACTTTACATCCATTGTTAACATGATTGTTACTGTAATTAAGATTGTAATTAAGTCTAACCAAACATTCATTAACCCAGTAATAACAAAGTCTTTAGTCGATTCAACATCATTTATTACTCGTGAAATGACTTCACCTGTCTTTGCATTAGCATAATATCTTAAGCTGAGTTTTTGTAAATGTTTAAATAAATGATCTCTAATGTCAAATAAAATTCGACTACCGATATATTGAGCATAATACTGTCTGAAATACTCAATAGGTGGTCTTACAATAACAAAAATTCCAAATGCAATTAACATAATGTAAATAAGATGTGAACTTTTAGTTGCAATTGGTAATGATGAATTAATGATATTATCAACTACATATTTTAATAAAAACGGTAATATTAATGGGATTCCAAATTTAACGATACCGACAGCAATCGTTATAAAAATATGAAATCGATATGGTTTAACAAATTTTAAATAACGTTTAATACTTCCCATATTTTCATCCTTTCATATCATTCAAAAAGAAACTGTTGAGCAATCTCTTTGAGATGATTAATTCTCAAAAAGACTTAGTCCGCTCAACAGTTTCGATTAATCACGATACATTAAGAATCGTTCATACCAATTATCAATAAAATCGGTAGCAAACGGCCCTTTTCGTTGATGAATTAATTCCTTTAAATAACCTAAGTTCTTTTTTAAGATTGGGTCAATAATAGGAGGATAATTCATTATTTGTCGATGATTCTCATATTCATCTTCATCTAACAGCACGTAAGTCATGTCTGGAAAAACTTTAATATCTAGATCATAGTCAATATACTTAATGGCACCATCTTCATAGACAAATGGTGAGCTAATATTACAGTAATAGTAAACTCCATCTTCTCTAATCATTCCAATGACATTAAACCAATAATCCATATCAAAGTAACAAATTGCTGGCTCTCGTGTAACCCATGTTCTACCGTCCGATTCAGTTACAAGCGTGCGATCATTTGCGCCAATTACTAACTGCTGCGTCCCTTTTAAAATGGTTGTCTCTTCCCATATACGATGAATATGTCCATTATGTTTGTAACTATGTATCTGTATTTTTTCTCCTGGTTTGGGAACGTTCATTGTTTCTCCCTTCTTTCTAGTGTGGACGCATTTCAACACTTTATTTATACTTTACACTTCTATTATAACTAGTTCTTATCCATTTTTAAACAAAAGGGAGGTTAATTTGGTAAAATGACCCATTGTTTTTTTATTTTAATGCAATTTTCCTCTCATCTGAGAAAGATTTAATTATTTGCTGTGTTTGTATTAGAAAGGTGTCTTGGATAGCTTTTAATTCAGATCTCATTATATGTATTTCATCTTGGATAGAAGACAATTTTGACAAATCCTCTAATTCAAATAGTTGGTTTTCAATTTCTTGACATCGTTCAATTTCTTCTTGAATCTTTATTAACTGATCCATTGTTTCAAGCTGACGACTTACCAATTCATCGAATACTTGCATACCATTCACCATCCTTATTTCATTATTACACTATTTCTTGAAAACTAACATAATCCCTTTGACTACATTTGACGATATTTGACTATTGAGAAGAAATTAATAATTCTATGTAGATTTTAAATGTTGGGCATAAATACACGAAGGTAAAAGAGCACCCTTAATATAAGGGTGCTCTTTTTGAACGTTCTTTATAACAACTAGACTGCATGATCTCTCATCAGACAGGAAGATGAATATAGAAAGTAAATTACTTTACTCACTACTCTCATCAACAGCGCACTTCTAGTAAGTTTCTTTTAGGTTATTATTGTTGGTTTTGTTGTCCAAAGTTGCTAGAAGAAGATCTTTGTGCAGATTTTGCATTTGCTTCTCTCACAGCTTGAACATCAGTTTCACTTGCAAACTCTTGTCCAAAACTTTGGTTTTGTTGTCCAAAGTTTTTAGATGCAGCTTTTTGAGTAGATTGTGCATTAGCTCCTCTAACTGCTTGAACATCAGTTTCACTTGAAAACTCTTGTCCAAAACTTTGGTTTTGTTGTTTTACTTTGCCAATGTTAGTTCCAGATGCTGTTTTTCCAGCATTGAATTGATTGTTGTTGTTCATGATTTATCACCTCCACGAATAATATGATGTCCATTAATCGGAGTAATATGTAAAAAACTTTACTTTATTTTTTTGTTTAATGAACTGTTCGAGTGGAAAACTATGAGAAGAAATTTAAAGGAGGCTTATTATGTACGTTGGCAGAGATCTTTCAGAATTATCTATGACTCCAAAAACTCATTGGAAAGATAGTGAATTGGAATACTATCATCATTCGTTTCAGCAAATTACTGG
This sequence comes from Gottfriedia luciferensis, assembly GCF_001712755.1. GTDB lineage: Bacteria > Bacillota > Bacilli > Bacillales > Bacillaceae_G > Gottfriedia > Gottfriedia luciferensis_B. Next base: position 18,192 of record NZ_MDKC01000036.1, read on the forward strand.
TTATTTAAACATCGAAGGTAGCACAATGCAAAAAGAAATCATAAAAGAAATTGAATCACGTGGTGGTCTTCATAGAAATGAAGCAGACTGGACTAGTGGTACTCGCCCTACTTTTGACTAAAATCACTCTTAAACCACAAGAACCCCAACTCTTTGTTGGGGTTCTTTGTTTCATTACTGAAGCTTTTCGATTTGCTGATAAATTTTTTGATGAACTACCGGAAACGGGAGCTCTTTACACTCATCTAATGTTACCCATTTTTGATTACTTGTTAATTTACCCTCATTAATTACATCTCCAACATATACTTCCATTTTCCATACAAGATGTGAAAAAACATGCTCAATATTAAATTGATAAGATAATCCTTCAACTACTAATTGAGATTCTTGATTTAAGAAAAAGCTAAGTGTATCACTTTTAGATAACATCGTTGATTGCAATTCAGCAGTTGGAAACTCCCACATATTAGCAAGTAATCCACTAGAAGGTCTTTGTTGAATTAAATATTGATTTTTTCTATTCTTAATGACACCAACTGCTAAATTAATTGGTTTTGGTGCCTTCTTTTTACTTTTTATAGGTAAATCAGTCACAACTCCAGTTTCAAAAGCTAAACATTGTTCTCTCACAGGACATAATAAACATGCAGGATTTGTTGGTGTACAAATTAATGCACCAAGCTCCATTAAACCTTGATTAAAAGAAGACGGATCTTCATGACTAATTAAAGCTCTTACAGCTTGTTCAAAAACTTTCCGATTTTTCGGTACACCAATGTCTTCCCAAATTGTTAATATTCTAGATAATACCCTCATTACATTCCCATCAACGGCTGGCTCTGGTTTACCGTATGCAATACTAAGGATCGCTCCAGCAGTATAAGGTCCTACACCTTTTAATTTACTTATTAATTCTGGCGTATTTGGCACTTTACCTGAATACTCTTCATGGACTTCTCGGACAGCCGATTGTAAATTTCTAGCTCTAGAATAATAACCAAGTCCTTCCCATGCTTTTAGTACTTTTTCTTCCTCGGCATTCGCCAAGTCAGCAATAGTAGGGAAATTTTGCATAAACTTATTATAAAAAGGGATTACTGTATCTACACGTGTTTGCTGAAGCATTATTTCTGAAACCCATACTCGATATGGGTCTTTATTCTTTCTCCAAGGTAAATCTCTTTGTTCTGCTAAAAACCAATTAACTAAATTATTTTTAAAGTCATTTTTGGGGAAAACTTCTAATGTCGTATTTAAATCATTATTCATAACTTATACCTTTCTGTAACATCTATATGTTTTTGTTAATAGTCAATACTATAAAATTTAAAAGGGTAAGTAAAGGGAGGAACTACATGGATACTGGTACTCATCTTGTAATGGGATTTACACTTGGCGGATTAGCAACCCTGAGTCCAATTGTCCTACATGACCCACATTTGACAAACTCACTCTTATTAACAACAATCATCGGATCACAATTACCAGACAGTGACACGATATTAAAATTAAGAAATAACGCAAAATATTTAAAACATCATCGTGGAATTACGCATTCAATTCCAGCAGTCATTTTATGGACATTATCACTTTCTGCCATTATGACATTATTTAATAATAGAGAACACTTTGGACTCTATTTATTTTGGTCTTTCCTAGCAGTAAGTGTACACGTATTTGTTGATTTATTTAATGCTTATGGAACCCAAGCACTAAGGCCTTTTTCAAAACGCTGGATTGCTTTTGGTATCATAAATACTTTCGATCCAATTATTTTTGCAATCCATTTAGTTGGAGTTCCTTTTGTTATTTTTCATTTTAGAGCCGGTCCGATCTGTGTCATGCTCTATTTCATTATGATTTTTTACTATGCGTTTAGATATCGACAAAAACAAATCGTGATTCAAACAGTCACAAAAAAATTGCCGGATGTAAAACGTGTCTATGTTTCACCTTCTATAAAATACACTCATTATCATATTGTAGCAAGTACAGATTCTCATCATTACGTTGGTAAAATAAAGAAAAGAATCTTTAAAATCCACGACGTATTTAAAAGGATCCCGTTACCAGTAATTGAAGACGTAAAAGCAGCCTTTAAGGATGAAAACGTTAAATCATTCCTGGCATTTTCACCAGTTTATATTTGGGAATTGATTGGACATGACGACCATAAAGAATTAAGATTAATCGATTTAAGGTACAGGACTGAAACATACTACCCATTTGTTGCAGTAGTCAAATTTGACTATGAACATAATATTATTAGTTCATTCACTGGCTGGATCTTTAGTGAGAAAAAATTACAGAAAAAACTAAAAGCGGAACCATGAAAAACAAAAAATAACCCTTAGCAATTTTTTTGCTAAGGGTTATTTTTTTAATGAAGAAGATTATCTTTCTCTTTCGTTTCTATAATTTCTAATCCTGGTGGCTTTGCAATTTTTATATCTGTTTCATGCAAATATTTTCCATATTGGAATATAAATTGTTGAACAACCTTTTTAGACATTTTTTCTCCATGATATTCTCCAGCTTTAGCATAAGTTGCTTCAAAATCTTCCCATAGCCATTCAACCCAAATTTTTGCTTGTGAGTATGTTAAATGACTATTTTCTTTTAGTAATAGCTCAGTTAATTGCTCTAAATATTTCTCCATATAATTACACCTTCCAATTTTTAAACATTTATTATCATCATATCTAAATTCAAAATGGTCATCATATTGATGATGGTTCGTTTCATCAATTCGTTTTAATCACTAGGAGGGTTTTAAGATGACAACAAAAAGTGAACGTTTTTCAAAACAAAAGCATGATATGGCTATTGATGGTAATATAGATTACAAATCACAAAATGCTTCTATCCGTCCAAATGGGAGCATTAATACAAATCCGCGAGATCGTATGGCAAAAAGTAATCGTGATGAATAGAAAATTTAACCAGGGTTTTTACATCCCTGGTTTCTTTAATAGTGCGATTGGGATTCCTATTTCTTCCTCACTAGTACTTTTATGACCCCAAGCAAAAATACCATTCATATATGTGATCATAAATAATACACCTGGTTCTTCAATTAATTCATATTGCTCGCCAGGAATAAATTGACTTGCGTCTAATAAATATGATTGAGCCATCGTTTTTTTACGTAGTATTACTTCAAGTTCATTGATCATATCCATTTGTTCAGCTTTTCTAGCTTGATGATTCAAATTGCTGATTTCTTGAACTAATTCATCTTTTGTTAAGTCACTATATCGTTTTGGAATTTCCATTTTAAGTCTCCTCTAAATCATTTAGATATTTTTATTATATCAAGCTAATAACAGACAACCAATTTTTTAGTATTCTTCCTCTTCTAAAATTAAAATTGCTTTTTCAATTAAATCAATTGGGAAACCTTTTCGAAATAATGCTGTTTTCATTTTTTGAGTATATTCCCAGCCACTTAATTTATCATATTTCTTTTTCGCTTTTCTAGCATGTATTAAAAGAGTTTGTAATTCATCATCTTCTTCACTTTCATATTGTGTTTCTTCAATTGCAATCGAAGTGATGTTTGCAGAATATCCTTTTCTTCTCAGTAGTTCTTCAAGCTTTGCCTTTTTTTGATTTGTTGAGTACTTCGAAAGTGAAGAAACCTTTTTTTGACAGAGTGAAATAGCATGTTGAATTTGTTTATCTTTTGAAAATAAAATTAAGCTTTTCTCTATTACAGAATTTTGAATCCCTTTTGCTAGTAGTTCATTCTTAATGATTGTTGGTCCTTTTAAAGTCGTATTTATAGACGTGCGGACATAGCTTTCAGCGTATTTTTCTTCATTAATATACCCTTCTTCTACAAGTCGGATAATTGTAGTTTGGATTGTATCAATTAAGAATTCTTGCTTTGTTAAATATTGTTCTATTTCTTTTTTTGTTCTCATCATTCTAGATAAATAAACAATACTAGATAGATATGCCTTTCTAAGTTGATCGGCATTTAATATCTCTTCTAGTTCAAATGGCTCAAATGATTGACCTTTTTTTATGTTAAATTTAACAAGAGTATCAGCATCTACACTAAATGAATACTCTTCACCATTCCCACTATCTGTATAAATATTAAATCGTTCTTTATTTAATTTTTGAACTTGAATTTTCGTTATTATAGACATAATTTACCTCAAAATAAATTTTGTTTTTATGTACACATAAAAATAATAATATCATATTATGTATTAAGGAGATGCGTGGATGAAGATTCTTCTTACAGGCGGTACAGGGTTTATTGGATCTCAATTAATAAATGAATTTATTCGACATGAATTTCAATGTTATATTGTCACAAGAAATATAAGAACATCATCTAATCCATTTATTACTTATATTAATTGGGATCAATTAACCTCGAATTCTTTTGGGGAGTCCATTGATGTAGTCATTAACTTAGCCGGTGAATCAATAAACAGCGGTAGGTGGACTAAACAATTAAAAGACAAAATTTTACAAAGTCGTATAAAATCTACAAATATTCTAATTACATGGTTTGAAAGACAAGCCCATCGTCCAAAACTTTTTATTAATGCTAGCGCAATAGGGTTTTATGGAACCTCGGGATCTATAACTTTTAATGAAGATGACAAGCCTATTTCAAATGATTTTTTAGCATCAACTGTAAGAGAATGGGAAACTGTTGCCAGAAAAGCTGAGGAACTGGGAATTCGGACTATTCTCGCTAGATTTGGTCTTGTTTTAGGGTTAAATGGTGGAGCACTTCCAAAAATGATTTTGCCTTATAAATTGTTTATGGGTGGTCCAATCGGAAAAGGTACCCAGTGGATATCTTGGATTCATGAGAAGGATGTTGTTGGACTAATTCTTCATTCGATAAAAAATAACGAAATTAGAGGGCCAATCAATTTAGTGTCACCTAATCCAGTAACAATGAACGAGTTTAGCAGATCCCTTTCAGCAGCTTTACATCGACCAAATCTATTGAAAGTTCCTAATTTTGCCCTTCAATTATTACTAGGTGAAATGAGTATGCTAGTTTTAGAAGGTCAAAAAGTTATTCCTTCTAAAGCCATTCAAACTAATTATAACTTTCAATTCCCAACTTTAAAAGAAGCTTTACTGTTAACTTTAAATTAGTTTTTGAAAGGATTTATCATGAATCTATTATTTAAAAATGCAACCATTTTTCCCATTACATCTCAAGTTTTATATAACCATGATTTGTTAATTGAAAATGGGAAAATTAAAGAAATTGCACCTGAGATTTTTTCGATTGAAGATCAAACAATTGTCATAGAATGTGCAGGAAAACCACTATTTCCAGGTTTTATTGATGTACACACTCACTTAGGACTATATGACGAAGGAACTGGTTGGGCTGGAAATGATGCGAATGAAACAATTGAAGTATTGACTCCACATATTCGATCAATGGATGGAATATTGCCACTTGATGTTGCTTTTACTGATGCAATCCAACATGGAATTACAACAGCTCATATTATGCCTGGTAGTGGAAATGTAATTGGTGGAACAACTTGTACAATTAAAACATATGGTAAAAGTGTCGATAAAATGATTATTCAAGAACCGTCTGGATTGAAAATCGCTTTTGGTGAAAATCCAAAAAGAACTCATAGTAACGGGAATAAAGAATCAATTACTAGAATGGGTATTATGGGAATGCTTCGTGAAGCATTCTATGAAGCTAAAAACTCGCATAACCCAGATGACTTTCGAATTTTACCAATTATTAAAGCTTTAAATAGAGAAATTCCAGTACGAATTCATGCTCATCGTGCAGATGATATTTTATCAGCTATACGTTTTGGAGAAGAATTTAACTTAGATATACGAATTGAACATTGTACAGAAGGTCATTTAATTATTGACCATCTAAAGGATCGAAACCTTCAAGTATCTGTTGGTCCTACATTAACTAGACGTTCAAAAATCGAATTAAAAAATAAATCCTGGACTACATACAAAGCTCTTGCTGATATTGGGGTAAGTGTTTCAATTACAACTGACCACCCTTATACGCCAATTCAGTATTTAAATGTATGTGCAGCTATAGCAGTTCGAGAAGGTTTACCTGAGCTCGAAGCTTTAAAAGCAATTACGATTAATCCAGCAAAAAATCTTAATTTATCTCATAGAATTGGTAGCTTAGAAATTGGTAAAGATGGTGATGTAGTATTATGGTCCCATCATCCGTTTCATTATATGGCTAAACCATTACTCACTGTCATAGATGGTAGAATTGTGTATAAAAATATCGAATAATTTTAGTTTGCAATTTGAACAAAATCGTTTATTATAGTATAGTAAGAACGTTTGCGGTAAATTAAATAGAAAGTGTGAAAACACTTTTCTTATATAGTATTTTAACGGGAAAGGCAAATGGTGAGCCACCAGTAAATCGCTGGTCCTAGTGGGTTCGATTCCCACCCCGAAATTTTAGGGTGCATTAAAAAATTATTCATAATTTATTCATAGTTAATGCACTTCACAGGACTTTAAATTTTATTGTTTTAGTCCTCACAAAAATTTCGCGGGTGGCGTAACCTTCTTTCGCTACCCTTATTATGAGGAGGAGTAGAGATGCTGAAACAGCGAGATTTACAAGATTGTTCTGTACTTTTTGAACTTATGGTGCATCCTGATGTCTTTCCCTTTGTGCGCCATAAAGCAAATTCGTACGAAGAATTCTTATTTATCACAAAACAAGCAATCGAACTAGAAGAACAAGGAAAAATGATATCAAGAACAATCTTAGATGAGTGGGGTAACCCTATTGGTAACATTTCTTTACATGATATTGAAGATGGATATGGCTTTTTAGGAACTTGGTTAGGCAAACCTTTTCACGGAATGGGTTATAATAAACCAGCAAAAGACGCTTTCTTCCATGAGTTATTTCACGATTTAGGAATCAACTCTATTTTTATGCGTATTCGTAAAGTGAATAAACGTTCTTTTTATGCTGCAAGTAAACTACCATACGCATCATTAGCAAATGAATCACGTAAATGTCTATATGATGAAATAAATCAAAATGAAGAAATTTACGATCTATTTGAAATTACTAAAGACAATTATTTATTGCATACAATGCGTGAAGATTACCAACAACATGAAGTTACACATTTAAAAGAAGCATAATTAAGTATATCAGCCACAAAAAATGGAGAGACTTACTAAGGATTTTATAACTTAGCGAGGTGTTTTTTGTGGATAAACGAAAAGATAAAACGAGACGTAATTTAAGTTCTACTCAAGAAGTATTATATGCAAAAGAATTTAAAAGAGCTGATCGTGCTGCAGGTTATACTAATTTTAATGGCATAGGCAAATAATTTTATTCAAAAAGGCTTTCTTAGGAAGCCTTTTTTGTTTTTCTAGAATAATTTTATAACGAGTAATGCTCCGTATAACTATCTTGCAAAATTTACAATATCTTATTTAAATTTCACTTGATTCAATAATATAAACCGAGGACGGTCTAACATAATATTCCTTACTAAGTTTTTCCTTTATTCGATGCATTTCATCTTCAATTTTTTCTCCTCGAACAAAAGATCCCCCTTCGATTCCATTCTGATCATCTATTAAAACATACCAAGAAAATCGAAACTCCTTCATTAAAATTCACCCTTTAAAATAAGAAACTAAAAATGACTATTTTTCATTATATTCACTAACCTCAAATTTATTTTAGTCAATCGTCTAAATAATCTTAAAAAGCTAATAAAATAAACTGTCCTTTAAATGTTAGACGCCTACTAACATAAAAAGGACAGTTCAAAGTAATTAGTTTTATTAACAAGTTTGTAATTCTTTCATTTGAGTTAATAGTTGATAAGCATGATTTACACTTTCATTTGATGGTGGTTGAATATCTTTTAAAGGATATTTTAATCCTAATGCTTCCCATTTATAAACTCCTAATTGATGATATGGTAAAATTTCTACTTTTTCCACGTTACTTAAAGTCTTTATAAAGCCACCTAGTTTTATTAGATCAACTTCAGAGTCGGTGATTCCAGGAACTAATACATGTCTAATCCAAACCGGGATATTTCTATTGTCCAAGTATTTAGCAAAGCATTTAATCTGCTCATTTGATTTTCCCGTAAGTTTTATATGTTTTTTTCCATCAAAATGCTTTAAATCTAATAAAACTAAATCAGTGTATTCTAATACTTCGTCTAATTTTAATAGAAAGTTTGGATCAGTACTGAAACATCCACCAGATGTATCAATCGTTGTATGAATCCCATTTTTTCTACAAGATTTAAACAGTTCTAATAGAAAGTCTAATTGTAATAATGGTTCTCCACCACTAACCGTAACCCCACCTCCAGATGATCTCATAAATGGGATATAGGTCTTGATATCCTTTATTACTTGATCAACTGACATTTCTTTACCTGCTCCAATTTTCCACGTATCTGCGTTATGACAATATTGACATCTTAATAAACATCCTTGAGTAAAGATTACATATCTAAGACCTGGTCCATCGACAGTTCCACAAGTTTCTATTGAATGTATATTTCCTGAAACCATTGTCATTCTCCTCTGAACTAATTTTTTCCTTACTTACCAAAAAACATTAAAGCCTAGAGAAGTATGTCCCCCACTAGGCTTTAAACACAGTGATTTTTACATAGAACCGTGGAAAGTTCTATTTATTACGTCAATTTGTTGTTCCCTAGTTAGTTTTATGAAGTTAACTGCATAACCTGAGACTCTTATCGTTAATTGCGGATATTCTTCAGGATGTTCCATCGCATCCATTAATGTTTCTCGATTGAACACATTTACGTTTAAGTGATGGCCACCTTTTTCCGTATATCCATCTAACATTGCTACTAAGTTTAATATTTGTGTACTCTCGTCCTTACCTAAAGCTTTTGGAACGATTGAAAAAGTATTTGAAATTCCATCTTGTGCATCCTCGTAAGGTAATTTCGCTACAGAACTTAATGATGCTAGCGCTCCATTTGTATCTCGTCCATGTAACGGATTGGCACCCGGAGCAAATGGTTCACCTGCTTTTCTTCCGTCTGGTGTATTACCCGTCTTTTTACCATAAACAACATTAGACGTAATCGTTAACACTGATGTTGTATGAATTGAATTACGATATGTTTTATGCTTTCTTACTTTTGCCATAAAGCTTTCAACAAGTTCTACAGCAATATCATCTACAAGATCATTGTTGTTCCCGTATTTTGGATACTCTCCCTCAATTTCAAAATCAACAACGATTCCATTCTCATCGCGAATTGTTTTAACATTTGCATGCTTGATAGCTGATAATGAATCAGCACAAACTGATAATCCTGCAATACCTGTTGCCATTGTACGTTTTATATTTGCATCATGTAACGCCATTTCAATTCGTTCATAGCTATATTTATCATGCATAAAGTGGATACAATTTAATGTGTTAACATATAAGCCTGCTAACCAATCTAATAAAACGTCGAACTTAATTTTTACTTCTTCATAGTCAAGATACTCAGATGTAATTGGAGCATACATAGGTGCTACCTGAGCTTTTGACTTTTCATCTTTACCACCATTAATCGCATATAACAATGCTTTAGCAAGATTTGCACGTGCACCAAAGAATTGCATTTGCTTACCGATTGTCATAGCGGAAACGCAACATGCAATGCCATAATCATCACCATATTCCGGACGCATGATATCATCATTTTCATATTGAATTGAGCTAGTTTTAATTGACATTTTTGCGCAATATTGTTTAAATCCGACTGGTAGTTTTGATGACCAAAGGACAGTTAAGTTAGGTTCTGGAGCTGGTCCTAGGTTATCTAAAGTATTTAAAAAACGGAATGAGTTCTTTGTTACAAGTGGACGACCATCTATTCCTATTCCACCGATTGACTCTGTTACCCAAGTAGGATCGCCAGAAAATAATTCATTATAATCAGGCGTACGAGCAAACTTGACTAATCTCAGTTTCATTACAAAATGATCGACTAATTCTTGTGCGTCTTGTTCAGTTAAAGTACATTCTTCAAGATCTCTTTCTATATAAATATCCAAAAATGTTGAAACTCGCCCTAAGCTCATAGCTGCTCCATTTTGTTCTTTTATTGCTGCTAAATAGCCAAAATATAACCATTGGAAAGCTTCTTTTGCGTTTGTCGCAGGTCTAGCAATATCAAACCCATGTTTTGTTGCCATTTGTTTTAATTCATTTAATGCACGGATTTGTTCATTTAGTTCTTCACGATCCCTTATTACTTCTTCTGACATAACACTTGTTGTTTTATTTAAAGTATCAATTTTATCGTTGATCAGTCGATCTACACCATATAACGCTACCCTTCTATAATCACCAATAATTCTTCCACGACCGTAAGCATCAGGTAGACCAGTAATCACACCCGAACGTCTTGCTGCTTTCATTTCTGATGTATAGGCATCAAATACGCCTTGATTATGTGTTTTTCGATATTCTGTAAATATTTTACTTATTTCATCATCAACCTTATATCCATAAGACTCGCATGATGCTTCAGCCATTCGAATTCCACCAAATGGTTGTAATGATCTTTTAAACGGTTTATCTGTTTGGAATCCAACAATTTGCTCTAATTCTTTCTCTAAGTATCCTGGTTCGTGTGAAGTAATCGTAGATACAATTTTCGTATCCATATCTAAAACTCCGCCATTTTCGCGTTCTTCTTTAGATAATTTAAGTACTAGATCCCATAGTTTGTTAGTTGCATCTGTTGGGCCTAAAAGAAAAGAGTCATCCCCAACATAAGATTTAACATTTTTTTGAATAAAGTCCCTTACATCAATCGTTTGTTCCCATCGTCCAGTTTCAAATTGTCTCCATTGTTCCATCGTATTACTCCTCCTCTTCTGCATATAATACAGAAAGTTAATTAAGTATATAACAGATTACATATCTAATTTAACATACGATGAACCGAAACAATCCTTTGTATTATGAACATATTGTGAAACATTGAACAAAGTGGTTAAAAAGTTAACTCATATAAACACTTAATTCTTTCCACTAAATTACAGTTGCTTCATATATATAGTAATTCACTCTGAAAACTTTCCTGTTAAACGACAAACTGTTATACTCAAAAGATAGTAACTGTATTAGCAAAATCTTAAAAATATGTGGACAAGACATTCACAATTCAAATATGCGATAATACTATGGTTAATACACAAATGAATAGTCCAATTGAACAATGTTTATATAAAGGAGTAATTTATGAATACAAAACTAAATCTTTCTAGTTCGATTAATGAAAAATTAAATTTAATATATAATGAACAAATTCAAAAAGTTCTAAAAGAAGAGCAATTATTAATCGGAACAAAACAATATGTTTCTCAAGATAAAACGATTTTAGAAGATGCTATTACTGCCCTTCTACTTGGTAAAAATATATTATTAAAAGGTCCAACAGGAAGTGGTAAAACGGTTTTAGCAGAGACTCTTTCAAAATTGCTTTATCAACCGATGCACAGCATAAACTGTTCAGTCGATTTAGATTTAGAAGGTATAGTTGGATACAACACAATTGCCTCTAATACGAACGGATCTGAAGTAGTATTCATCGATGGACCTTTAATGAAAGCAATGAAAAAAGGTCATATTTTATATATTGACGAAATTAACATGGCTAAACCAGAAACATTACCATTACTACATGGTGCACTTGATTATCGAAAAATGATTACAAATCCATTTACTCAAGAAGTAGTAAAAGGTGACGAAAACTTTAGAGTAATCGCCGCAATAAATGAAGGATATGTAGGAACAAGCGAATTAAATGAAGCTTTAAAAAATCGCTTCATTATCATAGATGTTCCATATATTAACGGGGAATCATTACTTCAGTTATTAAAAGATGAATCTGAGCTAAAAGATGAAGAACTACTGAAGAAATTCACAAACTTTTCAAGTGATTTAATTCCATTAGCAAGTGAAGGCAGAATTAGTGAAGATGCAGCAAGTATTCGCGGTGTTCTTGACGCATGTGATTTATCTGTTCATATACCAGTGCTTCGAGCAATTGAACGCACAATTATCGCTAAATTAAGTGATGACATTGAGCGCGAGACTGTTAGAGAACTAGCTGAAAGTTATTTTCTTTCTTGAAATGAGTGATGATTAACATATGAAACAAATCATTTTTAACAATAAAAAAATCGACGCTTCTACTTTTCTTCAAATGGAAAATTTATCAATTTCTCTTTCGAAAGATCGTAGTTCATTTTTAGAATTTGATTTTCAAGCGTATTACGACGATGAAGAACAAAAATTTACTGTAAGTCATTTTTGGGATACACAAGAGCATAGTACACAGTTACAAGGTTTGAAATCAGATGTTTACTTAAAAGCTTTAGGTAACAAACATTACTCAGATTTTAGTGAATTCAAAGATACACTAAAGGAATTACAAGAAACTCATTTAAAAAGTTTTTTCACACAATTGTTTGTCCTTCTTGAGGATATCCGACTTGAAGAGTTGATTATTCATCAAAGGCCAGGTACAAGACAATTATTTTCTACGAGAAAAAAAATATATAGACATTATTTTCAATCACAATTCAAAGCAAATGAAATGCGTAATTTCCAATTAGATCAGTTGTTTTGTTTAATTTATCTTTCACTTACTTCTACTCAATTAACTTATCAAACGAATGAACAACTAGAGGATATTTTACCCATCCTCTTCCAAGCGTTTGAAGCTAAGAAAACAAGTGATATTTCTTCTATTGTATTTAGAGTGCAGCAGAGATTACTCTCACTATATAAGGAAGATATGATTCACACATATTTTGGCTATTTACCGTTAAATAAAATTAACGAATTAGCTTCATGTAATAGTAAGGTAAAAGAGCTTCAAAATGACGACCAACAAGAGGGTCTTGATGAAAGAAATAGCGAAGATGAAAGATTATCAACCTGGCATAGAGAAAGTAAAAATAATGAAACAGATGATAATTTTTTACGATTTGAAGTTGAAAGTGGTACAAAAACTTCTATTAAAGCAAATTTTGCACGAGAAGAAGAGGCCGGCGATCAGGCAATTGCAAATGCATTTGGTTCCTCTAAACAAGGAGAGAATAAAAAGTCAAAACAAACTGATTCATATGAGGCTACGAATTCATCCTCTGCGCAGCAAAATCCTTTTGGTAAATACAATAGTAATGTTTCTATTAAATATAAAGAAGCAATTGGGCAAACAGTTACTGAAAAGAAACAGTATTCTACATTGTCTTCAATGGTATCTAAAGATGTTAAAGAACTAAGAAAAACGATTGAAAAATCATTAGAAAATAAACAAAATGCACCTACTGATAAATACTATGGTAGGTTAAATAAAAAATGGATTCGACTTTTCACAGATGAAAATCCTAAAATGTTTTATAAAAAACAAACTGAATCGAAAGAATTAGATGCTGTATTTTACTTACTAGTAGATTGCTCGGGATCGATGTTTAATAAAATGGATGAAGTGAAAAAAAGCGTCATTTTATTCCATGAAACATTAAAACAATTAAAAATCTCTCATAGCATTAGCGGCTTTTGGGAGGATGCTTCAAATGCTACAAAAGAAAACAAACCAAATATTTTACATCAAGTCATTCCGTTTTCAAGCTCTTTATCACCTTCTGTAGGTCCAAATATCATGCAGCTTCAAGAAGAAGAGGACAATCGTGACGGCTTAATGATTCGAATTGTTTCAGAAGAACTAGCTAAACGTTCGGAAAAGCATAAGTTTTTACTCGTATTTACAGACGGCGAACCTTCAGCATTAGATTATTTCCAAGATGGGATTATCGATACGCATGAAGCAGTTAAACAAGCTAGAAAACTTGGAATTGAGGTAATCGGTACATTCATTGAGGAAGAAGAACATCAAGAAGAAACTTCACAATTAATGAAAAATATTTATCAGCACCATTACTTAATCGCTTCAAATGCAGAAGATTTAAGACTACAATTAAAACCAATGTTAAAAAAGTTATTATTAAGAAGCATAGAATAAGATAGTTGTCCATAAGATGAAAAGAAATAGGTTTACTAGTAACCTATTTCTTTTTATTTTATAAGAAGTTAGAATATTTTGTCGAACAGATTTACATAATGAAATCGTATTTCCTATTGATTTTTAAAATTAAACGGAGTACGATAAATTTTGACGACTTAGAGAGATGCATATTTAAAGAAAAGCTAGTGAATGACCGCTAGTTTGTTTTGTATTTAAGGGGGATTAGGACTATGCCTACTTCAATTAAAGCAACATTTTCACGTGTACGTTTCGTATTACTAGTTGCGTTAGTAGTTTGGCTAAAAACGTATATTGTTACTCTGTTTGGATTCGATTTAAAAATTGATACCGTCTTTCAAAATGTAATATTATTTATTAGCCCTTTGGCATCCTCATTATTCCTTGTAGGGATCGCACTTTTTTTCAAAGGGAAAAAACGTAATACGATCGCGCTTTTGATTAATTTCATTTTAACCTTGCTATTATGTGGAAACGTTTTATTTTACGGATTCTTTAACGACTTCATAACATTACCAGTGCTGTTCCAAACTAGTAATATGGGTGATTTAGGATCAAGCGTAAAAGAACTAGCAAGCTTTAAAATTCTTTTTATGTTTATTGATATTCTTATCCTATATTTAATCTCAAAGAAATTTCCTAAATTTTCAAACACTGGTCGAGTACCTTCATTTATGAAGTCAACTTACTATTTAATTACGATTGCAATTGCAGTTTTAAACTTAGGTTTAGCTGAAATGGAAAGACCCGAATTACTTACTCGTTCGTTTGATCGTGAAATGCTTGTAAAAAATCTTGGATTATATGTGTACCAAGGTTATGATTTATCACTTCAAACAAAGACTTCAACACAAAAGGCCTTTGCGGATAGCAGTAAATTAACTGAAATTGAAAACTATGTAAATAGTAACGGCGCAAAAGCAAATGCCAAGCTTTTCGGTAAATATAAAGGAAAAAATGTTATTGTTATTTCTTTAGAATCAATGCAAAATTTCACAATTGGCGCAAAGGTTAATGGGAAAGAAATAACTCCATTTTTAAATAAATACATTAAAGAAAGTTATTATTTTGACCACTTCTATCACCAAACCGGCCAAGGAAAAACATCTGATGCGGAGTTCATTATTGATAACTCTTTATATCCATTAGACCGCGGTGCTGTCTATTTTACACATGCAAATAACGAATATATGGCTACACCTGAAATTTTAAAAGATCAAGGATATTATTCAGCTGTATTCCATGCAAATAATAAAAGCTTTTGGAATCGAAATGTAATGTACCCTTCTTTAGGTTACGATCGCTACTTTAATGAAGTAGATTATAATATTACCGATGAAAACTCGGTAAACTGGGGATTAAAGGATGAAGATTTCTTTCAACAATCACTTCCTCTTTTATCACAAGTGAAACAACCGTTTTATACTAGATTCTTAACTTTATCAAACCACTATCCTTTCGTACTTGATCCTCAAGATCAATACATTGATCAATATAATTCTGGTGACGAGACACTTGATCGTTATGTAACGACAGTACGATATATGGATGAATCAATTAAACACTTTGTTGAAGGTTTGAAAAAATCAGGTCTATATGATAATACAATTCTTGTAATGTATGGTGATCATTATGGTATTTCTGAAAACCACAATCGTGCAATGGCTCAGTTCTTAGGTAAAGACGAAATTACTCCATATGACCATATGGATTTACAACGTACACCATTTATTATTCATTTACCTATGCAAAAACAAGGTCAAACAATCTCAAAGGTTGCTGGTCAAATTGATGTAAAACCTACGATTCTTCATCTGTTAGGCGTTGATACAAAATCAGATATTGAATTTGGTAAAGATTTATTTAGCCCAGATTATTCGGAATTCATTGTTTTCCGTGATGGAAGCTTCGTTACAAGTAAATATTATTATGTAGCTGGCTCTAATGAATTTTATAATCGATTAACTGCTGAAAAAGTAGAAGTTCCTGATCAAGAAGCGAAACTATTAATTGATAAAGCTAAAAAAGAACTAACACTTTCAGATAATATTGTTTACGGTGATTTATTCCGTTTCTACAGTGGCAACAAGCATAAAACAGGTACAATGCAAACAATAACTGAACCAAATCAGTAAAATGTACTTCAATTAAATTTTTAATTTTATCCACCGAGAGATGCTTTTACAAGCATCTCTTTTTGTTATAATATGGTATTTATACATAGTTTTTTAATTAAAATATAGTGGGAGGATATTAATTGTATAAAAACTCTAAGTTATTATTTTGGACGATCGAATTACTATTATTATTCTTAGTCTTATTCGTTGGAACAAAAATATCATTCTTATTTCAACCAATTGGCATTTTAGTTAGTACTTTATTCGCGCCAATACTTGTTTCAGTCTTTCTATATTTCCTATTCGCACCAATAGTTGATTTTTTAGAGCGTAAAAAAGTGCCTCGTTCAATAGGCATTCTTCTTCTCTATCTCGGATTAATCCTAATTGCTGTAGTATCTATCATTAATGTATTCCCAACCTTAACTGATCAATTTAAAGATTTAGTAAATAATATGCCAACAATTGTAAATGAAGCAACAAATAAGATTGGTCTATTAGAGAAATGGTTAGGAAGTCAAAATTACGTTGAAATTAAAGATTTAGAAAAGAAAGTCGCAGACTATGCCCTAGTATTTATCGGTGGCATAACTGGTGGAATTGGTGCGTTTTTCAATATTTTAAGTAATGTAACGTTAATCATATTAACAGTTCCATTTATACTGTTCTATATGTTCAAAGATGGTCATAAGTTTCCAGCTGCGATGTCGCGTTTTTTACCGCAAAGCTTAAGAAAAGAAGCAATTCATATTGCAAATGAAACAGGCGAAACATTAGCATCTTACATTCAAGGTCAAACGATTGTTTGTATTTTCGTTGGAATTGGAACATTTATTGGATATAGTATTATCGGATTACATAATGCCCTAATTTTAGCGTTAGTAGCTGCTATTACAAATATTATCCCATACTTTGGCCCGTTTATCGGTGGAGCTCCTGCAGTGATCGTTGCGGCTCTAATTTCTCCAAAATTAGCGTTATTCGTTGTACTAATCATTGTAATTGTTCAACAAATTGATTCAAACTTAATCTCACCATATATTATGGGGAAAAAGTTAAATATTCATCCTTTAACGATTATTCTATTATTATTATTCGCTGGTAACTTTGCTGGTGTACTTGGTATGGTTTTAGCTGTGCCAACCTATGCAATTTGTAAAGTAGTGATTGTTAATATATCTAGGATCATCAATTTAAGGAAAAAAGCAAAATTCGCAGATAAGATTATTGATGACGACATTGAAACAAATATCGAAATAAACATTAACAACGATAACGACCAAAAAGAATAAAAAAGAGCAAGAATAATGAAGTTGGAGTGATTTCCACTCCTAACACTTCCATTATTCCTGCTCTTTTTTTACAAGTTAAACGTCTCTCTTCCCTGCTCTCTATTTAAAAGCCATTCTTTCCTCCACAGTCCACCAGCATAACCAGTTAGCTTACCATTTGACCCAATAATACGATGGCATGGAACGATGATACTTAATGGATTTCTTGCATTTGCATTCGCAACAGCTCTTACTGCCTTCGGATTCCCTATACGACTAGCAATATCCGCATATGAAGCAGTTTCTCCATATTTAATTTTAACTAGTTCCCTCCACACACTTTCTTGAAAAGGAGTACCTTTTGCAATTGATTGAATACTAAATTCCTTCCTAGATCCATTAAAATATTCAATCAGCTCATTTGCAGCATCCTTTAAAGAAGGAGGTACTATTTTTTGAATATCATCATTGTCTTCTTTGACAAAATCTATATATGACACTCCTTTTGCATTTCCAACGATCCTCAACGTACCTAACGGAGTGTCTATATAAGCTGTATCTAATTGATTCATAAATCATTCTCCTATGCATTAAGTTAGATTATTTATCTAAATTTGGAAAATACTCCATTGCTTCATTACATTGATTATAACCGTTCCGCTTATAAAAATTAACTCCTTGCTCACTTGGCCAAACAATAACAAATTCGAACTTCATTTCACTTACCCATTTATTCACTTTGGAGATTAATTTCCCTCCAATCTCCTTCCCTCGATAGTCCTTTAATGTATATACATTCGTCATGAAAGCAAAAGGATTAGTCACTCTACCAGGTCGGGGTACTTTTTGAATAAGTTCAATATAAATATGGGAAACAATTATATGTTCTATTTCAGCAACCCATATATACCACTGTTTACTGTTTATTGCATTTAGTAAAAAATCACGACATTCACTGTAAAAGTCATTGTATTCGCTCTCTTTAATTCTTCCAGTCTCATAATCTTCCAAAGTAAAGTCCCATCTCATCTTAATTAACTGCTCAATATCTTTTATTTCTGCCAACCTCAAATTCATTTTATGCCCCCTTAATCCTCTGTACCTAAAACATCGGTATTAGGTGGAATATACCCCATCTGTCGAGCCATCGAGACAATTTGTCCTTTATGATGATATTCATGTGTGATTGCATGTACTAGTAATTTTATCGGTGTGATAGATATTTCTTCATTTTGATCTCTCCAAGGAATCTTTCTTACAATTGGTTTATTTAATTGATCAAGTTTCATATCCAATAATTCACTCACGAATAGATCAGCTTGTTCAAATCTTGATTTAATATCATCAAGACTAAGATTTACAACGTTTTCCTTTGGCGTAATTGCCTTTTTCGTTTTCAATAATATAAAGGATCCAACCCATGCAATATAACATTCAGCCATATGTAGTAAAGTTTCTCTAACACTTTGGAAACCAAACCCGTCTAATTTACGAGTAAAATCCTCTTGCTTTAATTCACCACAAAAATTTAACAATGCTTCACGATTTTCTTTTACCCATTGATATTCCTTCAGATTCACTACAATCACCTCTTAAATTATTGATTAATTAAGCTATTCTATTGAGTGGTAGAAATTACCTTTAAGTAAAATGATAAAAGGTCTGCGGAAACATCCACAGACCTTGATTCTTTTATACAAATAACTTTAAACTTACTTGAACAATTAATAAAACAGAAACTGAAATTAATAGAATTCTAGCTAACTTCATTGGAACAAATTCCGCAAATCTTAATCCTACTTGATTACCTACAATTGAAGCAGCAGCCATCGTCACAGCAATTTTCCATTGGAAGTGACCTGTCATATAAAATATAATAAATGCTGATAAACAACTCCCAAAATTTAATACTCTAGCCAACTGAACTGCATTAACATAAGTAAACCCTTTTTTAATAAAATACAAGATTGCAAATGTTGAAGAACCTGGACCAAAGCCCCCATCATAAACACCAATACCCGTCAAAATGCCCCTATCTAGCAATGTTTGCTTTTCAACACCACTTTTATTCGTAGTTTCATAGTTCCACTTTTTACTTGCAAAAGTTAACCATAATGAACCAGTTAATAAGACTAATGCCACAATATTCATTACATGTTCATCTAACATACTCGTTACAAATGCACCAATTCCCCCACCAATGAAAGAAACTAATATAAATTGAAAAATGACTGAAGCCTTAAAATCTTTCTTTTTAATTGTATAAAGAATACTACTAAACGACCCTAGACCTGAGGCAAACTTATTTGTGGCAATACCCGTTTGAATAGGAATGCCAAGAAAAATCATCATCGGGAGTGTAATTAATCCCCCGCCACCTGCTAATGTTCCAACTACTGCTGCACCGATTCCTAAAATAAAAAGTAATAATAGTGAGTCCATTTTCCTATCTCCCTTTTTTGCGTCTACCCTTACTATACACAAAATATTCGAAAAAAGGGAAACTAAAGACCTCATTATTTGTGGTTGATTATGGAATAGCAGGACTAAGGAGAGAAATTAAAAGAGGATTGGGACTTTATCACTAAAATGAGGAACGTGATAAAACTGCAATTAAGTCAGTACTGCAAATAAGTGATAGTAGTCCGCAAATAAGGGAGCTAACTGTGCAATTAAATGAGGAATAGCTGCAAATAAACAGCGAACTGCAATTAAATTTCGAAAATCGCAAATAATAACAGCAGAACTGCAATTAAAATTAGAGAATCGCAAATAAAAATAGCAAAACTGCAATTAAAATCCCAAGAATCGCAAATAAGTTAGAAGAATACCTATAGTAGTACAGGTATTAAAACGTAATTACCAGGCAGAAATAGCTAAATTTCAACTGGAATAATAGCAAAATCGCTCTAAGTATTCTCTAATCGGATAAAAAACGATAAAAATATGCTAGTTTACTATAAAGAGTAGCAGTCCCCCCCTCACAAATGAATAATACTGACGAGATACCCCGCATCAACATAAAAAAGAGCTTGCCCACCCGTCAATTAACCTGACTTATGGACAGCCCTCTATATTTAAAAAATACTCAAATTATATCGTGAAGCCAGTAACTCTAATAATTTTATACCGGCTATACTATTTCCTTTTTCATCAAGTGACGGGCCATAAACACCAATTCCAAATCGGCGAGGTACCGCACCCATAACACCGCCAGAAACACCACTTTTAGCAGGAATTCCAACTTTAATCGCAAACTCACCCGATGCATTATACATCCCACAAGTAACCATAAAAGTGTTACAAATCTTTGCGATTTTTTCAGGTATAAGCTGCTTTTTAGAAATTGGATCCCAACCATCAAGCGCGAAAATAAGTCCTATTCTCGCCATTTCTAAACAGTTTATTTCGATTGAACATTGTTTTGTATATAAATCTAATAACAATTCAACATCTTCAGTAATAATTCCATGCTCTTTCATAAAGTAGCAAAGCGATCTATTCAAGTGCGCTGTTTCAAATTCAGATGTAGCAACTTCTTTCGAATAAGAAAGATCTTTATTATCTGTTAAAACTCTCATAAAGTTTAAAAGTCGTTGAAAGCGATCTTTTATACTATGACCTTTAATCATACTTGTAACTGCCAAAGCCCCCGCATTAATCATTGGATTTAACGGCTTTCCAGCAGACCTAACTTCTAATTTTGCAATTGAGTTAAACGGATCTCCTGTAGGCTCCATCCCTACTCGCTCAAATACATAATCTTCGCCACGATCCATTAAAACTAAAGCTAGCGAAATTACCTTCGAAATACTTTGCAAAGTAAAACGAATGCTCGTATTTCCAGCCTCAAAATGTCTTCCATCAGGCAAAAACACAGCCAACGATAAATCCTTTTTATTTGCCTTTGCAAGAGCAGGAATATAATTGGCTACTTTTCCATACGGAATAAACTCTTTTGCCTCTTCAATAAGGGCTTTCAATTCCTCTAAATTGTGTACTTCTTTTTCCTCTCGAAATCCATTCTGCGTCATAAAATCACCTATTTATTTAATTTTTAAGGGAAAAGACCTTCCCAAAATCACTTTATAAGATTATTCCTACAACTATTAACTACCTACTCTTCACGTTTTTCTTATCTACTTCTTCTACTAGATCTGCCTTCATTTCTTGATTTCCCTGCACTTCTTGATCTTCCAACACTTTCTGTTCTTTCGCCTCTTCTAGAATTCCCCGCATTTCCTGGTCTTTCCGCTCTACCGGCATTTCTCAGTCTATCTCCCCTGCTTGCAGTTCCTGCTCTTTCTGCTCTGCCTGCATTTCCCGTTCTTTCCGCTCTGCCTGCATTTCCCGCTCTTTCTGCTCTGCCTGCATTTCCTGTTCTTTCTGCTCTGCCTGCATTTCCTGTTCTTTCTGCTCTGCCTGCATTTCCTGTTCTTTCCGCTCTGCCTGCATTTCCCGTTCTTTCCGCTCTACCTGCATTTCCCGTTCTTTCTACTCTGCCTGCATTTCCTGTTCTTTCTGGCCTGCCTGCATTTCCTGTTCTTTCTGCTCTGCCTGCATTTCCTGTTCTTTCTGCTCTGCCTGCATTTCCTGTTCTTTCTGCTCTGCCTGCATTTCCTGTTCTTTCTGCTCTGCCTGCATTTCCTGTTCTTTCTGCTCTGCCTACATTTCCTGTTCTTTCCGCTCTGCCTGCATTTCCCGTTCTTTCTGCTCTGCCTGCATTTCCCGTCCTTTCTGCTCTGCCTGCATTTCCTGTTCTTTCCGCTCTACCTGCATTTCTTGTTCTTTCTTCTCTACCTGCATTTCCTGTTCTTTCTTCTCTACCTGCATTTCCTGTTCTTTCCGCTCTACCTGCATTTCTTGTTCTTTCTTCCCTACCTGCAATTCTTGTTCTTTCTGCTCTACCTACATTTTCTGTTCTATCCGCTCTGTCTGAACGTTCTCCTCTTTCCATTTCAATTCTCTTAATTGAAAGATTAAGTTCTTTTTCAATTACTCTCATATCTTGAAAATCTTTTGGAGTAGCAAATGTAATCGCAATACCAGTATCTCCTGCTCGTCCTGTTCTACCAATTCGATGTACATAACTTTCTGTATCCAATGGTATATCATAGTTGAACACGTGAGTAACACCTTCGACATCAATTCCTCTGGCTGCTACATCTGTTGCAACTAGATATTGTATTTTAGCTTCGCGGAACAATTTCATAACTTTTTCACGCTTGCCTTGGGTTAAATCTCCGTGTAGTTCTTCAGATAAAAGACCTTTTCCTTTTAGCTGTTCATTTAATTTATTAGCTCTTCTTTTTGTTCTACAAAAAATGATTGCTAGAAACGGCTCTGCTTCTTTGATTTGATTCAATAAGGCATTAAGTTTTCCGCGATCTGTTGTTTCAATAATTAATTGTTCAATTTCATCTAGTGTAATTCTTTTCGCTTTTACTTTAATAATTTCTGGCTTTTTCATGTAACGCTTTGCAAGTGATTGGATTTGATCTGGCATTGTAGCAGAAAATAATAAAGTTTGTCTCGATACAGGAGTATGATTGATAATATCTTCTACCTCGTGTAAAAATCCAATATGTAACATTTGGTCTGCTTCATCAAGCACTAGAAAATCAACTTTATCTAAATTTATAGTTCCTCTTCTTAAATGGTCTAAAAGTCTACCAGGTGTTGCAATGATTAAATGTGCACCACTTTTTAGTTTACGCGCTTGTTGTTCAACATCTTGTCCGCCGTACACAGCAAGTACTCCAAAATCATCACTAACAATCCTTTTAGCCTCAGCAGTAATTTGAAGAGCCAACTCTCTTGTTGGAGCAACTACTAATGCTTGTGTATGAGGTAATTCTAAATTAATTCTTTCAAGGATTGGAAATAAGAATGCAAATGTTTTACCAGTTCCTGTTTGCGCCTGTCCTATTAAATCCTTCCCTTCAAATACGATTGGAATTGCTTTCTCTTGAATCGGGGTAGGCTCTGTTATCCCTAATTCAGTTAGATACTCAGTTAATTCCTCACTTAAACCTAAACTTGAAAATTTATTCATTATATTTACCTTACTTTCTATTTTATATCATTATAAATAATAATGGTTGTTTCATATATTTACTCAAAAAACGACTAATCCATTGTATCACAACGTTTATTAATCTTTTAAAATTATTCTTATATAACTGTATATGTATAATTGATTAAATTTCTTCTGCATCAAGTTATTTTTCACAATTCCTTGGTAAAATAATCAATAATTCATTAAAATTTAGGAACCAAAATTTCTATATGTTTTTAAAGAATTAATCTGTTAGTTGATTTTCACTTCAGGATTCCCGCTTTCCATGGGGCATGAGCTGAGCCTCATCGTTCCTGCGGGGGTCTCAGGTTTCCCGCATACCTCATAGGAGTCGGGTATTCTTCCGTTCCAATCAACATCTTCAAATTTTAATAAAAATGATCTAGAATAATCATTACTTAATTGCCAGTTAAATTAAATAAACTAAGAATAGCAATCACATCATACAAATTAGCTTTTTAAAAATCTTCATTTTTTCTACAGCATAAAAAAAACGGTAACCTTTTGTAGGTTACCGTTTAACTAGTTATTGTATTACTCTAATCCAAGTGCTTGTAAAACATTATCTAATGTTTCACCTTTATACTTTGTCGCTGCTTTTGGTGAATTGTCATTCCATGGATTTTGCATTAGGTAGTTATTGATTACATATTGCATATCTTTTGCATCAACAACACCATCATAGTTAATGTCCGCATCACGTTTATTTGTACCCCAATAAGTTTGGATATATAAAGCGTCCTTTACATCAATGACATTATCTTTATTTACATCTCCTCCAGGAATATAGTCATAATTCACTGGTTTTGATCCAGCTGTAACTTTTCCGTCTTCTTTTACTCCGATTGTAAAGTCTTTAGAGAAAGTAAAGTGACCTGGCACATCAATTTTTAATGTAAAATCTTCATCTGTAATTGGTAATCTCGTTCTAAATGCTGATGGTGCTAGACTGCCAGCGTAACCTAAAGGATCAGATACACCGTATTCTTTACCATTTACGTCTTTCACACTAATTTTTGAACCTGTTTTATTGAAGTCAATTTGTTTCGCCATAGGTTCTCCAGCTAACGACATTAATCCTTCAGCTTGAACTTGTGCTCTCATTAATGAATAGGTTGGTGTAATATAGAAATATGGTTGAATTCCTTGTGTTGTCACAGTAGTATTATCGACATTCGTATAAACAGCGTTAAAGTATCGACTTGAACCTGTTGCACTGTAGAAGTTCATTGGTCCTTTGTAGTATTGGTCTTTTGCTTTTAATGTTAAGTCTACCAATGATACGTCTCCAGCGATTCCGGCATTTGCTAAATCTCCAGTTGCTGTCGCAGTGATTGTCATTTTAGTTAATGAACTATTAAATTGAGCAGTTGTATACTGTACATCTAGTTTACCTTTGAATGACGAGTTCGGTTGAACATTCACTAAATTAAGGTACTGACTTGGATAAAGGAAAGTGAATTCAGCTTTCTTTACATTTGTTTTCACATTTTTTGTTGAGAACGTTAATGTAGTAGATTCACCCATATTTATACGTTGCTTGTCAGCAATAGCAGTTGTGTATGCAGTTCCTTTTCTAACAAAATATGCATCAATAAAACTACCGTAATTTCTTACAGTTGATTTAGTATAATCTGAGAAATCGTACTCAGTAATAGCATTAACAACTGGACCAGATGTACTTAATGGTATTTCAGCGTTGAAATTACCTTGTGAGTCTAGTGAAATGCTTTTTTCCTGAGAATTATTAGGATTATAATAAGTAAAATTATTGTCAGCCTGAGATGCAGTAATGCCTGCTGCTTTCATCTCGTCTATTTCTTTATCAAATACATTACCTGATACAGTAACTTTCGTGTCAGTTGGATTAGTAGTTTCGTAAATACCGCCAGCCTTCATATTATTCATTGTTACCTTTGCTTCTTTAACCCCATTGTAAACCGGTGCATCTGCCGTGAAAGTTTCACCTTTATCGTTTGTGCCTACCATTCTAATTTTATATAATCCTGGATCTAATTCTTTAAGGTCATATGCAATTGGGTTATCTGAATCACCAGTTAATGGATAGTATTGACCATTATTCAGAACACCACGGAAATAATACTCAATTTTCTCATCTGCTCCCATTCCATCAGCTGAACCTAAGAATCCAAACTCTTTGTCTGTTTTTGGATCCACAAGGAAGAAATCAAAATTACGCATATGTGAATTTAATTTGAAGTTTACGCCAATTGACCATCTTGTCGCATTACTCGCCGCTTCATATGGCACTGTAAACGCTGGTGGATTACCCGTTAAGTAGTCGATACCTTCTTTTACAGTATGAATAGCAAATGGAATTTTATAAGTATCATTAGGATCCTTTTGGTTTGTATATACTACATACCCTTCATATGTTCCAAGCTTTGCTGTTTTAGGAACATTAATTGTCGCATCCATATTTGCACTGCCATATCGTTTTACTTTTACAGAAGATTTAACATCTAATGTAACCCCGTTAGCAGAAGCATCTTGATCTGCTCTAGAATCATTTGTATATCGTGCATCCAACGTTTGGAATTGTACCTTTACATCATATGTTTTATCGACGGAACTCTTATTAAATAACGTGATTGAACGATTATCTGATAAGTCTTTACCAGTAACAGGTTGTTCACCAAAGCTTAGTGCACCAGTAATGTTTTTTATTTGTTTGATTCCCTTATCTGCTAGAGTTGTAATAGAATTTCCTACTTCTTTTACAGTCGACGTTTTGTCTTTTACTTGAATTTCCGTCTGAGCATGAACAGCATCATATGGGTTTACACGACCAGCACCAACTTCGTATACACTGTATTTATCAGATAAAGGATCTGCTGTGTTCATCAAAGTTGCTTTAATATCTGAAGGTGACATATCAGGATGAGCTTGTTTTAATAATGCTGCTACACCGACAACATTAGGAGTTGCCATTGACGTTCCAGATAAACGCTCATATGCGTATTGATAGTTTCCAATTTGATCAACTCCATGCATATAAGAAGGAACAGTAGAGAAAACAGATACCCCAGGTGCCGTTACTTCTGGTTTAATATCGTATAACACACGGGATGGACCACGTGAGCTAAAAGGCGCTAATTTATCACCAATTGTCACTTGTTGCTTCATATTGCTAAATGTGAAGCCAAGAAATGTACCTTTAGATGCCCCAACTAAAGGCAATTTAGCAGCTAGGGCACTTCCTTGTGCGTAACTTAGTAAAAATGTTGGAAGTAAGCCATAGCCATCTCCAAGGTAAACGTCACCTAAAGGAACTTGTGTATCATATAATACAACGGCTTTTGCTCCATGCGCTTTAGCTGTCGAGATAATTTGAGTAATTCCATAACTACCTCTTTGTGCTAACACCACTTTTCCTTTTACATCGATTGGATCAGAATTACCAGCAGCCCCCATCCAATAACTAGCCTCACCACCAAATGATACATTTACCATTTGTAATGTTTGTCCTTCAAAATCACCTACATTATCAGTTAAACTTTTAGCAGCTAACTTTAAATCTGCAGGTAAATCACCTGTTGAAGAATGTAATGCACCCGTAAAACTCGGAATTGAAACAGATGTGTCACTTGCTCCAACTGTAATTGCTAAAGGTGCATTACCAGGAGCACCAAGTGAATACATTCGATCCCCAGAGTTACCTGCTGCGACAATCGCTGTTACCCCTGCAAGAACAGCATTGTTTACTGCAATACTCGTAGGATATAATGGATCATTGTAATTCGCTCCAAGAGACATATTAATAATATCCATTCCATCTGACACTGCTTTATCAATCCCCGCCAAAATAGCTGATGTAGAACCAGATCCATATGGGCCTAGTACACGATAAGAATAAAGATCAGCTTCTGGTGCAACACCTTCTACAGCAAAGTCTGCATCATTTTTAGCTTGTCCAGCAATAATTCCAGCTACATGAGTTCCGTGTTCAGTATAGTAGGCCTCTCCGTTAGAAGATAATTCTGGCTGGCCAGATTTTTTCCAATCTGCATATGTCGTTTCCATTGGGTCATTGTCATTATCAACGAAATCGTATCCACCTTTAAATGCCCCTTTTAAATCTGGATGATTGTAATCAATACCAGTATCAAGAATACCAACTTTTACTCCCTTGCCTGTAAAACCTTCTTGATGTAATTTTTCAACTCCAGGAAATGTAACCATTGTATGAGTTGCTGCTTGCTTAGTTGTTGATACATCACTGATTGAAGGTGGCTCAACTTGAACTTGCATATCACTCCAAACAGCTTTTACTGCTTTAGATTTAAGCAGTGATTTTACTTTGTTCGCTGGAAGAGTCATAGAGACCCCATTAAATGCTTTTTTATATGAACGTTTAATAGAATATGGATTTTTCTTTGACTTTAATTCACTGCTAAAAATTGTTTTTAAATCTTTTTGGAACGTATCATGTGACTCGTCCACCTTTGCTTTTGCATCATCCGCTGATAGCGTTACACCATCTGATTCTGCCTCTAAAACCGCAGTCTGCTGTGGCTTCTCCTTAAACTCGACAATGACAGAAGTAACCTTGTCACTTGTTTGATCGACTTCAGAAGATAATTGTAGTCCCTCTTTGTCACTTAATTTCAATTGCTTAATTGCCTCACGTTGCTGCGGAGTAAGATTTGCTAATACTTGTTCAACCTTTGAAGTTGCTTGTGCATGAACTTGTTGTGAAAAGGAACCTGGTGTCATTGTAGTACTGATAAGTCCTGTTGTTAATGCTAATGTTGTAACATTCCTAAACATTTTCTTTTTCAACTACTATCCCTACTTTCTTTTCTTAATAAGTTCATTATAATGAAACTTGATATAATTTTATTTTCTGAAAATTATGTCAAATAGTGTTTTTTTTTAAAATTTTTTTCTTCTTCAAACAAATAGAATAGAACTATGCAAAGTTGCGCTTAGAGCTCTCCTTAATACCATTAATACTTAATAGTTGTATATACTTATTTATTTGGTCAGAAGTCGCATGATCCTTATATCTCCAATATATAAGAAGACATTTATTGAATCTTTCTAAATTGCCTATTTGATTTGCAGTATAGGCTACATCCAGTAATTCATCTAAACCATTTGGCAGCTGTAGGCTTTCACACTGATAAAAAGCATATGCATAACGAAAATCCAAATGCACCTTCTGTTTTAACCATGGTTCGGCATCTATTATCAATTCTTCAATTGTATGTTTATATAAATCTAAGATTCTTTTAGCGTCATCTAATCGATTCAAACGAATAAATGCTTCAAGTACCTTTGGTAATCCAACATATACATCTTCTCTATCTTCTAGCCAACTAAGATATTGATCTACATACTCGAGTTGTCCGTAATCCAAATAAGATGCAAGTCGATTTCCAATAGCTAAATCAGCAAAATAATCACTGACCCCCGCATATTGTTCTGTAAGTTCTATTATTTCTTCTAAAGAGCCCCCCAGGCGTGCAAGTGCAAAACTTTTATACATAAGTGCTCTACCATAATACTCTCCGTTTTTAACCAATTTCCTTAATCTCTCAGAGTAGTAAAGTACCTCTTCCCATTGCTCACGTCTATAATAAAATGCAGAGATCCATAAATATGCTTCCATTCTAACTTTTTTCGGCATGCAATACAGATACTCCAACACATATGTCAATGCGGTCTGACCATCCTCTGTCATTCTTAAAATATAAAAACGCCTATAATAACTAATTGCCAACAGTTCTAAAACGTCCTTCGAATCACATTTAATAATAATCTCATACAATAACAAGGCTTTTTCTTCTTTACCAACTTTAAAAAGCTCTTCTGCGACAAAAAAAATATAATTCAAATATTCGATTTGAATCGAAACTGATTTTTCAGTTGTCATTAGATGTAACAGATTTTGACAATGTTCCTCGTAACCATTAGTAAAGCATTTGAATAAAAACTGTACACTTTTACGCTTGTCCAAAATTTGGTCTTCATTAAAACACTCCTCATAAAAATATGAATAAAGTGCGTCTTCCTCCAACCCAATAGCTTCTGAAATGGCATCCAAATACTTTAGTGTAAGCGAGCGCTTATGATTGAAAATACGACTAATTTCACTAATATGTATACCTGACTCCTGGGCCAAATCTGTTTTTGTCCAGCCTTTCTCTTTGCATATACATTGAATTTCATTAAATAGAGCTGCGTTCATTCTTCTCACCTACCAATTAAATTTACTTCTGCTCAGCCCCAATCGTTACAAACGGCCAATCTTCTTAAAGTTATTAAATTACAATTTCATTATAACGAGACTTGATATAATATTATTTCTGAAAAATATTGTCAATTTGCATTTAATCTTGTAAACATACTCTATTTTTATTGACCAGCAATTGAATAAGGGCTTTCCATTAGTCACATAATGACGCAAGAATTAATTAGTTAATATTATATGAATCTACTTGATAACTTTAAGACGTTATCGATACATACTAGATGATTGCAGGAAACCTAGGCATTAGAAAACTCTTTAACTAAAATACTAGAGATGTGATTCATTTTACTTTTTAAATGATAAAAAAGGTAAGCATCTGCTCTGCAAAGAATAGTTAGTACAGTAAATAAAAGGAGCTGATTAAATGAATGGAGTTTTAGATATTGTTATTTTTTGTAAAGACGCAAACTCTTCTAAAAGCTGGTATGAAAAAGTTGGATTTGAATATTTAAGAGGACATGATGGTATGCATTGGTTTAAAGCAGGGAATGGCGAGCTAATGCTCCATCCTAAAGATACGCAATCCAATACTGATGCAGTCTTTCAATTAATTGTAAGTGAAGTCGATCCACTATTTGAAAGTGTGTTGGAAAAAGAATTGACGCCATTGGATTTCTCAAATGGAGAAAAAGTCATCACAGAACCTACTGTTCAGCTATGGGGCTATAAGGAATTTTGCTTAAGAGATCCAGACGGTTACATATGGGCATTTGTTCAAAAATCATAATTAATTAAAGTAAGAAAATCCACAGGATAAATTCATTTTCCATGTGGATTTTCTATTTTTTTAGTTTAAGATTAATGATATTACTTTGAAATATTCACTTCTTTTTTTAAAAGTCTTCCTTGCTTTCTATACATAGAAAACGTTGACCAATTTGCAATGAATACACCAGATAATATTAGTATGCCACCAATCGCCATAATTGGTTTGATTGGTTCGTCCATTACGAAATAACCTAAGACACTTGCAATTAATGGTGATACATAAAGCCATGTTGAGGGGAATACCGGGTTCGTTTTAGATAGTAACCAACTGTATAATCCATGTCCCCCTATTGAACCTATAAATACAAGATACAATATTGGCCACACTGCGTCCCAAGAACTTAAACTTTCAATTTTCGGCTTTTCTAATAAAAACGAAACTAATAGTAGAAATATTCCACCATATAACATTTGAAAAGCATTGATTAAAAATGGCGATACACTACTGTATTCTGTTAATATTTCTTTTGAAGAAATGGATCCAAATCCGTAAAAAGCTTCTCCTAATAATACTGCGATACAAGCAGCAACCCATAAGTAAGAGACATGCTGACTTATCCCAGGTAAACAGACAAAAATTACACCTGCAAAAGCAATTAATAACGCTAATAGTTGTTTACCCTCAATTCTCTTATTATTTCTCCTTAATTGGAAAAGTAAGATCATCATTGGACCAGTTGCAGACAAAACTGCAGCTAACCCTGATGTTATATACTGCTCAGCCCAATATAATGTTGAAAATGTCATAAAAGTTAAGCAGAATCCAATATACATAATTCGTTTTGAAAAAATAAATTTCTTCACATTTACCCCTTTAAGAAGGAAATATAAAATAACAATCAGTCCCGCTAATGTAAATCGAATGCCTGCTGAAAATAAAGGCGAAACGCCCGACTCAATTCCAAATTTTATTGCTAGAAAAGTTGTACCGAAAATCATGCAAATAAAAATATAATTAATAATGATCATTTCATCACCCCTTTGATAAAAGTATTATATTAAAGTCGGAGTATAACAGTATAATAGAGCATATAACAGTTAGCTCTTTTTCCATTGACGATTGATCTTTTTTCAACTAATTTATAACTAAAAAACTAGTGGTGATCTATGAAAATTCAAATCCATAAAAAATCAACAGTTCCGATTTATCTCCAAGTAAGCACTCAAATTGCAGGCAGCATTCAAAGTGGACTACTTTTACCTAACGAAAAATTACCATCTTTACGAATATTGGCTGAGGAACTTTCAATAAGCGTTTTAACTGTTAGAAAGGCTTATAAATGGTTAGAGACAAACGGCTATGTCACTGTGATGCCAGGTAAAGGAGTATTTATTAGTAAGAAAGTAAAAAAAACATCCCAAGTTGATCCAAGTAATAACTGGCAACAGACTTTAGGAATCAATATAGTAAGATCCCAATATTTAATAAATAGAGAACAGTTAAAATATGATTTTTCAAAAGCAGTTGTATATCCACGTCTACTTCCTAATAAATTTTTAGCGGATGAAATGCAAAAACTATTAAGAGAAGATGCTTCTATATTAACAACCTACGGACCTGTTCAAGGTGATTCTGAATTAAGAACTGAAATTATTAAACATTTATATGAATTTCAAAAAATACGATCTAAAGCTGAAAATCTTATTATTACAAGCGGAGTTCAGCAAGGCATTGACTTAGTAGCACAAGCACTATTAAAACCTGGGGATTCAATTATAGTCGAGAGTCCATGCTATGGTGGTGCACTTGATATTTTTATAAATAAGGGGATTCATATAATACCTGTCGAGATGGATGAAGAAGGAATTCGATCAGACATAATTGAAGATATGTGTATTAAATTTACACCAAAATTAATTTATGTTAACCCGACCTTTCAAAATCCAACTGGAATCTCAATGAGTAATGGTCGTAGAAAAGAATTAATTGAACTTGCACAACAGTATCAATTTTTTATTCTTGAAGACGATTCATTTAGTGATATTTATTTCGAAAAAGCATTTCAATATTACCCAATTAAGTATTACGATCAATTAGACCATGTCATCTACATTAAAGGATTTAGTAAAACTTTAGCACCCGGGGTTAGAATTGCTGCAATGCTAGCAAATGGACCGGTCCTGGAATGGCTACTTGCGGTTAAAGCTTCAATGGATGTGGGTAGCCCTTTACTAACACAAAAAGCAATTTTACCATTTCTACGAACCGATCGAATGCGAAGTCACGTTGAAAAACTACGAATTGCTCTACAAATTCGGCGTGATACAAGTGTTGAAATACTTTCATCTGTTAATGATCAATTAAATTTTCGGATACCTGATGGCGGCTTTAATTTGTGGGTTACATTTCATAAAACCAATGTAGATATTTTTAATTTATTAAGAAAAGCTAATCATGAAAATATCTCATTCTTACCCGGTGTAGCATGTTTTAACAACAATACTGATATTTCTTCATTTCGGATTAGTTACTCACTAGTTAGCGAAAATGATTTAGCTAAAGGGTTAGAGAAACTACGCAATCTAATTAAACAAATATAAAACTATTGTAAAGGAAGGCCATTTAGAACAAGATGCTTAATTTTAAAAAAATAAACTTATTACCACTTGTCATAACAATGCCAGCATTGATAATCGGAGTACTTGCCATGATCAATAACCAAGTGTCCCCGTCCATTTACGGTCAAAATATTTTAATTGCTATTGTTGGAGGAATCATCTCCTTTTTAGTACTGTGTAGAGATCAGAAATCCACTAAGAAAAAGACAAATATCATTGTCATTACATGCATACTCATATTATTTTTACTTACCTTTTTGGACAAAGGATTACATGGTGTACATCGCTGGATAGCAATTGGTCCAATAAGATTTAATATCGCTTTAGTTTTCGTTCCATTAGTAATAATTCAACTATCAAACTTAATAAAATCAAAACCATTTTGGGTTACTTTTGGTTTTTCATTATTTTTTACAGCATTATTACTTTTTCAACCTGATGCATCTCAACTAACAGCTTTTACAATCGCT
This sequence comes from Gottfriedia luciferensis, assembly GCF_001712755.1. GTDB lineage: Bacteria > Bacillota > Bacilli > Bacillales > Bacillaceae_G > Gottfriedia > Gottfriedia luciferensis_B. The sequence continues at coordinate 51,823 of NZ_MDKC01000036.1, forward strand.
ATCTCATTTCTATTACTAAATTTAAAAAAGAATAAAAGCGTTCAAATACTCTTTTTAATTGTTTTTATACTTTTAATTATTTTAAGCTGGTCTCACTTAGATCAACTTTCCTCAGTTTCTTATGTTGAGGACATTTTAAGTTTAGTAAAGAAAATGGGAATAGGATGGCTAATCTTAGCAGTAATTTCACTTTTAATTTTACTAATGCCATTTTTCTTATTTCCGCCAAACAGTGCAAAACCATTATCATTTAGTCTAGGGATTTATTTTTCAATTAGTATTCTTTCAAGCTTTTTTGGAAACTTCCCAGTGCCGATTATAGGTTATAGAACATCGCCGTTTATCGGTTATTTAATTGCGATTTCTTGGTATGTATATAATAAAAAATGAACCTTTAAAATGGTTCATTTTTACACGCTGTTGAAAAAAACTTTGTCAATTAAATTACCAAATTTTCGTAAAAGGAGTAGAGTGATGTTGATTTCCATTACAGGATGCTCGCTTTCCATGGGGCGGGATTCTTTAGCCTTCCCTCTAATCCCATAGGAGTCGAGCACCCCTCCATTCCAATCAACTTTTTCATCAAAAAAAGTATACAATAAATCCTAATCAAATAGCCTTTACTTAGAGTAATCTAGCAGTTTTTATTCAGTTTGTAGTTCTATTAATATCGAACATTAAACTAAATTTATCAAATGAATTTGTTTTTCTAAGAATAAGCTCATAATTTTTTAACTTCTGAAAAAAACATGTCTAGTGTTATTGGAATCATAAAATTGCTCGAACATATTAACATTTAAAACCATGAAAAGTCATCCAGAAAAATGATAATTTCATCATTATTAAATGCATTTAATTTCCGTTTTCCCTACTGACCATTTTATATTTCAACACTCTGAAAAATGAACCTTTAAAATGGTTCATTTTTTCTCACCAATGAGATGGTCTTTTAAGTGTTGCTGGTATTCTAGTGTGATAATCTCCTTTGGCTGAGTTAATTTGAGCTTGAGTAAGAAAAATACTTCCTGTAAGGTCCGCACCACTCAAATTTGCATCACGTAAGTCTGCTCCGATTAGATCAGAACCTCTTAAATCCGCTCCCTTTAAATCAGCGGCAATTAGATAGGCCCCTCTTAAGTTAGCTCCGATAAAATTTGCATCCCTTAATTTAGCTCCAATAAAATCTAAAGCTCTACCGGTAGCTTTTTGACGCTTCTTATTGTTGTTAAATTTTTTCAAAGCCACAGTCCTTGCTTTCTCACTAGCACGTAATAGTAAAGAGCTAACTTCTGCACGGTGGGCTGTGATATCTAAGTTTTGTATTCGTTTAGGGTCCATATGTGTTAATTTTTCAGTTTCTTCTAAAACTGTTTTTATTTCATCATGAATCTCACTTGCAGCATTAATGGTCAAACTTTCATTTAAATACCAAAGCATTTCATGTAGTTGCTTCATAATTGGAAATACTTCATACATCTCATTAGCCAATTCTGGATTTTGTCGCCAGTCTTTTCCATTAAAGGTTACTTGAGATACTTTTTGTCCTGCTCCAAAGCAATCAAAAACAGTACAACCTTTGAAACCTAACTCTCTTAAATTCTTGTGAACTCCGCAACGAAAGTCTGATTGTAAATTATGACAAGGTTTGCCTGCAATTTTATCATTTGCAAAATCAGCCGATGCAGCAAAAGGCAATGCGACACAGCATAGACCAAAGCAACTCTCACAGTCCGATTTTAGATTTTTATAACGCTCGTTTACTAATCCTATATTTTCAATTTTACTAGCCACTCCCTGCGCCCCCTTCCTACCATATATAATTGGATAATATTTTTTATCGTAACATCGTAATTTTTTTTGGTCAAACATAGGACTTACAGCTTATAAAGGGCAACTTTCAACATTCATTAAGCTTGTTCACTTTTCATTCTTTTAGCAATAAAAAACAGATAATTATATAAAATTATCTGTTTTAATGTACTTTATTTAATTGTTACATCTTTTAAAAATGGTACAAAGTTAATCCAAGTTTGCCCTGGTGAAAGTTTTATTTCAGTTCCATCTAATGTAAACGGAATGATTCGACCATCTACATTCTTCCATTGTATATTCATATATTTTCCATCAACAATATAATAACCTTTTCCTCCATGTTCGAGATCAATTGAACGGCGACCATAACTATCAATAATTTTATGAGTCGCTTCTACGACTAAAATATTTTTAATTTGAAGCTCTTTCCCGTTCAAAGCATCCTTTGCTACAATTCCATTTTGAACTCGCAGAAATTGTTTAGTTGAATTCGAATACTTGTAAGTCACATTATTTCTTGCATCATGAGAGTATTTTATAAATACCTCACCAGCATTTTTCCAAGAACTATCAAATACTAAGTCTTTCTGCGTAAAATCTAATGGAGTAACTTGTTCTGAATAAGAGTAATGTCTTTGAGCAACTCCTTTTTCAATACCCTCTTTCAAAATATAAGAATTGTGAGGTGCTTTTCTCGTTTTATCTCTTTTAAATAACGTTCCGTCGTAGATCAGTCCGTTTAATGAATCAATCATTCCTGAATCCATCATTTGTTTCGCTTTCGGACTATTTCCGTGGCATATAAATAATGCATGATAACCATTTGCCAAATTGATGTAATAATCTCTCGCACTTCTTACAGGACCTATTTTCTCAGGTATATTACTTTGAAAAATGGCTAGAAATCTTGTAATATCTCCCTCTGCTAAAATTTCATAAATAACATCAGCATTACTTAATCCACTTTGAGGTCTAGCTAAATAATAATTATTAACCATAACTGCAACAGGTCTTTGTTCACTAGTCTGACTTATTGGTAATCCACTTAAAGGAGCATAAATTGTATCAATTTCTCCTTTATCAATTACATGTTCATTCGAAGGATTTTTATCATCATTTTTAATTGTTTTTACAGACTTTTCGCCATGCTTACAACCTACTAAAAGCATACTTATCACAATTATTGATAAAAATTTCTTATGCATTGGCTCCCCCACAATCTGTTATTTTCTTAAATTGTATTAAATAACTTTTAAAATAGAAAGGATTTGTTAGAATTTTTCAAAAGTAAAACATTCAACTAATGACTGAAATTATTCCTTTAAATAATCAGCTTAAATATGTTCTTATTTTATTTAATCTTAAATATTGTATAAAGATAAGAATGATTAGAGGAGTTGAAGCTATATGATTGTAGTTCATTATATCGAGAAAAACGTTGAACTATTAAACCAACTACTCAAAAAGGTCCCCTCTGAAGGAGATACTATTTCCATTAAAGGTCGAAAAGGTAAAGTATTAAGAGTTAATCAAATAAATGATAAGCATGTGCACGTAATTGTAGAACTAGAAGTTATTAAGAAAGTACAGGTTTTAGCAAAAGATGATAAAAAAAGAAGAAGATAAATTTCTAAAACTTAATGGGAGATTATTCCCATTTTTTTTTTTGAATTTTTGGCAGTTTTACAGTTTCACATTTCATTTTTCCACTTAAAACGATGAACTATACTGTCTAAATGGAATGTATTCTTTTTTCAAATTGTACTAATCATGATAAACTAGGAAAAGTTTTAGTAAATCAACAACGTAATAAGGAGTTTTAATATGGAAATTAAGAATATACATCATATCGCTATAATTTGTTCTAATTATGAATCGTCTAAGCATTTTTACATAAATTTATTAGGCTGTAAGGTAATTAAGGAAACCTATCGAGAGGAGCGAGACTCTTATAAATTGGACCTAAGTATTGGAGAAAATGGACAAATTGAGCTATTTTCATTTCCTAATCCACCAAAGCGACTTACAAATCCAGAAGCGGTTGGGTTACGCCATTTAGCCTTTACTGTAACTAATATAGAAGAAAGTATTCAATTCTTAAAACAAAATGCTGTCTTTGTAGAACCAATTCGTATTGACGAGTTAACAAATAAAAGATTTACATTTTTCCATGATCCCGATGGCTTACCATTAGAATTGTATGAAGAGTAGATTTTGAAAAACAAAACCCAATCTTTATAAAAGGTTGGGTTTTCAGGCTGTTGAAAAACAAAATTAATGATCAAATTTTCGTAAAAGGAGTCCACGTGAGATTGATTTCCACTACAGGATGCTCGCTTTCCATGGGGCGAGACCTGAGCCTCCTCGTCACGTTCGTTCCTGTGGGGTCTCAGGCTTCCCGCATATCCCATAGGAGTCGAGCACCCCTCCGTTCCAACCAACCTTTCTCTTTTAAAAAAAGATTACACTAAAAACCTAATTTATTAACTTTTACTTAGAGTAAAAGCAGTTTAATGGTCAATTTATAGGTCAATTAAGCTCGAACATCAACTTATCATTTAATCATTTTATATTGTTTTTTTGTTTTTTAAAAAGATAGTACAATCAATTTAATCAACAAATAAAATCCACAAAAACTACTATATAATGCACAAACTTTTCAAAATTAACTCCAATTTATTTCAACTAACTGACAAAACACAATCTCAATAAAAGATTGTGTTTTGTTTTTTCCTTTTTTCTCTCTTCTTAAAGCGAAACCTTTATTTTATCTGTTAAATTAAATGTTTCACCATTAATTTCTAATGATACTGGTGGACCATATTCCTTTGTGACTGTTATTGATTTTTTCGATATTGTTATTTCAAGTCTTGCTCCTTGCCATGTGAAAGGAAAAATCATTTCATTCCAATTTGAAGGTAATTTTGGCTCAATTTTTAAACCATTTATGTCCATGGTGATATTTGCAAAGCCAAAGATTGCTACTAGCCAATTTGCTCCCATAGGCGCAGCATGAATTCCATCATCTGATGAATTTGGATTTGGTCCTAAATCAATTAAACATCCTTCTTGAAATAATTGGTAAGACTCTTCTCCGTAGTCACATCTTGCAGCAACAATTGCATGAATTGCTTTACTTATTGGCGAATCATGAACAGTACGCTCTTCGTAGTACTCTAAATTCTTTTTAGCGATTTCCGTTGAGAACAAATCTGGGAAAAGATAGAGCAACATGACAACGTCAGCTTGTTTTAACACTTGTAGTTCATATAGATCTTGTAGGGAATAATCTAATAGAATATCCCGACTTGCAATGGATTGTCTGTATTCCGTTAAGTCAATCTCGGGTTTACTTAAAAATGTATCATCTTGTGGGATGACATTTTCATCATTTTGGCTTGGTAAATATAATCGTTTTAAAAAATCAGTACATTTTTGCTGTAATTCTGCATCAGGATCATTGTATTTCCCCATATAATTTAACGCATTCTGCACATTATAAAAAGCCATGTAATTCGTATAAGCATTATTATCAACTTGATCTGTATATTCGTCTGGACCGATGACATTTTTAATAATTAAATCGCCATTTGTATCAGTTGTCCTACTCACCCAAAAGCGAGCAGTTTCTTTGAGTAGTTCAAGTCCATCATTGGCCATAAAGCTTTCATCTAGCGTATTTTCATAATATTGTACGACAGCAAATGCAATGTCAGCTACAATATGTTCACTTGATTTTGCTAAATTTGAGCTTTGAACGATCTCGGGTTTTGTATTATTCACTGAACCTTTTTGTGTTTCTTCTTTTCCGGAAAAAGCACTTGCCCAAGGAAATAATGTACCCTCATAACCTGATTGGTAAGCATTCACTTTTGCTTCTTTAATATGATGATAGCGATATCTTAGTAATCTTTTAGCAATCTCTGGTTCAGTAAATAAGTGAAACGGCGCAATAAACATCTCTGTATCCCAAAATATTAAACCATTATTGCCCTCACCAGTTAATCCCCTTGCGCCTATACTCAATCGATCATCATGACAAGGGGTCATTGCTTCAATGTGGTACAAAGAAAAATCTAGTGCTAATTGATCTGCTTGATCCTTTGAATTAATGACCACTCTTTTTTGCTTCCAAAAATCCTGCCATTTGATAGTCGTACTATTTCTTAAATTATCATAACCCTCTGATAAATATTTCTGTACAGTATTAACACTAGCAGCAGAAGGTTCTTCCCGTAACATATCATTAGAGGTATAAACTGAGCTAATCTTTGAAAACTCAACAGTTCGGTCAACTACGAGATCTTGTGTAATCGAGGCTAGAAGTTGATTATTCAACGTAAAATATGAAACTTCACTCTCATCAGGAGTTACACAGCATGTTGCGATAGCAATTTTATGTTTAGTCTCTGTAGTTTGATAAACACCATGCATAATTCTATTATCCATGATTCTTACTAATTCTTCTGTAAGTTCATTCTTTTGTTGACTGACACACTCCGCATTAATACCTGTTTTTATTTTAATCTTGGCATTACAATCTAAAGCTGTGACAGTAATTTTTGAAGCAAGTAAATGTAAATCATCCTTTGAAACAAAACGCTGAAACAAAAAGTGGAATCGATTTCCATCATTATTCTTCCAAATTAACTCTCTTATTAATTCGCCGGTCATCATATTTAATTTTCGATCATAAAATGTAAATTGACCAGTTGCATTCGAAAAAATATCACCATTTATTTCAATTTCCATTCCAATTAGATCTGGAAGATTCACAATCTTTGTCGTTTGACTTGGAGATAACTGATTATAGATTCCTGCTATATACATCCCCCTAGTTTGTCCTTCATAGTCTTCTTCATGACAAGATCTTAAACCTAAGTAACCATTACCTAATGCCATTAAACTTGCATATTTATTAATTAATTGCTCGTCAAATTCTTTTTCAGAAATCATATTTACTTCATTCATATCGTTAAAATCTCACCTTTATAAAAATTCATATAGTAAAAGTTTGCAATAAATCTTCTTATTTTAAACTTGATATTATAAAAAAATAGTGGTTGATTTGTTAAAAATAAGATTACTGACAATAAAAAAAATCGTGTCACTGTTTCCAACACGATTTTTCATACAGTTCTTTATTATTTTTTTGCGAGGGTTAATTGCCAAGATACACCATATTTATCATTCACCCATACAAACTTTTCACTGAATGGATATGATTGCAAAGGCATTAATACTTCACCGTCTTGACTTAATTGTTTGTATGCATTTTCAATTTCTTCATTTGTTTCACAAGTCACATATAATGAAACAGCTGGTGTAAACGTAAATTTATGTTTAACGGTACTATCAATGCACATAAATTGTTGGCCGTTTAATGTGAAAGTAGCATGTATTACTTTCCCTTCAAACTCACCCATATCTGCTCCATAACGCTTAATATTCACAACCTCTGAATCGTTAAAAAGTGACATATAAAAATTCATTGCTTCTTCTGCTTGTCCTTCAAACATTAAAAACGTTGTAATTTTTTGCATTAAAGTCAACTCCCTTTTCATTTATATTAAAAATTCATTGCTTAAACAATCTTAGTTTATAGTGATTTCATTTCTTCGTTTAATTTGTTAAAAATACTGTGAAGATCCTCTTTAGAGATTGTTGAATATAAATCTCCAATACTAATCTCGCAATAACAAACTTCCTCATTAACTGGTCTTAAGTTACCAGTAATACCAATTTTTGTTTCTTCATGAATAGATTGTAGTATGATTTTAACCTGTTCAATCGGAGCATTAAAATGGACATGAAACATATTAGAAACAGGAATAGTTGGTACAGTGTTGATTGCTTGGCAACTATTAAAGAATTTGGCTAACTCTACTGCATCTTCATAGTATTGCCCCATCTTATTTGCTCTTTGATCAAAATAATAATTTGCACTTATTATGTAAGGATAAAGACTAATTAAATCTCCTCCATGTCTTCTTTTCCAAACTTTCGATTCGCCGATAAAATCTCGGTCACCAGCAAGAATTGCTCCCGCTACTCCCCCGATGCCTTTATAAAATGACATATAAACACTATCAAATAAGCTACATAATTCAGAAGCTGTCTTCTTATAGTATGGGAGAATTTCCATTAATCTAGCACCATCTAAATGCAATTTAATTCCCTTTTCACGGCAGTATGAAGAAATTGATTCTAGTGTTTCATATGATGGTAGTTGTCCACCAATTTCTCGTTGTGGTAATTCTAGTAATAAACAAGAGATTTCCTCATCCATTGCTAAAACATCCTCTAACTCAATAACACGACTTTTATCTGCTAGTAAAATAGGCTGTATATTATGTAGTTTTTTCAAACCATCTTCTTCATGAATTTCTAAATGTGATAAAGGATGATAAGCAACTTTATTAATTCCTTTTTGATCACACCAAATTCTTAATGCGATTTGCTGAGCCATTGTTCCGCTAGGAAAAAACACTGATGATTCTTTACCTAAAAACTCTGCCATTTTTTCTTGAAAATCTTCAATAAAATTCCCTGCTCCATAAAGATCGCTTTCTTCACTACCATTGAAGTCATTTAGAGCATCCCTTAGTACTTGAATATTTCTAAATCCATTACCCACTAATTGTTTGTTTGTATTTTTAAACGATTCTATAAAAGGATTAATGTTTTTCAAATTGAAATCTTCCTTCCGACTATTAAATTTACTCTTAAACACTTAAAAAAATTCTATATAAAGACCAATAAATCCTTGAATCTTATAAAATTAGTAATTTAAACGATAGACTAAAAATCTTTCATTTTGATTTTTCATATAAGCATCTGCTAATAGAATCTCTTGTTTTAATTCAAAAGCAGTCTGGTTTTCTAAAAAATAAATATAATCATCCGAACTATAATACAAAATGATTTCAACATTTCTTTTTGTTTGCTCAACTGAAATTAAAATATTATTTACGATATTCATAAAAATTTGGATTGAAAATGGATTAAAAAAATAGAAACAATTATCTAATGGATTAATTTGATAATCTTCAGCCAAGCAGCAATAAAACAGAATCTTGTCTTCATTCACCTTTGATTTCTTTATGTAATTCTTTTTATTCTCAACAGCCTGGTTATAATATTTTTCATTCATTTCAATTCCAACAACAGTAGCATTAAATAAACTATTTATATAGAAATTTAATCTTCCTTTACCGCATCCAAAATCAACTATTCGGTCATTGCTTGAGGGCATGTATTGTTTAAATAGTTGTTGTAAAGCGCTATAAGGTGTTGGCTCATATCGATGATAATGAAAAGATTCATTAAATCCTTTTTGCTCTCCCTCTGTTTTTATATTCAGTAAGTTATCATAATACTTATCGTCCATTTTTCCACGACCATTCGAACTAATATTTTGTAAGTATCTTTATCATACCGTTTCTAAATAGTTCAGTCTAACCATACAAAAAGAAGCGTGTTTTAAACACGCTTTAACTTAAACTTCTTACCCGCTCCAATATATTGTAATAACGATAGATCGTCTTCAATAATCCCTATTACATTTACTTTCTCATCGCTTGGTAGATTAGTAAGCATAATTTGTAGCTCTCCTCCATATCTGCCATATAATTCATTATCGATAGTAATAGAACCCCTGTTTCTTATGATCGTATTTACTGGTTTTAGACTTTTCTCGCCAAAGCTACCGTATAATCTAGATTCCATTGATCGAATACAATCGCGTGCAGGGTCTTCGCGATTGGTGTGGACTTGCTCCACAATGGAAAGGGTTTCTTCCTCTTGTGTATACGGTCTATATCTTAATTCAATAAAATCCTTTGTTTTTGAAAGAGCTTCCATCGTATCTATTTTTATGCTAATATCACCAACTAAAACTTTATCAATGTAACAGTTTTGAGTTAGGTCTAAGTAAGCTAGCAGAGGATTAATTCCACGATGTTTTTCTAATGTTGGGAGTCCTTTAAATAGTGGTCCTCTCATTTCATCATTTCCTGGAATAAATGCCATTGTTGAAATACCAGAGTTTTTTAACCATTTGTTTTTTTCGATTAAATAAGTTGTTGCTAATCCGGTTTCTGGGCGGGGATAAAAATTATGCCAAGCCTCTACATTTTTAGTTTGTAATCCGTATTTCAGCAATTCATCTAAAAATGCAGGCGTAAGTGTACTAGCATTAAGAGCAATTTTCATTTCTTTAGAAAGATCTGCTATTTGTTTTTCATCTAATCCGTAATCTACTCGTAGTCCAGTAACACCCCATTTTTGTAATTCGCTGACGTTTGAGTAATCTAACCCTAAATGTGTAAGTGACTTTGCTGAAATATCTGCCATAAGCTCCATTCCATTTTTCATCGCATCTTTACCAAGTAATTGAAGAAGTGTTTTATAAGTCGAAGGGTCATCCTCTGGTATGTGTAATGACGTAAATATTGAATGAAATCCATTTTTTTTAGCTATTTCGATATATTTTTTATTCTTCTCAATATTTTTTTCAGATAAATAGATTGATATACCTAGCATAGTCTTTCCTACTTCCTACTATTAGATTTATACTATTTGGTTATCATTTTAAACTTTCGAAATAAAAAGTCAACACAATCCATTATATACACGAAATTATATTTCATATTAAAGTAATATATTCTTAGTTTGTCTAGTGGTTTCCTATTAATCACTTAAAAACAAAAAAGAAAGACAACATTAAGTTGCCTTTCTTAAGTTCATTATTATTTATAAACTACGATTGATCCAACTGATTTGTCAGTAGATTGACCATTAACACGAACTTTTAAACCATAGTGTCCGATGTTACGACCAGCATCTGGTAAGAATGCATTATTATAGTCTTTGCTATCATTAAATAAAGAGATGCCTTCTTGACTTGGAGAATTCAGTTTTTCTCCTGTAGAATAAGCAATGTTATAACCTGATGTCGGATTTAGTCCGAATGCTGCATCCGCTACATGGAAACGAGAACTTGCTTCAGCGCCATAGTTCCATAATAAATTCGTATCGTCGTGAGCATCAACAACACCTAAGAATCCATCACCTGGGTGAATACCTGACCAGTTTTCTGTAAAGCTATCATCAACATACCATACTACTAAACCGCCATCGTAGCTCATTAAAGAGTTTCCGCGTTTAATATGAGCTAAACCTTCGTCAGCACCTTTATGGTTACGCCACTCTAATAAGTAGTAATGATTTGCATATTTATTTCCATCGAATTTTGAAAATCCTTTTAATGTGAAAGGAGAAGTTGCATTTTCAGCACCATCATCAACAATTGTTGCACCATCTGCTACTACTTTAATATTATCAGCAAAGAATCCAATATTTGAAGTACCCCAGTCAGTTGCAGAACGTAAGCGAAGCTGAATTTTCTTACCTTTATATGCTGATAAATCAAAGCTTTGTGCTTCCCATCCATTTGATTTTCCAGTGAAACCAGGCATTGAATTTAAGATTGTTGGATATCCTTCAGCTACAACATCACTTCTAGTGTGAGTGTTTCCTAATGATTTCCAAGTTGCACCATTATCAGTTGAAACTTGAACAAATGCGAAATCCCATTGTTCTTCCATATCGTACCAAGCGTCAAAAGTTAATGTTGCTGAAGATTTTCCTGTTAAATCTACATTCGTTACCATGCTGTTATCCATTTCGTCTGCTTGTCCACCCCAGTATTCATAAGTGCCAGCAGCCGGTTTATTGACTGGTAAAACTTTTTTCGGTAAATTCACTTGAACAGCTTGGTTGTTTTGGCCAAGTGGTGAATTTGCTTGATCTAATAAGAATTGAGTACCTTTTGTCGATACATCTTCCCAATTTACTACAGTTGGGTTAGTCCATTTTCCACCTAAAGTTGATTGGAAATATGATTTTGCCCAAGGAGAGAAACCTGTTGGCTCTGTTCCAGGAATTGTTCCTGCCCAAGAACCAGCTGACATGATTGACCAATATTCAACAGCTTCACCAGCACCAGAGTAAATTGTATCATACTCATCTGGTAATCCTAAATCATGACCATATTCGTGTGCAAATACACCTGTTGCACCGTCTTCTGGCATCATTGTATAGTCATAGAATCCTGGTAAGCCACTACCAAGTCCATCTGGATCTACAAATTTAGCAGAACGGTGAGACCAAATTGCATTGTCTCCTTGTGCTCCACCGCCAGCTTCTTGTCCCATACCTGAGTGGATGATTTGAAGGTGATCAACTAAACCATCTGGCTCCCAATAGTTACCGTCTCCATCTAAATCATGTGGATCTTCTAAATCGTAATCTTGTAAAGGAACGCCTGCAGCTTTTGCAGCAGCATAAGCATCAATTACTAATTGTTTTGATCCACCTGGTGTTACGTTATCATGTCCAGTTTTAGAATCTTTTCCGTAATATGCTGCAGTTCCTGGTACTTTTAACCAGCCATATGCTTTACCATCAACTGTATAAGTTCCACCAGATTGTTGTTCATAATATTGTTTTTGTGAAAGGAAATTTTCTCCATTTGGACCTTTCACACCATTTTTACCAAAAATCATATCTTCATAGTGTTGTTGAGTAAAATCTGGGTACCAGTTGTCTGTTTCATTCTTCTTAATATTGTTATGAGGTAGATCAGAAAACTCTACCATTAATGTTAAAAGTTTACCCTTCTTTTGAATACCTGGTGAAGCTGACTCTTGAACTGGATCAGGAGTACCTTTTAATTGACCATTTTTCTTACCGTTTCCGTGTAATAGGCCATTATTGAAGTCTTTAAATTCACCGTGTTTAGCAGCATCTGCTTTTTTTACTTTGCTTGCAATTGGATCTTTTTCTGTTACTTGATCCGCTTGACCTTTAACCGCTAAATAACTTTGTAATGCAGCTTGTTTCTGTGCTTCAGAAGCATTAGCAGAAACTACACCACGTTTAACTAATGCAGCTAATAACTTTTCGTCATTAACTAACGATAAATCTAAAGTACTTTTTGAATGCTTAGCTAATGCACTATGTACTTTACTTAAGCTTTCAGATGATGCTGTTTTTAATGGAATCCCAGAAAATAAAGTTCCGGCAACCATTACTGATGCAAAACTAGTTACTACAAACTTGTTCAAAATAAGCCCCCCTTAATAATTTTCAAAGTACATTTTAATAATATTCTAAAAATTCTTAGGATTATAGAGGGTTTTATTCATCAAATACTTACAAAATTCATAATATTTTTACAAATTTTTTAATTTACCACATAAAAGTACGTCGAATTTCGTCAGTTTTTATAACTTGCTTTTTTATAACATCTATCTTTAGTCTTATATTAATCTTTTTAACTAGTTTTTATAATTAGCACTTTAGAATTATTAAAATTGAATTAAAATATAAAATTTAAAAATAATACATGTAATTGTAACTATTTAATGTAAATTTCTCTTTTCAAATTTTGACATTTTTTTCCTTATCACTATAACAAAAAAGAAGATAAGTAAATTTTTTTTTACCTATCTTCCTTGACTAGATTCAGATTACCTTCTTAATTTTCCTGCTTCTTCACTATACTCATGAAGTTTACTAGATACTTTATTACCGATTCGATTAAAGCATATGACATATAATGAATCGATTATATTTTGTTGTGCCATTTTAGAGGCTATACTTCCTATTCGAATATCTTGTTCCATATCAGGTGTGCAAAGCTTGATATCAGCTTCCTTAAATAACGGAGACTTGCCAAGCTTTGTAATCGCAATGATCGTTGCTCCCTTTTTCTTAGCAAAGCGAGCAAGCTCTAATACATCCTTAGTTTTCCCAGAATTAGAAACAGCTACAAAAATATCGCCTTCTTCCATATGACCTACTAAAGTGATCACCATATGGAAGTCAGGGGACATAATCGCATGGTAGCCAATTTTCCCAAATTTATATGCTCCGTCCATAGCTGATACGGCTGAACCGCCTACTCCATAAAATATAATTTTCTTAGCTTTTACAATTTCTTCGGTTGCTTTATCTAATTCTCTTTTATCTAGAGTTGATACCGTCGCTTCAATAGCCGCTTTATTTACATAAGTTACTTTATTAAATAAATCATACGGTGTGTCTTTCTTATCCATTACAGAAAAATCATTAATATTCATTTCAGCTACAGTCAAATCTCGAACTAATGCTATTTTAAAGGCTTTAAAACTACCAATTCCAATTGTTTTACAAAATCTAACAACACTTGCTTCGCTAGCTCCAGTATTGTTAGAAATATCTTTAGTCGTTAAGTTGGGGACAATTTCAGCATGCTCCATTATATAAACAGCGATTTTCTTTTCGGCTTGCGTAAATCGATCCATATAATTTTCAATTTTTGATAAGATTGTTAAATGTTTCATTTACTAAACACCTTTCTGCTAAAAAACATACAAAATACTATTATTCTCTATTATGAACCAAATGTTTAGAAAATCATATTAATAACCAAATTAATGTTGTTTTTTAGTACTTTTTACATTTAAAAACTTATAAAAAATAAAAAAGTGTAGGAAAAATTCTTCCTACACTTTTTTTATCGTTATTGCTGTACAGTAACTGTTTGTGGTTTTACTGATACTTTAAAACCATCTTTACTAGATACATCCGCAGATATTGTATACGTACCATTTGGAACACTTGCTTCTGGAGTCCATTTTAAATGGATTTCATTTTTATCTTGTACATCCATTGAATCAATTACATTACCATTTGCATCTTTAACATAAATTTTCCAATTTACATTGTTATTTGCAAATGCATTGATTCCTGCAGGTGTTTTTGCATTTACATTTTTATTCGGAGACACACTGAAGTAGCTAACAAGCATTCCTTCGTTAATATAAGAAGGGTCTCCCCAAACTGTATAACTTTGGTTTAGTGCATAATCTGCTCCTAATACTACAACACTCTTAGGCTCTTCTTTTACTAGAGTAGATGTTTCACCTTGAGCCAATGGCTTATACTTGCCGTTATACCAAACAATCGCACCATTAAAGCCACTTCCAGCATCATCCGCTTTGAACGAGATTTCGTATTGTCCATTTTTAGGTGTTACTTTTATATCCGAAACAACTGGAGCAACTGAGTCAATATGCAATGGAAGTTTTACGATTTGTGGCTTAGCACCATTATAATCAAGCGTTGTTTTGATTACATAGTTATAAACGCCATCTTTCACCACTTGACCATTTTGATCTTTCAAATCCCAACCATATCCAGTATTCAAATAGTCTCTAAAAGACATAATGTTTTTACGGAATTTCCATGGCTTACCAGTATATTCACTAAAATCACCTAAGTATTGTAGTAATTCACCTTTATCATTTTCTACGTACATTTCAGTTTTAGCTAAGTTACGTAGTACTGTAAATGATGGATATACTTCTTTCAATGGAGTATTAGGAGACATTACAATTCGATCCATATTAAAACTTCCTGTTCTTGGATCATAACCTAATGGGAATACCCCTTCTGCTCCTATTTCATCATTCCAAAGAGTTGTATAGCCTAAGAATGCATCTTTCTCATATGCTGCTGGATCAATGTTTTTTGGTTGATCCCATTTTCCATAATACCCCATGTAAGGAACTGATAACGGAACTGCTGAATCGCTATTATTTCCAGAAGGAACTAAACGTACATAACCCTCGACAAATGAACCGTCTTTTAAGCTTGATGGAAGTTGAATCTGAACATCAAGATTTTTTTCTTGTCCCGGTTTAATTTTTAATGTTTTTCCTACTGTGCTTGTTACTGTTTCACCATTTACAGTTGCCTTAGCACCTTGTACACGCTCACTTTTTAATGTTAAAAATTCTTTTGAATCTAACTTCCCATCATTGTCTAGGTCAAATTCTTTTGTTTCTCTGCCATCTGTATATACATCTACATACACTTGATACTCTAAATCTTTTACATTCAGATTTTGAAGCGCTTCTGCATTTAATTTGAAGTGAATATTATTATTAACTTCTTTTAATGCAACTGCTCCTGCTTGCTCAAGTGGCGTTTTCTCTCTTGTCACAAGTACAGGCGTTTTAATTGCATTTTGAATTTGCATTAGACCAGAGCCTTGTACACGAGGTGAATATGGTACTTCATTATTCGTACTAGGATCTTGAATTAGTTTAGAAGTATTCATTAAAGCAATTTTTGCTTTTAAAGCTGTACTTTCCGAATGTTTTAATCCTTTTTCATATAGTGATTGTAATACTAATGCCGAACCACCAGCAACATGTGGTGATGCCATCGATGTACCACTCATTACCTCATAGCTATTACCTGGTATCGTTGAGTAAATATTTCCTCCTGGTGCAGATATTTCAGGTTTAAAGTCTAATGTATGTGGAGCCCCATAGGAAGAAAAATATGACATCGTATTCTTATCTGGGTTATCAACATATACCCCTTTAGACGGTTTCATTTTTACAACATAACCACTTTTAAACTTAGTAATTAATTCATTCCCTATCGCTTTACTTGTTGTAGCTGCCTGAACATTAAAATAAGGACTCCAATAAACTAATGGATAGTCGACATCTACATCAGCTGGAACAAGAATGATTGCTTTTGCGTTCTTTTTCTTCGCTTCAGATTGAATATAATTGTAAGTAGCATATCTTTCATTTGGTTTTGCTATAACAATTTTTCCTGTTAAGTCAGGAAGATTTTTGAAGTCAGCCGTTTTACCTTCTCCAACATATACCATTTCATATGATTCTAATGGTGATAATACTTTTGATAGGTTAAAGTTATATTGTGATTGGTCTTGGTATGGAAGCTGTATCCCATTTTCCTCTTTTAGCGTATTCATATGTATACTTGAATTTTCATATGAAGCCACAGATATCGCAAAAGGACTTACACCTGGTTCCCCAACTGTACCAATATCCGGATTTTCAGCATATGGTTTTAAAGAAGATTGTAGCAAATTATTTTTTGTACTATAAGCAGAGTTTCCACCCGCGACGATTACAAGCGTACCTTGCTCAGTTGCTTCACGTATTACTTTTTGAATTGGATCATCTTCTTCACTAACAAATCCTGAGTCGGTACCTAAACTCATATTAATAACATCTGCGCCCATCGTTACAGCGTGCTCGATACCTGCTATGATATCATCTTCATACGCACCACCGTTTCCGTTATCAGAGAATACTTTTTCTGCTAATAACTGAACGCCTGGAGCAATACCTTCCACACCATCATTAGACTCATCTCCGTTTGCACCTACTGTACCAGCAACATGCATTCCATGCTCATTCCCGGCAACACGCGGAATAACATCTGTATCATGATCTGCCCAGTCATAACCTGTTGGAACTTTATCGCTATACCAAACATCTCCTACACTTGTTTCTGCAAGTTTGCTTTTAATGTTATCTTGATTCCATTTTTCTTTTGCTTTCCCTTTATCAGTGATTGTCATGTCTTTATGTGTATAGTCAATACCTGTATCGACAATTCCTACTAACAATCCTTCTCCTTGATATCCGTAACTTTGCCAAACTTTTTGAGCTTGTACTAATTCTTTACTTGCTCCCATTGAAGGTTGGAACTTTCTTGCAATATGTACATTCGTCACGCCTGGTGTTTGTTGAATTTCTTTTAAGTTACGATATTCTGTCTCCAAACTAAAACCATTAAATCCTTCATAAAAGCGTTGATTTATTTTAGGTACGGATCTTTCCTTTGAAATCTTTGAAATGACTTGATCTTGTTTTTCTTTAAAGCGCGCTTTTTTAGTTTGAGTAGATTCATCAGAAGTTGTTGGTTGTTCAACCTCAACGATTACGCGAACTTTTTCATTTGGTTTATAAGCATGAGCATCATTTAAACCCTTATAACCGAATGGGTCTACAGCTTCTTCCCCAGTTTGTTTTTGTTCTTCAGCAAAAATCTTTTGACCCTGCTTTGCAATCTCATCTAAACTTGGAGCCGGCACTTGATTTTCATTTGTTCCTTCAGCAAATCCAGTTGATGTAAATAACATTGAAGCTAAAGTTGTCGTTGCAAGGACTTTGTAAGGAAAGCTTTTTTTCTTTTTCATCTTTAATCTCCTCTACAATAAACTTTAATGTTCTGAATCTATTAAAAATAGATTCAACCAAACTGATTTAATTAATTGCTAATGCTTTACTAAGAAACTTGATACTAGTTTAATTTTAATTACGTTGCCCCTATAATCATATTGGGTTATTCAACCGGACTTTTGGCATATTCAATTTGGAGAGAACTTAAAGAATTCAAGTAGAAAAAAAGTGGATTTTGACATATTCAGTCGAGGATGTTCGAAAAAATTTTATTAACTTGGGAAAATTGTATTAATTAGGTTATGACAAATTGTAGTTATATTAGTTTGTATTAGATAAAAAAAGCATTTTGCCATTTTCAATTGGGGTCATTATTTTATGAATAGGTAAAAATATGCTATTAAAAGTAATCTGAACAATCAGATTTTACCATCTTTACGACAAACTTCTACTTATTTTCCACCTGAACATTGGAAGGTTTGGTAAGTTGATAGATAATGAAGCATTTTTGTGTAAAAATTGTTTTTAGCTTATCAATGAAGTAGATTTCAGAAAAAAATACTTCAATATAGGAAGTATTTCAATGGTATCAGATGCACTTTGATTGTTTTGGATGTACTTTTTGGTTATGCTTTTGTTTTAATTGCTGTTTATTTGAGGTTCCAAGATTTTAATTGCCATTTCCCATTTTTAATTGCGATTACACGAATTTATTTGCCATTTCCCATTTTTAATTGTGATTACACGAATTTATTTGCCATTCCTCATTTTTAATTGTGATTAACGAATCTATTTGCCATTTCCCATTTTTAATTGCGATTACATGAATTTATTTGCCATTCCTCATTTTTAATTGTGATTACACGAATTTATTTGCCATTTCCCATTTTTAATTGTGATTACACGAATTTATTTGCCATTTCCCATTTTTAATTGCGATTACACGAATTTATTTGCCATTTCCAATTTTTAATTCCTCCCCTAACGATTAATACAATTTCCCATCTCAAAAAATCAGAATTTTTCATACAATTTACAATTCTTAGTTTGTTAAATTACCTTTTTTTGGATAGAATGGATTTGTAGGCTTTTAAAGTCTTAATACATAACATTAGGAGTGAAAAAAATGCCAATCGATGTTTATTTAAATTTTAATGGTAATACACGTGAAGCAGTTGAATTCTATGCGTCTGTATTTAACACAGAAACACCAAAAATTATGACTTTCGGTGAAGCACCCCCAAATCCAGAATACCCACTACCTGAAGAAGCGAAAAATTTAGTTATGCATACTAGACTGAACATTAGCGGTAGCAATGTTATGTTCTCTGATACTTTCCCTGGTTTCCCTTTTAACCAAGGTAATAATATTCATTTATCTTTTTTAAGTGAGGACTTAGAAGAACTTAGATCTGTCTTTACTAAATTAAGTGATGGCGGTAAAGTAGAAATGGAACTTCAAGAAACATTTTGGAGTAAAGCTTATGGTAGCCTAACAGATAAATTCGGGATTCATTGGATGTTTAATCACGGTACTGGTGAATTTTAAATTATAGATAAAAAAAGGAAATGAACCCTGTTAATAGGATTCATTTCCTTTTTTTACATATTTCTACTACACTTCCTCATTTGAGAAATCTCTCATCTTGCTCCTAACTCTATATTTCTTTTCATTCAGAATATTTACTATATAATAAAGTATATTTCTAGTTCTCTAAAAGTAGGTGAAATTTTATGCAAATACTATTAAAACGATTATCACAAAATAGAGAAAAACTTAGCCAGCTTGAAAAACAAGTATTGGATTATATTTTACAAAATACGGATTATATTACGAAGCTGAATCTTGATGAATTATCAAAAGAGCTTTATGTATCTACAGCAACAATTAGTAGAACATGCCAGCAATTAGGCTTTCGTGGGTTTCAAGATTTAAAATATACCCTTTCAATGGAAACAAATAAAGTTCAAAGTCCAGTTTCCTCTACCTCCTATCTACTTAATACTCATATAGAGAGAATGAAAGAAGAAATGGAAAAAACATTGGAATATATTGATGAAGAAAAGATTAAACTAGCTGCTAATTATCTAAAGCAAAGTACACATGTAGAAATATTCGGAGTTGGTAACTCCCTTCCCGCTTGTGTCGACGCTTCTAGAAAACTCATGTTTGCAGGAAAGTTATGTAATGCGCGAACTGATTGGGACGAGCTACGTAGTGCTGCAAATAGTTTAACTGAAAATGATTTGGCCATACTAGTTTCATTTAGTGGGGAGACTTTACATATGTTAGAATTTGCCCATATTTTAAAGAAACGGAATGTTAAAACGATCGCCATAACTGGCAGCCACTCAAATCGTTTACAAAAAGAAGTTAATCTATCTCTTCAAGCTTATATTACAAGCACATACTTTGGTGAGCTTGATATGACATCAAGGTTTCCATTAAGTATGGTACTAGATTTCATTATTATTGCCTATTTAAACGAAATGAAAATATGTTAGGTATTTAAAAGAGACAGAAGTCGTCAATTACCAGACCACTACTGACTCTTTTTCTTTATGAACTTATTAAGCTACTTAAAGTAAGCAATATACAAAAAATGTACACGCTTACATAAACACCTCAAACGGTTGTTAAACAATTTTGCCGTGAGTATTCTTAAGACATAATAAAAAACGAAGGAGCTAAAAACATGGCAAAGAAGAAGTCCGTTAAATCACAACTTTGGGAATTTTTTCAAGGGCTAGGTAAGACCTTTATGGTGCCTGTAGCATTATTAGCCTTTATGGGTCTTATATTAGGGATCGGAAGCTCATTTACTAGTCCGACAACTATTGAGACATTCCCATTTTTAGGAAACTCCGTACTCCAAGTTATTTTTAGCTTTATGTCCACTATTGGTGGATTTGCATTTTCATACTTACCAGTTTTATTTGCAATGGCAATTCCGTTTGGACTTGTACGATATGAAAAAGGTGTCGCTGCTTTCTCGGGATTTGTTGGTTACGTCATCATGCACTTATCGATTAATTTTTATTTAACAGAAACAAATCAATTAGTAGCGGTAGATAAAATGCGCCAAGCTGGTCAAGGTATGGTTATGGGCATTCAAACAATTGAAATGGGCGTATTAGGCGGTATCATCGCTGGTATTATTGTCTATTTATTGCACAACCGCTTTTATAGTATTAAACTTCCAGATGCATTTGCATTTTTTGGTGGTGCTCGCTTTGTTCCAATCATAACGACACTTGCATTATCAGTTGTTGGGATCATCATTCCGATGATCTGGCCGATTTTCGCAATTGCTATTACAGGAATCGGAAGTTTAATTCAAAAATCTGGCGTTTTCGGGCCATTTTTATTCGGTGCTGGTGAGCGTTTACTACTTCCATTTGGTCTTCACCATATTTTAGTTGCAATGATTCGATTCACAGAGGCTGGTGGTACTGAAGTCGTTAATGGTCAAACGGTTTCAGGAGCTCTAAATATTTTCTATGCACAATTAAAAGCCGGTGCTCCGATCAGTCCATCAGCGACAGCATTCTTATCTCAAGGAAAAATGCCAACATTCATGTTTGGTTTACCTGCAGTAGCGCTTGCGATTTATCATACTGCCCGTCCAGAAAATCGTAATAAAATTAAGGGGTTATTAATCTCTGGTGTTATTGCAACTTTTGTAACCGGTATCACTGAGCCAATTGAATTCTTGTTCTTGTTCGTTTCTCCACCTTTATATTTCATCCACGTTATTTTAACGGGTCTAGGTTTTATGGTAATGGCTTTATTACATTTAACAATTGGTAACACAGATGGTGGAATATTAGACTTTATTATCTTTGGCGTTTTACAAGGAGTAAAAACAAAGTGGTATCTTGTACCTGTAATAGGGGCAATTTGGTTTACCGTATACTATTCAGTTTTCAGATATGCAATTTTGAAATTTAATTTAAAAACTCCTGGTAGAGAAGAAAAAATTGATGATCAACAAGGTGAGGAACCATTGGTGAAAGGCACAAATGCCCAAGCATTAAAAATTCTCACTGCTTTAGGTGGCAAAGAGAACATTCAATCACTAGATAACTGCATTACAAGATTAAGACTTGTTGTAGATAATATGAATATAGTTAATGAAAAAGTTCTAAAGGATTGTGGTGCACTTGGTGTTGTAAAGTTAGACGAACACAATTTACAAGTCGTTATTGGTCCACAAGTTGGTATTCTTAAAACACAATTAGAAAAATTATCATCTTAAATAAATTGGGGTTGTACGAAATGAAATACAAATTTGATCAGATATTTGATCGGACCGGTACTTATTGTACACAGTGGGACTATATTGAAGATCGATTTGGAGTGCCAGATTTACTACCATTCTCGATTTCAGATACTGACTTTCAAAGTCCAGATGAAATAATACACGCTATAGAAAAAAGAATGAAACACGGTATATTTGGCTATACGCGATGGAATCATACTGAATTTAAAGAAGCAATTATAGATTGGTTTCGTAATCGATTCTCTTGTGAAATAAAAAAAGATTGGATTGTTTATAGTCCAAGTGTCATTTATTCAATTTCAAAACTAATCGAATACTTGACGAATGAAGGTGATCATGTCGTTATCCAGACTCCGGCTTATGACGCTTTCTTTAAAGTCATTCAAGATAACAATCGTTTCATTTCTGACAATCAATTAATCTACGAAAATGGCAAGTACCGAATCAACTTTAAAGATTTAGAACAGAAACTATCTCACGAGCGTGCCAAGGTCCTTCTACTGTGTAGCCCGCATAACCCTACAGGACGTGTTTGGACAAAACATGAATTAGAAATAATTGTTGGCTTATGTAATAAACATAATGTATTTATTATTTCAGATGAAATTCATATGGATATTGTACATGATCCTTATTCCCATAGTCCTATTATAAACACTGGCAGTGACTTGAGAAATGTGTGTATATGCACTTCCGCGAGTAAAACGTTTAACACTCCTGGACTAGGTGGATCATATATGATTTTACCTAATGAAACGTTAAAACAAGCTTTTCTTTTATCATTGAAAAATCGAGATGGCCTTTCATCCGCAAGTATTTTTGGGACGTTAGCGACAATTGAAGCCTACAAAACTTGTGAAGAGTGGGTTGATGAATTGACTGAATATATTCATGATAATTTAAAAACAGTAGAAGACTTTATTAACGAACAACTTCCGAATCTTAAATTTACAGTGCCAGAATCAACATACCTAGCATGGATTGATATTTCCGGGCTACCTTTTTCTAGCGAGCAATTACAACATGCACTTGTTCATCATGCAAAAGTTGCCATCATGCCCGGTGAGACCTATGGTGAAGTTGGTAAAGGATTTATCCGTATGAATATTGGATGTCCCAAATCTAAAATGATTGAAGGATTAAATCGTCTAAAAAAAGCAATAGATTACTTAGAAAGTAATACCGAATGTTGAAATATAAAATGGTCAATAGGGAAACGGACATTAAATTGAACTTATTTATGAAGAAATGATCATTTTTGGGATGGTTTATTAATGGTTTTAAATGTTAATATAGTAATGATTTTTTTCAGAAGTTAAAATATTATGATCTAATTTTTAGAAAAACAAATTCAGTTGATTAGTTTAATTAAAGTTCGTATTAGTTGACCTACAAGCTGATTAATACACAACAGTTAGATTACTCTAGGTAAAAGCTATTTGATTAGGGTTTATTGCAGACTTTTTTTATGATTAAGTTGATTGGAACGGAAGGGTGCTCGACTCCTATGGGATTAGCGGGAAGGCTGAGACCCCGCAGGCTTGCCGAGGAGGCTAAAGAATCTCGCCCCATGGAAAGCGAGCCATCCTGTAGTGGAAATCAACATCACGCTAATCCTCTTAGGAAATTTGGTAATTTAATTGGCAAGGATGTTTTTCAACAGCGTGGATTACTTAGAACGTAATAATTAATTAACTTAATGACCCTCTAAAGTAGAAGATTAGTAAACTACTTTTAGAGGGTTTTTCATTTTTAGAAAATACTTAAAAATCCCTTATTCAATTTTGTGAACAAGTAGTTATTAATGAGCAGATTAACATATATTCTATTAAGTCGCTTTTTTTAGAATATAAATTAGGGAATTGTTAGAATGACATCCACTAAAGTTATTAAGCCATTCTCAATGAACTGGTATGTCTTACTTTCGTTTGCTGTACTTGCTGGAATTAGTCAAATGCTTTGGTTAAATTTTGCACCTCTAATTTCATATTTAAAATCGCATTATGAAGTTTCAGAATCAGATATTAATTGGTTATTAATTGTATTTCCATTAATTTATATCGTATTTTCTATTCATTCAGGTAAAGTAATAGATCGAGCTGGCTATCGATTTAGCATTTTTCTAGGTGGCATTTTCATGTCAGTTTTTTCTACTATTAGAATTTTTGATTCAAGCTTCTCGTTTTTACTAATTGGTCAAATAGGAATTGCGATTGGCCAACCTTATATTTTAAATGCAATATCAAGATTAGTAGTTGATTGGTTTCCGAAAAATAAACAAGCTACCGCCACTGGCATAGGTACAGTCGGTATGTTCGTCGGTATGGCAGTAGCCTTAGCAGGGACACCGCTTCTTGTAGATCTGTTTGGATTCCAAGCCACATTAGTCATCATGGCAATTATAACTATACTTGCAACACTCGTCTTTTACTTCATCGGTCATCATAATTCAGATTTCAACCGAAATTCCAGTACTTCAGGAAGTTTTAGTACTACATTTAAATTATTGAAAAATAAAAATCTTTTACTACTAAACATTGTTTCCTTTCTAGGCTTAGGAGTCTTTAATGGACTAACATCCTGGCTTGAACAAATCTTAAAACCGTACGGAATTTCATCAGAACAAGCCGGAATTATAGGAGGCACGGTAATAGTCGGTGGCATTATTGGTTCGATCGTTATCCCGCTGTTTTCAGATAAAATTGGTAAAAGAAAGCCCTTCTTATTAGTCACTATAATCGGCTCCCTACTATTAATCTATCCTGTTTGTACTTCAGGGAATTTTACTGTTCTAATTGTAATAGGCAGTGTACTTGGATTCATATTTTTACCAGCCTTTGCTTTGCTATTGTCTGCTACAGAAGAGCTAGTTGGTGACAAAGTTTCCGGTGAAGCTACAGGACTACTTTTAATGGCAGGGAATTTAGGAGCTGTTATTGTAATTGGAGCAATGCAGCTAATTAAAGGCGAGCAGACAACGTGGAATCATTCAGTTTTTTTCATGCTAATCTTAATGCTTATTGGATTTTTCCTTATGATTTTATTTAAAGAAAGAGCTTGTTTGGTAGTAGATAACAAGAAAAATGCTAACGAACATAAGTAAAAAAAGCATTGGAATCCATATATTCCAATGCTTTTATAGTTAAATTAAGACTTAAATTCTATTTTCTCCAAATATAACCCACCCGGATCTGCAAGATTACTCACTTGAGCACGATCCTTTAAGTCAATTATTTTTGATATATTTTCAGCTTGTAGTCTACCTGCTCCAACTTCAATTAGTGTTCCTACGATTTTTCTTACCATATTGTATAGGAAACCATTTCCGCTTATTCTTATTTGAAGAAATCCGTCTGTCTTTTCAAAATCAATCGAGTAGATTTCTCGTACCATCGACTTCTTTTTAGATTTGGCATTTGAGAACGCTGTAAAATCATGTTCACCTAAAAAGTACTTGGCTGCAGCCTTCATTTTTTTAAGATCTAGTTTCTCTTCTACATGCATACTATATTTGCGCATAAATGGATTCGTATATTCCTCATTCCAAATTTTATATATATACGTTTTTGAACTAGTATTATATCTTGAATGGAAACGGTCAGATTCAATCGAAACTTCCTTTATACTAATATCTCTAGGTAAATAACGATTTAAATAACTTTTAATTTCGATTTCAGGCAGGTTCTCTTTTATTTTAAAATTAGCAACCTGTTCAAATGCGTGTACACCTGCATCAGTTCGACTACTTCCAATAATTTCAATTTCTCTTCCTACCATTTCTGATAGTACATTCTCAATTTTACCTTGAATTGTATTTTCACCATTACCAAGCCTTTGCCAGCCTTTATAACGGCCTCCATCATATTGAATGACTAATTTATAATTGTTCATCTCTTGCTCCTTTATCTAACTCTATGTATGTACTATTTTGTCTTTAACGTTAAGATTTTAAAGTACTTATCTTTTTTACTTCCTGCTCTTAACACTTTACCACTTTTTTATTACATATCCTATTTTTAGCCTATTGGCTCTAAGTTCATAACTTTTTTCACTTTTTCACAAACTACTTTAAGACTATATAGTAGAAATAAGACATTTTACATTATACTAATAGTAACAATTTTTAAGGGAGTTTGACATGGTACTTGATGAGTTGGCACTAAAGATTATTAATGAAGTTAGAAAGTTAATACATGAAGATATCATTATTATTAATACAGATGGCATCATAATAGCAAGTACAGACCCAGCACGAACTGGCACATTTCATGAAGGCTCATTAATTGCAATTAATGAAAGAAAAACATTCACAATCACATCTGATGATGAAAATCGTTTAAATGGTGTGAAGGCTGGAATTAATCTTCCTATTTATTTTCAAAATGAAATAGTCGGAGTAATTGGCATTACAGGAAATCCAGAGCAAATTTCCCCTTTTGGAGAAATGCTTCGTAGAATGACAGAATTATTGATTAGAGAAAACTATTATACAGATCAAATTGATTTGCAACAAAGAACGCTTGAAGCGTTTGTATTTGATTGGATTCAAGATATTGAGTGGGATGATTATTTTTATGAACGTTCTACTATGCTAAATATCGATTTAAATTATATTAGGCAGGTTATTATTTTTGAATGGGAAAATACCAAAATGGTCCCAATCGATACAAGACAACTAATAATTGATTTGGCGAATCGTAATAAAGATGACGTATTTGTTCGTTGGGGCAATAATCGAATTGTATTTTTGATGAAAGTTGACGATACGAATAAAGATATTCATATACTACAAAGAATACATGATTTATATGAGATCATAAAAAGTCGATTAAACTCACCCATTTCTGCAGGCGTTGGGCAACAAATCTCTCCAAAACAATTGCATCAATCATATCATCAAGCGGATCGAGCATTAAAAGTTGCATTAAAATCAAGTTCAATTATTTTTGATGAAGATTTAACAATTGATTTAATTCTACAGGAACTTTCACAAGAGATTAAGAAAACATTTATAGAACGGACAATTGCACCTTTATTAAGTGAAGAAGATTTATTTATTACAATCAAAGAGTATTTAAATCAAAATCAATCTCTTAAAAATACCGCACAATCCTTACATATTCATATAAACACACTTCTATATCGCCTAGGTAAAATTACTGAATTAACGAAATTGAATCCAAAAGATATCCAAGATTTAGTTAAATTGTATATCGGAACATACCTACTAGATGATTCTACAAAAAAACACCGATAAATGGTGTTTTTTCTGTATGTTCCTCTATAGTAAATTCATCTATTTACTCTTTATACTTGAATTAAGATAATGGGGGGAATTTATTTATGATTACAAATGACATTGCACAAAGTTTCATAGCAATTGTTGGAAAAGAAAATTATGATGATTCAAAAGTGGAGAGACTCGTATATTCTTACGATGCTACACCAAATTTGCAAGCTCTTCCGGATGCAGTCATTAGTCCTCGTTCTACTAAAGAAGTATCCGAAATCGTTAAAATATGTAACGAAAACCACATTCCAATCGTTCCTAGAGGTTCTGGAACGAATTTATGCGGTGGTACTTGTCCAACAGATGGCGGTATCGTGATCTTATTTAAACACTTAAACAATATTCTCGAGATAGATGAAGAAAACTTAACAATTACAGTTCAACCTGGTTTAGTGACTCTTGATATGATCAATACAATCGAAGAAAAAGGTTTATTTTATCCACCAGATCCAAGCTCAATGAAAATTTCTACAATTGGTGGAAATATTAATGAAAATTCAGGTGGTTTACGTGGATTAAAATATGGTGTAACACGTGATTATGTAATCGCACTTGAAATCGTATTAGCAAACGGAGACATCATTCGAACTGGTGGAAAGCTAGCAAAAGATGTTGCTGGATATGATTTTACTCGTTTATTTGTTGGTTCTGAAGGAACTTTAGGTATTATTACCGAGGCTACATTAAAGCTTATTCCGATGCCAGAAACGAAAAAAACAATGCTTGCATTATATGATAGCTTGGAAGATGCAGCCAAAACGGTTTCTAAAATTATCGCTAATAAAATTATTCCTACTTCCCTAGAATTTATGGATCAACCTACACTAGAAGTTGTTGAAAACTTTGCGCAGATTGGGCTACCAACCGATGTAAAAGCTGTCTTATTAATTGAACAAGATGGTCCTAGTGAAGTTGTAAACAGAGATATCGAATTAATAAAATCAATTTGTCAGCAAGAAAAATGTATTTCAGTTAGCGTAGCTAAGTCCGAAGAAGAAGCAGTAGCATTACGTACGGCTAGACGCTCTGCTCTTTCAGCTCTTGCACAATTAAGACCAACAACAATTTTAGAGGATGCGACTGTCCCTCGTTCTAAAATTGCTGAAATGGTCTCTGCAATTAATGTGATTGCTGAGAAACATAATGTAAAAATTTGTACATTCGGTCATGCAGGAGATGGAAATCTACACCCTACTTGTCCTACGGATGCTCGTAATCACGAAGAAATGGAACGAGTAGAAATGGCATTTGCAGAGATATTTGAAAAAGCAATTGAACTAGGTGGCACGATTACAGGTGAACACGGTGTTGGAATCGTAAAAGCTCCTTATCTAGAATTAAAGCTTGGTAAAGAAGGCATTAACGCAATGCTCGCTGTCAAATCAGCTTTAGATCCGAATCATATTATGAACCCAGGCAAAGTCTTTGCAAAAGACAGTCGTAAAAGAATGGTGGTGTCAAAATGACAACACTTCAAGAACAACAAGCTATCGGACAACAATTTAAAGAGCGTATGAACGAAGACGAGCTTTTAAACTGTATGCGATGCGGTTTTTGTTTACCGAGCTGTCCAACATATATTGAATCCGGTCAAAAAGAATCACACTCACCACGTGGTCGCATCGCTTTAATGAAAGCAGTAACGGATGGATTAATTGAACCAGATGAAGATGTGGAACGTACACTTGAGCTTTGTCTTGGATGCCGTGCATGTGAGCCTGTTTGCCCTTCTGGTGTGAAATACGGTCATCTACTAGAAGAAGCTAGAGATATTATTGCTCAACACAAAAAACATTCACTCCCTGCACGAGCTGTTCGTAAAGTTGTATTTAAAGAACTTTTCCCGCATCAAAAACGTATGAGACTTGCAGTTGGTTTATTAGGTTTATATCAACGAACAGGCCTTCAAGTCGTAGCAAGAAAAGCTGGTATTATGAAGTTGATCCCAAACAATTTATCTGCAATGGAAAAGGTTTTACCAAAGGTCCCTACTATGAAACAAATGAAGTCACGCCCTGACTATTTGCCACCATTAAAAGAAAAAGTAAAGAAGGTTGCATTTTTCTCTGGATGTTTAATGGATACAATGTTCTTAGAAACAAACAATGCAACGATGAAGCTTTTACAATTAGCTGGTTGTGAAATTGTCATACCAAAAGACCAGGCGTGTTGTGGTGCATTACATGGTCATAGTGGTGAAAAGTCCATTGCAAAAGATATGGCAAAGAAAAACATCGAAGCCTTCGAAAATCTCGGAGTAGATTATATCATTACAAATGCAGGTGGCTGTGGTGGTTTCCTAATTGACTATGATCATCTTCTTAAAGATGATCCAAATTGGAAAGATCGAGCTCTTGCGTTTAAAAATAAACTAAAAGATATATCAGAAATTCTAGTAGAAGTTGAGTTTCATAACAAAGTGAAATTAAGTTTACCAGAACAAATTATTACGTATCAGGATTCATGCCATTTAAGAAATGTCATGAAAACCGCTTCTGCTCCAAGAACATTATTGAAGTCAATTCAAAATATATATTATCACGAAATGAAAGATGCAGATCGTTGCTGCGGCTCAGCTGGTATTTATAATATCGTCGAATCCGAAATGTCAATGCAAATACTAGATTACAAGATGAAACAAGCAACAAAAACACAAGCTACTACAATTGTAACTGCTAACCCTGGATGCTTATTACAAATGAAGCTAGGTGTAGATCGAGAGAATCAATCAGAACATATGGAAGTTGTACACATAGTTGATTTACTTTTAAAAGCCGCTGAATATAAAGCAAATCAATTCTAAAAAAAACACAAGGAAATTAATTTTCCTTGTGTTTTTTATTACCCTACTATACGTTTTGATTTTATAAAATCAAAGGGCCATGGAAAGAATCCTTGGATCCCATGTAAATATTAATGACTTACAACTGTATATTTTGCAGCAGCACTTGTATTTCCTGCTTTATCTTTTGCAGTTACAGAAATAACTGTTCCTTTTTTCTGTGCTTTGATACTAACTGAATAAACTCCACTAGAGTTAGTTGTTGCAGATCCTAATACAGTAGTACCTTTTTTAACTGTCACAATTGAACCTTTTTCAGCTTTTCCAGTAACTTTTAAATCATTGTCGTCTACACGATTAATCGTTGGTTTAGATGGTGGGATTACATCAACGACAGTTACTGTAGTCGCTACGCTTGTATTTCCTGCAGCATCTTTAGCAGTTACCGTTAATTTTGTCCCAGCCGCTTGAACCGCGATTTTCGCTGAAAACGTTCCAGTAGTTGTAGCCTTTACAGTCGCTAGTGTTGTTGTCCCTCTTTTAATCGCAACAGTAGAACCAGCTTCAGCTTTACCTGTTACAACTACATCATTATTATCAACTCTGTTAACAGTTGGTTTTGCAGGCGCAATTACGTCTACAACCTTTGTTGTTCCAGCCACACTCGTATTACCAGCAGCGTCTTTAGCATAAACACTTAACGTTACTCCAGCTTTTTGAACAGGAATCTTAACTGAATAAGTTCCAGTAGATGTCGCTTTTGTAGGAGTTCCTAATACTGTACTACCGTTTTTAACTGTTACAGTAGAATTCGCTTCAGCTTTTCCAGTTACAACTACATCATTGTTATCAACTTTATTTACAGTTGGTTTAGTTGGTGCAATAACATCAACAACTTTTGTTGTCCCAGCAACACTCGTTTTCCCAACAAAGTCTTTAGCATAAACACTTAACGTTACTCCTGCTGTTTGAACTGGAATCTTAACTGAATAAGTCCCATTATATGTTGCTTTTGTAGGAGTTCCTAGTACCGTACTACCGTTTTTAACTGTTACAGTAGAACCGGCTTCGGCCTTACCCGTAACAACTAGATCATTATTATCAACTTTATTTACAGTAGGTTTACTTGGTGCATCATTTAATAATGTATAGACTCCATAATAATCATCTTCGGTATTATCATCGTATTCATCATTATCATCATCCCATGCAACTACATAATATGTACCAGCTTTAGCTTGATAGTATTGTTGTTCAAGATCAGTATCTTCATCATAATCGTAACCTAAATCAATTAGTTTATTATCTTCAACAAAATCTTTTTGATAAATGCCCATTGCTAATACAATATGTTCAGAACCAAAAGCAGATCCACCTAAAGTAATTTTCCCATCGGTAGGTACAACGATTTTATAAAGGTCTACATCATCCAAAGGAAGCAATTGACCGTACATATTTGCTCCAATTGGTAAATCATTTGCTACATCAAAATCATCATTTACTTCTTGTTCGTCCAGTTCTTCAATCTCATTATCTAGAGTAGTATAATTTAATAGATTTATAGATGATTTATTAGTAAAGCCAGTAAGATGTGATTTTAAGTTTAGACCATTAAATGTATGTAACTCCTTTGCACCTTTCGGAAGCAGCTTTTCAACGTGGCTCTCACTGCTTTTCTTTAATAAATTATAATAGTTTCCTTCAGCATGAGCAGTTGTGAAAGAAAATGGTGAAGCTAATAAACCTAAAGTTGCTAAAGATAAAATTCCCTTTTTCATCATAATATTCTTTCCCCTTTGTATTTCGTTCGTTATAGTGAATCTCTTATTAGTATCCTTTAATAATTAGCTATGTGCAATACAAATTTTGCATTATACTAACAAAACTTTATGACCACCAAACAGTGCTCCGGCCAAAGTAATTGGACAACACCAATCACAATAGCCTTTTCCTTTTTTCTGCCTTCCCAAGCAGCTTTCTAATCCTCCTTTGTATTTTTGTTGTTAACCATATTCTACCAACTCACCCTTTCATTTTTTTGAGCACCCAACTGCTCATCATACTAACTGTCTTAAAAATAAAAAGCACAAAGAACTTAGATTCCCTTGTACTTTTTATATAAATTGCCTATCTCCTGTTTTAGCCTTGAACCTTACTTTTATTTTTTTAACGAAGAAATAGCCGTTCTTGTTTGATCGATATACTGAATTGTTTGATCGTACTCTTGTGTCGCGACCGCCATAAATAAAATATCGATGACATGTAGTTGAGCCATCCTTGAAGACGTTGCTCCACTACGAAATGTTGCTTCCCTATGTGGAGAATTAAATAATTTAATGTCCGCTAAGTTTGATACAGAATTGGAACCAAAGCCAGTGATACTAATGGTGTTCACGCCGTTTTCCTTTGCAATTTGAAATGCTTTCTGGACCTCTAGCGTTTCGCCAGAAAATGAAATTCCTACTAAGACATCATTCTCCTCGTGGTTCGCTATTTGAACAGCTAACAAATGCAAATCAGTAAATGCAGAGGTGTATTTTTTTATACGTAAGAACTTTTGTTGTGCGTCTAAGGCGACAACCATTGACCCACCTACACCGAAGAAATAAATATTTCTCGCTTTTGTTAAAGCTTGAACAGCTTCCTCTAAATCACTCACATTAATAATATCACTAGTATCTTTGATAGCCTGGATATTGTTATTCATCATCTTTTTAATAATGGATCCAGTTGATTCCCCTAAATTGATATCTCTTGATCCTACTTCTGTTGTCGTGATAATATCACCTGCAATTCGCAGCTTAAGCTCTTGAAAACCCTTTAGACCAAGTGAACGACATAATCGAATAATTGCAGAATTACTTGTTTGACTTCTTTCTGCAAGTTCAAAAACTGTATATTGAATCGATTTTTCTGGGTTTTCAATTATATATTTAGCTGCTCTTCTTTCAGATGGTGGAAGCTTATACAGCATTTCGTTTAACATGATTAAACCGCCATTTAGTGCATTCATTTAATCTACTCAACTCTCTTTTTATTTATATAAAATGATGAATTATAAAAATCTTTATCCGGCGTTTATTGCTTCTTTAACCGTGTTGACCACATGATTACAACAAAATTATATAGTATAAAATGAAAAATCTGAATCATATTTTGATATGAAATAGAAAAGCGACATACTAGTGAAAAAAATGACTAGTTGTCGCCTTCTAATTAATTTTTTACTACTTTGCTAATAAAACCACTAGCTTTATTCAAACTAACAATTGCTTCATCATAATTCATTCCGGTTAAAATCATAATGATTGCTACTTTCGTTTGATTATTTGCTTTCAGTAAGTAATTACTTGCCGTTTCATAATCACAGCCAGTAGCTTCAACGATTATTCTTTTTGCTCGATCAACTAGTTTACTATTCGTTAATTGCAGGTCTACCATTAGATTTTTATATACTTTTCCAATACCAATCATTGAAGCTGTCGAAATCATATTACAAATTAATTTTTGAGATGTTCCAGCTTTTAATCGTGTAGAGCCTGTCAACACTTCTGGACCATTATCTACTTCAATTTTTTGGAGGGCAACCTCTCCAATTTTTGAATCTTTATTACATGCTACCGCTACAGTTTTTGCCCCAATCTCGTTTGCATACTTTAAAGCACCAATTACATAAGGCGTTCGTCCTGATGCTGCAATACCGATCACAATATCATTTTTTGTAAGTGATATTCGTAATAAGTCTGCCTTACCAAGCTCTTCGCTATCTTCGGCACCTTCAACAGCTTTAATAAAGGCCCTCTCTCCGCCTGCAATTAATCCAATGACTTCACTAGGATTCGTTCCAAATGTAGGTGGACATTCAACTGCATCAAGCAGACCAATTCGTCCGCTTGTACCAGCACCTGTATAAATTAAACGTCCTCCGTTTTGAAATGCTTCAACAACTAGTTGAACTACCCTTGAAATCATCGGAATTTGTTCTCTAACTGCTAGAGCCACCTTTTGGTCCTCTTCATTCATTATATTTAAAAACTCATCAACGCTTAGTTGATCTAAGTTACTCGTACGCTTGTTTCTAATTTCAGTTGTTAAGTTCTCTAACACAATTACACCTCAATCATAAAGCAGGATTTTTTGTACTACCTGTTCTTCCTGTTTTAGCTCACTTAATTATTCCTTACGTGAATTTATTTCTTTCATGGCTAATAGATATCCTCCGAAGGTCGAAGAGATTTCGTTCGTATAAAAGGTTACTGTTGGATAGTGCTCATGAATTGTTTGAATAAACGTTTTCTGAACGACGGGTATTTTACTTAAAATACTTCCTTTTATTGCAACTCTTGGCTCTTCTCGAAGATTTAACTTTTTTATGGCTTGAATCGTCGTTTTCCCAAGAAGTTGACCTGCTCTTTCTAGAACAGACAATGTCATTAAATCACCTATGTTGGCCATTTCAACTATAAATGGAACATGTGAAGCAATCTCGGCTTTTGTATTGTGGTAAATATATTTTTTAAGTTCTTCTGCTTCTTTTAACTGCAATTTTTCCAGCATTTTCAAAGATAAATAACTTAATGGGATACCCTCATCAAATTCCTGTGTAATCTTTTTAAAGATTTCCATGCAAATCCAATATCCGCTTCCTTCATCCCCTAGAAGATGTCCCCATCCGCCTGCCGTTACAGTACGCTCTTTATGTATTCCAATACAAATTGAACCCGTGCCAGCGATTGTTAATACACCACTTTGTCCATTTAGTAATGCTGCATGTGCAATTTGTGCATCATTAACAATTTTAAATGGGATATCAAAAGCATCTTTTAATGCTTTTTCTAAAGGACCCCGGTCTTTCACTCCACCAATTCCAGCAATTCCTAAAAATAAGAACAGGCAATTCTCTTTTGATAAAGGGCTCAAGCAATTTTCAATTGCTTCTATAATGTGATTAATTCCATCTTTTTCATTGATTAGTAAATTACTAAAACCAGAATAACCTTGACTAATAATTTCACCTTCTAAATTATAAGCAATAGCTTCTGACTTCGTTCCTCCACCATCAAGACCTATAACATATTTCACTTAAATTGCCCCCTACCTTCTTTCGTCTATTCTATGACGATATGAATCGATTATTTCTCGGCTAATTTTTTATGTAAACGAATGATATGCTCTATAAGCTTTTGTTCACTCATTGCAGTCATTAAATGATCTTGAGCATGAATCATTAATAGCGACTTTTCACTTGGCTGACCATTTAATTCAGCTTGTATTAAAGTCGTTTGTGTTTTATGTGCATGACCAATTTCTTTATGAGACTCTTCGATTAAGCGATCTGCTGTTTCAAAATCATTTTTTTCCGCAGCCTCTAATGCCTCGTAAGCTAGTGATCTTGCATTCCCACCGTGTGATATAATTTCAAAAATTTCTTGTTCGTTAGTCATCATCATATTCATACTCCTTAATTTTTGTTTTGCTATCCTTATCGAGCTGCCAATTCTTCTTTATAAAATAATGGTAAGTATTCTTTATGAGCATCTAAAAGTGCATCTAGTACATCCTTTGCAGCTTCATCACTCGGAACTAAAGGATTAATCGTTAATGCCAATAATGCTTTATCATAAGAACCAGTAACAGCTGCCTCGGCTCCAACTCGTTCAAATGATTTAATCTGCTGAACTAATCCATTTATTTGAGGTGGTAATTCACCTACTGATATCGGAATTGGACCTTGCTTTGTAACGATACAATTTACCTCTACAGCCGATTCATTCGGAATTCCCTGTATTGAACCATTATTTTGAACGTTTAATACTTGGATATCCTTTTTATCGTTATAAATAGATGTAATTAAGCTACAAGCTGCATCACTATAATAAGCTCCACCTCGTTTTTCAAGCTGAGGCGGTTTAATAGCTAAATTCTCATCTTTATATAATTTAAATAAATCATCTTCCAACTTCTTAACAACCTCTGCTCGAGTAGTACCTGTTTTGAAAGATTCTAATTCTTCGTCTAATATATGTTTCGTTTTGTAATAGTAACGATGGTATGGACAAGGAAGTACACCTAATGACATAAGAAATTCTTTTTGCCATGGTAATGGAGCAATATTTTTCATGGTCATTTGTATTTCTGGATTTGCTAATAGCTCTAAGACATATTCAGTCACTTCTTTTCCATCAACATAAACATGAAGTCCATATACCATATGGTTTAATCCTGCAAAATCAATATGTACACGACTAATATCCACTTCTAACAATTTAGCAATCGTCATTGTCATATTAATTGGTACATTACAAACTCCAATTACCTTTTTATGTTTACTATATCGAAGTAATGCTTCTGTAACCATTCCAGCTGGATTTGTAAAGTTAATCAACCATGCATCAGGACAAAGTTGCTGCAATTCTTCAGCAATTTCAAGTAATACAGGTATTGTTCTTAAACCTTTAAATAGACCACCTGCACCATTTGTTTCTTGACCAATCATACCGAATTGTAAAGGTATACGTTCATCTTTAATTCTTGCCTCAAGTAAACCTACTCGCATTTGAGTCGTTACAAAGTCAGCATCCTTTAGCGCAAATTTTCGGTCTAACGTTAAATGAATTTCCATTGGAACTCCAGCTTCTTTTACCATTCGTTTAGCTAAATTACCAACAATCTCTAACTTTTCCTTCCCTGCTTCTATATCAACTAGCCATAACTCACTTACAGGTAGCTCGTCATATCTTTTAATAAAGCCTTCCACTAATTCTGGGGTATAGCTAGAGCCGCCACCTATTGTTACGATTTTAATACCTTTATTCATGATTATCTCACCTCATAATATTTTAAGAACTCAATATAGTATTCTTTTATAGTGGGAATAACAGAAAATAACTCATTATTGTACAAACAGCCGTAGAAACTAAAATAAATTT
This sequence comes from Gottfriedia luciferensis, assembly GCF_001712755.1. GTDB lineage: Bacteria > Bacillota > Bacilli > Bacillales > Bacillaceae_G > Gottfriedia > Gottfriedia luciferensis_B. The sequence continues at coordinate 88,980 of NZ_MDKC01000036.1, forward strand.
TAACGCTTGACTCTTATTCTTGTATTTCCCTTCAAGCTTTAAAACAACAAAAGGCAATCCAATACTACAAGCAATACTATTTGCAATAAATAATGATGTCTGGTAGGCAAATCCTATTTGTTGAAAAAGAGGACAAAGTAATAAATTGATGATTATTACGAGGGAGAAAAATATAATTGCACTTTTATAATTAAACTTTATAAACCAACTAGATTCTTTCAATCTGATCACCCTTTAAATTTAATAAAGAAAGGTCGAACTGTTCTAGAAAACAGTCCAACCTTTTTACTTTTATAATGAAATACTAGTATTTTTTTCAGTTACAGTCTCTACATTTTCTTCTTGTGCAAGCTTATTATCATAAACTTTAAAAAATGGTAAATACACAAAGAATGAAATTGCGATGTTAATGAATACTAGTACAATCGCTCTCCAGTCTCCTCCAGTAGATAAATATGCTCCAATAGGTGCAGGTAAAGTCCAAGGAACCATTATATAAGTAGGTTTTACAAACCCTGCAACAGTAGCAAAATATGATAGTGTTGCTGTAATAAATGGTGTTAATACAAATGGAATAATTAAAATTGGATTTAACACGATTGGTGCACCAAAAATTACTGGTTCATTAATATTAAAGATACCTGGAATAATCGCTGATCTACCAACAGCCTTTGTATACTTCGATTTTGAGAAAAATAACATTGCTAGTACTAGTCCAATTGTTGCTCCTGAACCGCCAATCCAAATAAACCATTGGAAGAAAGTTTCTGGTGCTACGTGAGGAATAGCATGTCCAGCCGCAACCGCTTCAGCATTTTTTGCTAAATATACTTCCCAAAGTGGTCTTGCCACCGTACCAACAATCGAGTCTCCATGAATACCAAAAATCCAGAAGAACGTAATAAAGAATACTGGTACTAATACTCCTCCAAGACTGTCCCCAGCGCTAACTAAAGGAGAGATTGCTTTATCAACTAAAGTATGTAAATCAATTTTAAGCACAACAGTTACTAAAGTTAATACGAATACAACAAAAGCAACAGGAATTAATGATTCAAACGAGCGAGCCACTGATGGTGGAACTGAATCTGGCATTTTAATCGTAATTTTCTTTTCCTTAAAGAACCTCAATGATTCAACAGCAAAGATTGACGTACACATTGCCACGAATAATCCGTGACCACCCATATTCCCCATCGGTAATACCATTCCAACTTTATCATCTAATTGAGGTGTTAAAGTTAATAAGAATGCTGCAGCCGATAATTGGGCACCTGATAATGGATCTAACTTGTAGTTTTTCGCTAAGTTATATCCAATACCATAAGCAATATATAGCGACATAATATACATTGTTAAACGATATGGAATTAGAATCTCAAAAATATGCTTTTTTGCCCAAATTGAGATTGCCCATTTTTCTGGTAATGGAGGAAAAGCAATAATTAAAAATAAAGAACCAATAATAATAAAAGGTAGTGCAGAAATAACTCCATCACGAATTGAACGCAAATGTTTTTGCTCAGAAATCTTTGCCATTGGGCCAGAAAGATTTTTTTCCATAAAATTAATAAAACCGTTCATGATTCTCCCCCTTTTTCATTTTTAATGTCTACTAAACTTATTTCTTAGTAATCTCTTGAACCATCGTTAATAATTTTGGTCCTCCCAGTGGTGTGTAAGCCATAGGCGGTATTACTTCACATGGAACGTTCGCTACATCTGCCTCAGCTTTAAAGCTATCAAAACGATGACGTACTTGTGGAGCAACCATCGCTACGTCCCAACCGTTTTTAACCTCTTCACCGAATTCTTGGGTTCCTACTGCTAGGACTTCCATTTGGATACCATTTTTTTCTGCTTCTTTTCTTAACGCATTCACAACAATTGCACTAGACATTCCGCCTGCACATACAAAAAGTACTTTCATTTTATTCCTCCTAGATCTAGATAAATTGTTTTTAAAAAAATACTGAATACACAAAATACTGAAAACGTTTTCTATAAAGTTATTATATTCCCACCAAAAATAAATTTCAATATTTTCCGAAAAAAAGTGAAATAAAATTTCAAAAAGATGTAAAAAATTTTTTCACATCTTCTTAAATATTAATCATTTAGTTTTCCTTAAACTGAAACTTACTCCAAGGATGTAAGAAATCTAATAGGAAGATTTCTTCCTCTGCAATGCGTCCAACCACATTCGTTTTCCCTGAATTCTCCATATCCTGTAGTGCTATTTGCAATTCACCTTTATACTGTCCATATAATTCATTTTCTATTAAAATATCGCCTCTACGAATAGGTGGAGTATAAGTAAGTTTAAACTCTTCATCTCTATATTTAACGCGAGACTGAGTTGAACGAATTAAGTAATCTGATACGTCCCCGCGGTAAAAATGAAACTCATCTAAAACAATCTTTTTCTCTAAATCTGTAATTGAATCATGTAAGTCAATATTTAGTGTAAATAAGTCTTTACCGTTCTGATTTAGCTCCGCAAGTTGTTTGAACTCTTCTTCAGATGCATAAGCATTTGCGATAATAACATCATCAATTAAGTCTGAATAAAATAAATGTTTCGCTTGCGTTACGACTGATAAATTACGGTGCATCTCTAAAGTACAAAGACCTTCTGATACTGGCCACGGTCCGTATGTTGCAGCTTGTGAATTAATAAATGCTGCTGTACGAATACCATGCTTTTTAAACTCTTCGCTACATTTTACGAAATGTGAATAGCTTAAACCTGCATAACGATGAGGATAAAAATTATGAGATCCGATTAAATTAGATTGATTAGGCTTATAGGCTAAAATATTTTCTAGATATTTCGTAGCATTACTCATGTTAATTTCAATTTTTAATCCATATGGATTATAAGTCATAATAGACTCTTCATTCCCAGTAAATCCCATATCAAGTCTAATTCCATAAGCTCCTAAGTCAGCAAAAAATGATAAATCATTATATGAAATATTTAATGTACCAAATACTCGAGGGGCAATATCAACAATGACTTCCATTTCTAAACTATTTGCATAATCAACTATTTCTTTGAACTCTTTTATAATCTGTTCCTTGTCACCATTTACTGATAATAAACATGTAAAGATTCGTTTAAAACCATATTGATGAGCTAATTTAATATAAGCCTTATCTTTTTCAACAGTTGAGTGCTCTGGATAAATTGAAATCCCTAATTTTTTCACGATGAATCCTCCTAGTATGGTATTGGTGTAATATTTCCTAAAACAACTAAACGATTTGCTTTTGTTGCTCCAGGTACATTACTTGGTAAACCGTTTAAAGTTTCATTTGCTAATATCGCAAAGGCAATTGCTTCTTTTGCATCCGAAGAAAAACCAATATCTTCTTGAACTATTACTTTGGAATCCACACCTAATAATTCTTGAAGCATACATAGTAGCGTTTTATTATGACTACCTCCGCCACCTACAATTACTTCATCAATTGGATGGTCTGGTAAAATATACTTTTTATAATTTTCAGCGATCGATTTTGCAGTAAACATCGTCATTGTAGTCACTAAATCAATTGGTGAGAGATCACTAAACTCTTCCAATATTTCATCAACAAACTGTGTACCAAATAACTCTCTTCCAGTTGTTTTAGGTATAGGTGCTAAAATATAAGGAATACTCATGCATCTTTCTAGTAATCTCTCATTTACATTACCTTTAGCAGCCAAATCTCCATTTGCATCATATGGAACATTAAAATAGCGCTTACAAATTTCATCAATAATCATATTACCTGGACCTGTATCAAAGGCTACTAAATCATCGATTGTAGAATTCCTTGGAATGATCGTAACATTACCAATCCCACCAATATTTTGTAGTAAACGCGTTTTAGTTTTACTTTTATAAAGTAATAACTCAGAATGTGGAACTAACGGCGCTCCATATCCACCAGCTGCCATATCCATCACTCGAAAATTAGAAACTACTTTCGTTTTTGTTTCATATGCAATAACTGCTGGCTCACCTAACTGTAATGTAGATTGAATGAATTCCCCATGAGCTTCAGGCTGGTGATAAATCGTTTGACCATGCGATCCAATAAATTCAAGTTGATCTAATGAAAATTCGTTTTTATTACAAATTTCCTTTACTGCTTCTGCAAAAGCATAGCCAAGCTTAAAGTTTAAACTACATAAATGCTGAGCGTTTGAAGAAACAAGTGTAATCGCATCTTGAATTTCTTTTAATAAACCTTCCTCAAGAGGAACTGTCATAAAATCAATCATTCTTACCTCTGTCTCAGGTCCACATCCAGTGATTTCTACTAAAGCTGCATCGATTCCATCTAAAGATGTACCCGACATTAACCCAACTGCATATCCCAAATCATTCACTCCTTCATATTTTTATTAATAATACCTTAAAACAGAATTTCAAATTTGTAAAAGAAAAGAGTGAAAGTTTATTTAGAATTTTTCAAAAAATAATTGTAGATGTTTTTTAGAAATTAGCAAATAGAAAAAGATTTTTACAGACTGATTTAGTAGCTACACATCTACCAAGATTCATTTCATATCTAGCATAAAAATTTTCCGCATAATGCATTATTACTCATTTCACTCTCTCTCATAAAAATAATACTTAAAGAAAAAACCAAATAAAACTAATTACTAAAAACCCATTCATCACTTTGACAAATAGGCATAATTATCTTCTAAAAATTAGTAACTAGTAAAAAAGTATTGATTGAACAACAGAATAATTATACAATTCTTTACATAATCAAACATAAATTCTACCTAACAATAAGGAGTATCTAAGATGAAGCATTTAGAAACACAAATAGATGAATTAGCAGATCAATATTCTACGAGACTAATAGAGATCCGTAGACATTTGCATATGTATCCCGAATTAAGTAATCAAGAATTTCAAACAACGAATTTTATCAATCAACAATTAGAAAAAGCTAATATCAAAAAAATTCAGTTGAATAGTCAAACAGGAACTGCAGCCGAGATCAGTGGCAATTCAGGGCCGATTGTTGCCCTGCGAGCTGATATTGACGCACTTCCAATTCAAGAAGAATCTGATTTGCCATTTCGTTCAGTTATTGATGGAATCGCTCATATGTGTGGACATGATGTTCATACAACTATTACACTCGGAGTTGGATTTATTTTACAGGAATTAAAACACCTGATTCCTGGTACAGTTCGATTGATTTTTCAACCTGCTGAGGAGTCTGAGGGTGGCGCTGAGCAAATGATCGCTGAAGGCTTACTTAACGATGTAAAAGCTATTATCGGACTTCATAATATGCCGGATCTTCCAGTTGGTACGATTGGAATTAAAGAAGGCTTCCTAATGGCAAGTGTAGATGATTTTGAAATTAAGATTAAAGGGAAAGGCGGTCACGCAGCACTTCCTGAAAAAGCAATTGATCCGATCGTAATAGGCAGTGCAGTCGTCAACCTTTTACAAACTCTAGTTAGCAGAACAATTTCTCCAAAAGACTCTGCTGTCATAACAGTTGGATCGTTTCAAGCTGGGAATACAAATAATGTAATCCCTGAATTTGCAGTTTTAAAAGGCACAGTGCGAACTTCAAATGAAACAATTCGAAAGCAAATTCAAGAAAACTTTCAAACACTAGTTCAAAATCTTGTACATTCACTTGGAGGAGAAGTAGAAATAGATTATCAAGTATTACTGCCACCAGTATTTAACCATTCAAAAGTTACTTCGGTAGTACGAGAAGCAGCAATCTCAACAGTCGGAGCAGAAAATATTGTGACTGCAGAATCGACAATGGGCGGAGAAGATTTTTCATTCTATCAACAAAAAGTGCCTGGTTCTTATATATGGTTAGGCTCTGGAAATAAAGAAAAAGATATAACGTATGGATGGCATCATCCAAAATTTATGGTTGATGAAGATGCAATAAAAATTGGTGTAAAACTAATGGCCCGATCAGTATTAAATCTATTGAGGGATACAACTCTTGATAAGTAATAGACAAAAAGTGAAATCATTGATCGAGCAATGTTTTCACTTTTTTTTTCATATATTGGCTTGAAAGTGTTTTATAAACACTATGAGGTAGGTCTAATAGATTAGTTGTCATTCCTAAATATAAGTATAGCGAGCATAAATCCGAAAATTGTAACTAAACCACCAAATACACCGAAAATATATCGATTATGAAAATAATCCTCAAATATTATAGTTATAGTTGCATAAAAGGCACACGCAAAAGCCATTCGAGAAATACTCATTTTTCATTTTAAATATTTTCTCATTAATTTTCTCCCTCTTTAAATTGCTATTTATTTATTCTATTTAATTGATAAATAAACCTTTCTTAATGAAAACTATAGCGCCTCTTAGACCAATAAAAATTTAAAAAACAAACATAAGATACTCCAATTTACCTAATTCTTTTACTAACTCTTCCTGCTTTTAATTTAATATTTTAGGACATTCATTAATATAATTACCATGTAGAGTTTATAGGGGGGATTATATGCCGGATTTTGTACAAACTGCCAATTTTGAGCATTCGTTCTGGTTACATGTGTTAAGAGATCATTCTCAATTTATATTGGATGCATTACCGTCTAAGCAAGAGGAAGAAATTAAGATTGCAAAATCATTTTACGTAATTTTTAATAATTTATTTACTAGGGTAAATAACAATGAAAATATGAACGAAATTACAATTCAAGCAGAAAAAAGTGCTTTAGCATTGCGCGATTTTAAACTTTCATTGCTAACGAAACATATAACTGACGCTAATTTTACGATTTACTTAACACCTACATTTTTAAACCATATGGTTAATGAATTGGAAGAATATTTATTAGTACTATCTTACTTAAAACAAAATCAAACCCCACCTATCTTCAATGAACTTCATCATCATTTATTATGGGTGCTAGATGCGGCAGGTCATGCAGATGCCATTTATACGAATCTCGATGGTACAGAAAATATGCTAAGAAAGAAAAGTCATGAATACACAAAGCATTTTGAACACTTTTATCTAAAAGCAGTAGAACTCACCGGATATTTACGTACTAAACTAAGTACATTTCCTGCATTAAAAAGAATGAACCAAGACGTAAAATTAGAAATTCAGCTATTTCAAATATTTCTAAAAGAAATCGAAGAATTAGATATTTCTAGCCAAATGTTGAGTAACTTTTCCGCTTTAATGGCAGATCATATGTACAGAGAAGAAATGTATTTCTTAAAAAAATTAGAAGAATCTTCATCCATTAATAATTAATTTTTTGAAAATTAAAGCACTCTATTAAACACGTAATATGATGTGTTTAATAGAGTGCTCTTTTACTTTAATGAAATTATTGTTTTATTGAAATCCAGTTATTTTTAATTACTTTAATGACTGCATTTAGGCGATCTGGTACGTCTAATTTCATCAAAATATTGGCGACGTGGTTTTTGACTGTTTTATTCGAAATAAATAATTCCTTACCAATTTGGATATTTGAAAAGCCCTTTACTAAAAGGTGAAGTATTTCGTATTCTCTATTTGTAAGTAGTTCTTTTATATATGAATCATTGGGCGGCATAAAATGGATTGAATTATCCTTAAGAAACTTGTACTCTTTTATCAATTCATTCGTAAAGCGATTGTCTACCATGAATTGTCCACCCTGCACTAGCTTAACAGTATTCACTAAATATGCCTCGTCAACATCTGTTAAACAAATACCTTTTACTCCTACATTCAATAAACGATCTATTTCATAAAAGTCTAAAGAGTTTTTAATGGTAATAATTTTCGAAGAATCATCATGTAACATAATACTTCTTGCATGCCTTACCATTTCTTCTCCCGAAACTTGAGTTATAAGAATTGAATTACTTACTTCCTGCAACGAAAAACTATCTTCTAAATTAATTTTAATAGCATTTATTCGATTAAATTCTAATATTGTACGAATACCCGCAACGAAAAGCGAATTTTCAACAAAAATAACAGTATTATTATTTCTTGGATGATTTGGAACTAATTTTGCTAACATTACTGCCACCTCCAATTTGCAAATTTTTTATAGCAACATTTGTATTGTACATATTTGAATTGATTAAATAAATTAAATATTTTTGAAATTAAAGTTAAGTACTTCTTAAACATAAGATTATTTTTATTAAAATTTAAACTAAATCGTTAAAATAAAGGATTCAAAAACTTACGGTCTTATATTATGATATCTATGTACAGATATTTTTTTATTACTATAATTTTCCCAAGGAAATATTTTACTTTGCAACGTTTCAACTTCTTGCTTTTTTAGTAAAAAGAGATTTCGAACAAAATTTAAGAATTATTTTAATAATATAAATTTACCTATGTACAAGATTTTCCAGTAAAAAAGGTGTATCATTAAACTGTTTTCTTATCTTAAGAGTTCCTTCATACCATATCCACAATATAATTTTATTAGCTCCTCAAAATTAATGAAATTACTAAATTTTAATCAACGATGTCCACTATCTTTTAAGTTTTTATGTTCTTAAATTACTACATGTTTTAGAATTTTTTATTATTAGGAGATTACTATGAATTTCGAACAATTAGAGTATATTGTTTATGTAGCAAGTGAAAAATCAATATCTAAAGCTGCCGAAAAGTTATATATCTCTACATCAGCTATAAGCCAATCTATTTCACAACTAGAAAGAGAGTTAAATATAACAATATTTAATCGTTCAAGGATAGGAACTACTCCTACTCCTGAGGGAAATATTGTAATAATGAAAGCAATAAATATATTATCGAATATTAAGCAATTAAATGAGGAACTTTTTAACTTAAATATAAAAAAAGAAAAACAGTTAAAAATCGCTGCAGCAACAGCATTTTTTGATATTTTTCAAGAAGCAGTAACAAACTTCAATTTAGAAAATCCTCAAATCTCCATTGACGTTGAGGAAATGCTTCAAGAGCAGTTACTAAAAAGTTTTAATCCAGATCGTTATGATGTTGGTTTTCTACCAATAGAGAAAGAAGAATTAGATAAATATCCAAAATTGGGTAAAAAGTTAATCAGTAGAGCTAGAGTAGGTATAGTAGTTGGAAAGAATTCAAAATTATTCAATTATGAATATGTAACACCTGCAGATTTAAATAATGAGAAAATAGTAATATTAAAAAATACAAAAAATGGCATAGTAAAAAAGTTTTCAAAATGTATTACGAATCATGTTATCTTAACTACAAATAACCCTAGACTACTATTAAACGTCGTTAAGGAAAGTGCTGGTTTTTCATTTATTCATGAGTTTACAGTAAAAAACTACCCTACATTTCGTAATGATGAACTCAAAGTAATACCGATTACATATACTGATGAAACTAATTACATCTATCAGGATATATGGGCTATTTATTCGCGTGAACATGGACTATCAAGTTCATCCAGTGAGATTATTAAACACATATTATTTCAGTTAAATAAATAATGAAAAGGAATAGGAACAACCCATCTAAAAGGCTTTCTATTCCTTTTTCATATTATTTATAAGTAACAAATGCAATCTGAACAGATATAATTTATAATAAGTAAAAAGTTTTCATGATTTCTTTAGGAGGTGATCTATTATGACAAGTACTGTTAGTTTGTCAGATAAATCAACATCCCATGCAAAGCCTAGATTTAGAAAGGCGATACTTTGCATGGGCAGGTTTTACTAATCGCCCAAGTAAGCAGTTCTGATTCAACGGCTTTGCACCTTATTTACTAAATAAGAATAAGGGGCTGGCAAAGATGGCATATATAAAAGCGACTGCTATTTTACCTGAAAAGTTATTATTGGAAATACAAAAATACGTACAGGGAGAAACACTTTATATTCCAAAAACTGAAAAAGTCCACAAAAAATGGGGCTCACGTTCAGGAACAAGAAAGCTAATTGATAATCGAAATAAAGCAATTAAAGAAGCATTTAAAAACGGTCAATCAATTGAGCAACTAGCGAAAGAATATTTTCTCTCAATCGAAACGATAAAAAAAATTGTATATACTAAATAAATCAAAAAACACTGATTAATATCAGTGTTTTTTTCATGCTGTTGAAAACAACCTTATCAATTAAATTACCAAATTTTCGTAAAAGGAGTAGAGTGATGTTGATTTCCACTACAGGATGCTCGCTTTCCATGGGGCGAGATTCTTTAGCCTCCTCGGCAAGCCTGCGGGGTCTCAGCCTTCCCGCTAATCCCATAGGAGTCGAGCACCCTTTCGTTCCAATCAACTTGTTCATCAAAAAAAGTTTACAATAAATCCTAATCAAATAGCCTTTACTTAGAGTAGCCTAAATGTTGTATATTAATTATTAATCAGCTTGTAGGTCAATTAATATCGAACATTAATTAAACTATTAAATTGAATCTGTTTTTCTAAAAAATTAGCTCATAATATTTTTAACTTCTGAAAAAAATCATTACATTTGTTATTGGATTCATGAAATTGCTCGAAAATATTAACATATAAAACCATTAATAGATCATCCAAAAAATGATTAATTTCATCATTAAATAAATGTTCATTAATGTCATTTTTCCCTATTGACCATTTTATATTTCAACACTCTGACAAAACACTGAATCAATGTTTTTTTATGGCAACTTTGTTTATTAGATAAACTCAACATATATAAATTCGCTTTTTTGATGTAAATTAAAGATGTTAAGTTATAAATCGAACTTTTCTCTCAAATTAGGAGTGATATAAATGAAACCTTTTATTAGAACAGAACAATATAATTTTATTAAACATCAACTTCAAGTCTTAACAAATGGACATTCTACAGTAAATGATAAAACTGTTTTAAATGCTTTACATTCACTAGTTAATGATAGAATTCTAAGTTTATTTCCTGAACTAACTGAAGAGCAACATCTACTCTTCAATCCAATTAGCACAATTAAAAATTCTGATCAAGCAGATGTTTTACTGAACCAACTAAAGCCTTATATAATTCCTTTTAAAGAAGTATCAGAACAATCCATCAAAAAGCTATTTCCAAAAGCAAAAAAATTAAAGCTTCCCTTATTACAAAATATTGATTTAGTTGAGACAACATATATCGGATGGGATGACTTAGGCTCGAATTCTAAGTTTATTGTCACATATTTAAATGACAAACTAATTGGTTTACAAGGTACCTTTAATCCTATGAAAAAAAGAGGCAACTGCACAATATGTAATAAATACGGTGACTTAGGATTATTCATGACAAAAACAAAGGGAAAAATTGAAGGTACTTTTACACAAAGAGGAAATTACATTTGCAAGGATAGCCAAGTATGCAATCAAAATATTATGTCGCTAGATAAACTGCATGATTTTATTATGTTGGTTAAGTAGCGAAAACTAAAAAATCGCTTAGTGCTACAAACCTAAGCGATTTTTTATTATTTATCATTTATTCTACGTTAGTATCTGTTGATTTCTTTTTAGAGAGAAACCAACCACCTAAAGCGATTAATAGCATGACTGACCAGAAAATCGTATTCCAGATTGGTCCTTCAACGAAATGATGTGAAATAATGTGTAGAGATGGATGTGCCAAAGTATGCATTAGTAGTTTAACCCCTACCCATCCAACTAAAAGCATAGCTGCTGTTTCTAAACTTGGACGTGTTGTCAACAATTTAACAAAAATACCTGCCGCAAAGCGAATAACAATTAAACCGGCAATTGCTCCAATAACAATGACAATAAATTTAGCACCATCCATGCCACCTATATTACCCATTTTTGTATTAGGTAGATCAATGACTAGCGCTACTGCTGCTAAAATAGAATCGATCGCAAATGCAATATCTGCTAATGATATTTGAGCAACTGTCATCCCAAAGCTTTTTTCCTTTTTTCCTTTATCATCATCATGCTTTTTAAATAAATGCTTTAATGCTATGAAAATTAAATACGCCGCTCCGATTGCTTGAACCTGCCATACATTAAAAAGAAATGAAATAATAAAGATGGCACCGATTCGAAAAATAAAAGCTAAAAGTAAACCAATATTGATCGCTTTCTTTTGTTGTTCCTCTGGTAAATGTTTTGCCATAACAGCAAGTACTAGTGCATTATCGGCCGATAATAACCCCTCTAATAAAATTAGAATTATTAATACCCAACCGTACTCTAATAACAAAGTTGGTTCCATGTTTTCCCCCTATTTAATTTACTTTTAACTTATTTTTAACCACTTTTTAATTATATTCCCTTTTTTATAAATTCCTTATCCAAATTTTTGAATATTCTAGTACAATTTTCACCATTCACACCTTTATCACCTTCAAGATAGTTGACTTAGTCAACTTTATTAGTTTATATTATTAGTAATCTAAAATTTCAGAATATTAAAGGTGAGAAAAATATGAATTATGTTGAAAAAATACGCAAATTTAACAGACATTATGCTAATGTATTGGGAAAAATTGATCAAGAAATCTATAATCACCCTTTTCCATTAACCGAAGCTAGAATCATAACGGAAATCAACGAGAACCACGGATGTACTGCCACAGATATTATCGAAAAACTCGGCATTGACCGTGGTTATTTAAGTCGCATTATTCAACGATTCGATGATGAAAACATCATTTCAAAAATCCAATCACCTGAAGATAAACGTCAATATACACTTCATTTAACAGCAAATGGAAACGAAATCTACAATAAATTAGTTAATGATGCGAACATTGGAGTAGAAAGTATGATTCAAAGCCTTTCTACTCCTGAAGTAAAAGAGCTAGTTAAATCAATGGAAACAATTGAATCCATTTTCTCTTTAAATCAGACACCTAATCCTGAAATTTTGATTCGACCATTTAAACCTGGCGATGTTGGGTATGTCGCTTATATTCATGGAAAGATTTATAGTACAACCTACCAATTTGGACGTGTATTTGAATATTATGTAATGAAAGGATTAAGCGAATTTTTATTGAATCCTAATGGAGGCGAACTTTGGGTCGCTGAAGTAAATGGAGAAATCGTCGGATCAATTGCTATTACAAAGACAAATGAGTCAGTAGCACAACTTAGATGGTTTGTATTAGATGAAAAATCCCAAGGATTAGGTATCGGTAAAAAGCTAATCGAAACAGCACTCAACTTCTGTAAGGAAAATCAATTCGAACATGTATTTTTATGGACTGTAAGCACATTAGAGACCGCCCGTCATCTTTATAAAAAATATAATTTTACTTTAACTGAAGAAAAGCCTAACTTTGAATGGACTGGATCTGAGTTAATTGAGGAAAGATGGGACTTAGTACTTTCATAAAAAAGTAATGATATAAGATTATACGGGATAACTTTTAGACGTTAAGACGGAGAAAATAATGAAAAACAAATTGATAAAGATTATAAAAATATTTTCAATCATTGTAGGGATTATAACAGCTATCTGTTTAGCTGGTTATTATACTTTAGATTATTTATTTGGAGATATGTGCGGAAATGAAATTACCCATAAAGAAGTTTCTCCTAAAGGCGATAAGGTAGCTTATATTTTCGAAAGAAATTGTGGTGCTACAACTGGATATTCGTATCATCTTTCTATAATGGATTCAGATCAGAAGTTAACGAATAATTCAGGAAATACATTTGTTTCAGACGATTTATTTAAAATAGATTGGATAAATAATAAGAAAATACAAGTTAATTATCCAAAGTCCACTAAGACGTACGAAATGGATCAACACGTAAACGGAACTAAAATTATCTATGTAGGAAAATAATGTTATTTTTTCAATAATAAAAGAGCATCGATTAAGATGCTCTTTCTACTTATATTGCCATATCTACACAAAACCTAAATAACTTTTTGTAATATAGGGATAAATGATTTTGCCATTTAAACTGTACTTATTAAATAAATTTGTAAGTGCAGTTCGATATGGTTCAAATTCTTTTTCCCCACTTAATGGAGAAAAAGAAGAAGATAAGTTTCTACCTAAAAATCCTTCTAAATCCATTTCCAAATCATTTCTATAAACCAGCGTTTCATAGTTCCCGTTTTTAAAAAATTGGTTAGTAACATTTGGGGGCTCTTCTATTCCACCACTAAACCCATTAAACTTAGGACAAGTTGCTTTGCAAATCTCCTGCAATTCAGTCATTAATGGACTTAATAAATCTTTACTATTCCAAACTAGAGATACTTTTGCATTCTCTTTTAGGATCCGTTTGCATTCTAAACGGAAATTTTCTTTATCAAACCAATGAAATGCTTGCGCTACTGTTATTAAATCAACGCTATTATTTTTTAAAGATGTATTTTCAGCTCTTGCATTAATTGACTTATATTGATCGTATTCCTTCAAGGCCTTCTCTGCGATTCCTCGCATATCATTATTTGGTTCAATTGCTAAAACAGTTAACTTTTTTTCAAGTAAAAGCCTAGTTAAAATACCCGTACCTGAACCAATGTCTGCAATAACACTCCCCTCATTTAAATGATTTTCTGAGAGTAAATAATTGATATATTCTTTAGGATAACTTGGGCGAAACTTCGAATATAGATCTGCCTTACCAGTAAAATTTTCAATCAATACAAAACACCTTCTTAAAAAATGTTTTTTAGGTTAAATTTGATGAGCATGAAGTCTAGCAAATATCCCATCTTCCTGTGATAGTAGTTCTGTATGCGTACCATCTTCAGCAATTCCTTCTTCAGTAATGACTAAAATACGATCTGCTTTTTTAATTGTACCTAATCGATGGGCAATGACTAATGTTGTTCGATCTTTTGATAAATCATTCAATGCCTCTTGAATAATTGCTTCTGTCTCTGTATCTAATGCTGAGGTAGCCTCATCTAATATTAGGATTGGTGGATTTTTCAAAAACATTCTAGCAATTGCTAATCGTTGTTTTTGTCCTCCAGAAAGCTTTAATCCTCTTTCACCAATTTGAGTTTCATAACCATCAGGCAATGAAGCAATAAAATCAGTTAAGTGGGCTTTTCTAGCTGCTTCTTCTATTTCTTCATCGGTTGCATTTAACTTACCGTAAGCTATATTTTCTTTTAATGTACCTGTAAATAAAAAGACATCCTGTTGTACGATTCCAATATTTGATCGCAACGATTCTTTCGTTATGTTTCGAATATCAATTCCATCAATTGTGATCGCACCGTCTAAAACATCATAAAATCTTGGAATTAATGAGCAGATTGTTGTTTTCCCTGCTCCTGAAGGTCCTACAAAAGCAATTGTTTTACCGGCCTCAATAGAGAAGGAAAGATCATTTAAGATTCTACGTTTGTTTTCGTAACCAAAAGAAACATTTTTGAACTTAATATCCCCTCTTAGATTAATTACTTCAATTGCATCAGGAGTATTTACAATGTCTGGCTCGTTATCAATCAATTCAGTAAAACGTTTAAAGCCTGCCATACCCTTTGGATATAATTCAAGTAAAGCACTAATCTTATCAATCGGTTTAAATAAAATGTTTAAATATAAAATAAACGCTACTAATTCTCCATACGATAAAATTTTCGTAAAACTTAACCAAGCTCCAAAAACTAGAATAACAAGTGTCATTAATCGAGTAGATACATAGATTCCTAGTAAATTCATACTCATAACTTTATAAGCTTTTAGTTTCGTTTTACGGAAGTATTGGTTATTTTTATTAAATCGTTTCATTTCATATTGTTCATTCGTAAAAGATTGAACTACCCTCACGCCTGAAACACTATCTTCAACTTGTGAATTTACATTCGCAATATTTCCATACATTTTACTCCATGATTTATTCATTTTCATGTTTGAGTAGGAAATCAACCATACTAAAAATGGAACGATTATGATTGCTACTAATGCAAGCTTCACATTAATTGCTAGCATAATCCAAAATGCACCGATGAAGGTCATAATTGCAATAAATAAATCCTCTGGACCATGGTGCGCTAATTCACCAATATCCATTAAATCATTTGTAATACGGCTCATTATATGACCAGTCTTCGTATTATCAAAGAAACGAAAAGATTGACGTTGAACATGATTAAATAACTCACGACGCATATCAGTTTCAATATTAATACCAAGTTTATGGCCCCAATAATTTACTACAAATTGCATACCAGAACTTACTAAGTAAAGTACTAAAAGTCCAATACTAATTGAGATAATTTTACTCCAATTCCCTTCAGGCAGCAGTTTATCAATAAACCAAGACACTGCTAGAGGAAATCCCAGCTCCATTAATCCAACTAATATTGCACAAAAAAAGTCTATATAAAATAGCTTTTTGTGCGGGCGATAATAACTAAAAAAACGTTTAATCAAAATACAGCACCTCGAATTCTATTGATTAATCTAGTCGTTAGATGTTAATACCTTACCACATGTGTTTTAAGTGTGCTATCATTTCAGAATTTTCCAACTAACCAACAAAAATATCGGAAAACTGAATTCATTAAACAAGTATAAAAGACCAATAGTCTCATACTTTAATAAAGTATGTACTAATTCATTTACCTGTTTAAATGTCGAATTGTGCTTTTAAATATTTTGTAAATTCTAAATAAAATGTGTTTTATTTTCAAGATTACTGTGTTACGATTCAACTTGTGTGTTACTGGATATTTTTACCATAAAGGGGGATAACTTGAATGTCGTGGTTTACAAAATGGGCCTTTAATAATAAAGCCGCCATTACCTTTTTATCAGTTCTCATTTTATTAATTGGAGTACTAAGTTACAAAAAGCTTCCGATGGAATTCCTACCTGCTGCAGACCAACCAATTGTTTCTGTCATTGTTATGGGCCAAGGTACTGATTCGAAAACAATGGAGGATCAAGTAACTACTCCGATCGAAAATGCCGTCTCTGGTGTGAAAGGTAAAAGTCATATTTATTCGAGCACAAGCAATGGTTTTTCAAAAATTGATGTATATTATGAATCAGGAACAAATATGAAGGATGCTAAACAAGAAGTCCAAGAATCTTTAAATAAAATCACTCTACCTCAAAATGTTAGTAAACCTACAATTGTACAATTAAACACTTCCATGATCCCTATCGCAGATGTTGCAATCACTTTCGAGGATGGATTAAGTCCAAATAATATTGATTTTGCAAACAAAAAAGTTATTCCATATTTCAAAGACATAAAAGGCGTAGCTGACGTTCAAACATATGGTACAGAAAAATCTTTTGTTTCTGTAAAAATCGATAATGCGAAGCTCACGCAGAATAAAGTATCACTAGAAACAGTCATGGGTATTATTCGAGGCCAAAATTCTGCAGTTTCAGTTGGCGAAGGTATTATAAATGATAAAACTAGTAATATAAAAGTTGTTGGGAATTTAGATAATATAGACAAAGTAAAGAGTCTTATGGTCGCTGATCATGTTAAATTAGCTGATATTGCAACTGTTGAAGTGAAAAAGCCAGCACACAATCTAACAAGAATCAACGGAAAAGACGGGTTATTATTAATCGTCACAAAGGATAGTAATTCTAATGCTGTTAGTATTACAAAGGATGTAAGAGAAGCTACTAAACACTTAAATAAGAAATATAAAAATATGAATTCAGATGTCATGGTCGCAACATCGGATATGGTTAAAACTTCTGTACATGCAATGATTAAGGAAGTTTTACTTGGTGCATTATTTGCTACGATTGTCATCATGCTATTCTTAAGAAATGTACGTTCAACACTAATTAC
Organism: Gottfriedia luciferensis; assembly: GCF_001712755.1. Classification (GTDB taxonomy): domain Bacteria; phylum Bacillota; class Bacilli; order Bacillales; family Bacillaceae_G; genus Gottfriedia; species Gottfriedia luciferensis_B. The sequence continues at coordinate 106,702 of NZ_MDKC01000036.1, forward strand.
CATTGTTTCAATTCCGCTATCGCTATGTTTAACATTATTTTTACTTGCAGAGTCTGGTATTACACTGAATGTTTTAACACTCGGTGGAGTAGCTGTAGCAGTTGGACGATTAGTTGATGATAGTATTGTCGTTATTGAGAATATTTTTAGAAAAACTCAATCAGAGAAATTTTCTGTTCAAATGATTATTGATGCTACGAAAGAAGTCGGAAGTGCAATCACAGCCTCAACTTTAACGACTGTTGCTGTATTTCTACCAATAGGAATTATTAGCACGGGGCTTAAAGATTTTATGCTTCCTTTTGCTTTAACCATTACTTACTCTTTATTAGCTTCATTATTTGTTGCATTGACGGTCGTTCCATTATTAAGTGCATTCTTCCTTAAAAATGCTAAATTAAAAGCACATAATCCTTCATTACGATATAAAAAAGTTCTTACTTGGTCATTGAATCATAAATGGGTAATTGTTGTCGTTTCATTATTATTATTTGTCGGCTCAATTGGTACTTATTTCGCTATGCCAAAAGGGGCAACAGATAATTCTTCATCAGATTTTGTTCAAACAACTTTAACGTATCCGAGTGATACACCAGTCGAAAAAGTAAAAGAAAACACTCTTAAACTAGAAAAGTATATTCTTGAACAAAAAGGGATAAAAGGAGTTTACACTCAATTAGGTAGTACAGCTGATGCTGCAAAATATGGAGATGTCCGCTCTTCTACTCAAGCAATCTATTTAATTACATTAGACGATAAAAAACTTACTGACCAAGTCGTAAAAAAAATCAACACGCAAAAGTCTAACTATGCAGATGCAGAATTAACTACGATGGCATCTAGTTTATTTGGAGGTTCTAAAACCCAAATTACGATCGATGTGGTCGGAAATAATTTAAATGATTTAGAGAATACCGCAGGCGAAATTAAAAATAAGATTAAAAATATTGATGGAGTTAAAAAGGTAACTACAAATGAGGAAGATAAAAAAACTGTTTATTCTTTAGAGGTTGACCCTTCCAAAGGTAATGCAGAGCAACTATCACAACAATTATTTGTTATGTTGAATCGAACTCCACTTGGTACAGTTACAATTGATCAACAACCGACTGATGTTTATCTTGAACCAATATTAGAACCTAAAACTCCTGAGGATATAAAATCAGTACCGATTATGACGAAAACTGGAATGATTCCAGTATCATCAGTAGCTACACTAAAAGTAGAAGAAAAGTCTTCTAATCTATATCATAAAGATGGCGATCCGTATTTAAGTATTTCTGCCGAAGTAAAGCCAGATAAGCTTTCAAAAATTAATGCAGATTTAAATAAAGTTATTTTTGGAGATAAAAAATCAAAAGGCATGAAAATTGCTGATGGTGTAAATGTATACATTGGTGGGGCTCTTGCTCAACAATCACAAGATTTCTCAGATCTATATATGATCATGCTTGTCTCAATCGGATTAGTTTTCCTAATCATGATTATTACATTTAAAACATTCCGTGCACCAATTGCTATACTATGTTCTCTACCTTTAGCGGCGATTGGAGCTGTGCTTGGATTAATTATAAGTCGTATATCCGTTGAACCAACAGCACTATTAGGAGCACTGATGCTTATCGGAATTGTCGTGACAAACGCAATCGTATTACTAGATCGAGTAAAACAAAAGGAAAAACAAATGATTCTTCGTGAAGCAATTATCGATGCTGCAGTAACTCGTATTCGACCAATTCTTATGACGGCTGTAGCTACAATTTGCGCAATGCTACCATTATTATTCAAAAAAGCCGAAACTGGTAGCCTTGTATCTCAAAGCCTTGCAGTTGTAGTAATAGGCGGACTAACTGTTTCAACATTATTAACACTAATTGTCATCCCTGTTATTTATGAGTTACTTTATTTTAGAAAGTCTAGAAAACAGCGTAGACAGCAAGATACTAGTAAGCCAGTAAGTTTGTAAATAAATAAGGATATCTCAATGTTTTTGAGATATCCCCTTTTTTTTTTTGATAGAGATCAGTTACAAACACTTTGTGAACTCGTTTTAATTCAAATATATACAAAAAACACAAGGAAAACTGAATTAGCCTTGTGTTTTTTGTATTTCGCCATCAACTTCCTGGAGGTTTTGGATCATCTTCCTGCTTATTTGATGCGTAAATTTCATTGTTTGGCGAATGATGACTTTGAATCGTATTTATTCCTACACTCACCAGAACAGTAATAACTAAGGAAAGAGCGATAAGTTTAATCTTCTTTTTCATCTGAGAACTCCTGTATTATGTGTCTTCTTCATTTGATGTAAACTGATTTGTAAATACTTATTAGCTAAAAGTGTGTCGCCTTGTCTTTGGTAATATTCAGCAATTCGTTCACTGTATTCATAAACCTTCATTCGATTACCATGTTTCTCCATAATTGGTAAGCCGTCTGCCACTAAATACAGGATTAGTGCCTTCTCTTCATTTTTTGCTTCAAAATATAATACTCGTAATTTCACATATTCTATTCTTGTTGTATCTTCGAATGACCCTAGTTCTTGTTCTAACATATTCACAACTTGTTCATTTTTTTGTAGCTTTAGCAAATGAGTAGCAATATTACCTATTGTAAGGTAATAACTCTCAGTATATTTCTCTATTAACGCAAGGGATTTATAATAACACTCCAACGCTTTTTCTGAAAAATTTTGTGTCCCATATAAAAAACCTAAATTATGCCAAGCCATTTCTTCAATTGTTGTGTTTTGAATTAATTCTGCATCATCTAGTATTTCTTTTAATAAATTTTCTGCTCTTTCATATTCACCTGTTTCAGTTAAATGGATTGATAAAATAGTTTTCACATCTAACATTCTAATAATATTATTTCTTTTTTTGAAAACTTCAAGAGCATTATTACCGAAATAGATTGCTAATGCAGATTGTCCTAATCTACAATGCATTAAGGATTTTAAATAATAATATTCAGTAATGTCGTCACGATACTGTTTTCTTAAATCTTTTACCTCTTCCAGTAAGTCTAAAGATTTAATAAAATTGTTCCTTTTATGATTAAAAATTGCATTTAATACATTCCAAACAAATAGTTCAAACTCAGAAAACATCTTCGTATTTTGACCCATTTTTTCAATTAATTTCTCTGCCAAATCGACCTGATTTAAAAACAAAGTATACCTTAGCATGTATAATTCATATACATAAAGCAATTCTGTATATTGGACGAACTCCTTATATTCCGTTAGATCTAGATAGAGTGTATTTGCTTTTTTATGATGCAGTCGTTCAATTGCATCATAGAACTCCTGTAGTTTTATTTTAATGTGACTAACTTTATTTTTTTCATCTTCAATTGATATACCTAGCTTCATACACAATAAGTTTAAAGTTTCGATATTAACCTCTTTTGAGTTGTTCTCTATCTTACTTAAATGAGAAATTGAACAAATTCCATCACATAGTTGTTCTTGTGTCATCTGTTGTTTTTTTCGATGGTAATTAATAATTTTTCCAATTTTCATAGGTATTTTCCTTAAATATTATTTTAATATTGTTAATATTCATTATAGTGTAAAACTACTCCTATTTCATCTTACATTTTTTCCCATGATTATAAAACTCTAATTATATATATATACTAAAAAAAGCATAGAGCCTAATACAGACTCTATGCTACACGCTATAGAAAAAAGATGTTGTCAGTTAAATAAGTAGAATCATGTTGATTTCCACTACAGGGTGCTCGCTTTCCGCGGGGCGAGACCTGAGCCTCCTCGTCACGTTCGTTCCTGCGGGGTCTCAGCCTTCCCGCATATCCCACAGGAGTCGAGCACCCTTTCGTTCCAATCAACTACTCAAATATAAAAAACTAATCTTATTAACCAATAAAAATTCCGATGAGAACCCCAAAATACTCCTGATCTTAAATTTAATAATGATTTTGTTTAATTTTTGAACAAGTGAATTTACAATCAGGTCAATTAAAAACGTAAATATTTGATTTGCAAGAGTCAACGCATTGAATAAATTTATCTTAATTCAGACTCTATGCTAGTTAATTAAATTACTCTATAATAAATCAATCACTCTTGGTAGTTTTACAGTAGATAAAATTAGTGTCTCTTTTACTCGATCTTTGGCGTAAGAAGAATTGTTTAGTATCTCGTGATCAAGATATCCAGGATGGCACATGACTTCAACAGATTGACCGTTCTGAACCCGTGTTAATATCTTTTCAAAATAATCATCTGTCACGCCTTCCCCATAGAAATCATGAAGAAATACATCCGTAAAAGGAGCGACTCCTTGTAAAGCATTTTCAGAAATACGTCTAGCACTTAAATTATATTTTTGAGCTAACTTCTGTACGACTGGTAAAAACTCAGGTACGGTATGAACATGGTGGTGGCTATCAAAGTGGGTTGGTTTTAGGCCCGATTCTAAGAATTTTTCTATTTGTGCAGTCCATTCTCTTTCTAATTCATCCAGTGATATATTTTTATCTTCAAAGAATTCATGTCTACTTTTAAAATTACCATGTTCATTAACAAGTGTTGGAACATCATTTAAAAGGGGCTTTCCACATGTTAGAACAAGATGGATTCCTACTTGAAGGCTTGGATTTTCTTTTGCTAGCTCTACTGCGTGACTTACGCCGGACATATTCATCATCATCGTAGCTGAGTTAACAACCCCATTTTTATGTGCATCAATTATTCCATAATTAATTCCCCTTGAATAACCAAAATCGTCTGCATTCACAATTAATTTAATCATTTAACTTTCACCTCTTTAAAAAATTGAGGTAAGTATTTTTTATGTGCTTCTAGCATTTCATCAACAATTTCCTTAGCAACTTTATCCGATGCCACTAACGGGTTAATCGTTAATGCTAGAATTGCCAAATCATAATCACCTGTTACCGCTGCTTCACAAGCTACTCTTTCAAATGATTTGATTTGTTGAACGAGCCCTCTTACAGATACCGGTAAATCCCCCATTACGATTGGTTTTGGGCCATCCTTTGTAATGACACAGCTAACCTCTACTGCTGAGTCATTAGGAATACTAGCAATCGAACCATTATTCATCGTATTAACTGGTTGAATATCACCTTTATCATTATATATAGAAGAAATTAAGCGAACCGCCGCATCACTATAATAGGCTCCTCCGCGTTTTTCGAGCTGAGGTGGTTTGATTGAGAGGTTTGGATCTTTATAAAGTTCAAAAAGATCATCCTCTAATTTTTTAACAACTTCAGCACGAGTCCCTACAGTTTCGGCATTTTTTATATCTTTTTCAACCATTTCACGAGTTTTATAATAATAGTTATGATAAGGACAAGGTAGTGCATTTAAAGCACGAAGAAACTCAGGTTCCCATCCATATCCTTGAATATTCTTAACAAAACTAGAGTTTTCTGGATTCGTTAATAATTCAATGACTTGTTCTTTTACACTTTCACCGTCAACAAACACATCTAATCCATAAACCATATGATTTAATCCAGCAAAATCAATCCGAACACGAGAATGCTCAACATTTAATAATTTGGCAATTCCCATTTCCATTCCAATTGGGACATTACATAAACCAACTACTTTTCGATGGTCGGTGTAACGAAGTACCGCTTCAGTAACCATACCAGCGGGATTCGTAAAATTTACTAACCACGCATTTGGACATAGATCCCTCATATCTTTTACAATATCTAAAATGACTGGAATTGTTCGCAAACCTTTAAATAATCCTCCTGGTCAATTTGTTTCTTGACCAAGTACACCATATTTTAAAGGTATTCTTTCATCCTTTGCCCTCGCATCTAACAAACCAACGCGAAATTGCGTTGTAACAAAATCAGCATCTTTAAGTGCCTCTTTTCGATCAAGTGTCAAATGAACTTCTACTGGAAGACCTGCCTTTTGAAACATTCGTTTTGCTAATTGACCAACAATCTCTAATTTCTCTTTGCCTTCTTCAACATCTACAAGCCATAGCTCTCGTAATGGAAGCTCATTGTACCGCTTAATAAAACCTTCCACTAACTCTGGAGTATAACTAGATCCTCCACCAATTGTCGCAATTTTGATTGATTTTCCCATCCTATGTAGCCTCCTTTTATTGGTTGCTTACCTCTTGCCGCAGTTCAATAATCTCCCTTGCTAAATCTTTAAGTGTCATTGCTGTCATTAAATGATCTTGTGCATGAATTAATAGAATTGGCGTATCAAAATCTTCTCCACCAGCCTCTGCTTGAATCAATTGAGTTTGAAAGCGATGTGCTTGACTAAACTCGCGATCTGCCTCTGCAAGCTTCTCAAAAGCTAGCTCAAAATTCTTTTCTTTTGCTGCATACATTCCCTCCATTGAAAGACTTCTAGCATTTCCACTATGCAAGATTAACTGAAAGGAAAGGTTGTACAATTCTTCTTTTGTCACTAGAATCACACCCTTTACTAGAATGTAAGAATACAATACCAAGAGCCTGCCTATAGGCAAGCTTCCAGTGTGTTTACACAGAATCAAAAATCTAAAGGTGCCCAGACAAATTGAAAGCGAGCGCTTAGCAGGTAGTCTGGGCAATCCCCTTTTTTGCTTTTCTTATTTTGGTGAGCCTTGTTCAGTTTGTAAATTTTGTTTATCCCACATTCTAAAGAATGGGAAGTAAATTAAGAATGCTATAACAAGATTAATCAATTGCATTGCAGAGCCTCTCCAGTTACCTCCAGTTGCTAGCCAACCGCCGATAATTGGTGGAGTCGTCCAAGGAATTGCAATACCATGTGTTTTTGGAGCAAATCCCGTTTTCATTCCTATATATGTGGTTACAACAAGTACTAATGGCGTTAGAATAAATGGAACTAATAGCAATGGATTCATTACGACAGGGGCACCGAATGTAATTGGTTCATTAATATTGAAAATACCAGGTCCAATCGATAGCCTTCCTAGTTGTTTTGCATGCTGACTCTTTGCAAATAATAGCATCATAAGTGCAAAACAAATTGTTGCACCAGAACCACCCATGTAGATGAAGATATCAAAGAATTGTTGTGTAACAACATTTGGCATTGCATGATGAGCTTGAAGAGCTAAACGGTTTGCATCAGTTGCTGCTAACCATACTGGACCCATTACACCACCAACAATTGCCGCACCGTGTAAACCAACGGACCATAATAACTGAATTAATAATACAGCAATTAACGCGCCAGCTAATGAACCACCAAGTCTACTAAGTGGATCTTGTAATAGATCCCCAACGACATTGTGTAAAGTTTCATAGTGTGTATGTTCAATTAATAAACGAATAATCCATACTAAGAGAATAACTAGAAATGCAGGGAATAATGCAACGAATGATTTACTTACACTAGGTGGTACACCATCCGGCATCTTAATAACAAAATTCCTTTGAATTACCCATCTATAAATTTCAGTTGAGAACAACGCGATTATAATAGCAACAAACAGACCCTTACTACCTAAAAATGCCATAGGGAGTACTCCGCCTACTTTAATAGCAGCAGTTGCTCCATCTGGTGTAAACATTGTGAAGTATGGTGTTGATAAAATAAATGAAGCAATCGAGATCGCACCAGCATTCAACGCATCTACTTTGTAATGTTCAGCGAGTCGATATGCGATACCAAATCCTGCAATGAGCGCCATTATATCAAATGAAGCACTTACCGGATAAAGAAGCTTTGTTTGCCAAGCGGCACCAAATGTTTTTGCCATAAAATCCGGATATCCGTCAAACGGTAAGAAGCCTAAGATTAAGAAAATAGAACCGACAATAATAAGAGGCAGTGTTAAAATAATTCCATCACGTAATGCTTGCAAGTGTCTTTGACCTGCAATTTTTCCAGCAATAGGCATTACTTTCTCTTCTAACGTTTGAGTAAAGTTGGCCATCATAAATCACCCCTATATGAAATTATGAACCTATTAAATCGATTGCAAATTTCAGGACCTCTGCTCCTTTACACATCCCGTAATGAACCGGATTGATGGCATCAACTGGTATTCCTTTTTGTAAACCTTCTTTTTTTAATTGTGGGAGTAGGTACCTTACTTGGGGCCCTACAAGTAATACATCTGCTTGATCAAGATGATTTTTAACATCATTAGCACTCACTGCCCAAATCCTTGCATCGATTCCTTCAGATTTTGCAGCAGCTTCCATTTTTGTAACTAATAAACTTGTAGACATACCGGCAGCACAACATAATAATATGTTCATTTAATCCCCCTTTCTCTCTAAAGGAAACGCTTACAATACAATTAAACTTCTACTAACAAGCAGAATCTACCCCTAACCTCTCTCCCTCTAGAATTTTAATCTCAAGAAATATATATTCACCATTTTGGACAATAGGACAAATCTAAAAAATATTTTTTTTTAATTGAACGCTATAAATTACTACTCCTAAAGTCGCTTAAAATAAAGCTTTGTACAAGCCTAAAGTATGATAACTAATCAAACTTAACTGACAGGGTTTTACAATTAAAAGATCTGAAAAAAGTCTCGTATTTGTACTATATAATGCATGTATTTTGAACTGAAATACTAGTTTGGAAAACCGATCATCTTTAAATCTAGTAACAAGAAAAAGGAAATGGTTCTAACTCAAACCATTTCCTTTTTTTATCTTCATTACTATTAGGAAAATCTTTGAAATTCTATAGAGGACTTAAGTTACATACTTAAGTCCTCATCATTAAAAAAGTATGAGCTTCAGTCGTAGTTTTCGACTAAGACATTCAATTTTTTAATCTGTTCTTCTACACCAGTATCCGCATTCACGAATATTTGATATGTGTCATTACCACGTGTTCCTACAAATTCATAGCAAAGTACTTCTTGATTCAATTTATTTAAAATGATCGCTTGGCGTTCTTCCATTATTTTTAAGTTTGAACTAATACTATTTCTCGCTTCCTCAACCGATATTTTCGGCTTTGGAATCGTTCGTTTTGTATATGCTGCTAAGTAATTTTTTGATGAAAATCCTACAGTACTTCCGTCATCAAGTGCAATTTTCATCGTAACAGATTCAGGATAGATTCTTACGCCGTCCTGTTTTGTTACATATGTAAACACACCAATCGTATCATATTGTGAGCTTTCTGTTAGTTCCATATTAGAGAATTTATTACGTTCTAAAAATTTAAGCCCATTAATAGAAGCCTGATTTAAATCGATTTTTTGCGCCTTAATATTTCGACTATCAATCACCCAAACTGGATACCCTCCTTTTTCGGTAATATCCATATAAATTTCACTATTTGTTTTTGGTTCCTTAATTTCTAAGCTATAGTACCGATCTGCTAATTTTTCACCTGTAAGATCAACTTTTATTTGTGCTGTACTATTTAATTCAAGAAACTTTTTCGCAATGTCCTTCGCTTGCTCTGTCGTTATTTTTTCGCCTTTTACATTCGAAAGGTTAGCACGATTTACTTTATAATTTGTCAGTGAAGGATCTGCATTTGCATCGGAATAGGTCATTACATTCCTTTCCACTGTCTTAAATCCGTCAATAATTACGTTATTTTTCGGATTTTGATCTTTTGCATAAGCTAGCTCTACATCCATCCAACGTAATTTATTCTCAAATACCATATGCTGAACTTTTCTAATCTCTCCTTGAATTTCAGCAGAGTTATCATATAACTTTTGCAGTGTTGCGTATTCATTTTGGGTCAATGGTTCTTTATCTAAATCTCTTACGGCAGTTCGATAACTAAAATCACCAATATTTGTTAGAAATTCTTCCGTTTTATTAACTGGTAATAGCCTCAAAGGAAGTTGGCCTACGTTAGATCTAGCTTGAGAAGTTAATCCCCAAACTTCTACAAGTGCTGGAGAGAGGGATGACTTTGATTTCATTGCTAAAGTATCGCCAATTTTATCATGTAATAAATCTAATTCATAAGTTAGTTCATGAAATGCTCGTTGATAGTTGTTTTCTGCTTGGATATTGATTTCGTTTTTAGCCTTATGCTCTGTATAACCCCAATATGATGTTCCGATAAGTCCAATTGCTAACACGCCTATAGCAGCTTCCTTAATCACTTAAAACACTCCTTTCTTATCGGCAAAATATATGTCTACCAATTTGTTTTATTTGTGGTCTGCTCCAAATCCAAGCACTTGTCGCTGTGTCTGGATTAAAATAATAAAGTGCACTTTCACTCGGATCCCAACCATTTACAGCGTCTAAAACAGCTTTTTTGGCCGTCTCATTTGGTGTTAAATAAATTTGTCCATCAGACACAGCCGTAAATGCACCCGGCTCAAAAATAACTCCTGACACTGTATTTGGAAACGATGGATTGCTAACGCGATTCAGAATTACTGCAGCAACTGCTACTTGTCCGATATACGGTTCTCCACGCGATTCACCATAAACTGCATTAGCCATTAGCTGAATATCATTTTGCGAATAACCATTCGGAACATTCGATCCAGCACCTGCATTTTCACCTTTTTCATATTTTGTAGCTTTTACGAGCATCGCTTTTGTCTTAGCTCCAACAACCCCATCGACAGGCATCCCGAAATTATTTTGGAAATTCCGAACCGCCCAATATGTGTTGTAGCCAAACACCCCATCGACCTTGCTAGTGTAATAACCGTTATATTTTAACCGAGATTGTAATTCAATAACATCTTCTCCTGTAGCACCCATTTGCAGGACTTGGCTTGTAAACGCATTTACATTTTTAGGTTGAACATTACAAAAGAAACTAAAAAATACGATTAGTAATATTAAAGGACCTTTTAAGAAAACTAGTTTCCTCATCACAAACCTCCTAGTATAATTATCTCTTTTTGTATTTTTTTCAAGAATGACCAATTTATGTAAATACTTTAAAAATAGTTAAAAACAAGTCAGTTTTTTACCCAATAAAAAAGGGACCTTTTGGCCCCATTTTTACTTTCTATTAAAGGTAATACCATCACCATATACTCGATCATAGATTACCCAATCCCATATATCATTTGAATGATTTTGAAGTACCCATTCATACCATGAATGTTCAATCTGACCGTTTGTTAGAACTTTCATTAGAAGAGGTGCAATTTCGTATGATTCTAATTTAAGATTTCCTTTTTCTAAAAATGGCTTTGAATAGTTTCTAATCTTGTCCATTGTATTTTTGTCATTACTCCAAATCCACATCGGTGTTTCATTATACCAATCTTCTCCTTCACTCTTCTCCACTGGTGCTCCCCACTGCTCGTATGTTGCCTTTTTATCACCAAATGTTGGACGATGATCACCATAAAAAAGGACGATTGTAGGATTCTTACGTTTTTTTATTTCCTGCCATACTGAAACAAGAGAATTGCCGCTTTTATAAATACCACTTGCATAACTTTCCACTTTTCCTTTTAAATCCTCATCCATAGGTACTCCACTAACTCTCATGTTTTCTACAGGAAAACGGCCTTTATGCCAATCAAAATGATTTTGCATTGTCACAAAAAATACAAATTGACTCCCTTTTTTATTAATTAATGACAATGCTTTTTTCGAGCTACAATCGTCTGATAGATAGGAACCGAATTTTTCACAAGAAGTTAAATCTGTTTCTGACAAGAACTGATTAAATCCTATGTTAGGATATACTTCTTTTCGTTTGAAAAATGATGTTTTAAATGGATGAAGGGCTATCGTATCCATACCAAAGTGTCTAACATCTTGAATGAAACTAGGTGAAAGTCTATTCCCCATTTTTCCTTCTTGGTATGGTGTCCGATCTTCAAATTTACGTTTTAATTTTAGACTAGTTAATACTTCAAACTCCTCGTTAGCCGTCCGTCCTCCAAATGTATTACTAATTAACGTTCCATGAATCCCTTCATTTATAGAGCGAAGAGGTGCATTTGGATCAGTCTCCCATTTTAATTTCATGTCATCTAGAATACTGTATGCCTCACTTTGAATCACTAAAATATCTGGTAATTGTTTAGGTATAGAAAGTGGTTTGAAAGATTTGATTTCTTTAATAACCTCATTCTTTACTTTATTAGATACTTTAGGTTCTTCACGTTTGCTATTTACATAAGTTACTAAAAATGCTGGATACATACCATATCTTTCGACACTAGTCTCGTAATTCCAAGGTATATATTTTACATTTGAGTTTTTTACAAAATAAGCATAGCCTTCTTTTGAACTAAATGTAAAAAAGACCCCAAGTAATACGATTAGTAAAAAACGCAGACTATTTTTCCTTGCAGAAGCATTTCTCCATTTTTTATAGGCAAAGAAAGTCCCTAAAAAAAGAAATGTTATGATTCCAATTAAACCTCCCCATTTGAGAAGAAATGGAAGCTTTGAAAATTGTAAAAAAACAATTGGGTCACGCAGGAAAAATAAGTCACTTGGATGAAAAGGCTCACCAGTATATTTTATTTTTTCCGATAGTGCATATGAGAAAATTCCAATTGAACCTACAATCGTAATTAAAATCCACCAAACATTAAAGCCTAGAACAGAAAGTCCAATTACTAGTATTGAAACTACAACTGCCACAATCATAAAGTTCCACTTAAAAAAATCCGTAATGATCCAATTCTGATAAAGATTTACATTGTTCTTCCACAAATAATTATGAGACCAAATAACCAGTAAATAGCTACAGACCAATCCGATTAGAATTGGTCCTAACAAATTAAAACTCTTTTTCATCATGAAGAATCTACCCTTTACAAAATTATTAACACTAACTTTGCTTATTTTGTTTTTACATTAATTTCTCATTCGGTAATGCTTCATCAAGCTGGTTGAATTTTTGAATTAATTTCTCCGTAACTAATGATTCAAACACTTTAGTAGCACCTTCAATATCGCCGATCTCTGATTTGTATTTTGTTTCAAATTTACTAAGAATACTACCTTCTTCAAAAATTCCCCATATATTATTCCCACTACCTTTGTAATCGCTCAACTTAGAAGGTAAGTATGGATTAATATTTTTATAATCCTTCGTAAACGCATCATTCACAATTAGACAATCGAATTTTGTTGTAAAATTTAAAAACTCTAAAAAGTTAACATATGGGTTTACTTTTACATGTTTTTCAATTACTTCTCCCGAAAGTTCATTTGCAAGTGACTTGGGATCTGAAGTGAAAACATGAAGTTTAATTTTATCTCTTAATTCTGGTTTCGTTAATTTAAGCCCTTCAATTATTTCATTTAATTTCCTCGTTTGATAAAACGTTCCAAAGTACCCTAGGTTTACTTTGTTCTCATCAATTCGATATTTACTTGCTTTAACGTGATAATATTGTTTCGGTAATGTCGGTTGATTACAAATTCTAGCTTTCTTTAAAATGACTTCTTTCAATTCTTTTATCGGGAACATCTCTGACATGTATTTCAACTGATTTTCATTTGTAAAAACAATTTCATCTGCAAATGCATAAGCAATGTATTCACACCAAAAAAACATATTGTTATTTAATGCTAGTGGCAAGTTTTTTTTCTTTAAAAGTGCATTTACTTTTTTATAAAACCCTAAATCAATAATTGCGGACTTCCGTTCATTTCCATGAATATCTAATAGGATCGGATCTGAGAATTCTGCAACCCATTTTGCCTTTGGATTTTTCATTTTATATTCAAATGCTAAAAAGTGTGAAGCAGGCCATAGTGCTCGGCTATAAATTTTATGGTATGTACCATTTTTTCTTTCTTTCAATTTAATTTCCTTAAGAGATTTTTTAATAAAGTCTTTCATTGATTTCCATTGTTTAAAACTACTGGCAGATGATATTTCCATTCGATTATTAATAAAACCATCAACCATTGCATTTTGTCGATAATCGGTATCTCTTACCTTCGACATGTTATTATAAATTACGTCCACCACTTCATTATTCTCAATAATGCGCTTAGCCATTACAGTTCCGCTTGTATCAACATATGGTGGGAAACAATAAGAAATAATTAAAGAACGCGTCTCTCCATTGTATAGCTTAAAATAAGGAAAATAGACGAAACTGTGTTTATTTACTTCTTCAATTACTTTTTCTCTCAATTCATTGCTATTGTTAATATACCTGTCTATAAATCCATATTGAGCGTGTATTTTTCCTTTAATAAATTGTTGAATTGTAGGACTATTCGTTTCCCCTAGTAAAACATCAAGATGTTTCATGACTTCCAAACGTTCTTTTACATTAAACTCAAATGAATTTTTACGTCTAGAAACTGAATTATCTCTTAAAACTCGATAATAAATTGCCTGCTCTTCTAATGGAACAATCTTCAAGTGAAAATGATGCAAAGCAAATAATTTAGTAAAAAACACTACATCTTCTCCACTTTTTAAACCAAGTTCGTATCGTTGGGTTTTTACTTTCTTTGTTGGTATTAATTTACATGCATTCATTGTTAAAACACTATTTAAATCAGTATAAGTATAAATTTTAGTATCTAATGCTTTTTTAATTTGGGAGTTAACAGGATTGTTAGAATTACTATTACCTTCTAGATCTACGTCCACAACTTGTGAAATGACAACAGATTCTTCATCAGCATGATCAAATAGTTTTTCAAGAAAGTTAGGTGAAAGATAATCATCGTCATCCAAGAATGTAATGTATTTTTTTGATGCTTGTTGAATTCCCATATTTCTTGCAGCAGAAACACTAGCTTCTTCTGAATGAAGAATATTGAAATGATTAATATTATGTTCCTTAATGAAATTCATCAATATCTCTTCAGTTTGATCTTTTTCTCCATTGATAATAAAGAACACTTCAAAATATTTTGGTGACAAAGTTTGATTTTTTAGTGATTCAATACATTTTTTTATTACTTTTTCACCCTTGTATGTCGGGATGATTACGCTAATACCGTTTATTAATTTTTTAAAATGATAATTAGAAAATATTAAGTCTTCCGGGATTTCCTTATTCATTCGTTGGTAAATTTCGATCTTAATTTTTTCAATTTCTTCTAATCTTTGCTGAATTTCAAATTTGTTCAAAACTGACTCACCAACCTCTTAACTTTCTAAAAAGCCATCTTTTAGCTTTCCAATAAAACTGAATTAATCTGCCTAGCTTTGAGTGCATTACTTTTCGATAACGGTCTTCCATTATTTGAATTTCATTCTCTAGCTTTTCAATATACTTTATATTTTTATAATGCAGCTCTAACGCTGTTTCTTCATTAATTAATAAGGTTAAAAATTGTTCATAAAACTGAGACTCTATGTCCAAATTATTTAAATTAGATTTAAACTTGTTTAATTTTATAAACCAACTTGGTATTTCTAATTCATTCTCAATTGTTTCTGCATTTAATGAATGAGTTCTTGGGTCGATTGTCATCTTGATGAGTCCTTCCTAATAGCTTGAATACTTTATAATATGCCCTAAATAAGCAGTTTTTTTTCATAAAATGATGAATTAGAATCATTTCTTAAAATAAAAAAAGACAATCACCTTATCGGTAAATTGTCTTATGATACTTATACTATTTTGTAATTAGATTTGGATTTGATTATCCCTTTTAAATTTGCGAGATACATCTTCATATACTCCTGAACCAAATAATACACCTATTAAAATTAAAATAAATCCGACTACTTGAGTTAAAACAATTTTTTCACCTAAAAATAATACCGCACCAATAAGTGAAAAGAATGGATTTAAATTTAAAAAGATTGCCGCCTCTGTTGTGCCAACCTTTCCAAGAGCAAAATTATATAGCATATGCCCCATAGCTGTTGCAATAACTGCTGATGCAAAAAATACTGCCCAAATTCCTACTGAATGATGCACCATACTTGCCATTCCACCTGGCTCAAGTATTTGACTAATTCCAAATAAAATAATCGAACCCATAACTAGCATATATCCAGTCATTAATCTCGGGTCTAATGTTTTCGAAACTTTTTTAATTAAAACAAAGCTAGATGCCTGAGCTAAGATTGCTAAAAACACATAAAAATCTCCATGCGAAACGCCATGAAAACCTCCACCGCTCTGGAAAACAATAAAAGCAACACCTGCAAAACCAAATAAAACGCCTAAAATTCTAACAAAATTCATTACACTTCCTAAAAAGAAAACCGACAATAAAGCTGTTAAAAGCGGCCCCATACCGAGAATTAGGCCCCCGTTTGATGCTGAAGTTTGGGAAAGACCGATTGATAAAAAATAATGATGTGCAACTACATTCAATAGCATCGCAAAAAATACATACCCAAACTCTCTCCTAGTAAGCAAACGAACTTTTTTTATTAAAAATAAAATAATAAAAACACTTACTCCAGCAGTGAAAACACGGATAGCTGTCATCGTAACTGGCATAAAGTTCTCTACTAGAACTTTTGTCGCAATTACATTAAATCCCCATACCACCATAATACAAAATAAAATGATATAAATTTGTTGCTTCTTCAACTTCCCCACTTCTTTCTACTGGCCTAAATATAAAAAGAGGGAAACTTCCCCTCTTCAGACTGCCCGCCAAACGCTCACTTTCTTCGTTACTTCGCCTGTTGAGCGGTGCTCATTACCGAATAGGGTAACTTCGCGCCTCGAAAGACAAGCTCTTGCAATCCGTCTGAAAATAGTTTTTAGTTCCCCTCTTTATTTTAATTCAGAAAACGTTTAATTTACTTTTTCTAATATAGTAAATTTTTGAGATTTATTCAAAGTGTATGCTCGGATTCATTAAAAATATGTTCCTCGTTTTACTTAAAAATAAAATACTACCCTTGAAAAAGGTAGTATCCGTACTATAAAAAATATAATCATGTGCCACAGAAAGTCTGATATGGACGATCGGGATCAGGAGGTAGTGTACAATAATTTATCTGTTCATTCGTTTCAATAAAAGGATTAGAAAGTGCTTTAAGCAATTTCTCCATCACGCTATAATCTCCGTTCTCTACCGCTGCTTCTAAAGCTTCTTCTACGCGATGATTTCTTGGAATTACAATCGGATTGTTGTCTCGCATTAATTGAAGTGATGCTTCTTTTGATTCTGGTTGTCTACTTAATCTCTCCTGCCACTGCTTCTCCCACTGTTTAAATTCAGTTGATGTAAACAAAGGCAGTTCATCTTGATTGCCATATGATAATGCTCTAAACGTATTCGTATAGTCTGCTTTATACTTTTCCATTATTTCAAGTAACTCATCAATTAATGACTTATCCTGTTCTTCTTCATTAAATATTCCTAATTTTCTCCTCATGCCTGCGATCCAATTATCTACATAAATTATAGGGTACTCAGATATTGCATCTTGTGCTATTTCTAAGGCTTTTTCCTGATCATCATGCAATAAAGGTAATAAGGTTTCAGCAAATCGAGCAAGATTCCAGCCAGCCATTTTGGGTTGATTTCCATATGCATAACGACCTCGGAGATCAATAGAGCTAAATACAGTTGCTGGATCGTACGCATCCATGAATGCACATGGACCATAGTCAATTGTTTCACCGCTAATAGTCATATTGTCAGTGTTCATTACACCATGTATAAAACCAACTAATTGCCATTTGATAATTAAGGAAGCTTGGCGCTTAATGACCCCTTGAAGTAATGAAAGATATCGATTTGGATCATTTAGTTCAATTTCCGGATAATGCCTTTGGATTGTATAATCAGCTAGTTCTTGAAGTTCATTCACGCTACCCCATCTTGAAACATACTGAAACGTACCAACACGTATATGACTAGCAGCAATTCGAGTCATAACTGCCCCAGGTAATCGAGTTTCACGCTGGATTTGTTCACCTGTCGTTACAACAGCAAGACTTCGTGTAGTTGGTATCTTTAGTGCATGCATCGCCTCACTAATAATGTATTCGCGAAGCATCGGGCCAAGTGCTGCACGACCATCACCACCCCTTGAATAAGGTGTTCTACCTGAACCTTTCAGTTGTACATCAAATCGCTCGTTTTTTGGAGTGATTTGTTCACCGAGTAATAATGCTCTTCCATCCCCTAGCATATTAAAGTGTGCAAACTGATGTCCTGCATATGCTTGGGCAAGTGGCAATCCACCTTCTGGCACTTGATTCCCGGCAAAAACATTTACACTTTCTTCGCTTTGAAGAGATTGAACATCTAGACCAAGTGATAATGCCACTGGTTTATTTAAAACAACTAATTTCGGTGAACTTACTGGATTTAAGTCTTGAGTAGCAAAGAAGAATTCCGGTAATTTTGAATAACTATTATCAAAATTCCATCCTGCATCACTTTTTACATTTCCCTGTGTCATCTTATCCCCCTTTTCCACTTTTTTCTTTTTTATTATTTACTCTCTACATATAACAAAAAAGAAATCGTTTTTCTATGATTTTGATTTCTCCATCCATTTCCCAGGTTAGTGTCTACTCCTCAACTTCAATATATTCTAACATTGAAGGAAAAAAGCAATTAGTTCTTATAACAAAAAAACGGCTACTATACAGCTGCCGTTTCTAGTATCGTTTTCTGTTTAAATCGAGGATTTTAAAATTCCTGTTTATCAACAATTTCTCTATCTTGGACACGGCTTGTTGTATTTACGATAAGTTTATTATAAACCTTATCACAAAGCTTGATCGCACAATAGCCAAGCAATCCTCCAGAGGTATTTAGTATTAAATCATCTACATCAAATATCCCTATCGAAAAAATAACCTGAAAGCTTTCTATGCATAAACTAAAACTCAAAGAACTAATGAATACGCCTATGAATGATATCCCTCTATTTTTAGATAAAAATACAAGAAACATTCCAAATGGGATGAATGCTACGATATTCCCAACCAAATTACTAAAATCAGGCCATGATGATAGACTCTGAATATTAATGGATATTGTTTTAAATGGGATAAGATTTCCCATTTTCAATTCGTTTATGAGATTAACAGGATTCCTGAGATTAGTCTGAAGTTGATACCATAAAAAGGATAGATCTCTCCAGCGGAATTTAAATAGAATGACTCTAATTAATGCATACATATAAAAGACAAATAGTGCTGAAACAAAAATTTTGTTCATTAATTTTATTATTTTCATTCTGCTATGCTACCTTCCTTAAGATTAGTATGATTTGAGCTGTTAAATACCGTCACAATCACACCATCCATATTGTTGCCTGATATTTCATAACGAAGATTGGTAGGCACATGAATGGTCGTATTTCTAGTAACAGGGTAATAAGATATCTCGAAATTTTGGCCATTTATAGTAGTAGAAATAGACTTTTGTTTTTTTAAGAAATCCAAATACTCTTCTAAAGAAAAATTCTTATTCTTCATAATCACACTATGTGGCAATCCAACATAGCGAATATGCCAAGGTTCATACTGAATGCCTGTAATTGCCGTTTTATCCTTTGGATAGCGTATGATAAAGCCATATTTCCAAGCATTTTTTTCTAACCACTTACCTTCAGGTGCCTCATTCATTTTCATTTTGGTAGAGCCTACATCAAGTGATAAACCCAAATTATGTTCACTACGGCCCGCAGGCAAGGCATAGTCTGCTCCCATTTCATGATAAAGTGCATTTTGCTCATCAAAGTCTCGAAAGCCACTATTAATTGTAAAATGGCGAACCCCTTCTTTTTGAGCAGCAGTGATCATCTTCGCAAATTTACGGGCGACATCCTCTGACAATTCAATTTTCGTATCTAGTAATTCGTATCCATTTTTCAATTCTTTGTGAGTAAATAAGTTTACAACATCTGATTTTATACTTTCCTGGTGTACAGGATATTTTTTGTTTATTAGGAGTAAATTTCCTTTATAGACCGATTCTTTAGTAATGCTCTTCTTTTGAAAACTTTCAGAAGTCTCTCCATTAACTAATTGGTCATTGTTAATTTTTTTATATGTTTGAATCTCTACTTTATCTTGAAGCGACGTTTCTTTATTAACGAATGTAAAAATCAGGCAAATTACTAAAGCAACTAAAAATCCCCACTTCTTCATTTTCACGTTCCTCCTAATTCTGATTGTTTCTAGAATAGGAAAAACTTTTTAAATAAAAAGTAGGGTAAACTTTAAATTTTTCTTAAATTCTTTATGAAACGTTTAAACTTTGTCAATTGGGATACGTTCCTGCGGTAATCGAACTTCAAATACAGTTCGGATTATACTACTTTCGGCTGTAATTGTTCCATTATGTTGCTCCACGATATTCTTTGCAATAAATAAACCAAGACCTGTGCTATCTTCTTGATGAGTTCGTGCTTTGTCACCTGTATAAAACATATCAAAAAGATATGGAAGTTCCTCCGGAGGAATACAATCCCCATAATTAACAACCTGAACAATCACTTCTTGCCCATCAACAAACCCGTTAATATCTACAAACTGACCATCATATCCATATCGATTTGCATTGGTTAATAGATTTTCAAACACACGAGCTAACATCTCACCATCACCCAAAATAGGTAAATTAGGCAGAAGATTCATTCGAGCGATCAAATTATTTTTCTCAAAAACAGGGTACAATTCTTCTTTTAGTTGAAAAAGTAGATCACTTAAATTAATTTGCCTTTTTTCAAGAGGTAACATGCCATAGTTCATTCTAGTTATTTCGAATAATTCATCAATCAGTTTTTCTAAACGCTGAGATTTAGTAAAGGCAATCGTTAAAAAATGTTTGACTTGTTCCTTAGTTAACTTCTCATCCTTAAGGATTAAATCTAAATAACCTAACACAGAAGTTAGCGGGGTACGCAAATCATGTGCCAAATTTACAACTAATTGTTCTTTACTGTTTTCTGAAAAATCGCCTCTTTGTACGGCTTCTTCTAATTTTTCACTTGCTAGATTAATTGCTTTAGCAATATCTTCGAACTCATCATTTGACTGGATCGAAACCCGATGTTTAAAGTTCCCACTAGCAAGATAATGAATCCCGTTTGATATTTCATTAAAATAAGTAGAATAGGGTTTAGTTAGTAAATAGAAAAACAATATCGAAAGTGGGATAAATAGAAATAAAAAGAAGTTAACGTCTCCAATACTCTGTATGAATCGACGAAGCTGGGCTAAGGGATCACCATAACGAACCATCGTGTGATAATAAAGCTGTAATCCTTTAAAAATTATGTAAGTTATCATACTAGCCAGCGTCATACTTAAAGCAAATAATACGATGATTTTGGAGCGAAAACTGCGTATAATTTTATCCATTAAATGAATACCCCACTCCCCAAACCGTTTTGATTAACTTATTTTTCCGCTTATCTTCTCCGAGTTTTTTCCGCAAGGTGCGAATATGTACCATTACTGTATTACCACCTTCAAAGTATGCATCACCCCAAACCTGCTGAAAAATATTTTCTACACTAAAAACTTTCTTTGGATGACTCGCTAGTAAATACAAAATATCAAACTCTTTCGGTGTTAGCTCGATGTTTTCACCATAATGCAAAACTGTCCGTTGATCAGGGGAAATCATTATTTCACCAAACTCCAAAAGAACTTTATGATCATCTACTTTCGGTTGATTCAACTTCATAAAGCGTCGCAATTGAGCATTCACACGTGCAACCAATTCAATGGGGGTAAATGGTTTTGTTATATAATCATCTGCTCCAATAACTAATCCATGTACTTTATCGAAATCAGATGTTTTAGCACTCAAAAATATTATTGGCATATTATGCCGCTCGCGAATGAGCCGAGTTACTTCATATCCATCCATTTTTGGCATCATTATATCCAATATCAACAAATCAATTGACCCGGTCTCGACTACACGGACAGCCTCCTGTCCATCCGAAACTTTAATAACATGATACCCTTCTTTTTCTAGATGTAAGGCTATGAGATCAGCAATCTCCTGTTCATCATCCGCTATTAAAATAGATATAGGTTTCAACAATTTTTCCTCCTATTTATCGTTACATTCAGTGGATGATTATCCAATTAAATATCCTAACGATGATTTCTCCCAAAGACTTAAATTAACATTTGCTGAGTTGTCCAATAAATTGGGACTCTGTTTTATTTTCTATTATTTCCTCTTATTCTTCAAGAATATGGAACATTTTGAGAATAAAGCTAAACTTTTAAAAATTTCTTCTAACTAATGTCCTTGATCTTATACACATAAAAAAACACCTCTTTAGATTATTACTTCTAAAGAGGTATTTCTTCACGATTGTAGCTTTAAAATAAAGTTTGATCATAAATATCTTACAAACCCACATCTTACGTTAACTTAAAAGAACCTGTTTTGACTCTATTTTTTTAAAATACTGGTAAACCTTTTCTAGTTTTTTCTTCTGTTTTCCATTAGGGCTCTCCATTTTACCGAATTCAAAAAACTTCACTTTGTTAATCCCTACAAATTGAAATAAAGCTCTTTTCATTAATATTTTATGAGCATTATTTAACCAAAGAAGAGGATATTTCGCAGGCCCCTTCATGGTAGAGATACATACTACTGACTTTCCTTTTAACAGCCCCATGGGCAAAAGTCCCTTCTTATCTTTATAAGCAAAGTTTGATGCAAACATCTGATCAATGTAACCCAGCAGCATTGCTGGGGGTCGCCCCCACCAAATTGGATAGACAAGGACTAGTTGATCAGCCCATAATATTTGTTTCCTGTACTTTTCTAGGTCAGGATCACGATGCATATCACGTCTTCTTTTATTCTCATTAAATACCAGGAGAGGATTAAAGCCCTCTTCATATAAATCCAGCACCTGCAACTCCTTTATGTTTGTGTTTTCATTACATCCTTTGATGACGTTTTGTAAAAAAGAATAACATAAACTTTGGTGATTAGGGTGTGTGTAAATTATTAGGGTCTTCATAGGCCACCTCTTTTAGTTATCAATTGATAACTAAATCATAACACTTGCTCTTTTTACTTGTCAATTGATAATTGTATTTTGATAACTTTTTTGATATCTTATCAAAAGAGGTGAATTTTATGGACAATTCAGTACTTTTTTCTAAATGTGTATCATTCATAACTTCGGTGCATCGAGTAACGCATGAATTAACAAAAAACTCAAAATCCGGTTCAATCACACCAATTCAATATAAAATTCTTGAATATATAACGGTTAGTCAGCCCGTAACTCCAAGTGAAATTAGTGATTGTCAGAATATATCGATGCCAAATACCAGTCGTGAATTGAAAAAGTTAAGCGAAAAAAATTTAATTGAAAAGATGAGTGATCCTGCAGACCGACGAAAACAATTCATTCGTCTTACAGTGGAAGGAGAAGCCATGATGAGTGAATCCTTTAAGAGCTTAGAATCTCTTTTACTCTCTCGTATACAAAATGCTTCGAAGGAAGATTTACGTGATATTGAGCATGCAATGGAAATCCTGCAAACAAAAGTGTTTTATTAATAATAAAGAATCATGGAACAATAGCACTCAATTGAGTGCTATTCTATGTTTCTTTGAGGTAAACAAAAAAAGACTTCAAACTGCTACCTAATGGAGGGTCTACCTCTTTATCAAAAATAGATGTAACTCTACCCAGAACCACGCCCTTCTTTAATCCATTTGTCGATTTTAATTGTACTTTTAGACATAAAAAACCCCTTTAGATCATCACATCTAAAGAGGTCTTTCTTCAAAGCTATTTAAAATTTACTTTTATATTCCACACTTCAACTGAACTTGACAATTATCGCATGTATTACAACCACCATGTTCAACTACAGTACCTGCTAGGCAGATTGGACAAGTGTCTCCGTTTTCTACACCAACGTTACCTGTTTTAACTTGTGAAGTTTCATCAGGATCGTTATTCGTTTCATCTTTTATCGTTTCAACTGTTTCTAATTCTACATTTGTAAAATCATTTTCTTCATTAGTTAGCGATAGTACTTGGGCATCACGTGAACCGTCTACATATACAGTCCCGCCTTTTGCTCCACCTTTGTGTAATCTTTCATACACTTTTGCTACTTGTTCAACAGAATAACCTTTAGGAGCATTAACTGTTTTACTAATTGAAGAATCAATCCATCTTTGGATAATACATTGAACATCAGCATGCGCCTCTGGAGAAAGGTCCATTGTTCCAACAAATTGTTCAGGAAGATGTTCAATCATCTCATAAACATTTTCTTCATTTACTTCATATCCATTTGCTTCTAACCATTCTAGTGCGATATCAGCTACAACTGGAATGAATTTACCTAATCGTCCTGAACGGAAGTATACGAAGTTAAAATAAGGCTCAAGTCCAGTGCTGACATTCATCATCGTTCCAGTACTTCCTGTAGGAGCAATTGTTAATAAGTGCGAATTACGAATGCCGCTTTCTAAAACAGCTTCACGAATTTCTTCAGGCATTTTCTTCATATATCCCGAGTTAATAAAACGTTCGCGTCCATCTTCAAAAGTCGATAAGAATGGGAATTCTCCCTTTTCTTCCGCTAATTCAATTGAAGTTTTATAAGCAGTAGTTGCAATCACTTCAAAAATTTGATCAACTAGTTTGTTGCCAGCTTCCGATCCATATACTAGGCCACAACGGATTAGTAAATCATGTAACCCCATTACACCTAATCCGATACGACGTTCACCTTTTGCTTGCTTTGTATTCTCTTCTAGGAAATACGGCGTTGCATCGATTACGTTATCTTGCATTCTCGTTCCAATTTGAACAGTTCGTTTTAACTTTTCCCAGTTAACTTTACCATTTTCCGTCATTTCAGCTAAGTTAACAGCTGCTAAGTTACAAACAGAGAATGGAGCAAGTGGCTGCTCTCCACAAGGGTTTGTTGCAACTACTTTTTGACCATAAGAAACAGCGTTTGTCATTTTGTTTGCATTATCTAAGAAGAAGATTCCTGGCTCAGCAGAATAAGTTGCACAAACATTGATTAAATCCCAAAGTTCTTTTGCTTTTATTGTGTGGTACGTTCGTACACCATATCCACGTGCAGCCCATTCACGTACATCTCCACATTCCTGCCATTCTTGATCATAAATTAAACGCATTTCATCGTCATAGTTTTCTAAATCAGGGAATTGAAGCTTGTACTCTCCATCATTTTCAACTGCCTCCATAAAATCATCAGTTAAACAAACAGATATATTTGCACCTGTTAAAAACTCAGGGTTATGAACTGAATACTTACCACCGTCATTAAGCAGTTCTTTTGCCTGTTCGATTTCAGGTGTATTTAATTTCCCTTCAATTGTTGCAATATGAATTAAAGCTTCATAAGCTGCTTTTTCAGTTGCATTAATTGGCTCGAACTTTAATTTACGCTCTACTTCTTCACGAATTAATTTCGATTTTGTAGTTTGCGCAATATAGCGTAAAACCTTTGGATTTTGGTTCTTTGATACGATGAACTCTACAATATCAGGATGATTGACGTTCATCATAATCATTTGCGCACCACGTCTTGAACCACCTTGAATAACTAAATTGGTTAATTCAGATAAATCATGTAACCAAGAAACTGATCCACTTGAACGTCCATTCACACTATAAACAATCGCATCGCGAGGACGTAAAGTTGAACCGTTTGTTCCAACGCCACCACCACGTGACATAATTTCCATTACCTTCTTACGGTGTTCACCAATCCCATCACGAGAATCGTGAATATGAGGCATTACATAACAGTTAAAGAATGTTGTTGAAGCTCCTGTACCGGCACCAGCCAAAACACGTCCCGCTGGTACAAAAGTTTTGTTAGCTAAAATTTCATAAAACATCTCTTTTACTTCGGAGAATTTTTCTGGAGTTTCTGCAGATGCAAGCCCACGTGCAACACGGTCTGCAATTTGTTCGTAGAAGATTTCAAGTGGTTTGTCTACTTTATTAAATGCAACTGTAATGATTGCTCCGTCTTCAAACTGAGAATCTAATTGAACAGTTACTTCTTCCTGACTATTGTCAATAGCAATTACTTCACCATAACCACGACGAGGAAACTTTGGATCATCCTTATATGTTAGTACAACTAGGTCACCTACACCTAATGTAACAAGTTTAATATCTTTAAATGCGTATCGATCTAACATAACCGTTCTAGATACACCTTTAAATGTTGTTTTATGCATCTTTGGATTAATAGGTGTAATCATTGGAAAATGCATTATGTCTTGATTTAATTTCTGTATATTCGCAGGTAATTCAGCATCAATTATTGTATTTATCATCACCTGTTCCTCCTCGCAAAAGATTATATCGATTTTACCATATATCGATATATAGGTGTTCTCTTTCTTTTTAACACCCATATGTAGTATTCATCCCGTCTCAACAAGATATAAATATACCGACTTAAGAAGTAAAAGTCAATGTAAACGACTGAAATAAACTTATTTAAATTTGCACTATTTCCTACAAATTTCATTGACAAATATAAATTTTACTACGTGATGTTAAAAAACAACTACAAGAATTCCTAATTCATAAATATACTTCAATGGAAAGTTTGTTCATATAATTTTTTTTATTAAGTATGCTAATTTCTCTTTTAAATAGTGTACAATTTATAGATATTAAAGAATGGAGAAATCACATGGTAACTTGTAGTGAAACAAGAGTCATTAGAACAAATTTAGTTCTTCCCAATGATGTAAATAGTCATAACACTTTGTTTGGTGGAAAATTAATGAATGACTTAGATATTATCGGAAGTATATCAGCAATGAAATTCTGCCGATCTTCAATCGTAACTGCTTCAACTGATTCAGTTGACTTTCTTCACCCAATTACAATGAAAGATTCGGTGGCATTCGAAAGTTATGTAACTTGGACTGGTACCTCATCATTTGAAGTTTTCGTGAAAGTAACTGCAGAAAACTTAAGAACTGGAGAAGAGAAAATCGCTGCTACTGCTTTTTTAACTTTTGTTGCACTGGACGAGGAAGGTAAATTAATTAAAGTTCCACAAATTGTTCCCGAAACTGAGGAAGAAAAATTCTTATATCAAGGCGGAGAAGAACGAGCTAAAATCCGTAAAAATAGAAGACTTAAAAGTAAGGAATTAGCAGACTTTTTTTACAAAAAATAAAAAATGGGCCGACTATTGTCGTTCCCATTTTTTATTTATACGGTCATTTTCCAACTAGATAACGCTAACCAATTTTCTCTTTCCTTATATTCTGGAATAATTTTACCGACAAGTCGCCAAAAAGACCTGTCGTGATTCATATGAACCATATGGCACATTTCATGGACAACAACATAGTCAATCACCTTTTGAGGTGCCATTGCTAGTTTCCAATTAAATGTTAGTTGCCTTTTTGAATCACAAGTCCCCCAGTTTGTTTTACTATCAGTAATACGAATTGAAGATGGCTTTACTTTAAAATTACTTTGATACTTCTGAATACTCTTTTCAACTATTGCTTTAATTTGTTGGTAATAAAACCTTTTAAGTGCCTGTTTTATTCGTTCATCCTCTAGTTGTTTTACAATAATATTTAGCCTATTCCCTTCAAAAACTACTTGATCTTGCTGAATACTTTCATCGTGTGAAATTTGTATAGGATATGAATTCCCTAAATAAAGAAATGTCTCACCGAATTCATAAGTCCGTTCTTTTGGACCACGAAGTCGCTCCTTCATTTCATTTGATTTTTGAAGAATCAACTCCCAATTAGCCTCTAAAACTTCGATGACACTTTTATCAGGTGTATCTTTAGGAGCCTGAACCTCAACGTTTCCATAAGCATCTATATAAATACCGATCGATTTTTGCTTTTTATATTTTATATTAAAACTGATTGTTTCATTTAAATATGTATGTATCATTTATTTATCACCTATCGTTAACCTTCTAATCCTGAATCTTTTCAATTATATAATATACTACAGTAGAAGCAGTGTGTAGACAAAGTACTAAAAACTTGATTCTCAGACTGATTGCAAGCGTTTAGCGGGCAGTCTGCAACACTCTACTAAACAAGTGTTGCCTTCAATTATCCAATCTGCTTACTCACTTTGAATTTACAATTGAATACCATCAGTTGAAATTGTTTCAAAGCGAGTATGATTTAAAAGATCTAAGTTTCGTTCAATATTTTTGGATTCACGAAAACGAATTGCCCATAAGCCAGCTTTCAGCATCCAACTACTTGGACGTGCGACCATATTTCCAATTGATGCAACCTCATTATCATGCACTTTTATCAGCGCTTCCCACTCACTATCATTAGCTACAGCAAGCTTTTTTGCAAAATCCCATGCATAATTTCGAGACTTCTCTAGACTAAAGTTTATGATTGCCTTTGAAGCTTTTGGGTCAACATGATCTAAAAAACCAATCCAAGGTGAAATTCGATCCATGTCATCCCTCACCTCATCAACTAATGATGCCAAAATACTATTTATTTTCATAAAGTCATTGTAAAGCGATAAAATATCTGTGCCTTGGCATACCTTCGCTGCAGCTACTCCTAGATCTAAATTAATATGTGCATTAATACCAAGCAACAAATGCTGTAACAATATAGATTGACGGTTTTCTGCGTGTCGAAACGCTAATTGCCAACTGAGACTTACAGGTTCTCCATTTAAATAGTTTTTAAGTGCTTTTAAATAGAAATTTGCAAAATTTACATCCAGCCTTTCCATTCTTGTCCCGTCTTCGAACTGATTATTTAAAATTCCAACTTTCACTTTAATCGTTACCAATCGATATAAAGAAGCAAAATATCCTAGTTTGCTTTTTGTTTTATTGCTCATTGAAATAATCTCATCTAACTGTTCAATTACATCATCAATTGTATTTGCGTTTCCTATATGATTTAATAGACTATTCATTACTCACTCTCCTAACTGTTGTGACAAGTACGTTGTATTAGATTTGTTAATCAATATGCTATTTGTTTTAAAAAGATACTTCTAATGGTGGAGATATCTTTTGATATTCAGTGCGTCTATTGAGAATTCCTTCGTATGGCGAACACTTCATAAACTTTCCTTAAATAATAAAAAAGAGCAACTCATCGCGAGTGCTCTTTTTATTTATTTTTGACCAATATTTTAGAATCAATAAAATCCACAAGGAACATCGAATACCTTGTGAATTTCCATTATAGTTCTTTTACTAACTCTGATCGCTTTCAGGTAATTTATCAAAATCCTTAAGCAATCCTTGAATATTTTTCTCATAAACAGTACCAATCTTTACAATAGGTGGTTCAGGACGGGTACGTGCATAAATGCTTTCGTAAATATCTTCTATTTCTTCGCCTGTTAAGTCACCTCTTTTTAGCAGCTCTTGTGCAATTGAGTGTACAAAATCTGCGTGTTCGGTAACAAGTTTTTTTACTTGGCTCATTTGGTCCTTTAGAAGAAGGTTAATTTTTGGTCGTAGCGCTCTAAGTCCTTCTGCTTGTGAGCCTAGTGCATTCCAACTGAATAACTCATCGCCCATTCCAACTAAACCTAAATATGCACCAGCAAGTAGGGTTGCTTGTTGTAGATCAGATGTGACACCGTTTAATTTCTTGTGGAGAAACTCTTCTTCTACTGCTCTAGCCGCCAAACAAACTTGGATTGCTGCAAGTATTTCGCTGTCGCTTCGATTATATCTTTCTGTTGTTGGCTTAGTCGCGGCAAGCCCAAGTGCGTCACCCCTACGAATAATTGTTACCTTCCATACTCGATCGTGTGGCTTTAACAAATATTGAGCTACGGCGTGACCTGCTTCATGGTACGCTACATTTCTCTTCTCATCTTCACTCATAGATCTAAGTGGCTGCTTCAGTCCCCACTCATACGTTTCCATTGCATCTCGGAAATCAGTGTAATTTGCAACCTCAGCACCTCGCTGATGAGCAATTACGACAGACTCATTCACTATATGTTTAATTTGTGCTGGACTATATCCAATCGTATCAAGAGCTGCTCGCTCTGGTGTTAAAGATGAATCGATTTTCACCTTTTTTAGATAATATTGGAAAACATCAATACGTCCATCATAATCAGGAGAATCTACCCAAAGTTTTCGGTCAAAACGACCTGGTCGAAGTAATGCTTGATCAAGTACATCTGGTAAATTGGTAGCTGCAATCGTCAGAACTGCTGGACGCTCAGCTTTCTTTTTACGTAACCCGAGTGATCGAAGAAATTTTGCTATTTTAGAAGTATCAATATTTGGAGGATCCATTTGTAGTAAAAGTTCATTCAATAATCCAGTACCCATTCCCATACCGAACATTCCTCCGCCACCTGCTCCTCCTCCTTGACGAGACATACCAATTGCGTCGACTTCATCGATAAAAATGATACACGCTCCGTAAATATTAGCTAACTTTCTAGCCTTTTTGTAAATTCCCATTACTTTCAAATTCCCTACACCAAAGAACATGTTTTGAAAACTTGGAGCCGAGGCATAAGCAAAAGGTACTTGGGCCTCATTCGCAATAACCTGTGCAAGATAAGATTTCCCTGTACCCGGAGGACCACAAAGCAGCAATCCACGAATAGCCTCTCCACCCATCTCTTTAAACGTTTTAACACCTTTTAGTAATGTTACGATTCGTTTTGCATTTTCAACAATCTCAGGGTTTCCACGATAATCATCCCACGTCGATCCAGTCTCACCAGGTAAAATCCAATAAGTACGACCTCTAGCTAGAAACCAGAAAATTGCTACAAATTGGATGATCGCCATGAAAATCATAACGGCGAACTGAAATAAAAGACTAACAATCGATATTGCTACACTCCAGTATGTTGGCCCCCCTTTAGTAAGCACAACACCAATAAAAATAATAACAGCTAACCAAATTAATACTCTTCGCCATTTAACCCATTGATATTTTGTCATAAACATTACTTCCTTCTAGGGAATTTTTTGAATATTCTATGAAAAAATTAGCCCATTGGTGCCTAGAAATATATGTATGCAAAAACTAAATAAATTTGTGTATTTAAATAAAATAAAAAAACCTCTTTGTCATAGGCATTTAAGTTTGTTTACAAAGTCCAAAAACTTGATTTCAAACTAAAAAGCCCCCATTTGATGAGGGCTTCAATACTTATTGAAATTTACTAAATATGTCTTTCAAATACTTAATAACGATTGCGATTCCAGCAATGAAATAAAATGTTATTAAAATCCATCCTGTAGGATCAAGTCCAAACATTGTTATTAAAAACTTCAGTGGAAAAATGAAGTATAGAATATCCTTTAAATATCCTAGTATAAAAGATGTATCGAATGAACCTTTCCAGAATGAACGGATAAATGCTATTACAAAATCAAGAATCATTAATCCAGTAACTGCCCAAATAGTATATAGCATCCAATCCGCAAGTCCGAAGCCTAAATCCATAGTTATCACCACCTTACATCATACTATTCAAAGAAAATAGGCTGGTGATATGAATTTACTTAATTTTCAGATAATATTTTTTAAACCTTTTAATGAGCATTGTTCTGTTCTTTATCCTCGTGTTTATCATATTAATTTAATAAGAGATTAATTGCTAAAAATGAGTCTAAGTTCCCACTTCATATTTACTAAAAATACTCTTTTACTAAAATTTATTATATGGAAAAGACAGAACATTCCACACTTCAAATTGCCTAACTAACCGTCGTTTTCCAGCTACACTATAGCCCAACTAAGCATACCCAAGTTCCCCCATCTGTACTTGAACATAAAATATTAGTAAAAAAATATAGAAAGGGAGAAATAGTAGTGGGATTATTTATAAATAAGAATGAACACCCTGATGTCTTTAAAAATAATGAAACAATACAAACACCGAATCAAGGGCTTGTTCGGCATAATTACTTAGCTGAACTAATGGAAGAACAACAAAAAAATAACATGAGCCTGGAAAAATCAATCTCTGAATTGAAGCCACGATATGAGCAATTGGAAGAATTGCAAACAAATCAGTGGAATCATGTTAAAAATCAAATAAATAGTCTCATAGGTAGTAACCATGAGCGTGAACAATTTGAAAGAATCATGATTCAGCGATTAAATACATCGGACGCAAATGAAAGTCTGGAAAAAAAATCGTTGATTGATAAAATGATTAGTTTAAATGATGCTTACACAGAATTGGCAAAGCGATTGGAAAAAAGTGAATCTGATAATCAAGCTCTCTCATTACAACTTGATAAGCTAATTGAAAAACAAAATGAAGTAGCTCATGGATTATTACAGCAAGAGGAATTTCAACATGGGGTTTTAGATCGCCTTGATACGCAAGAAGCAATGATGGATAGAATCTCTCACCAGCTCAACAACTTACGCTCGATTATTTTTGAACGAGCAAGCTATATCACGACAAAACTTGAAGACAGCTATAAACTAACAACTGATTATATTTATAAACTAATAAATGGTACAGATAAGCCCAAATCCTATACTACTACGGTGAGCACAAAAAAAGAGGAAAAACAAAAACAAGCAGACTAACTATATGGCAAATGCTCAATTGGAGAATAGTTCGAAATCCTTTTTAAGTTTAATTCGATCGAATATAAAAAAAGCTTCTCGAAGTCTGCACTTAGACTTAATCGAAAAGCTTTTTTTATGTTCACTTAAAAGTAGACTAATGCGACTTTTTCTTTCTCTTCTAAATTTTCAATCATTGAATGCCAAGACTTTGGCTTATTAGATAACACTGTATAATAACGCTTTAGAAACTTTACAATCAAGTCTGATTGAAGCTCATTCATTTCCCCATCCATTGGAAGGAAACAAAGATCTAGACCTGTTACTGCTTCACCGTCATTATTCCATGAAGGATGGATATATTCAAAATCCAGTCGCTTATACCCTAGGTGAGCTAATACTTCCCTACGCACATATGGATTCATTGGTTTAACCCCGCCAAACTCATGGTGTTCTACTTGATAAGGGTCATAAATTTCAGCAAACATACCTGATAACTTTTTATTATTTTCAGTTGCTAATGTCTGTAAATCTACTAATCTATTGTGTGCCAAATATGGGCCGATTCCCAAACCAGCTTGGCCAATTATTGTAAAGTCAGTCATGGCAACATTAAAATCGTCATAATAGCGGTATTCTGTAGCACCTACTACTTTCTCTTCATGGACAGCAACAAAAACACGAATTCCTGGATCCTCCAAAGGCTCTTTCCAAAGATCGAATTCTAATACTTCTTCTGGAGGAAATACATCTTGCATTAATTGATGCATTTGTTTAAATAATGGGTCATTAATATTTGTAATTCTTTTATAGTCCATTTTCTTTCTCTCCCTTTAATTAGAATGTTTAAATGGATTTTTCCATTCCATTAGAGTCCCATAATTGCATGATTCTTCATCCTCTAAATAATTAGCTACTACCTTAACCGGGGTACGACCACATCGAAGTAGAAAACTAATAACTGGATCCTTTAGCTCCCCTTTTATTACAGCATCTAAGTATTGATCGGGTGACAAGTTATCCGCCTCTTTATGATATCCTGGCATCCTGCCTCCACCAAGCAATCTTTCCAAACCAAGATGTACAACAACATCATACATAGAAAACATTAACCATTTACCTAAACCTAATTTACGATAGCTAGGTCTGACACCAATATCAACGACATAAAGTGTATTTCCGTTTGGGTTATGGTTACGAATATAACCATGATCAGTAACCTCTTCCCATGAATGGTCAGGATGGCTAGGATCAAAATGAACTAGTAGACCTGTCATAGAACCCGCCATTTGACCATTTACTTCTATACATAACGCTCCCTCTGGAAAAAGAGTTATATGATTTTTAAGTTGCTCCTCATTCCACCATAGTTCCGATGGGAATGGTGGCGGAAAGCTTTCTTGTTGAATACGGATTAAATCAGTAAAGTCATTCTCATTATAATTACGAATTACCACTGGGACTGGTTTGTCCTGGTCGAAAACAAAAAATTCCTTTCGATACATGTGCTAAAACTCTCTTTTCTATTTAAGAATAAGTTTACCAATCTGGATAAAGGTCTGTACGTCTGTCACGCCATGTTGTAACGGATCCTTTTTCCCGAACTTTGTATAATAAATCTAAATTAAGATCAGCTGTAACAATCATATCCTGGTTCATTTCACCTTCTACCATAATTCCTTTTGGAGGAAATGGGATGTCGTTAGGAGTGATTACAACTGCTTGACCGAAATTTGCACGCATAAAATCAACAGTTGGAAGTGAACCAATCGTACCTGTATTTACAACATAAACTTGATTTTCAATTGCTCTTGCATGACATGTATAACGTACTCGGTGGAACCCATGGCGATCGTCTGTGCATGATGGGCAGAAAATGACATCTGCTCCTTTTGCTTTTGCCATGCGAACGATTTCTGGGAATTCAATGTCATAGCAAGTCAACATCGCAATTGTTCCTTTTTCTGTTTCAAAAACCTTTAAACCGTCACCTGCACTCATATTCCACTCATTTACCTCTGTTGGTGTAATATGTAGCTTTGCCTGCTCACCAATTCGGCCATCTGGATAGAATAAATGTGCAACATTATATAGTCGATCGCCTTTTTTAATAACATGCGTTCCTCCAATAATGTGCATATTGTATTGTTTTGCCAACTTTAAAAATAAAGAACGATATTGCTCAGTAAAGTTAGGTAAATCTTGGATTGTTAATGCCTCACTTTTTTCATTCCCAATTGACATAAGCTGAGTTGTAAAAAACTCAGGAAAAATGATAAATTCCGCTTCAAATTCCTCTGCTGTCTTAATATAATGCTCTACTTGTTTTTCAAACTCTTCAAAGGAGTTTATTGTGTGAAGATGATATTGAACGGCTGAAACTCTTATTTGCATATTATCCCCCTCTTCCCATTAACTCTTTATCTCTTACTATTATTATTGAATAAATAGAAGGAACGGGCAAGTATGTACTCTGCATTACATTTAGTAAATGACTTAACTATGCACTATTTACTTAATATTTCAACATCCCCATTTTTATCCAGCGTGATAACTAGATCAGTCATTCCAACAAATAATCCGTTTTCTACCACTCCTGGAATTAAATTGAGTTCTCTTTCTATTATTTCAGTTTGAATATGATTAGGTATACTGCAGTCAAAAATATAGTTTCCGTTATCCGTAATAAATGGAGTCGCTCCATTTAAACGAAGTTCAGGGCTTAAACCGATTGCTTTAATATGTTTCATCGTCATTTCCATGCCAAATGGAATAACTTCTACTGGTAGTCGGAACTTCCCTAATCTCTCTACCATCTTAGTTGGATCAGCAACTACTATAAATGTTTTAGCTGCTTTCGCAATGATTTTCTCTCTTAATAGAGCGCCTCCCCCACCTTTAATTAGCTCAAAGTTTGGATTAATTTCATCGGCACCATCAATTGCTATATCAATCTGTTCAATTTTACTAAAGTTTACGAGTTGGATACCCACCTCTTTAGCAAGCTTTTCAGTTTGTATGGAAGTTGGAATACCCTTTATATTCAGTCCTTCCTGAACTAATTGCCCAAGCCTTTTTATTGTATATAAAACTGTAGAACCCGTACCTAATCCAACAACCATACCATCTTTTACAAATTCTGCTGCCTTTTCTCCTACAATTTGCTTATCATTCTCATTCATGTTTACACCTTCTATTTTTTGTTCTATTTCTTAACTAGTATAAGTAATAAATCCAAATTTCATTTTTCCATAAGATGATCAATTTAATCGTACTATATAAAAATAATTTGAATAAAGAATTTTAACTATGAAAAACTAAATGAAAAATACTAAGTAAGGTGAAGATGATATGGATGTCCCTAATTTTGTACTTAAGTTTTGCATCATTTTAATGATTTTACCTGTGACGATCGTGTGTTGTTATTTTGGTTACTTAGATAAAAACTACCAAATCGTTATTTTCGGTTTTGCACTGCTATTATTTTCAATACTCGGTAATTACTTTGTCTTTACAAGAGGCAATAAAAATAGTAATTCAGAGCAATAAGAACTTTTTGTTAGTAACTACAGTTATGGAAAAACCGACCAATTTGGAAATTCAATCGATCGGTTTTTCACTAGTATTTTTTGAATTTTTCACTTTAAAACCAACTAATAAAAGGAGGAATACTTTGAGGGAATTTAAATAGATTGAATGGGTCATATTCTCGTTTCACAACTCTTAGACGATTTAAATTCCCACCATAATATGCGGTTGGCCAATTTCTAATAAACCGATCAGGCCAATTTACGTAGTCACCAGTAGTGTATCTTAATAAGGCATTCCTTAGGTCTTCAACCCATTGATTGTTTTTTCGCTCTTCGTCAGGTGTACTCCAATTAGCAAGATACTCTTGAGCAATAATGGCATCCCTGTAATAATAGGCAGTTTCATCTGGTCTAATCCGCCTTACTGCTCCTCCAAGAGATTGGTGCCAAATACTTGACTTTCCATTTGGTGTATTTTCTAGAAAACTTTTCATGATCAAGATTGCTCTCTTTGGAAAAGTTTTATTTAGAAAAGACCCTGATCTTTTTTTATAAGCTGGGACATTCCCACTTGGTTCATCAAAAAAATGAACAGCTTCTATATAAGGTACTTCCCTTACCATTACTTTTATAGGTGAACCAGTTTCTGTTAGTGGCCGTAACAGTTCTTTCAATTTTGTTACTGGACCTACAAATTCCCCTTGAGCAATAATTTGATTTACTTCCCTAGATTTTAGTTCAATTTCTGAAGTTAGCTTGATATCAGTGTTAATTGCCCAATTTTGCCAAGCATCAAAAGCGGCTTCAAAGTCTTCCCACTCCCAAATAATCGAGAAGATCGAAACAGTTGAAATTGGGTGTACTTTAAATTTAAGCGACGTGACAATGCCAAAATTTCCGCCTCCACCGCCACAGCAAACCCAAAAAAGATCACTATTCTTGTTCTTATTTGCTTTAATCAGTTTCGCTTTCCCATGCCCATTCGATACTACTATTTCTATTTCAAGTAGATTATCACATGTAAGACCATATAATCGCGACAGCATCCCGATACCTCCACCAAGTGTAAGACCAACAAGGCCAACACTACTTTCAGTACCTGCTGGGATTGTCGTACCATTTTCCCATAGAATATTATATACTTTCCCTAAATCAGCCCCGGCTTGTATTTTTGCGGTCATGTTTTTGCAATCTACACTAACTGTATTCATCTCACTAACATCGATAACAAGACCACCATCTACGAGCGAATAATTTTCATAGTTATGCCTGCCACTTCTTACTCTAAATGGCATATTATTTTCCTTCACCCAATTCAAAGCATTTAATACATCTCGTTTCTTTTGGCAAAATACAATTATTTTAGGGAATTTAGGATTGTTTAAAGTATTATTTGTTCTAGCCTGTTCATAATCCGCATCACCTGGTGTCACAATCCGTCCAGTCAGATTTGTCTTTTCCAAAAAATATAACCCCTTTCAAACATACAGTAAAGAGAATGCTATATTCTATGAAAAATCTCCTGGAAAAGACACTTGCCTATGTGTGTACATTAAATACCGCTCATTTTCTCTTTTTTACAATCATACGCAATCCATCTTTCGGACGAAGTGTGATAAGTGGTTCTGTCTCCAATTTATGATGATTAGGAGCTAGTGCAATCGTATAATGCTGAACGACTGTTGCTAATACTAAAGTAGCCTCCATAATTGCGAAATGATTTCCGATACAAACACGTGGCCCACCACCAAAAGGAAAATACGCATATTCAGGAACCCCTTCTACCTTTCCATTCTTAAAACGCTCTGGAAGAAATTCTTCTGCATGTGAGAAATACCTTTCAGAACGCTGCATGATATAAGAACTCATCATGACTGTCTCACCTTTTTGAATTCTGAAGTCACCAATGCTGACATCTTCTATTGCTTTTCTGCTAATAAGCCATGCAGGAGGATAGAGACGTAAACTTTCCCAAATAATTTGCTGAGTATAAATTAAATCTTTCATTGATTGATAATCTGCTCGTTTTTTACCTAGAACACGATCTACTTCTTCATATAATAATTTAGCTTTATCCGGATGCTGAGATAAAAGATATAAGCACCAAGATAATGCATTTGCAGTCGTTTCATGACCCGCAAGAAAAATTGTCATTGCTTCATCCCTTAATTGTTGATTCGTCATGCCTTCATTAGACTCTTCATCCCTTGCTTGCATTAATAGTCCTAGTAAATCTTCCTTTGTTTCTGAGCTATTTCTTTTTTCAATCATTTCATATAACACCTTATCGATTGCCTTAATAGCCTCCGATAAAGATTTATTTTTTGGTGTATTCAGTTTGAGTGGAGCTTTTAAAACGGATCGAATTCGCTTCGTTGCAATCTCCATAATAATGTCAAAATGCTTCCCAACACGATCATGTCCTTGACTCAGATCCATACTAAACATAGTTTTAGCAATAATAGCTAATGTAAGCTCCATCATATCTCTACTAATGAGACGCTCTTCACCATCTTTCCATGAACAAATAAACTCTTCAGTGAGCAATGTCATATCCTTTGCATAGGATTGAATATGCTGCTTCGTAAATGATGGCTGAATCAAACGCCGCTGCCTCATATGTACTTCATCTTCACTCGTTAACAATCCCTCACCGAGCAACGTTTTCATCTCTTGAAATGGCTTTGATTTATGGAATGAATACTGCTTCGTTACTAATACCTCTTTTATTAAATCGGGCTCTAATAGCAAGTTCATTTTACGATGAGCAAAACGAAATGAGACAATCGTATCATGATTTCTATAAAGTTCACTTAAAAAATATATTGGATCTTTCCGAAACTCATTCAAATGCCCTAAAGGTGAATAAGAAGCCAGTCCTTTTACTTCAAGCATTATAATCACTCCATTTCAGGAAATTTTAATCATAGGATACTCTTATTATATTAAGAAGAAGAGACGGCTAATGCTTTTTATATTTTGATCTACGTGTACTTAAAACTAGCAGACTTGTATTCTAGGAATTATTTTTAGATCTAAAAAAAGACTGCCTAATTTAGACAATCTTTCAGAGATGATACGTTCTGATAAAGAATATGGTACAAATCTTGAAAAGTTAATCTTCTTCTCGACTGTGTCCAATCCATTCTGAAACGACATAAGAAATAGAAGGATCTTTTTGCCCTTCCAAATCGTGTTTCTCGACATAGTGTTTTTTTATTTCTAGTCCATATGCCTAATTCTTATCAAAGTTTGTCGAAGCTTTTAATTATTTCTTAACAATATAAACATTCAAATGATTCAGATTTATTATATAATTTAATTGTCTTATCTTTTCGACAGGATAAGGAGGAAAGGCTTATTTTTTTAGGGGAAATGTCGAATGAAAAATGAGGAGGAATGGAGTGTTGCCCTTCCAGGTTTCTATGTTGATGATGTCAAAGTGACGACTAACAATAAGGAAATCCTATCAGACGATGCAGAAGGAACTTCGAAGTTTAACCTTAGTGGATTCACAAAAGATTCTGGTAAGAAAGAAACAAGTCACTACTATTTATTAGAATGGCGTTCTCACAACGGCTCTGATTCAGGTTTAGCAAATGTAAACCGCAGAGGCACAATGTTATCTTATGATCAAGGGCTAGTGGTTTGGTATGTTGATAATAGTTTTGACAACAACTGGACAGGTCAAGGTTACCACCCTGGTGATGGCTTCTTAGGAGTTGTCGATGCCGATCAGCACAACAATATCTGGCATAATAAAAATTGGACAGATCCTACTGATAGCTACGGTCTAAATAAAGTTCTAGGTTCAAACAGCTACCAAATGCATGATGCGGCATTTAGCTTAAATAAAGGCAGCGATGTCACTATTGGTGATTCATCTTTCTACATGAAAGATAGCTTTACACAAAGTAATGCCCTATTCGATGATTCTCAAGATTATAGCAACCCTCAAGATCCAGATGTTGGCCGAAATGTTCCTAAATACGGATTGAAAGTTCGTGTAGTGGGTCAAAGTGCTGACGGTTCAGTTGGGAAAATTGTTGTCTTTAAATAAAAATGAAGTGAACTCAAAAAGTTTATAAAATTAATAGCGAGGATTGAATCCTGTATTGTACAGGACTCAATCCTCTTAATTTTGTCTAAAGTCGTCTTCCGCTTAGCTCTAAAGAAAAAATAAACATTTTTCTCATTCAATTATTCCTATTTCTTGAGCCATCTGAACCGCTTCTTCCTTGTTACGCACGCCTAACTTTGTGTAAGCCGTGGAAGCATAGTTTCTGACCGTACCATTTGACAAATATAACCTTGAAGCTATCGTGTTGTATCGTAGTCCCTTTGCTACTAGCTGCAATATTTCTATCTCTCTAGCTGTTAGCTCATAAGCAGTTGCTTTAGATTGTGGTGTCTCATTTTGCGCATCAAACTTCTCAAATATTTTGTGAGACATTTCCTGATCTATCAGGGTCCCACCTCTGTGTATAAGTCGGATTGCATTAGCTAGCTCCAACGTTTCAATAGATTTAAGTAAAAAACCATCCGCACCGCAACGAAGGGAGTCCAGCGCCTGTTCCGTATCCTGAAACGTTGTAAAAATCAATACGCGGATATGTGGCCATTGTTGTTTAATCCTTTTGGTTGCTTCGACTCCATCCATGTGGCGCATATCTAAATCCATTAGTACAATATCGGGTTGAAGGCTCCCGCACATCTCGATGGCTTGATTGCCATCTTCAGCCAAACCGACTACATTTAAATCTTCATATCTTTCGAGTAGTGTCCTCAAACTTTCCCGAACAAACGGTTGATCGTCGACAATTAACAATCGAATAAGTCCATCTTTTATTTCAGTTTGTCGCGGTATAGTACAAGTAACAAGCATTCCTTCATCTGGTTTTGTATATACAGACAATTGACCTTGCAAATTCATTGCCCGCTCTTTCATCGCTCTAATACCAAAGCCTTCCTGCCATTCTACATTTCCCTTACCATTATCTTGCACTTCTAACCTAGTAAATTGTTGTTCAAACTGCAATGAAACTATAATTTCATTCCCCTGACCATGACGTACTGCATTTGTAAGGGACTCTTGTAAGCAACGGATGAATGCCATTCTCGCCTGCCGAGACAGTTCGTATTCCTCTCCGAATGCTCGAAAGCTTACATTCACCCGAGCGTACTCTTGAAATTCGGCTCCAAGATTTTGTAGAGATTGAGTTAAGGAAAGCGATTGACACGGTGAATCCATTTGATGTAGGTAACCTCTCACGTCCTCAATGCTTCTACGCCCCATTTCAAGCAGAGAATCTAACCTCTGAATACCCTTTTCGGTAACAAGCTCGGTACGTAACGTTTCCATCCCCAAAATAATGGATGTATAAGTGTGGCCAACTGTATCATGAAGCTCACTAGACAGCCTGCTTCGTTCCTCTGCAAGTGTAATGCGTTCGATCTGAGACATATATTGCTCAAGTACCGCGTTTTGTTTACAAATCGCTTCATTTTGCTTATGATTGACGATTAATAAATGAAAAGCGAACCCCATTACATAAGCGAATCCGTAGTATGTGACCATAATCCAATAGCTATTACTTGGCGCAACCGCATCGAAAATTCCAGTTATAATAAAAATTGTTGTTGGAGCTGTCCAATAATAGGACAAATACTTACTATTTGCTGCGATAAGAAACACCGATATAAGAAATGTGCTGTAAGCTTCTGGAAATAAAGAAGTTAAATAGATACATAGTCCGCCATATAGCAATATTTCTGTGAACAAGTAATATTTGTAATTGAACAGTAAGGCTACCCATGGAATAGAGAAGGCAACAATCTCCCAAGGAATAATAACCCAAAGTGATAGTGTTAAACCATCCTGAAAATTTAATGTAGTTAGGATGATCGAGACACTAACAAGTAGACGGATTCCTAACATAATCCAATCATACCAAAACCAATACTTAACCATATTCAACAAGTCATTTACCCCCTAAGTAGCCTTCCTTCTTATTACCTATATTATAGAATAATCTTTATCGCATTTTTATACTTTTAAGTTTAGACTGCAAACTTCTATCGATTTAGCTGCCGAATCATATTGCGTGTATAACCTCCAATTTTTTTTGCCAAACCATCTACTAATCTAATACTTATAGCGGTAATCACTATACCCATAGACATTACAATGAGTGCCTTGACAAAAGTATCAATCTGCATGAAAAAAATATTCATGTCGATGTATCGATACAGTATTGGTGCCAATAGAAACATAAGTGGCATTACATATAAAACGACTGCACTTATGAGACTGAAAATTCCAATCACAAATTTCTGCATTAACCAAAAGACTGCAGACCAGGTGCGACGATTCGTAAGCCCTAATTTCACTTGTGCCCAGTCCGATGTATCCGTTGTTACACTACTATTATAAGAGTCTGTCGAAATATCAGTGTAAATTTTCGTTTGTATACGTTCGAATTGGATAAAGGATGTGGTCGTCTGAAGTACGCGTATAACTAGTGGAATCCCGACTACAGTAAATGAAAGGGTGAAACTCAATAGCAGAGCAACCAGGTAAAAACAAAAATAAAACAGTCCTGTAACAAAAGTTAGCAATAAAAAATAACCATTCTGGATGAATCTTAGTTTCATAAGGTTCATCACTCCTCTCTATTTAATACCAGCATCATACTGCTTTCTTTGTCAAACTCACTAGTGTAAAAATGTCATATGACATTTTTACATAATGCTAAAAAGGGCGAATTAGCCTACTCCTGTTTAAAAAAAGATGATTTCCATCATAAAACAATCCCGTTCTTGGCTCTGCAAGAAGGGATTGTTTTGTACTCTTAATTAATATGAGATGGACTTGTTTTTCGGATATGAAAAATTATATCGAACTGCTCAAGCAATGAAGTATCATTATATAATGAACCGTTTGGGAGGATCTGTCCCCCTATACTCAGTAATGGCCTCTTTTCTCTAACCCATTTCTTTGCTTGACCATTAAGGTGACGATTATCTAACAAAAACATATTATATGGGACTTTTCCAAGGATATAATTGAAACTATTCACATCTTGTGGAATCGTATCAGTTGCAATCTTACCTCCAGTGGTAGGATTATATTCGCTGTATAAGGTGAATTTTCCCTCGGTAGTTGTACTGCCAATTGAAACATAATTATTGTCTAAACGTTCTTTCAAAAACTGTCCCGCAACATTAGGGTATAATTTCTCATCGATAATACCTTTGGCTATGTGGATATTGTGTGCCCATACCATAGTTTTACCGCCAAATGTCTCTTGTGCCCACATTGCATGATCAGCCAAATATTGATCATGTAGCTTCACCATACTTGGATAATCATTAGGAAGCATCATTGTGGTAAATTCCTCTATTACATTCGCCGTCTCTTTCACCCAGATAAACTCGGATGAAACTCTCTCTGTGTTTGCTTGTTCATTTTCATTATTTAGCAATTGGACTACTTTCTCAGCATTTGCCTTGAATTTTTCTTTCATTTCAGGAGCAAGCTGCATATATTCCTGTATACTTCCAGTGTAAGAAGAAAGCTCTTTATAGTTTTCTTCTACTTCTGCCCGTATATCTGGTCGATGCTGCTTTACATAATCAGTTACTTTATGAAAGACACTTTGATCCATTGTTTTTAAGTCAAGTCCGATAAATTGGATTTTCTTTTTATTGGATGGATCAGCATTATAATCTTTCATCCACTCAATCATGGCTATAATTTCATCAGTAGGATATAACAATTTTAAGAAATCTCTAGGATTCCCTTTTCCTGTTTGGATATAGTCATTTAGCTTTAAGCCGTTCCCCCAATCTTCTTCCATTCCGAAATTCGTAAAACCCATCTCAGTAACTAAGTATTTCACTAGGCGAAACTTCATGGTGAAAATTTCGGAGCTTCCATGAGTATTCTCTCCTAATCCTACATATTGAGCGCTCCCAATCATGTTCTTAAGTGGTTTTAAATCGTCAAATGGTTTTGATGGTTCTATCGTTTTTAATCGCTTTGCCTGTGATTCTATCGAATTAACGATATTATGTTGGATTGGTTGAACTGAATCTTCGACTGCTACCGCTTGAGCTTTTCCTTCTCCACCAAATCCTGCAACTAATATAGCTGTACTAACCATTGCACAAT
This sequence comes from Gottfriedia luciferensis, assembly GCF_001712755.1. Taxonomy (GTDB): domain Bacteria; phylum Bacillota; class Bacilli; order Bacillales; family Bacillaceae_G; genus Gottfriedia; species Gottfriedia luciferensis_B. The sequence continues at coordinate 150,782 of NZ_MDKC01000036.1, forward strand.
ACATCTTTTTCTTATTCATTTTCTCACCTCAATTGAATTATTCAAAAGCAAGATTGATTGATGCACTTGCACGGATCAATCAATTGCCTGAATTCAATTGTTAGCTATTTCATATCACATTTTCTAGTTACATATTGTCATAAGATTAATTGACACAGGTCATATGCTAATCATTACACTTTCGTACTTTCGGTTTTATCTGTAATTTTTACAATATTAACTCTAAGCTAACTCTACTTTATTTTCCAATTACCTTTGACTAAACAGTCACTGCCATTCAGAGCAACAAAAAAAATCGAATTTACATTCGATTTTTTTGTCCACTAATGCATGGTATATTTTAGTTTTCGATTTTCTTAAGTTTCAAGAAAATGATTCATAGTCTTATAGTGTATTCTAATTGTTTAACCTTTGGTTTTGTATATTGCATTCTTATTTAGAGGTCCTGTCTTTTCTAAAACAAATGAATGTTTTCTTTCTTACATGCTTCTCGCATTTCATCAGGCCATACAGAAGATTGAACTTCACCAATATGCGCTTTACGTAAGAAGAACATGCACATTCTTGATTGCCCAATACCACCACCAATTGTTAGTGGAAGCACTTCCTCTAAAATACCTTTATGAAAATCATAATCGCGTTTGAAATCTTCACCTGTCTTCGTTAACTGCTCATCAAGTGATTTACGATCAACACGGATACCCATTGATGATAATTCAAATGAGGATTGTAATACTGGATGCCAGAATAAGATGTCTCCGTTTAATTTCCAATCGTCATAGTCAGCTGCACGTCCATCATGTTTTTCACCAGAACGAAGTACATCGCCAATTCCAATAATAAAAACTGCACCATGCTCTTTTGCAATTGCATGCTCACGATCTTTCGGTGTTAATTCTGGGTATTTATCTTCTAATTCTTGGGCTGTAATAAATATAATATTTTCTGGTAAATACTTCCCAAGATACGGATATTTTTCAAATAAATAATTTTCCAAACCTTTGAAGATTCCATAAATTGTTTGTACGGTTTCTTGTAAATAATCTATTGTACGCCATTGATTTTGAATAATTTTTTCCCAATCCCATTGGTCAACATAAATTGAATGAGTAGCATCAAGTTCCTCATCACGGCGAATCGCGTTCATGTTTGTATATAAACCTTCACCAGCTTCATAACCATATTCATGCAGTGCAAATCGTTTCCATTTCGCTAGTGAGTGAACAATTTCTAACTCTTCTCCTGAATGTAGCATATCAAATTCAATGGGGCGTTCTACACCGTTTAAGTGATCGTTTAAACCCGATTTTTTCGTTACGAATAATGGTGCAGATACGCGGAACAGTTCAAGACGTTTTGCTAATTGATCCTCAAAAAATGTTTTAACTTCCTTAATTGCGATTTGTGTCTCTCTTACTGTCATTAATGATTGATACATGCCTATTTCCTCCTAAAATGTTTGGATGTAGTAAAAGAAGCCAACAAAAAAAGCCCTTCTTTCCCAAAAAACTGGGACGAAAGACTTTGGTTCCGCGGTACCACCCAAATTAGCAACAGAGGTTGCTCACTTATTCAGTACGGAGATTAGAGAGATCTCGATACTGTTCTTCTTTAACGGCGAAGTTCACGGCTAAGTCTACTTTCCTAAAAAAGGATTTCGGTTAGCGACTCCAGGAGGTTCTTCATAACAGGCTTCGTATCAGGCTCACACCACCCCTGACTCGCTTTGTCTACGTCCTACTACTACTCGTCCTTTCACAGTCGTTTTGTTGTCACATCTCTGAAACATTTTATTAATGATTATTTTATAGATAAAAATGAGAAAGTCAATATTTTTTTCAATTTTTATTTTATTCTAATCAAATAAACATGTTAATGATCTATCTTTAAACTGTTCTCTTTTGCGTTATTTTGTAGCCAGTAATAGATCTTTTGAACTCGAAGGTTTCATTCATTGTTGTCAACTATTTTCACGGATGGCTAACGCTCAACTAGCCCAATTCAACAACCTTAAAGCTGCTTTTTTAGCTTTTTTCTTATTCAAGTAAATGGCAGGTTAGTGCAATAAGAAAGGATTAGAAATTTAGTTAAATAATCTACAAAAGAAGGAAAAATTTCCCTTTATATAGAAATGGATATATTTGGATATTATTTTTTATAGGGAGAATTTTAAATTATGATAAAACGGAAAGTAGTCATATATAAAAACAGGAAATGGGGAAAGACACTGACATGAAGAAGATACTCGTTTATCCAATTTTAGCTGTGATGTTAAGTTCTGTATTAGGAGCTTGTACATCACAAAATGCACAAACTCCCAAACTAAAAGAAGAACAGGCAACTGAAAAGAATGCAGGAACAGAAGTAACTAAAATAAATACTTCCCATTGGTCCTATGAAGGGGAAACAAGCCCCGAGCACTGGGGGGAATTAGATCCTGCTAACTCAGCCTGTGTAAATGGTAGTGAACAATCGCCAATTAACATTGAATTTTCGCAAGTTGAGAATGAACAAGATGCAGAAGACCTTCAAATTAATTATGAACCGATGTTATTTTCACTCATGAACAATGGTCATACTGTACAGGCAAATGCTGCGGGTGGTAGTAACAGCATACTCATTGAGGGGAAGGAGTACAAGCTTGCACAATTTCATTTCCATACCCCAAGTGAGCATCAATTCAACGGCAAAAACTATGTAATGGAGCTTCACCTTGTACATAAAGATTCAAATGGAAAGATTGCTGTCCTTGGAGTGATGATTCAGGAAGGTGAAGAAAATAAAAATCTGGCAGCGGTCTGGGATATTCTACCGAAAGAAGAAACAGATAAAGATATTCCCTTGAATGAGACAGTTGATTTAAAGGCTTTGCTTCCTGAAGATCAAACTGCATTTCATTATGAGGGTTCATTAACGACCCCTCCTTGTACAGAAGAGGTAAAATGGACCATTTTTGAAATGCCGATTGAAATGTCAAAAGAACAAATTGAAGCATTTCGAAAGATTTTCCCCGATGATCATCGTCCAGTTCAATCTCTAAATAATCGTAAAGTCATAAAAAGCTAAAATATCCACGTTAATAGATTGTTATACCCAACGGGAGCGTTGATCAAAGAGAGATTAATACTCTATTTTGTTGAACTTACTTATATAGGGAATAATTAATAGTCTTATCATGATTGAAATGAGGGAAATTAGAATGTAGTCTCCTGACAATAATTGATAACTAATTACATCACCATCTTTTAGATCAGTATTAGCAATGAACCTCTTTGGTATTTTTTTAGCTTGTGGTTGTGAGGAATTTATTTGTTCTTTTAGTTTTAGTAATACTGCTTGCCGCTTCTTTTTTAATTGTTCGTCATCTGCCCAATATTCAAGATCATCACCACTATCAATAATTTGAATGGCTATATCTTTTACTTCGTCTTGGAGTCTACCTAATTTCCATTGAATACACGCAAATGTTAACCAGAAAGTAGTGATTTCATCATCATCTAATCATTATTCTTTTTTATTAATAAAGCTCGATAGAAATCTATCTTTTATTTTATTGGCAACAATTTCATCAAATTGTTTTATTCGATGAATATAGAGGTCCATTTTCTTAATGGTTCATTTTCAAACCTGGAAGACGATGTAGCCACCAGAGAAATGATATCGGCACATTCGGCCCAAAATGGTCATATATTTTACAAATCGTGGCCACTCTCGCTTCAACTATCCGTCAACCCTACCGCTGAACCGTTTGATCGCTTCCTCGGTCACCGGCTCGAAGAGGTTTACAAGGTTGCCGTCGGGATCACGAAACAACATAGCACGGTTCCCCCACGGCATCGTGGTCGGTTCCTTCACCCACTCGTCAATAAAAGGCTTTAAACGTTCGTATTCAGCATCGATGTTGTGGATTTGAAATTCGATGATAACAGTGTGATTACTGGCCGCTATTGCGGAACCAGTGCCAAACAGTGGTACCGTCTGCGAGTGGCCGATTGCCAGGGTGCACGATTTCAAAACAAGTTCGGCAAAAACAGGCGCGGGGCGTTCCGCTGAAACACTCAAGACTTTTTCATAAAACTTGACAAGACGATCCAAGTCGTCGGTAATAATGCGAACAGAAGCAAAATTCACTAGATAACACCCTTCCTAATAAAATATCGTATCATATCATTTTTGGCCAGAACCAGCGATGCTATCGTAAATTGCAAAAGGTTACGAAGTCCTGTTTTTTCCATTTTAAGTAACTTAATTTGCGATTTAACGGACATTCGTTGGTTCTACCCAGGTTTAAAACTGTAAAGGCTAGATTTAATCAATAATTATTCCATTTTTGGTTTTAGGACCCATCCTTCCATGTCTGCCTACTGTGCAATTGGTCCATAGTAATATGAATTATCCTTTGCAAGACATACTTCGCATTTATCTCCCACTCCTTTACGTTTGCTTACTCCCATTATAAAAAAACACTACTGACAACAGTATGTCAGTAGTGTTTTAACATTTTTTTGACTTCCTCACGAATCCGATTTCGGAATGATTCAGGCTCCAATACAATCACTCCCGCTCCCCAGCCAAGCACCCATTGTAGCAATTCGTCTAGTTGACGAACGCGTAAGACCACATGCAATCCATCTCGATGCTCTTCCATATCCTCCATATATTGATGGTTCGACTCCCTCACTTTATCTACGATGTCATGGTTAAATCGAAGGCGTACTCGCAAGTTCCTATCATCCGGAGGGGTATACTCCCTTAAGTTAAAATGCGACGCCAGTTCGAATTGTTCTTCCAGATCGATAAGTTCCGTCATTCGGGACAAGCGGAAGTGGCGAATCTCTTGGCGCAGATCACATCGAGCTACGAGCATCCACGATCCTTGAATGAGCACCAATCCATAGGGAGCAACGGTACGAACACTATGGTGCTTCCCCTCGGAATCTGCAAGTCTTTTTGCATAATGAAAGTTTATCTTTCGCTCGTCTAATATCGCTCGACGGATCTTTTCTAGATATTTCTTTTCTTTTGACGGCGTAACCTGTTTATCGGAAATGAGCAAACGCATAGTTTTGAGTACTTGAGAAGTTTCATTGCGAACGCTCGACGGAAGAATGGCCTCGATTTTGGCACCAGCCGCTTGAGCCCTGACACGATAATCATCATCAAATTGTTGTTCGATAAAGTCTGTTCCAATCAGTAGGCTCACGGCTTCTGGTACCGTAAAACTGATAGGGGGAAGGAAATAGCCTTCCATTAAGGAATATCCTGTCCCAGGGGCTCCTATGATTGGCACACCAGCTTCACTCAGCGCCTGAATGTCGCGGTAGATGGTTCGCACGCTAGTTTCAAATAGGGTTGCCAAATCTTCGGCACGTACAACTTCTTTACGTTGCAACTCCAGCACAACGGCTAACAATCGGTCTGTTTTGTTCATTGGTTCCCCCCTTGAATGTTTATTACAAAATAATATACCACATGTTCTTCAACTAACCTGCCATTTAATCGAATAAGATAACCTCAATCCACTTTAACAAATTCAAATTAAAAAAAAAAAAAAACAGAAACAAGCCACCACAATCGACTGTTTCTGTTTTTAAATATTATTTCCCTTTATTACGTGTCATTACGTCAAACACAACTGCAAGAACAAGTACTGCTCCTCGAATGATGTATTGGTATGAAATATCAATACCCATTAAGTTCATCCCACTTGTTAATGAAGCCATTACGAATGCACCGATAATTGTACCTGTTACTTTACCAACACCACCAGCAGCAGAAACACCACCTACATAAGCTGCAGCAATTGCATCTAACTCAAACATTGTACCTGCTTGGGGAGAAGCAGATGCAAGTCGAGCTGTAAACAATACGCCTGAAAGGGCTGCAAGCATACTCATTGAACCGAATACAATGTAAGTGATTTTCTTTACGCTAATACCACTTAACTGTGCTGCTTCAGGGTTTCCACCAACTGCATAAATGTGACGCCCTAAAGGAGTTCTTGTTGTAATGAAGTGGTAGACTACTACTACAATAAACATGATCACAGCAGTCCAAGAAATTCCTTGATAGCCCGCTAGAATATAGCAAATGTAACCAATGATACCAGAAATAAATAATAATTTAATAATTTGCATTGGCATTGAAAGTACTTCAAAACCGTATTTTATGTTTACGCTTCTCTTTTTAAAATCACTCCAGATAAAAAGAATGATAGAGATTGCACCAATTAATAGTGTTGATATGTGTAAACCATTTATATTTCCTAAACTAGGAATATAGCCATTTCCAATTGCCTTAAAGCTTTCGTTAGCAACGATGATTGTACCAGTTTTAACAAGAGACATTAGTAGTAATCCCTTGAATATTAACATTCCTGCTAATGAAACTACGAATGAAGGGATTCCTAAATTAGCAACAAAGAATCCATTAATTAGACCAATAATAGCGCCAAATACTAGAACTGCAATGATAGAAATCCAGACTGGCAAACCGTGTGTTAGAAATAGAGCAACTACTGCTCCTAGAAAACCAGCAACGAAACCAACTGATAGGTCAATATGTCTAATGACAATTACTAATGTCATCCCAACTGCAAGGACTGCAACATAACCTGTCATATTGATTAAATCGCTTAAGTTACGAGATGACATAAATAATCCATCTGTATTTAAAGTAAATACTAACATAATTACTGCAAGAGCTATATACATTCCATATTCACGGATGTTTTTCCTTAATAACATGCCTGCTTCTTGAAAAAAGTTCATTTTATTCAACCTCTCTTAAACGGTAGCTAGAGCCATAACGCTCTCTTGAGTTGCTTCTTCTCTTGATAATTCCCCGGTTATTTTACCTTCTGCCATTACATAAATTCGGTCACTCATACCAAGGACTTCTGGAAGTTCAGAGGAAATCATGATAATACTCATGCCTTGTTCAACCAGTAGATTCATAAAACTATAGATTTCAAACTTTGCGCCTACGTCTATACCACGTGTAGGTTCATCAAGAATAAGTACATTCGGATTCGTAAATAACCATTTACTTAACGATACTTTTTGCTGATTACCCCCACTCAATTTCCCAACAATTGAAGTAATTGAAGGAGCTTTTATGTTTAACTTGTTTAAATAATCATTTGCAACGACAATTTCTTCATGTTGATTAATCACGCTTGACTTGGAAATTTCAAATAAGTTCGTAATCGAAATATTATTTTTAATATCTTGTTCAAGGATCAGTCCGTCGCCTTTACGATCCTCTGTTACATAGGCTATACCAGCTTTTATTGCATCTTTTGGATGTTTAAAACGCTTTTGTTCACCATGCACTAAAACGGAACCATCAAGTTTGAAATTTGTTGGATTGCCAAAAATACTTTTTGCTAGTTCTGTTCGACCCGACCCCATCAATCCAGCAATACCGATAATTTCGCCTTTTCGAACATTTAGATTGATATGATGAAGAATTTTTCGACCTAATTTTGGATCGTATACATCCCAGTCTTTTAACTCTAATGAAACTTCACCAAACTTTTGATTTGGACGCTTTGGATAAATATCATCAATTTCACGCCCAACCATATGTTTGATAATTGTGTTTTCGGTGATTTCTTCTTTATTTAAAGAGCAAATTGTTTTCCCGTCACGAAGTACAGTAACCGTATCTGCAACAGCAATTACTTCTTTAAGTTTGTGCGAAATCATAATACAAGAAATGCCTTGGTTTTTTAATTCTTCCATTAAGAATAGTAGATTTTCACTATCATCTTCATTTAAAGCAGCTGTAGGCTCATCAAGAATCAGCAATTTAACATCTTTACTAAGTGCTTTAGCAATTTCAACAAGCTGCTGTTTCCCAACACCTAATTCCTTAATTTGCACGTCCGGATTTACATCCAACTTTACCTTTTTTAACATTTCGATTGCTTTTACAATCGTTTCATTGAAATCAACCGTCATTCCCTTTTTAATTTCATGTCCAATAAAAATATTTTCATATACGGACAGTTCAGGAAAAAGCGATAATTCCTGATAGATAATTCCAATACCCTTTTTTTCACTATCACTAATTTTTGAAAATTTTTGAACTTCATCTCCAAAAACAATATCACCTGTATAGGTTCCAAATGGATAAATACCACTTAAAACTTTCATTAGGGTCGATTTTCCAGCACCATTTTCACCAACTAAGCAATGTATTTCCCCTTTTCTAACCTTGAAGTTAACATTGCTTAATGCTTTCACCCCTGGAAACTCTTTTGTGATATTTCTCATTTCTAAAATAAATTCACTCATATGATCCGTCTCCCGAATTTGCCATCTACTTGAGTCATTGAAATTGAATAATTAACAAAATAGTGACGGTTAGACCATCACTATTTTGCAAGTTTTTTTCTTCTATTAATTACTTCAATCCAGTGAAGTCTGAAGCACTATAGTATCCAGAATCAACTAAGTCTTTCTTCACTGTGCTTTGATCAACAACAATAATATCTGTTTGTTTTGTTTTGATATCAGCTTTACCGTTGTTTGTAACGCCTGAAGCATCAGGAGTTTCATTTTTTAAGATTGAAGTTGCAGTAGCGATTGCATCTTTAACTAAAGTACGAACATCTTTGAAAACAGTCATAGATTGTTTGCCATCGATAATGTATTGTACAGAAGCTTTTTCAGCATCTTGACCAGAAATTACATATGAAGTTACGTCTTTATCTGATTTAAATGTATCAGCGATTGAACGAGCTGTTCCATCATTTGGAGCAAGAACTAATACATCACCTTTGTCAGCTTTAGTAGCCTTTGTTAAGTTAGATGAAGTTAAGTTTTTAGCTACATTGAAATCCCAGTTAGTTGTAACTTGACCAATAATTTTTGCTTGCTCATCACGAGTTAAATCAGCTTTAGCTTTTAAGCTATTTGCAGCTGCTGAATTCTCAACTTTGAATGTTCCATCAGCAATTTTTGGTTGAAGAACTTTCCAAGCACCTTGGAAGAATAAGAATGCATTGTTATCAGATGCAGCACCTGCGTATAGGTATAAAGGTTGGCCTGTTTTACCTGAAGCATGGTCTACAAGATATTGTGCTTGTGCAGCACCTACAGCAACGCTATCAAATGATACATAGTAATCAACTGCGTCAGTACCTGTAATTAAACGGTCGTAAGAAATTACTTTAACACCAGCAGCTTTTGCAGCTTCAGCTGAAGCAGCAGCAGCAGCACCGTCTTGAGGACAAATAATTAAAACTTTAATGCCTTTTGCAATTAAAGAATCAACGTTTGCTTTTTCTTTAGCAGAGTCACCTTGTGAGAATAAAATTTCAACTGAATAATCTGTATCTTTTAAAGCATTTTTAAAGCGAGTTTCATCTTGAGTCCAACGTGGCTCATCTTTCGTAGGTAAAACGATACCAATATCAACTTTACCATCCTTACTTTTCTTACCAGCAGAAGTGCTATCACTTGATGTTGCTGATGATCCACATCCAGCTGCGACAAGAGTCATTACTAAAAATACTGAAATTATTGCAAAAATCTTTGATAACTTTTTCAAAGTGTTTCCCCCTTTTTTTCTGGTTACGCTTTCATAAATAAGGTTATCACGATTTTTATTGGAAACGCTTACCCATTTCCTTCACTCTTTTGTCTATTACCTGTACTAATTTACCCCACCTCAGAAAACGTTTACATTCAGAATATTAAAACTAGCATTATCTTAACTTTGAGACATATTAGTGCAGTTAATTTCGATTTAATACAAAAAAGAGTCAAACAGAAACTCAATAAAAGTATGTACAAATTTAAAAACAATTCGTAAATACGATCATTAAGTACGTCGTTAGACTCTTTTAACAATAATTATTCAAATAAAGTAATTAATCATTTATTAGTTCAAATTTAAGTTTCCAAATTTTCCTCTAATTCTCTTTAAATATTCATTAAAACTTTCTTCCTATATTCCTTAGGAGACTCATTCGTACATTTTTTAAATACTCGACTAAAGTAATTTGGATCATTATAGCCCACTTGGTAACAAATTTCTTTTAAATTCAATTCTCTTTTTTCCATTAATTGTTTTGCTTTATTGATTCTTAAATTCATTAAATAATCACTGAAAGTCTCACCTGTTTGTTTTTTAAATAGTTTACTAAAGTAGACCGGATTCAATTTTAAATAGTTGGCCACTTGCTCAAGTGAGAGATCCTCTATGAAGTGATGAGCGATATATTCCCTAGCCAATATCATGAGATGATTCGTTTTGATTTCTTTTTCTCGATCGATCTTAGTAATTAAATGAATGATTTGTTGCTCCACAAACATCTTCAATTCACTGATTTCGTTAATTTCTGGAATATGAAATTTCTCAACTTCAATCGATGAACTACGGAGAGATTGGAAAACTTGATTAAATAATGAATTTAATTCCCTTCTAACTTGCTTAACATTATAATTAACAAATCTTTCATACAAATAATTAAATTGGTTCATAACCTCTTCTAAATCAGCTTTTCTAAAAGTATCAATTAAAACTTGTTTTTCCTCGTCCGGTATACTTAAAGAAAGATTTACTGAATGCAGATTAACACGTGTTAACTCATCACATTCTAAACTTGCATGAAATGCCTCATTATAAGATTGTCGTAATCCTTCAATCCCTTGCTTTAAAGACCCAATACCAATCACTGTTTGATAACCAGTTTGATTTTCTATATATTCAATGGTTTTTAAAGCATCTTGATAGAGTACAAGCGATTGTAGATCAGCTTCTCGGTTTGGCTGTACTGGAATAAATATGGCTAATTGGCCATCTACAACAGGACTGATTAAACAATTCCTCCAAGATTTCATAAAATGCCTTACGCATTCATAAATTCTCCTCTGCTCCTTGTCATTTTGACTAATTTCTTTTGGCAATTTAATGACGTTCGCATAACCTAATTCGATTTCAAAACCGAGAATACTAGATAGTTGAGACACATTTAGTTCCTGAACAGTATTAAACATTAACATTAACGTATATTCATTTTCAGTGAGAGGACGTATAATCGATAAATTTTCAATAGCCTCTAATTCTTGTAATCTTTTCTTATGATCTTCTTCTATTTCATCGATCATTTTTTGAAGCAAAGAGATAATATGATCCTTTTTAGCTGGCTTTAATATATAATCTTTAACACCTAATGAAATAGCCTCTTGTGCATACGTAAAATAGTCATATGCCGTGACAATAAATATTTTCGTATCAGGTAGTTTTTGTTTTATAACTGAAACAGCTTCAAGTCCTTGAATACCAGGCATTTTTATATCCATAAAGATAATATGAGGCTGGTATTCTATTGATTTTTCAATCGCAACTCGTCCATTTTCAGCTTGTTCAAATTGAAATTGATTAGGCATTGAACGGTTAATCATCAATTCCAGTCCCTCACGCTCTAATGGTTCATCATCAACAATTAATAAACGATACATAGGTTTCCTCCTTCAATTTTAAAATTTTGATGAGACAGGAAGCTTTAAAATAATGGTTGTCCCTTTATTTCTTTCACTTTTGATATCAACAATATCTTCTTCTCCATAAAAGAGGCGCCAGCGTTTAAACACATTTGTTGTACCTAATCCAGTTGAGCTTTTTTGAGAGATGATCGGCATAGACGATGTTAAAAGAGCCTCTCTAGTCTCCTCTTTCATACCAGCACCATTATCATAAATTTCAATGTAAATATAGTTATCATGATTCTTTATCGTAATCCCAATTACAGCTCCTTGTTCCATCCCTTCAATACCGTGTATAAATGCGTTTTCAAGAAGTGGTTGCAATGTTAAACAAGGAACTTTATTTCCTAAACAAGACTCCTCTATATTCAATTCGAAGCGTACACGATCTCTAAACCTCGCCTTTTGAATCGAAAAATATTCCTCAGCATTTCTAACTTCTTCCAAAAGCGTTACAGGCTCGTCTAATTTTCGTAAATTATAACGTAGCAAATTCGAGGTCGATACAGTTAGATCACTCGTCTGCTCAGCCCCTTCAATATAAGCTAACTTAGATATAACGTTTAACGTATTGAACAGAAAATGCGGGTTTATCTGACTTTGTAAAGCTTTTAACTCAAGTTCCTTAACAAGGCGATCCTTCTCTACTATTTCAATATTTTTCATCATTAAATTACTTAAATTTTTGGACATTTCATTGAGGATTTTACCAAGAATACCGATTTCATTATTTCGATACAGTGTAGGAGGATCCACATTAAAATTACCTTTACCAATTTGTTTAGCCATATAAACTAATCGATTGATTGGAATGACAATACTTCTAGACAACCATATTGCAAAAACAATACTAATGATAGTCGTTATAACGAACAACTGGACACCTAATTGATTCATTGACTGAGTATTTGCAATAATCTTTCGAAAAATAGGCTGATAATTACTAAGCTCTAAATCAACTAAGTTTTGACTATCTTCTCTAATAAACCCTGAGATTTTCTCTATATCTCGGTATTGATCTGTATAGCTTGAAAAATTTTGAGAGACTAAATTATCTGTAATCGATGTTTCTAACTCTAGAAAAGAATCAATCATATGGGTAAAGTTTTCTAACACAAGCTGATTATTTTTAGTAGCATTATGTGTTAACAATTCCTTTTTTAATTTTTGTAAATTGCTTTTATGCTGCAAAATCGACCGATAGTTTTTTGGCTGTGGATTAATAATATAACTACTCACCAAGCTTAAATTCTCCTGAGTTTCAGAAGAGATTTGTTTATATAAAAATATTTTATTAATCATTAAATTATAACTCTCTTGAACTTTCTTACCATTTTCAAAAATAAAAAATGAAACTAGATTTAATAAAATAACTAGAATAGGAATAAAAATAAACAACTTTGTCCTAATTTTCAACGTTTCTCCTCCTGATCAACGTTTCTTTCGTCACCACCTCGGTTGGTGTAAAATTTTCTTTATTAATTACTTTTCCATGTAACCAGTCGATTAATAATCCTACAGATTGAAAGCCCATTTCATATGGCTTTTGAATCACAGTTGCTTTGATGGAATCATCTTGAACTGCTTGGAGTGTGCCTTCAATGTTATCAAATCCAAATATCTCAACTTGATTTAACTTTAAATTTTTTGATGCATTCAAAATACCAATTGCATCTAATGCACTCGTACCAACCATAACTGAAATGTCTTTATTATTACGTAGCATACTTTCAGTTTGAAGTTTTGCTTGAATAATCGATATATTAGAGGACTCGATATCCTTTACTACTAGTTTCGGATGCTTTTTAACAATACTTAAAAAGCCATTTAATCTCGCCTGCTGACTTTCTGATTTTTCACTCCCTATAATAACGCCAATTTTTCCAACACCATTCGTTTCCTCTACAACAACTCTACCTAACTGCTCTCCCGCGCTAAAATTATTTGTACCTACATAAGCTATACGCTTACTTTTTGGCGCATCTGTATCAATTGTGATAACAGGAATATGTTGTGTAACCGCTTTATTAATTACGGGCGAAAAAGTATTCTCATCAAGACTTTGTACGATAATACCATCCACCTGAGAAGCAATTGCCTTTTCTAATAACTTAATTTGTTCTTCCGGACTTGTACGTAAAGGACCAATATATTCAACATTTACTCCATATTTTTCTGCAGCAACATCTGCCCCTTCTTGTACTTTCCTCCAATAAGGATTATCAAACTCCTGCGAAATAAGGACAAAATGGAGTTTTTTCTTCGGTTCTACTTCCCGATCCTGTAATTTTTGAACTGAATTTTCAATATTTCTAGCATTTATTTCAAAATGAATAAGTACATAAACAAACAATAAAAAAAGCACGCTTAAAATAATCGACCATTTTTTCTCTTCCATAACGCCCTCCAGTCCTATATTAAAATAGTACATTTTGATTATACAGTTTACAAGACTATTAGACTTTACAATTTTTTCCCTTTTATGTTAATTACTAATTTTCCCAATTGTTTTATAAATAAGTTTGACGTTTTACTACACTTTATTTGTTAGTCAAACATCTCTCATAAAATTTTAAATCGATATATTGAAATTTTTTCAAAAAAAAATGATCTCCTTTCTATAAATAGGAGATCATTTTCATAAATTTTATTGTATCTATGTATTTTATTCCTCTTACAAACCCAAGAATTTTAACCAATCTCAATAACCATTGGTTGACTCAAAAAAGTGCACAAAATATCTGTGCACTTTTACAATATGGTTTCTATAATTTTTTTCTTTCACTTAATTTGTCCAGAATTAAAAATGTTGGATCACATTTTCTAACTTAAACTGTCATTTTTGTTTCCTCAAACTCGTAGATCGGATGATATTCCCCTTCAGACTTTGATACTACAACAGTAGCAACACCGTTTCCAATAAGATTAGTAACTGCGCGTGCTTCCGACATGAAACGGTCAACACCAAGAATGAGTGCCATTCCCTCTACTGGGATGGATGGAAATACCGCTAATGTTGCGGCTAATGTCACAAATCCGGAACCAGTAACTCCCGCAGCGCCTTTAGAAGTCAGCATTAATACTCCTAGTAACGTAATCTGCTGCAAAATGCTTAAATCAGCTCCATAAGCTTGTGCTATAAACAATGCTGCCATTGAGAGATAGATAGATGTTCCATCAAGATTAAAAGAATAACCTGTTGGAATAACTAGCCCTACTACTGATTTTGAACATCCATATTTCTCAAGCTTTTCCATCATTTTCGGCAACGCTGCCTCAGATGATGAAGTTCCAACAACAAGGAGGATTTCTTCTTTTATATAAGCAATAAATTTAAAGATATTAAAACCGAACATTTTAGCAATTCCGCCAAGAACTAGAACAATGAATAAAGCCATTGTTAAGTAAACAGAACCCATTAGTTTTCCAAGATATAACAGAGAGCCGATACCGAATTCTCCAATTGTATATGCCATCGCACCGAATGCGGCTAATGGAGAGACTTTCATGATAATATTTACAATTCCGAAGAACACTTCAGTCAATTTTTCAAAAAGCTCTATAACCGGTTTGCCTTTATTGCCTAAATGGGCAAGAGAAATGCCAAACATTATGGCTAGTAGAAGCACTGGTAGAAGCTGACCATTTGCAAATGCTCCAATAAAGCTATCAGGTATAATTGAGGCGATAAAGTCCATAAAACCATGGCTTGTTTCCGCAGCTGCCTTAGTAAATTGCGTAATATCTCCTTTTCCTGAAGTTGCATCAATCCCTTTACCCGGCTTTAATATATTTGCAACAATGATACCAATCACTAAAGAGATTGTCGAAACGATTTCAAAATAAAGTAAGGCCTTTCCACCAATTTTGCCAACTTTCTTTATATCCCCCATACCCGCAATTCCAATCACAATGGTTAAGAAAATAATCGGTGCAATTACAACTTTTACTAGTTTTATAAAAATATCAGCAATAACCTTTAACTGTGAACCGAAATCTGGAAATGCGAACCCTACCAAAACACCTAGAAAAATACCAAGAATAACTTGAGTTGTAAGACTTTTAAAATTAATCCTCAATGCCCTTATCCTCCAATCACTTTTTTGAAAACGATTACATTTTTCCGAATTATTTACATGTTACAATTTTGTGAACATTATAAATAGTTAAATTAACTTTTTAAATTGTTTTGTAATTAAAGTAAGTAACAAAATCACGATGTTTCGTTCAATTGGGCTATATTTTATAGTAAATTGGAAAAGTATGAATAAAATCATGCTAACTTTTAATAATTACTAGTAATTTTACGGAGGTAAATGTGCGCGATCAGCGATTTAGATTTAAATTAAGTACAATTATCATTTTTTTTGTTTGTTTAGTTGTTCTACTCTCTTTAATGATTACTGATTTATTAATAAGTAACAATGTCAGTAATAAACTTATAAAAAATCAAGAAGAAAAGGCCATAATTGTAGCCAGAACTGTTGCTAAATCACAACTTGTAATTGATGAAATAAGTGACAAACAGCCCACTACTGCAATTCAAGATTATACAAAGGACATTCAAACCGCCACAAATGTATTATTTATTGTTGTAATGGATATGAACGGAATCCGTAAATCCCATCCAAACCCAGAAAAAATTGGCAAACATTTTGTTGGTGGTGATGAAAAAGCAGCACTAAAGGGTAAAGAATATATATCGATTTCACATGGTACATTAGGTGAATCAGTTCGTGCTTTTACCCCTATATACAATGGAAGAAATGAACAAATCGGCGTAGTAGCAGTCGGAATATCACTTAAGAGTGTAGAGTCCGTACTTGGCAAAAGTCATTGGAACATTCTGATCGTTACTGTTCTTGGTTTAATAATAGGCATTATTGGTGCCATTTTACTTGCAAGGTATATTAAAAGGATATTGCTGGGACTCGAACCCTTTGCCATTGCAAGGATTCTTGAGGAGAGGAGTACAATGCTCCAATCCGTTCATGAGGGAATTATCGCAGTCGATAATCAATCAATCATTACCTTGGTAAATAAATCAGCATTACAAATCTTTCAAAAGGCTGGGCTTTCTCAAAAACCTGTTGGCATGAAAATAGATGAATATATGCCATCAACAAGATTGGATTATGTTTTGGAAACAGGTAAACCTGAATTAGATGAAGAACAAAACATAAACGGTATCTCCATCCTCGTTAACCGAGTTCCTCTTCTAGTAAATGGTGAAGTCGTAGGGGCGATTTCCACTTTCCGAGATAAGACCGAAGTAAATCAGTTAGCCGAACAATTAACTGGGGTAAAAATGTATGCGGAATCCCTTCGCGCCCAGTCCCATGAATTTATGAACCGACTTCACGTCATTCTTGGGATGGTCCAAATGAAATCCTATGATGAATTATCAGATTTTATCCGGACTTTAGTAAACTATCAAAATCAAGAATTTGGAAATATTACTCAACATATTAAAGACCCTGCTCTGGCCGGATTTATTATGGGAAAATTAAGTTATGCCAGGGAAGAAAATGTAGAGCTATCTTTTGAATGTAATAATGTCATACCAGAGCCAAAAGACCCTCAGTTCACTCAAGAATTAATAACCATTCTTGGGAATTTGATTGATAATTCGATAGAAGCAATGTCTGATACTGATGAAAAAACATTGGAAGTAAATTTTAATTACACTGAGAAATTTTTAACAATCGAAGTTTTAGATTCAGGACCTGGAATGTCTGATGAACTACAAAAGAAAGTATTTGAAAAAGGTTTTTCCACAAAAGGAGAAAATCGTGGCTATGGCCTTTATTTGGTTGCAAATAGCATTCAAAACCTAAATGGGGGATTAATTATCGACTCAAAATTACAGTTAGGGACTGAATTCCATATACAAATTCCATATGAAGAAAAGAGGTATGATCATGATTAAGGTCTTAATTGTAGAAGATGATCCGATGGTTGCTGAATTCAACAAACGTTATCTTAAAGAGATTAAAGGTTTCAGTTTATTAGGAATTACTCATTCCGTGAAAGATGCCATTAAATTCCTTAAAAATGAACAGGTAGACCTTATTTTACTAGATGTTTACATGCCTGGTTCGACTGGACTTGAATTACTTAGCTTTATTAGAGAACAAAATATGGCAGTAGATGTCATTCTAATAACTGCAGCTGCAGACAAAGAAAAAATCCATACAGCTATAAGATATGGTGCAATAGATTATCTAATTAAACCGTTTGAGTTTGAAAGATTTAATCAGGCCTTGATGAGATATAAAGATAAATATAATTTTTTTGCAACTAAAAATTTGTTTAGTCAGGAAGATCTAGATGAACAGTTCTTTAGTATCGATCAAAAACCTATTGGAGACGCAATGAGTAATTTGCCTAAAGGCTTAACTAGCAGTACTTTACAGGTAGTCCTAAATGTGATCAAGTCAAAAGGAAACAATCAGTTTACAACTGATGATATCTCTGAGACTACCCTTATATCACGAGTGTCGATACGAAAATATTTGAAGTTTCTAACCAGTCTTGGTGCTCTTGAAGAGTCATTAACATATGGAATTGGAAGACCAGTCTATTTGTACACTCTAAAATTAGATAAACTCAATCAAGTGAATACATTATTTTAAAAGTGGCCTTGCCACTTTTTTTAATTTTAGGCTCTGTTAAACTATAATGTTGATTTTTGCGTACTAAAAAAGCCTATTTTCTGATATGATCCCCTTATAGTAGACACGTGAAAAAGCCTATCTGATAAAATGGATAGGCAGTCTACTATAGGGGGATCTATTATGGCTTTAAAAGGAACAAAATTTAAACACTATTCAATTGAACTAAAACTAAAGGCAGTAAAATTATATGAGGATGGCAATGGAAGCAAGAAAAACCCATTTTATAATTTTTAATTAATTGTATACTTCATACGACTTAGATAACTTGAAGGAATTTAACCTTTTTTACATAAAATATCGGTTCATATTTATGAAGATAATCTGTCATTTTGTAGGATTATAATAAATTCTACTCACTGCATTTGTGTATTCAACATCTCCAATTGAGTGCACCTGCTGAAAGACTTTTGGAGAATGAGAACCTAACGGAACTAACATTAATTGTTTTTATCTTTATAGGAACGATCAGCGTTTACTCTGTTATCGAAATTGATTGTAAAAAAGAAAAGGTATGGTAAGATCCAATCGTAGTAAGAAAAGCCATCATTAAATGATTCTTTTATAACTACTGTACTCTTACTGCTCAGGGCTAATTCAACAGCATTTAATGGTTGGTTATTTTTATAGGTAACTACCATTGAACTGAGGATCTACCATTATCCATTTTCTTATTTTAGAAATATATATTTCTACGACGACGTGACCTGCACCATATTGTCTGGTCTCACAATCCTGTGTTTTTAATGATAATATTCTCGAGCGAAGTCCCAAAGCATTTAAACACCCATTTAGAACTACTGCATATTCACAAACTTGCTCTAAAATATATAAAGGATCAGAGTGATTGGGTACGTTTTCACCATTATGCTCCCATTAACTATTTACCCAATTCATTACAGCTTTCACTTTTGCCAAATCGTCCATATCATCATTAATTAGGCTTCTTAATTTATACCTCTCACGAAGTTCTTTTAGATATTGATGGTTGTAATCAAGCCATAAAAACTTATCTTGAGTCCGAATTTCTTCAAAAGAAAAGGTAATCATTATAAGTCCTCCATATAATTACATAACATTGATTATCTAATAAATTCTACTCAAAAGTCTATTTATCTCTTTGACTAAAAATAACCTTCTAATTCAAAATAAAATTCTCATCATTATCATTCCTTATTCTACTAATCTGCCATTTAGCGTGATAAAAAAATCGACTATAAAGCCGATCATGTTGTTCAACTACATCATAGTTATGGTAAATTCATATCTCGCAATTTAGACTGATGTTTCAGTTGCTTATCCATTTTAAAGAATAGCCAATTCATTTCAAATTATCTTGAACTAGATCTCGAGTCGCTTTAATGAACTAAAGTAGAATTTAGATGAAGAAGAAAATTTTCATTAGATTTTCATTTTTATATTGTAAGTTTTAGTAGTTATCAAATTTAGGAGGAGTAATCTACTTATGAAAAAGAGAATGGGATTAATATTTACTGCAATAGCTTTGATGGTAATAATGTTAAGTGCTTGTGGAAGTGCTTCTAAAAATACTTCCAAAGATGCAACATCTAACAAAAAGTCGGATACCACAGTACAAACATCAAAAACTGCAAATCCATCATCTAAAAATTCAACAACAGGAAATGTAGTTGATATTAAGGTTATGGCGAAGGATTTTGCATATGATAAAAAAGAAATTCATGTTAAAAAAGGAGATAAGGTAAGAATCACTCTTCATAGTGATGATGGGGGACATGGTTTTACTCTTCCAGCATTTAATGTAAACATTCAAGGTAATAAGAGTGCTGAATTTATAGCAAATAAAACAGGCACTTTTGAATACCACTGTTCTATATTCTGTGGATCAGGACATACTCAAATGACAGGAAAATTAATCGTAGAATAGTCTATAAACTAAAAAGAGAGTTCAAATTGAATGTTAAACGACTGTCAATCATAGACAGTCGTTTTTGATTTAAAAAATCAACATTTTACTTTAACTGAGCCAATATTTTAGTAATAATATACTTGTGTTTTCTTCAACTAAAGCATGCTTTAGTTAAATAAGATACTTAAAGTTTTTCAATTGAAAAAACCAAGTCATCAAAATTCGTTTCAAAACCAAAGTCATTGCAGTAATAAATAAATATACCGTCTTTCTCTTCAACTATCATACCCGATGAGTATGACTGTGATTCCCTTCCATCGCCTTCATCCCAGATATTGTATAAACTTAGATATCCATTTTTTGAATGACATTTGCAAATAATCTCCTTGGGAGAAGTGTCTTCCCATAAATTAATACTCGGGTAGATTTCTTCATTAAGAGCTGGTATTTCAATCCCCTTATCTGTTCTTAACCAAATACCTTGCCTATGTAATGATCCTTTATTAATAAATTTAATTTTTATTAATTGTTGATCTACTATTGGTTGTACTTCCCATTTAATAACGTCGCTCATTCCCTTTTCAGAAAATGACTTACTATAAATTCGCTCAATCCCAATGTCCATTTCTCTTCTCCAATTCGTGTATGTTATATGTATTTTACACTATAAATTTACAAATTCCTTATTCAACTAAACTGTCTGATAGATGAATAAGAAAATCAACAATCTTCATTAACAGAGCCTAATTTTAAAACGTTGAAAAGGGGTAGGTAGAAATGAAGAGTAACCTGAAAGAAGCAGTAATACAGCTATACTCCAAAGTAGTGGCAAAAGCTTTAGCAGAGGCTGCAATTCAGCCAAAGAAAAGAATTACTTCTGCAAATTAAATTAGAAAAAAATAAAAAAGGCACTGACTTTGATGGTCAGTGCCTTTTTCAATACTAGTTTTTTGTTATTTTAGGACGGAGACTGAAATCTCGCAGCTTCAAAATGAGTACTAACATCGCCATCTACATTTGCTCCGATTACACCAGCAATACTACTCTGGGCAAAAATCTCAATCTTATCTAAAGCATTAAGTTTCTGTATCGTCGAAACATTAACAGCATTCCCGAAGTTTATTGGACCAAAGGAATACTATCTCATTTACAAGTTTTTATTAAGGCGTTTTTTCCATAAATACGTTATCGTAATAAAGAGATAGATGCAAAGTGTAATAATCGTTACGATAATAGGTGTCGTGAAGATGATTCCGATTAGAATCATCATTAAAGCGATGATCACAGCCCAAGTCGTATATGGGAACCATTTAACTAAATAATCACTCGTTTTTCCAGATGACTGTTTACGTGATTTCACATGGGCAAAGGCAATGATCAACCAGATGAATAATACGGTATATCCTAACGATCCCATTAGGAAATCAAAGGTCTTGCTTCCTGCAAATAAGGAAATTAGAACACCGCCAAGTAAAGTGGAAGTACACATTAATATTGCGTATACTGGAACTTTCCTTTTAGATAATCTTGAAAAGATCTTTGGAATGCGACCGTCCGCAGATTGCGTATACAGAACGCGGGATGAACCATATAAGCCAGAGTTCATCGATGAAATAATCGCTATTAAAACAACAGCGTTCATTATATGATCAGCTCCAGGAATCCCTATCATTTTAAAGACCATCACAAATGGACTTTCAGGCACCCCGTTTACTTTGTTCCAAGGAATTAAACTAACGATGATGAAAAATGGAATGATATAGAAAGAAATGATTCTGACCAATGTACTTCGAACAGCTTTTGGTACCACTTTTTCGGGATTTTTCGTTTCTGCTAATGTTACCCCAATTATTTCAGTACCACCATATGAATAAATTACCACCAGCATAGCCGAGATCAAACCAGTTGATCCATTCGGAAAGAAACCACCATGGTCTGTTAGATTAGAGAAACCTACTGCTTTATGATCACCAAAATTCACTAGTAACAACACTAATCCAGCCAAGATGAACACAATGATGACAGTAATTTTAATTAAAGCAAGCCAGTACTCCGTTTCTGCAAAAACCTTTACTGATAGCAAGTTGATTGTTGTAACTACCACAGAAACAATTAATGCTAGTATCCAGATTGGATAGTCAGGTAACCAATATTGGATGAAAATGGCAGCAACGATTGACTCGGCCGTGATGTTCAATACCCACATTTTCCAATAAATCCAATCAAGGAAATAAGCAGAATACTTTCCTAAAATAGATTGGACAAGATCCCTGAATGTTCTTGCATCGCTATTGCGAACCGCCATTTCAGCTAACCCTTGCAAGATAAATAATAAGATGATGCCTCCTAGCAAGTAAGCAATTATTATGGATGGGCCAGCCATATCAATTGCTGAACTACTTCCCTTAAATAAACCTGCCCCAATGGCACCTCCTAATGCCATCATCGTAATATGTCTTGACGTCATTGTCCTTTGTAAATTCCGTTTTTCCGTTTTCATATCCTAACCTCCCCAAAAATCAAAAAAGGCATATCATCTCATTCTTCATAATCAAATGAAGAAAGAGACGATATGCCTTAGCTTACCGCGGTACCACTCTTATTGGCTCTTTTGTGAACCCTACTTTAAAAACCTTATAACGTAGGTCATTCGTTAAAACAAGAGAAAAGATTAAATCTAATCTTTCGCTTTACCACTCCCAGGCAAGTTCAAAGTATCATTGGACTGCGTTGCACCAAACCGCAGCTCTCTTAACCTAATAATTAACTTTTACTACTCCTGATCTTTGCGTTTTGATAAATATTTCTGAATATTTTTTATAATAACTAATACTATACGGACGTGAAGCAAACTTGTCAACAGTTTTTTTAGGATAATTATTTTAAAAAAACAAATCATAAACGTATTGGTTCAATAGCAAAATAAATCTGTAAAATCCTTTTATTTAAGTATCAAAATCCAAATAAATCAAACGATTTTAGTTTCAAATATGACTATTTATCACTTCATTTTTAGTGGTCACATGTAAATAAATCTATGAAAAAAATTACTAAACGAAATGGAGAATACCAAGAATGAATGAAATCATCGAAAGTTTGAAGAGCATACAAAATGAAATAAGCCTTAAGCTTAGCAATGCCTTCAACTTCTCAGAAGCCAATGATAAGCATAACCAAAATTCACATCACGATTATGCTGAATTATCTAAAGCTGCTAAAGAACAGTTAGAGCAAAATAAAGAACATCAAATAGCTAAGACAATTTTAAAACATTTAGAAACACTACTTAGTGAGGTTGATAAAATAAAAAACGCTTAACTTTAAACGTTACATAACATTATCGAAAAAAAGGATTTTTTCCTTTTGTATCAATAATATTTTTAATCAAAATAGCACTCCCAACATTACAAGTTCAGAACCAACTAATACAAAAAAATCTCTACGGAATCTTCCATAGAGATTTTAAAAAATACATATTTGATTATCTTTTTGCTCCTGTAAAGCGTCTATTTAAAAACTTTGCAAACAATCTAGCAAATAGATTAAATAAAAGGATCATTACAATTAGAACTGCAGCAGATTTTGTAGCAATGCTTTGCGCATCTGGAACGATACCTTCTGAATTTAATTTCCAGATATGAACTGTTAACGTTTCTGCTGGTCTAAAAATATTAAACGGGTTCATCGGTGTATTTAATGGAGCAGCATTATTTAGAATAGGCGTTGTAAGTCCAGCAGTATAAATTAATGCCGCTGCTTCACCAAAAATTCTTCCAGCTGCTAAAATAATTCCCGTAATTAATTGTGGAATTGCAGTTGGGATACTAATTTTAGTAATTGTTTGCCACTTTGTAGCTCCTAATCCAAGACTACCTTCTTTACTAGTTTTAGGAACATTTAATAACGCTGTTTCACTTACCCTTGTTAGACCTGGAAGATTTAAGATTGAAATCGCAAGTGCACCACCAATTAAAGTGTAACCCCATCCAGTCATTGTTACAAATACTAATAAACCGAATAAACCTACTACGATTGAAGGTAATGAAGCCAACGTTTCAATACATAATCTTAAGAAATTTAAAAAACGACCTGGTTTTGCATATTCTGCCATATAAATCCCAGCTCCTACTCCAATCGGAACTGAAATAATTAATGTTAACACTAAAATATAAAATGAATTAAAAAGTTGTGGTCCGATCCCACCACCGGCTTGAATATTACTAGGTTTTCCAAAAAGGAAATTAAAGTCCCAGAATCCCCAACCTTTAAAAATAATTTCACTTAATAAAAATAATAATAGTATTACAACTAAACCAGCTATTAAACAAAGTATTCCCGTCCAAACCTTATCCATTTTTCTTGCAATCATGATTCATATCCTCCTTTTCGTCCAATTAATCGAATGACTAGTATAAAGAGGAAGGATATTAGAAGTAAGATCATTGCTAGAGTCCATAGAGTGTTATTCCAAGCTGTACCGTTTAATGTATTTGCCATATCCATTGTTAAAATTCCTGTTAAAGTTGCCGTTGGATCGAAAATACCATTAGGGAACTTAACCGTATTTCCGATTACCATTTGTACTGCTAACGCTTCACCAAAAGCACGAGCAAGACCTAAAACGATCGCAGTTAAAATATTTGTTTTTGCAGCTGGTACAATCGCCAACTTAATTGCTTGCCATCTAGTTGAACCTAGTCCGTATGATGCTTCTAAATATGTTCTAGGAACAGCTCGGACAGCATCAGATGCTATACTTGCAATTGTAGGTAAAATCATGATACTAAGCACAATAATCCCTGCAATTAAGCTAAACCCTACGCCACCTACTGTATTTCTAATTAGAGGAACTAATATTGTTACGCCAAGAAATCCATAAACTACTGAAGGAATACCAACTAGAATTTCCAATACTGGTATTAAAACTTTTTCACCAAACTTCGGTGAAATAAAATTCATGAAAATTGCTAATGCAATCGCAATTGGTGCAGCGATAATTACAGCACCAACAGATACTAGAATTGATCCAACAATAAAGATTAAAGCACCATATGTTGGGTTTGTAGCATTATTTGGACTCCAATGTTTTGAAAACAAAATTTCACTTAACGATATATCATTAACTGTAAATGATTGGATTCCTTTACTTACAATAAATCCTATTATTGCTATTGTAATACCAATCATTAAGAAACCACATAAAGTTACAAGAGTTCTTCCAAGGTATTCAATTAGAAATAAGTTCCTTTTTTTGAAATTCATGATAAACCCCTATCATCCATTAATAAATTAGATTGAGAGTTGGTATAAAACCAACTCCCATTTTTTATATTATTCTAAACCTGTCATTTTTGAAGCTGGGATATAACCCATCTCTACTAACTTGTTAGCAAACTCATCGCCACTAATGAATTCAATATATTCTTTTACAGGAGATTTTGCATCGCCTTTTGTAATCATGTACTCGTAAGAATAGAATGGGTAATCACCTGCAACGATATTGTCTGTAGTAGATTCTTTTCCATCAATTTTCACAGTTTTTAAAGCATCTTTTTTATCGCCGATTAAATATGAATTAGCAAGATAAGAGATTGCTCCAGGAGTAGAGTTTACAGCTTGTTCAACTGCACCGTTTGAGTCTTGAACAGTTCCTACGCCATCATTAATTTTAACGTCTTTCATAATTTTCTTTTCAAACGCTGCACGAGTACCAGATGATGCTGGACGATTAATTACATTAATTTTTTCATCTTTACCGCCAACTTCTTTCCAGTTCGTCACTTTACCAGCGAAAATATCTTCAATTTGTTGAAGTGTAAGTGAATCTACACCAACGTCTTTATTTGTTACCATTGAGTAACCAACACCAGCAACTTTAGCTTCTACTAATGAACTTGCTAAAGATTTATCTTCTAATTTTTCAGCAGCTGGTACATCTGAGTTACCAATTTGAATTGCTCCAGTAGATACTTGGTTTACACCAGTACCACTACCGCCACCTTGAACAGTAATTGAAACTTGTGGGAACTTCGCCATAAATTCAGTAGCCGCTTCGTCTGCTAATGGTTGTAACGCTGTTGATCCTGCAGCACCAATTGTTCCTGTTAATTCTACTTTTTTATCATCTGAAGTCTTGCCAGTTGTTTTTTCATCTTTATTAGAACATCCTGCTAACATACCCGTAATAGCCATTGCTGCAAATGTTAATTTTAATCCACGCTTCATTTTAAATCCCCCTAAAATGTTTGTTTTTATTTTTTATGTTGTTTTTAATTTTTGTTTGTTATCTCTTACAATCTCTACTTTAAAGTTTTTAAGTTAAGCAAGTTTTAATCAATCGTAAAGAAATTGTAAATCTTTTTAAGAGGTAGTATGTTTAATTGATTTATGGGCATTGAATGGAATGATAAAATACGAATTGCTTATTAAAACTTGCTAAATATACATAAGAAAACTACTTAAAAGTAGCTTAACTTTTTAAGTAGTTTCAGGTGCTGATCTATATTAAAAAAAATACGAACTCATAGTGAACTTTATAAAGTTACTTCTTTGTTGACATACTAAAAGAAATACAAAAAGCTGACTCAAAAAGTCAAAGACCTTTTGAGTCAGCTTAAATTGAATTATTATTGTAAACCTGACATTTGTGAAGCTGGGATATAACCCATTTCAACTAACTTGTTAGCAAATTCATCGCCACTAATGAATTCAATATATTCTTTAACTGGAGATTTTGCATCGCCTTTTGTAATCATGTACTCATATGAATAGAATGGGTATGCACCAGATGTAATATTATCAGTTGAAGATTCTTTTCCATCAATTTTTACAGTTTTTAAAGCATCTTTTTTATCGCCGATTAAATATGAATTAGCAAGATAAGAAATTGCACCAGGAGTAGAGTTTACAGCTTGTTCAACTGCACCGTTTGAATCTTGAACAGTTCCTACGCCATCATTAATCTTAACGTCTTTCATAATTTTCTTTTCAAATGCTGCACGAGTACCTGATGATGCTGGACGATTAATTACATTAATTTTCTCATCTTTACCGCCAACTTCTTTCCAGTTCGTTACTTTACCAGCGAAAATATCTTCAATTTGTTGAAGTGTAAGTGAATCTACACCAACGTCTTTATTTGTTACCATTGAGTAACCAACACCAGCAACTTTAGCTTCTACTAATGAACTTGCTAATGATTTATCTTCTAATTTTTCAGCAGCTGGTACATCTGAGTTACCAATTTGAATTGCTCCAGTAGATACTTGGTTTACACCAGTACCACTACCGCCACCTTGAACTGTTATAGATACTTGTGGGAACTTCGCCATAAATTCAGTTGCCGCTTCGTCAGCTAGTGGTTGTAATGCTGTTGATCCTGCAGCTCCAATTGTTCCAGTTAATTCTACTTTTTTATCATCTGTAGTAGTCTTGCCAGTTGTTTTTTCATCTTTATTAGAACATCCCGCTAACATACCTGTAATAGCCATTGCTGCAAATGTTAATTTTAATCCGCGTTTCATTATTGTTTGTCCTCCTAAGGAAAGTTATTATTTTCTACATCTCTAACTATAAAAAAGAATAATTAACCTAGTTTTAAAGGATTGTAAATAATACGTAAAGTTGTTTTAAGATAACAAAATAATGATAAAAATAAGACTCTCTAATTATTTTAGAGAGTCTAAAGAAACAATCTATATAGTTTACGTTAGTGAAATACATACAAGGTATTACTAGTAGTTTTGAAATAAAGCCTTATTTATTCACTTTTTCAAGGCATAGTTTTAATACAGTATTTAGTAAAACATTCGCTCCTTTAGCACAATCTTCATATGAAGTTAACTCATCTTCACGATGACTATATCCATTTACACTTGGTACAAAAATCATAGCAGTTGGAATATATGAAGCAATGAATTGAGCATCATGGCCGGCACCGCTATACATACGATTTTCTTTATATCCTAACTCTTTGCAAGCAGATTCCACAGTATTTACGACTTCTTCATCAAAGTTAACTGTATCTCGATCCCATAGGCGTGTGGATTTGATTGGACAGCCACTTATATTTTTTGGCAGTTCTTCCACCATTCGTGTAACTTCTGCAATAACACTCGGATCCTTATGTCTCGCCTCTAAAGTAAAGGTTACTTCTGAAGGAATGACCGTGTGAATATTTGGATATGCATTTATACGACCGATTGTGTAAACGAGCTCTGAATCCAGTCTTTGTAATTGCTTTTGTAAATCGACCACAACATTGGCAGCAGTGAACATCGGATCTTTGCGCATGCTAATTGGTGTCGTACCTGCATGGTTGGATTCTCCAAATACAGAGATTTCATAGCATACCATTCCTAGTACACCTTCTACTACTCCGATTTCTAGGTTTTTCCGTTCCAGTACAGGACCTTGTTCAATATGTAGTTCGATATACGCGCTAGCTTCTATTAAGCGATTTGCTTCAGAACCTTCAAAACCGCTTTCATTTAGTGATTTTTCAAATGTAATTCCATTTTTATCAGTAGAAGTAATCATTTTCTTTTTATCAAATTTACCTGATAGCACTCCAGAAGACATAAGAGATGGCTCAAATCTTGCTCCTTCTTCATTTGTAAAATTGACAACTGTAATTGGATAATCTAATTCGATCTTTTCATCTATTATTGTATAAACAGTCTCTAAAGCTGTGAGTACACCTAGTACGCCGTCGAAACGTCCTCCCTTAATAACTGAGTCTAAGTGTGAACCAATTACAATTGGAGGTAAGTTTTGTTTCCCCGGTAAAGTAGCATACATATTACCCATATCATCATGCTTTACTGTCATTCCCACTTCTTCACATAACGCCTGAAATTTCTTCCTTGCAGCGAGATCTTCAGGAGATAATGCTAGTCTAGTTACTCCATTGTTTTCCGTTTTACCATATTCACTAAACAACTCAATTAATTTTTGAAGCCGATTGGCATTCGTTCTGATCATATGAAGGCCTCCTTTAATTATTGGGCAATTTCTTCAATATCAATGCTGTTAATTCATTTAGTGAAATAGAAATATTCGAGAAAATATTTACTAATTTAAATAAAGTTGTTTCATTAAATAATACGATGGAAACTGTTGTTATAATACTAGCAATTGCACCTTACTTATTCATTCAAAACAAAGACAGTCGTGTTCTCATTTTTGGGACTGCATCTGTCTTTGTTTTTTTTATAAATATATGAAGACCGAACCCTACTTTTTATTTAAATCGCTTGAAACAATGATTAATTACCTAATCCTAACAAAAAAGAGCAATTAACATTATTTATATAAGCCCTATCTGTGACTGAAATTAAGTGTATTTAATTCAGAAAATTTGTATTATTTTGCTATTTTCCATTGATTTGTGTTAATAAAAAGTTATAATTATTTTGAAAACAATTTGTGCAAACGTTTGCAATAAGTGAGCATTACCTACATACATATTTTTATTGCATCTTTTGTATAAACGTTTTCCTAATTTAGAAAGAGAAAGGGGTTTTTTCATGAGGAGAAAACAGAGATCAATATTATCGCTCGTTACAGTATTAGGCTTAGTTCTCCAGATGTTTCCGGGATTTTTTACAAATGGAAATGTAAAAGCAGCAGAAACGACAGCTAGACAAGTTGTGCTTGTAGGAAGCCTTCAAAAATTGTTAGGAAATTCAGGTGATTGGGACCCATCCTCGCAACAAACAGAAATGGTGTTTAAAGGTAATGGTCTCTATACATTTACTGGTACTTTACCGGCTGGTGAATATGAGTACAAAATCGCCATTGGTGGAAACTGGTCAGAAAATTACGGTGACGGCGGAAATCCTGGAGGCAACAACATTAAACTAATACTATCCGAACAAAAGGCTGTCACTTTCTACTATAATGACAACACTCATTCAATTACTGATAGCACTCATTACACCCCTATAGCAGCGGAAAAACAACCACGTCTTGTTGGAACGATCCAGCCTGCTATTAATGCAGGATCAGCTTGGAGCCCGGCAGACTCAACAGCCTTTTTAAAAGATGATAATTTCAAAAATATCTATTCCTTTACCACAAAAGTGCCAAGTGGTACTTACGAATACAAGATTGTACTAGGAAAAGATTGGAACGAGTCCTACCCTACTTCCAATTTGAAGTTAACTGTACTCTCAGAATCAACTATTACATTTTTCTATAATAGTGAAACAAAAGAAGTTTATACAGATTATAAACCAACAGGCTCTGATGGCTTGATTGATCAGAATGCCCTCTCTCATGATTCATGGGACCAAGTATACAAGAAGCCATTCGGGGCTGTTCCAGAAAATACACCTGTCACCTTACGGATATCGGCTAAGAAAGGAGATTTGACAGGCGCGAGCCTTTATGTAAAAAATTATAATTCTGGCACTACAAAGGTCTTGGCTATGAAGAATGTAGGCTGGTCAAATACAAATGGCAAAGGTGACCTTGAGTACTGGGAAGCCACGTTTACGCCAACAGACAAAGGGGTTCATGGGTATAAGTTCATTGTCAGAGATCAAGATACAACAGCAGAATATGGAGAAGACACACAGGAAGGTCATACTGGAAAAGCAGTCGATAAAAATGCGAGCCTTTTCCAACTGACAGTATATGACCCTAGTTACCAAACGCCAGATTGGATGAAAGAAGCTGTAGTTTATCAAATCTTCCCCGATCGCTTTTTTAACGGAAACAAGACAAATGACAATGTAAAGGATAAAATTGGTGCTCGTGGTAATCAGCCAATCGAACATCCCGCTTCTTGGTCAAGCTTACCTGATAATCCTTATGAACAAGGAACTGGATCATATACTGGAGACGGAGAGTTTAGTAATGATTTTTATGGCGGAGACATCGCTGGAATCAAATCTAAACTTGATTACCTTCAATCACTAGGAGTCAACACACTCTATTTAAATCCGATTGCTCTTGCACCTTCTAACCATAAATATGATGCAACAGATTACAAATTGGTTGACCCGATGTTTGGCTCAGAAAAAGAATTTAAGGATTTCACAAAAGAATTAGCAAAACGTAATATGCATTTAATTTTGGACGGTGTTTTTAATCACGTATCAGACGATTCCATCTACTTTGACCGCTATCACAAATACAATACAGTCGGTGCATATGAATATTGGTCTCGTATTTATGATTTGATGAATAATGAAAAATTGTCCGAGGCTACTGCCAAAGAGAAAGCGAAAAAGCAATTTATCTCCGAAGGCCAATCTTTTAGCCCGTACGGTTTTGAAAACTGGTTCCATATTGAAAATGTTAAAGTACCGAATGAAAAAGTCAACGGTGTTTCAAATGGAGAACATTATAAGTATGAAGGTTGGTGGGGCTATGACAGTCTCCCAGTATTTGAATCAAAAGAAGGTTCAAAGGTTGATCACCCTAGTGAACTGAACAACACTGCATTTGCTAACTATATAATGTATGATAAAGACTCTGTAAGCAAATCATGGATTGATCGAGGTTCTTCCGGTTGGCGTTTAGATGTTGCGAATGAAGTAGACAGCTCATTTTGGCAGGAATTTCGAAAAGAAATTAAATCCAAAACGATGACCGGTGCCGGACAAACTCTTCAAAAAGATGAAAAACCACTTATTTTGGGAGAAATTTGGGATGATGCTTCCAAATACTTTTTAGGAGATCAATATGACTCTGTAATGAATTATCGTTTCCGAGGTGCCGTACTGGATTATTTAAAAAATGGTAATGCAGAAAATGCACAAAACTCACTCCTTGCAGTACAAGAGGATTATCCAAAGGAAGCTTTCTATGCTCTAATGAATTTAATGGGATCACATGATACTGCACGAGCTATATTCCTGTTAGGCAACGGGACAGATACTTATAACAGAGCTGAACAGGATCCGAACTATAATTACAATGAAGGTGTAAAACGATTAAAGCTAGCCTCTATCCTTCAAATGGGTTATCCTGGCGCACCGACCATTTATTATGGAGATGAAGCAGGTCAAACGGGATCAAAAGATCCAGATGATCGCCGTACGTATCCATGGGGAAATGAAAACCAAGATTTGATTAAACATTATCAAACGATTGGTCAAATTCGCAGTAAAAATTCCGATCTATTTAGTCATGGAGATCTTCACCATATTTATGCTAAAGACGATGTATTAGCTTACGTTCGTACTAATGGAACAAAATCAGCCCTTATCATCATTAACAGAGGGAAAACTGCACAAACTGTTGATGTTGACACAAAAAAGCTGATTGCAAACGGAATTCGTCTAGAAGACCAACTAGATAAAAAATACGCTGCTACAGTGAAGGATGGCAAGTTGACATTGAGTGTTCCTGCTGAATCAGGAAGAATGTTACTATCTAGTAATGACGTGAAAAATCCACAGTCAGTTAAAAGTGTAATTGGTACTGTAGGTTCTAAACAAATTACTTTAAATTGGACAGGAACTGGCACAAAATTCAATGTTTATCAAACAACTGTTGCTGGCGGATTATGGACAAAAGTAAAAGAAACTAAAGACACTAATGTAACCATTTCAGATTTAAATAATGGTCGTAACTACTATTTTTCTGTAACCGCTGTAGATTCAAATGGGAACGAATCTGAACCTGCTGTCTCAGTTGGTCTCGTGCCTCATTACGATGTTAGCAAAGCTAGCGTGTCCAACATGACAGCCTTAGCCAACCAGGAGCTGAATTTAGCACTTGATTCAACTGTTAAAGCAACCTTTTACTTACCAGGTGCAACAGAAACAGGTCCAGCTGAAGGAATTACGGCCGAGCTTCAAGTAAGAATGAAAGGCCAAACTGCTTGGGAATCATACAAAGCTCTATATAATGGTCAATCTCAGGATAATCAAGCTAATGAGTTCCAAGGTAGCTTCACTCCATTAGAGGCTGGCATATATGAATACCGAATGGCCTTTACACCTGATTTAGGAAATACATGGGTATACTCTGAAACAGGAGAAGTGAATTACACACGTAGCACTTTAGATACTACTCCCCCTGCTAGTAAGGTCACTTTGGAGACACCAATTCAAGAATCTGGTCAGGTTAACTTGAACTGGAAACTTACGCAGTCAGATCAGCCATATAAAACTGTCATTTATCGTGACGGTCATATACTTACTTCAGTAAGCGGGGACACTACTACCTTCCGTGATTATCAGGTCACAAACGGTACATCATATAACTATCAAATCCGCGTCTTTGATCAAGCAGGGAACTATGTAGATTCAAATACTGTAAATGTCACACCGGATATTGTCATGGTACAAGTCACATTTAAAGTACATGCACCAAGTGACACTCCATTGTCAGCACAAATGAATATACCAAACAGCTTAAATGGTTGGAATACAGGTGCATGGTCAATGAGCCGAAATGGCGCAGTTACACCGGATTGGGAATATACAGTTGAGCTTGAAGAAGGAACTGAAATTACTTATAAATATACGAGAGACAACACTTGGGATCATGAAGGATTAGCAGACCATACACCATCTGACACATCAGATGATGATATCAGTTACTATGGTTACGGTGCCACTGGAACCGATATGAAAATAGTTGTTTCAAATCAAGGTGGCAACAAAATGACAGTCCAAGATACGATCTTACGCTGGATTGATAAGCCACTTGTTGTAAGCCAAATTGATGTGAATGGTTCAACTCTAACTGTCAAAGGGAATGCTATTAAAGGAGCTAACCTCACAATCAATGGGGAAAAAGTAACTGTAAATAATGAGATGAATTTCACCCAATCTTTTAATCTAAAAGAAGGTCAGACACAAGTACCAGTTCACATTGAACCAACAGATACAACCAAAACCACAATTTTTAAAGGTGATGGTGGTTCGATTAATAAAAACACTAAAAACTATGTGATTGATGTTATCAATAAAACGATTAGTGAGTCCAAATAAATAGAAAGAAGAAGGTCTACCGATTTTGGTAGACCTTTTTTTGAATTATTTTTGCCGTCAATTAAATTATTCAATTAATCCTAAAAAGTTTTTTCCGAGTATGTATTCCTTTTCATTATCTGGAATTAGAAGGGATTCCACCCATCTCTTCTTGTCCGAATAGTCATATTCATTAAATGTCTTCATTCCATATGGACCATCACAGCCAAAAAGAACTTTACGGTAACCTAAAGCCTCTACTGCTTGTTTTACAATTGACGGATCGAGATAATCACTAGATGTATCAACATATACATTTGGTTGTTCCTTAACGTATTTCCATAGTTTTTTCCAAAATGGTAGACCAGCATGAGCATAAATTAATTTGAGTTTAGGAAAATTTTCAGGTAGATATTTATAACTGTTAATTTCTGAAGAAAGATGAATAATCAATGGTACACCTCTTGATTCACATAAAGCAGCAACTGGTTCAAGAGCTTTAATACTATAACCATGCATGAATGGATGAGCCTTTACACCAATAAAACTAGGATTTTTAAGATAGAATTCTATTTCTTCCATAAAATTAGGAATCGTAGGGTTCACTGCTACCCAACCTAGAAAACGATCTGGAAATCTTGCAATTGCAGTAGCCACGATATCGTTATTCGGTTTAGTAAAAATCTTATATGAGTTACCATAAAGTTTTAAATAGCCATCTTTCACAAGGCCATCGTAAATTTTGTGTCCAATTTGAGGTGTATTAAGTATTAGAAAACGGAATAATCGTTGGATATGATACTGAATGGTACTATCCGATTCAAACATTGTTTCACTCATGGGGGGGATCAGAGCAGTTTTTGCAATATTATTATTATCCATCCCCTCTATCATTTTTTCTAAAGTCAGCATGGATTCATCCACATGAAAATGGCAATCAATAATTATATAAATCTCCCCTTCTATTATTTTTAACGTGTTGATTTAACGACTGTGAAATCAATTTTTAGGATTTTTACTTTTAACCCATTAATACTAATATCAAATATATGCTTTGTATAAATACTTTAGTAAATTAATGACTTCTGAGCAAATTCAAAACAGCTTTGCAAATTTGCTTAAGAAAAGACAACCACCCTAGGGTTATTGTATTTTTTTTGAATATTTATCAAACTATTTTATGGTATAATATAACAATTAATCTAACAGATTTAGAAGGTGTTTGTGATGACTAATGTTTTGACAAAAAAAATAAAACCTTTTTTTATAGCAGTAATGATAGGTAGTCTTTTTATTATTAAACCTCAAAATATTGATTTGAAAATAATTTTAATGTGCATTTTAGGTGGTTCACTTATATTAGAATCTTTTATTTTAAGCTACAAAAATAAAAAGGTGACTAATCGTATAGATTTCTTTTTTGGTTTGTTTTTAATTTTTTTTTCTATCTTTCAAAAAATAAATTAAATCTGTCATCTGTCACAGCTTGCATTAAAATTATCTCTATCAGTTAACATTTTTTTTATTACTTTATTTTCTTTTTCAAACACTTCAACACGTTCATTTGTAAACTTCAAATGCCCCAATATTGTTTCAAGTTTTTCGTTCATTATAAAATGTGTTACAGGATTATAAAGGCTAAGCCTCTATGAATATACTTGTAAATCATTTGACGAGAAACACCTAATTCTTTTGAAGCCCGTGTAATCGACATTAATTCCTTAGTTTTTTATTAGCAACGTCAGCCCATTTTTAGCGCTATCTCCTACTTTAGGTATAGATTGGAAACCTTGTGATTTTAGTTTAAATAATGAAACAGAAAAATCCCCATTACCAGAGTAATAGGGATAATATTTATGGTGACCCTAAATTTTATATTTACGGTACTTCCTCGCATAATTATATCTATCTAAGAAAAAGTAGACGCTTTTATTAATTTACAATAAAACTATCAATATTTACTTGAGTAGATGATTTTCGAGCACCTGAAGCAGCTTTTCCAGTACAAGAAACAGTAATTGTATGTCTTCCGTTAGATAGTCCTGTTTTTGTATAAACAACAGATTTATATACTGATGAAACCGAGTGAAGGTTTACTTCCGATGCTGTACCACCGTCGATTTTAATACTTACAATTCC
This sequence comes from Gottfriedia luciferensis, assembly GCF_001712755.1. Classification (GTDB taxonomy): domain Bacteria; phylum Bacillota; class Bacilli; order Bacillales; family Bacillaceae_G; genus Gottfriedia; species Gottfriedia luciferensis_B. The sequence goes on from NZ_MDKC01000036.1 coordinate 186,912, forward strand.
TTGAGAACTGTTTTTTGTTGCTACTAGTTTAATAGATGTACCATTAAACACCAAATTAGCTAAAGTTCCTGATTTATTACCAATAATAAATGATCCACCTGACGCACTACTATTTGTAGAAGTAGACCAGCTACCTACATATTCAATATTTGCGCTAGTATTCTCATAAGTACCAGCTGTTACACCTTGTTTACTTGTTAAGGTATAAGAACCTGATCCACTGTAAGAATAAACGTCTACATAATAAGTACCAGCGGAAGGTGCTGTATACGTAATACTTTCAGTTGAAGAACCTGCTTTTTCAGAGTGAGCAACCATATCTTCATTAATTTTTACTGTTGTTGCATTAGACCCATATAGGTATAAATCAAAATCTGTTCCTGTAGCACCAGTTAAATTTAGAGAGATCTTCTCGCCTTTTTTCAGCGTTACCCTAAATACATCATCTTTATCAGTAGAGTTGTTTAATGAGCCAGATACAGTGGATGATAACGCTACTCCTGGAATATCATCATCACTAATTAATGCATTATTCGCACTCAAAAGACCACCAGTAACTGTGATATTATTAAGTGAATTTAATTTTTTCAAACTACTCATGAGTGTCGATTTAATAGTAGTAGCGGAATAAGAAGGGTTCAAACTTGCAATAAGAGCGGCAGCACCAGTAACATGTGGAGTTGCCATTGAAGTTCCAGATGCATATTCATAAGCAGAATAACCTTGTGCAACCCAATCAGTTGGAAGTGCACTTAATATATTTTCTCCTGGAGCGGCCAAGTCAACAGTTGTTTTACCATAGTTCGAGAACGAGGAAAGCCCACCTTTATTATTAATTGAGGCTACTGATAAAATATTTGTTAAGTCAAAGCTAGCAGGATACGAACGACCTGATGAAGAGTCATTATCTAATGAATCATTTCCTGCGGCACATATAAACAAACCACCATTGTTTTTAATTGCATCATATAAAGATTGGGAGTAACCGCTTCCTCCCCAAGAATTATTATAAATTTTAACACCTTTTGCTTTAGCATAATCAAAAGCTAGTATAGCATCTGAATCATATCCGCCATAGTACCAATCAATGAATTTTAGAGGCATAATTTTTATATTTGGAGCTACTCCAACTACACCTAGATTATTATCCGCTTTAGCTGCAATTGTACCAGCTACATGAGTAGCGTGGAAAGAGTCATCATAATAGCCATCATAAACAGATTTATCATAATTAAAAAAATCCCATCCATTTTTATCATCTATATAACCGTTTTTATCATTATCAATTCCATCATTTGCTACTTCCCCAGAATTTGACCATATGTTTGAAGTTAAATCTGCTTGAGTAATATCTAAACCAGTATCAACGACAGCTACCACAAGTGAGGTGGATCCTTTCGATTTAGCCCATGCACCTTCAGCACCAATATCAATTCCAGGAACACCTACCGAGCCACCAATCGTTTGACCTGTATTTTTTAACCCCCATAAATTAGAAAAATTTGTATCGTTTGTTAAAGTAGTTCGTAAATAATCTGGCTCTGCATATTCAACATTAGCTTGACTGTTCAGTTTTGTAATTAAAGCTTTCACATCTTGATTTCCTTTTAAATGCACAATATAAGTATCTTTTGAGATCGTAGCTACATTTTTAACTGATAATATATTAGATTGTTGAATAAATGACTTTGTTGTGCCTGCCTTAAGTTTTATGATTAGTCTGTTAGGATTAAAGTACGCTTTCTTACTTTGTTGAATTTCAATCATAAACGATTTCTGTTTTTCTTTACTAAGTTTATTGATCTTACTACTGGAAGGAAGAGGTGTAGCCAGTTTAAGACTATTCATAATACGACTTCGTTTTTCGCTTAAAGTTAATTCTTTGGCGGGTTGATTTAACGCAACATTTTTTATGCTTGATACTTGTGACTTGCGGGGTGAAGAAGCCGCTGTTATTTTACTTGGTCCTAGACTAGATAAAAGTCCTGTGACTAAACCTACCACCATAATTCCATTCAAAATTTTCTTCATTGTGTTCCTCCTTTTATTGGACTACATGATATTTATACAGCATTATATTCTGAATATTACAAAAATAAAATAGGTTATATTATACTTAAATACTATTTTAATTACTTTTAAACTAGAAATAATTTAAGTAATTAACACTTAGAAGTTTCTCAATAAAGAACTAGTTTGTTTGATAAAGCTCATTTGCTTAATGAAAAATTATTAAAATACAATTACTAAAATTTTTTTTTTAATAGTTTTATAGTAAAAAATTTTTAAAAAAAATGGTTAATATGGTGGGACGATTAGTAGTCAGTAGTGCTAAAGAAACTCGTTTGAAGATTATATAAAATAGCAGACCGTTTTTTCATATCCCCTTTTATTCGAAAATAATCTCATCTATATTATCTTAAAAAAGCTGTACCGATTTACAAGTTCGATCGATTTATATCAAAAAGTACCAACAGCATTTAGCGAACAAAAATTTGTACAGGCACTTCAAATTCTAATCACAAACTTGGTTTATTCTGAAGAATTTTTAGGGGAATCTAGACAATAACAAATTTTAAAAGAAATTAAATAGCCTTAGCCCCATAGAATTCAGGTCTAAGACTACTTATTAAATACTTTTTTAATTGTCCACTTTACATGGATAGTTCAGGAAAGTCCCTTTATAAATTACCTATTCTTACATTACTCTTTTTTTATATGTAGTGAACAGCTCTCAATTGTGTATAGCCAGAACTAAATTTCAGGCTTTTTTAACCGGGACTTGAATTTCGAACATCACTTCATTCGGATTATCCGTAACGGTAATATCCACCACCATGATCTGCAGTGCGTCACCAGCTATAAGATAGCCTGTTTCATGAAGGTATGCAAATAATTTTTTTAAGCTTTTACTGCGATTCCTTAATAATTCACCATTATAGCGGATGCATGCAAATAACCCTTCAGGAATCATTTTTAGATATTTTTTTTGTATTTTTTCATCCTTTTTCGCTACAACAAATATTACTGAAGGCTCTTCAAATCGTTTATCCTTTAGGTCTTCTTCTTCGATAATAATGCCTAAACGATTACTGGCGAGAATTGGGGCCTTCTCTGTTAGCATAGTTTCCAATCGGATAATACTGTAACAGAGTTCCAAATTACTATTGATTTTTTCATTTAAAGTAATTAACTTTCTACTCTTTATTTCGCGAAAGATAATCTCTTGAAATGCCTCTTTTCTTGAAATATTGTCCAAATAGGCTATTTTTTCTTTGATGTTAACTTCTATTTCGGTTAATTCCTTTAATTTCGAAACAAGTTCAGCATGTTTGGCTTTAAGAATCTCACTTGATTTCTTAAAATTTCGTTGATTGAAATATTGTTTAATTTCATCTGTGCTCATCCCAATTTGACGAAGCTCTTTAATGGTCCCGAGGATCTCGTACTGAAAAATGGAGTAGTATCGGTATCCTGTTTCGGGATCAACAAATTTCGGTTTAAATAAATCAATTCGGTCATAATGACGCAAGGCCTCTGTCGTCATTCCTCTTAACTTGGCTATCTCACTTATCGTTAACATTTCTTTCAAAAAAACACCACCGTTTCCGAGAGTTAAACTAGAAGAAAAATGCTAGAAGAAATTCTATTGACATTTGTGTAACACAAAGCTTTACTATGATTATACATAATTTTCAGATTAATCTGAACAACAGAATAAGGGTGGTGATCTAAAAGTAGATTTTTTTGTTTAGTTGAAAACTCCAAGTATAACCTCATTGACCTCTGTAAGTTGAAAAAGAACAATATTTAGAGCTAAAAGACCCTATTAAATTCGTAAAGGAGACATGGAATTTGACTGAAAAAATAACGCTTAAAAGGTCACTTACATTGCTTCAAGTTGTATTTTTAGGTTTAGCATGGAATAATCCGATGGTATTTTTTAACACTTATGGAATTGCAGCGAATAGTTCCAAGGGAGTGCTGGCGGGTGCGTATGTAATTGCATTTATGGCGATTGTTTTTACTGCATTAAGCTATGGGAAGATGGCAAAGGCACACCCAGTTTCAGGCTCAGCTTATACCTATACTCAGAGGTCGATGAATTCCGAAACTGGCTTCATGATTGGCTGGACCATTTTATTAGATTATTTACTGACACCGATGATTACCTGTCTTATGTCCGCTGTATTTTTAACATCGCAATTTCCACAAGTTCCATTTTGGCTTTGGATTGTCATCTTAAATATCGGCATTACGATTATTAGTTATATTGGTATAAGCGTTTCAGCAAATACAAGCAAGATTTTTGTGATTGCCCAAATCCTTTTTATTATTGTCTTTGCATTCTTAACGATAAAAAGCGTCTTAAACGGAATGGGTACAGGTACACTTCTAGCAGTTGAACCTTTCTTTAAATCAAATGTTTCAACTTCTGTTCTTCTTGCTGGAGCTTCCATTCTCTGTTTCAGTTTTCTAGGGTTTGATTCTGTTACAACATTATCCGAGGAAACCATTAATCCTGAAAAAACGATCCCAAAAGCAATCTTTGTCATGATGGTGATTATGGGTATAATCTATATTGGTTCCTCCTATCTGGCTCAGGTTGTCTTTCCGGGATATGCCTTCAAAAACACTGACTCTGCGGCGCTAGAGCTCATTAAAATGGTTGGTGGCAATTTATTTAGCTCTCTTTTTATAACGGTTATGATAATTGGTAATTTTACTTCAGGTGTTTCCTCTGTTACAAGCGTATCTCGTGTGTTATATGTAATGGGACGTGATTCTGTTTTACCTAAAAAGATATTTGGATATATACATCCACGATTTAGAACACCAACAGCTAATATTCTTTTTGTTAGTTTAATTACCATGTTGGGGATTGTCCTAAGCCTTGATACAGCGATTACGTTTATAAATTTCGGAGCTCTTATTGCATTTACTTTTGTCAATCTTTCTGTAATCGCTCACTATTATATTAAGAATTGTAAGCGCTCTCCCAGGGAGACTATTCAGTACTTAATTTTTCCTTTAATTGGGGCAGGATTCATCATGTGGCTATGGTCCTATTTGAATATAAATGCATTAATTTTAGGGATTAGCTGGATGGCAGTTGGATTTGTATACTTAGCTTTCATGACAAAATTCTTCCGTCAACGTCTTCGAAATCTACATTTTGATGATGGGAATGATGAATTTATGTTAAGGGAAAGCAAAGAAGAAAATATTCCAGTCAATTCATAATACTATGTAGTCGGAAAAGGATTTATATATAATAAAAAACTGGATTTCCCATTTGTGTTTAAGGAATCTAGTACCTAAAAGGACTCCTTTAAAATTTATGGAGTTCTTTTTACTTTTTACTCATTAAAACAAAGAACCCTAGGGATCTAAAACAAGCTAAAATGATTCACAGTAGCATTTGTGGTTAATCATTATGAAATAGCGTTCGGGATTAGAGAGTTCCAGGAAAAAGTTTAATAAATTACAGCACAACTTGATACGTTAATTCGATGATAATGTGACTGGTTATGAGAAAGTAAAGATTCAAGGTCCACCTTGTACCCTGGGAAACAGATTTATTTATGGCATTTACAATCTTTTCCTCATACGCCATAGGATACCATTTCAAACCATTTTCCTAAGACGCTGACAGAACAGTCATTTGTTCGATGCCTACCATGTGAAAGTTTCATTCCATAACTTTATTACCAAACTGAAGCAGTCCATAAAACAAAGCAAAGTTTGCATCTGCTACTCAGTGAAGCTAAACAGAACTTCCATTTTCACATGCAAAAAGGACAGGTAAGGGTAGCTTTTACCCTTCTCTGTCCTTTAAGCTATAGCTTTGTCACCTTTCCTTTGGTGATGAAACCAATCCCGTTTAAAAAAGTATTTCTTTCTTCTCATTTTCATATTTATTATTCAATTTTATCTCTTTTTCCTTTAATACATAGCTGAGTAAGTCTAATGCAATACGGGCTGCTACTTGCCCAGTCATGCCAGTAGGATCATATTGCGGGGCAACTTCTACTAAATCAAAACCGATGACCTCACCTCTTTTGGCAATCCCTTCAAGCAATTCATTAACCTCATCGTAGAGGAGACCACCTGGTGATGGCGTACCTGTTCCTGGTGCTATAGACGGATCGATTCCGTCAATATCAATCGTAACATAATATTTCTCGCCCGCAGGAATTAACTCCAGCAATTCCTTAAGTCCCATCTTTCTCATCTGACGTGGCGATAAGATCACACTGCCATACGATCTTGCTGCTTCGACGTCTTCCTTTTTGCTACTGCTGATCCCGCGAATGCCAAATTGAAATATTTTCTGAACATGATCCATCTCTGATAAGCGGCGAATGCAATTTCCGTGACCATATCGCATTCCAGAGCGATGGTCTGCCCAGTCTAAATGGGCATCAATTTGAATCACATGAAACGGACCTATGTCTTCTAATCCTTTTCCAACTGCTGCTGTGATGGAATGATCACCGCCTAATACAACCGGCATAGCACCTTTTGAAATGATTTTTCGGATGGCTTCTTCTGTATTCTCATGGCATTGCATAATATCCCCGTGTACCATGTCTACATCACCGCAATCGACGACTTTCCATTCAGGCCCAAGGTACATAATATCGTTTTCAATGTCATAAGCACCATCTAGACCGAAACTATATAATGTAGAGCCTTCGCGAATTCCTCTAGGGCCCATTCTTGACCCTGATTTCCATTGAGTACCCATGTCATTTGGCACCCCGATGACCGCCACATCTGCATCAAGCTCATTCAAGTTTACACACATTGGGTATTTTCCAAAAGTACAAATGCCTGTAAAAGGTAAATTTAAAAACTGCTTTTCATCCCGATTAACCATTCATGCTCCTCCTTCCAAATTTATTCTCGCTTTTTCGTTATGCAATGTTTTTTGCCAGATGACCATTTCTTAACCGAGGATTTTACATTTTACTTCGATTCATATTACGCATTAATTTTTAATAAAAGTGGTGGTTTTTGCCTCATAAGTATTTTGAAATAAGTTCAGATAATCTTCTTTTGTCAAATCTCTTGAATTGGCTTGAGTACACAAATGTTTAAAGGCTCCTTCCGCTAGGAAAGGGAAGTCTTCAGGATTTACATTTCCTAAATCTCTGAAGCTAGGAATGCCGATTTTATTTGCCAGCTCTTTTAACAGCGCAACACCCTCGTACGCCGTTTCTTCCACTGTTTTTCCTTCTGGATTTGCCCCAAGTTTGATTGCTACCATAGCGTGCTTTTCTGGATTGGAAGGAATATTAAATTCAAATACATGTGGAAGAAAAATAGAATTCGCTACACCATGTGGAGTATCATAGAGTCCTCCAAGTGGTTCTGCCATCGCATGAACAGCCCCAAGATCCGTGTTATCAAAGGCTAGTCCTGCAACTAAACTGCCCAAAAGCATATTTTTCCTAGCTTCTAAATCGTGTCCATTTTCTACTGCTAATGGAAGATATTTTGCTATTAATTCTATGGCATATAGCCCTAAAGCATCTGATAGTGGTTGTGCAACTTTGCAAGTATAAGCTTCGATTGCATGTGTGAGTGCATCCATTCCAGTTGCGGCCGTAATTGATTTAGGCAATGTTAACGTCAATTCAGGGTCGACAAGTGCTAGTTTAGGAGCGATTTTCAAATCTAGTATCGCCTCCTTCTGTTTCGTCACGGTGTCGGTAATGACAGAACCTCTTGTAACTTCACTACCGGTACCTGAAGTTGTCGGAATACAAATTAATGGCGGGATTTCCCGTTCTAGTAAATTTACGCCGTAACGCTCTCTTAGTTCTCCTCCGTGTGTAAGAAGTGTCCCAATTGCTTTGGCTGTATCCATCGAACTTCCGCCACCGAGACCAATTAAAAGATCGATGTTCTCGTTTTTAAACTGCTGATAAGCACTCTCGCAATCTACATCTTTTGGATTTGGAACTATTTTATCGTAAACAATATAATTGACACCTTCTTGATCTAGTGACTGTGTGATTTTCTCCAAAATTCCTGTTTGTGCAAGACCTTTATCAGTAAAAATAAGGGCTTTCGTTCCACCTAATTCTTTAGCTCTTTTCCCAATATTCTTTACTTTTCCATTCCCAAACTCTATAGAAGTAGGCAGATTAAAATGAAAATCCCATAACATAATAAATTTCCTCCTCATTTTTAGAATATTCAGAATTTAAAATTGAATTTTTTTCTCTATTTAATGACTAAACCATTCAGTTGGCTTAACTTCTAAATTTATATTAATTTGTTTTACCTCAGTAAACGTATCCAAACCAAAAGTTCCTAACCCGCGTCCAATCCCGCTCTGCTTGTAACCTCCCCACGGTGCTTCATTATAGGCAAGGTTATATGCATTAACATAAGTAATTCCAGCTCTTACTTTTTTAATAACCCTCAAAGCTTTTGCGCCATCTTGTGAAAAAACACCTGCAGCAAGACCGTATGATGTATCATTTGCCAGTTGGATGGCTTCCTCTTCACTTTTAAACTTTTGAACAACAAGGACTGGTCCAAAAATTTCTTCCTGAACAATTCTCATGTCAGGTTTAGTATCAACAAATATCGTTGGCTCAACGAAGTAACCATTTTCAAGTCCTTTACTAGAAATACGGTTGCCACCGCAAGCTAATGTAGCCCCTTCGTCTACCCCAACTTGAATATATTCAAGTATCGTCTTCATATGGTCTCCACTTACAAGCGGACCCATTTCGGTAGAAGAATCGTCCCCAAGGCCAACCTGAATCTTCTTCGCTCTTTCTACCAATCTAGCAATAAACTTATCATGAATGCTCTCTTCTAACAGTAAACGGGATCCCGCATTACATACTTGCCCGGCATTTGTAAAAATCCCATTCAGAGTATAATCGATGGCTGTTTCTAAATCAGCGTCTGCAAAAACAATATTTGGTGACTTGCCGCCTAACTCGAGTGAAATGTTTTTAATATTTCCAGTTGCAGAATTCATGATGCTTCTACCCGTCGCTGTACTACCTGTAAAAGATATTAGATCTACCTTTTGGTTTTCCGCTATTTCATTTCCTACTGTTGAACCACCTCCCAAAACTAGGTTTACAACACCAGCTGGTATCCCCACTTCTTCCATGATCTCAAATAATTTGAAAGTGGTGACTGGAGTGATTTCAGCTGGTTTAAAAACAAGCGTATTTCCCGCAGCAAGCGCAGGGGCTATTTTCCAAGCACCCGTCAACAATGGAAAATTCCATGGGGCAATAAGTCCGCATACACCGACAGGTTCCCGAATAACCATGGCTTGCACAGGATCGGCAACAGAATAGGTTTGACCATTTGGCTTAGTCACTAGACCAGCATAATATCGAAAGCAATTCACGGTATCAGCAATATCAAACTCTGATTCTTTAAGGGGCTTCCCCATATTCTCTGTTTCAAGTTTGCTTAGCTCGTCTGCTTTTTCTTCAATCTTATCTGCTATTTTAAATAAATAGGATGCACGTTCAGAAGCCGGTAATTCTGACCAAATGCCTGAGTCAAAAGCTGTTCGTGCTGCATTAATTGCCATTTGGGCTTCTTCTCTACCTCCTCGTGGTGACTCTGCCATGATTTTACCGTTTGCAGGATTCACAGCATGACTCTTTTCTCCGCTTAATGAATCCATCCATTCACCATTAATAAACATTTTCAACTTTAACATTTTGATAAACCTCCAATATGTTATTTTTACCTTGCCTGTAGAGGGATAACCTCAAATCAATTTCTAGAACATTATGTGTGATTAATAGATTTTTACATAAAATGTATAAGATCGGTTATGCTCTACTAATGTCCATAAACGTATTAATATACGCGCCAATTAAATTGCTATTGAACCATGCGCTGCAATCTATCATGGTGGTTATTTTAAAGAAATCAACCTATGTGTTCTTGCAAGAATTCTACTGTTTCTTTATACTCCCTCCAAGTTGAATTTTTTTTGAAGATTTAGTATTTTTACTGTAAACCTTTTTGTTACACAAAGGTCAATAACTGTTTTTATTTTTTTTATGGGATGATTTCTGCTCAAATAAAGGAAAAAATACGTGGGTTAACAAAGGCATTTCTTTTTCAATATAATTTTTTCGAATAAAGTCTTGATAAAAAAATAAGGAAAAGGCTTAAGGTGACTACGATTGTCCCTTCTTCCTTCTCCCTGTTCGTGCCTTTTGTCAGAAGTCTATTCTGATTTTAGCAAAGGTATCTTATTTTAAAACAAGCTCAGCTACGCACTCAACATGTGTCGACTGTAATTGACAACACAATAGATGTTGGTGTTCGTTCAAAACTGAACAAAAAATCGCCTTTTTTTTACAAATGTTTTATGAGACTGGATAGTTCAACAGACTTTTGCGTACAACGCTTTATAGCTGAAATGATAGCTGTTCTTAAGCCTTTTTCCTCTAATATTGCTACAGCTTCTATTGTCGTTCCACCTGGAGAACAAACCATGTCTTTTAATTCACCTGGATGTATTCCCGTTTCCAGTACCATTTTTGCTGAGCCTAATACAGCTTGAGCTGCGAATTTATATGCTTGATTTCTTGGCATACCATCTAATACAGCAGCATCTGCCATGGCTTCTATAAACATAAATACATATGCTGGCGAAGAACCACTTATAGATGTTACAACATCCATTAATTTTTCGTTTACTATCTCTGTTTGGCCAAAACTATTAAAAATGTTCAGTATATCCTCTAAATCTTTTTCTGTAACCATTTCATTAGGACATATCCCAGACATTCCTTCTCCAACAAGAGCAGGTGTATTAGGCATTACTCTTACAACCTTTAACTTTTTATCAAAAGCTTCCTCAGTACTTTTAATGCTTTTTCCTGCAGCAATAGTTACGACTATAACATCGTTTTTTATCTGTTCGTTTATTTCGTTAATTATTGATGAGTATAGGTCTGGTTTGATAGATAAAATTAATATGTCAGCATTTTTAGCTACCTCATTGTTGTCAGTAGTTGTAGTTATACCATATTTTTTACTAGCATTTTTTAAATTTGTAAGGTTTAAATCTGAACAAATTATTTTATCCGGAGGCACTATATTTTTGGTTATCATCCCACCAATCATAGCTATCCCCATATTTCCGCATCCAATGAATCCAATTTGTTTATCCATACTCAATTTTGCTCCTTCTAAAATAAATTATATCGGTTTGAAATTATTATTCTGAAAAAACTAATAATATCCCATGCAATATAAAAAAACATTTTAAGAGAGTAGATTGTTTTTTGCAATATAAAAAAATTTAGAAATCAGTTTTATTCTGTATGAAACACGTAATTTCTAAATAATTTAGTATCTTTGTTATATATTAACTAATCAAATTTTAAATCATGTTGAAGATTAGTAATACATCACTATTAACAACGTGATGAATATAAAAAACTTATGTTTAGACATGAATTTCACTTTATGCTAAGAGATATTTAGAAAATTAATTTAATTTAAAAAATGCCTCTTGACATAAAAACGCACTATATTGCATAATGTATAAAAATCAAATTGAAAATCGTCGAAGGGAACTAGTACATATATCTTCTTGCGAAAGAGAGTGGAATTCACCGGCTGAAAGATTCCTCGTATAGAAAGTATGGAACCTATCCCCGAGTCTTAAACGAAAGTTTAGGCGTATACCTTCGTTATAGGTGTCAAGCGGATATATATATTTATATCAATTAAGGTGGTACCGCGGAACAATGACCGTTTCGTCCTTTTTATTAAGGGCGAAGCGGTCATTTTTATTTTGCTCTTTATTGCTAAATAGCATGTTAAAAGTTTAATTTACAAAAAATTCGCATTTAGAATAGGAGGTACAAAAGTGAAAAAACAACGAATTGTCGTGAAAATTGGAAGCAGTTCCTTGGCAGTTGATCATGGAGGTATCTCTGAGGAACAGCTTTCTGATCATGTTGCTGCTTTGGCGAAATTGAAACAGGAAGGACATGAAGTGTTGCTGGTTACATCTGGGGCAATTGCTGCAGGTTTTTCTGCTCTTGGGTATCCAAGTCGACCTGTAACAATTAAAGGGAAGCAGGCTGCCGCGGCTGTAGGACAAAGTCTGTTAATGCAGGCGTATACGGAGGAATTTCGTAAATATGGTATCGTTACCGCGCAGCTTTTGCTTACGAGAAGTGATTTTTCTAGAAAAGATCAATACAGTAATGCATATGCCACTTTAGGAGAGCTACTAAATCGTTCCGCTCTTCCAATAATCAATGAAAATGATTCAATTTCTTTAGAGGAGCTGACTTTTGGTGATAATGATATGCTGTCAGCTTTAGTGAGTGGGCTTGTTTCGGCGGATATGCTCATGATTTTTACGGATGTGAACGGCTTATATGACCAAAACCCTCAGAAAAATGCGGACGCGAAAAAGTATTATTTCCTCCCTGAGGTTACGGAAGAAATTACTTCTCTTGCTGAAGATGCGGGCTCAAAACTTGGGACTGGCGGTATGAGATCAAAAATCGATGCTGCAAAGACAGCACTATCTCTTGGAGTGAGTGTATTTATCGGAACAGGACGTGGACAGGAGAAGTTTTTAGATGTTTTGAAGGGTAAAGGTGATGGAACGTATATCGGTAATGCTCCTCAAAAAGTGATTAAGATGAACAAGCAATGGATCGCGCTACATTCACTTGTTAATGGACAAATTGAAGTAGATGCTGGGGCAGCCTCTGCCATCATTCATCATGGAAAAAGTCTTCTTCCTGCTGGTGTTACTAATGTGTCTGGATTCTTTCGAGCGGGCGAAGTTGTGGAGGTCATCACACAACAAGGACTCTTGATAGGGAAAGGTCTATGTAGATATAGTGCAGAGGAACTACAGGATATAAAAGGGATGCAGAGTCACGTCATTCAGGCTCAAGGCGTAAGACATAGCTATGAAGTCATTCATAGGGATAATTGGGTTTCATTTTAAGAAGAAAGAGGATCCGTTCACGTAAAGAGGGCGGAATCCTCCGTCCTAAATCTGATAGATTCACCTAATATCTATGTAGAAGAGTCTTGGATGATCGTTCCAAGTTATCAAAGTTAAACATGCCTCAAGTTTTTATATTTTGAATCTTTAAAAGGGGGAAATGAAGATGAATGAAGTATTAGAAAAGGGACAAAAAGCGAAAAAGATAGCTGGAGAACTTGTTCTAAAATCCACAGTTCAAAAAAACAAGGCACTTGCTGCGATTGCGGATCAATTGATAATAGAAACACCTTATATTTTGGAGGAGAACAAAAGAGATATTGAAGTAGGTAAAGCAAAAGGAATGTCCGCTTCTATTCTTGACCGCCTTACGCTGAATGAACAGCGCATTATTGATATGACAGAGGGTATCCGGCAGCTAATTGATTTGCGTGATCCTGTTGGAGAATGTGTAACCACATGGGAAAGACCGAATGGATTGTCTATTCAAGAAATGCGTGTGCCACTAGGTGTTGTCGGGATGATTTACGAAGCGCGACCGAATGTAACTGTGGATGCGGCCACAATTTGCTTGAAAACAGGAAACGCAGTGATCTTGCGTGGCAGTTCTTCCGCTACTTATTCTAACAAAGCCATCGTAGCTGTCATTCACCGAGCCCTTAAAAAAACGAGCTTGCCTCCAGAAAGCGTTCAGCTCATTGAAGATACGTCACGATATAGTGCAAAGCAGCTGTTTACATTAAATGAGTATTTGGATGTTCTTATCCCAAGAGGTGGCAAACAGCTAATAGATACTGTAGTTAGAGAAGCGTCTGTTCCTGTATTGGAAACAGGTGCGGGAAATTGTCACATATTCATTGATGAAACAGCGGATAAACAGATGGCATTTGATATTATTATAAATGCAAAAACACAGCGACCATCTGTATGTAATGCAATTGAAACAATTATACTTCATGAGGAGTGGGCGCACCGATTTGGTACCGAGCTCTTTTCTTCCTTAAAGGAAAAAGGAGTAGAGTTACGTGGAGATAAGAAGGCACTGGCTATCGATTCTTCTATTGTACCTGCTTCAGAAGAAGACTGGGGAACTGAATTTTTGTCTCTCACACTGGCAGTTAAAATGGTCTCCTCTGTTGAAGAAGCTATTAACCATATCAATACTTATGGATCCATGCATTCCGAAGCGATTATTACAGAAAGGGAAGAAAGTGTGAACAAGTTTTTCACGTCCGTAGATGCCGCGGCTCTCTACCATAATGCTTCGACTCGCTTTACTGATGGTTTTGAATTCGGCTTTGGTGCAGAAATCGGCATCAGTACGCAAAAGCTACATGTAAGGGGACCAATGGGACTTCCTGCATTGACTTCTACAAAATACGTGATTCGTGGAAATGGACAAATTCGGAGATAAGGAATGTCATTTGTTCACTAATGTATTGTTCTGTGAAAATTGCCAAAAAGGAATGTGGTACAAGGCAAATCAAAAAGTGTATAGATGCGGAGGTAATATTAAGTACGGTGATCCTTTCTGTTTAAATAGAGTTGTTATCCGTGAGAAAGAGCTAAAACACATTATCCTAGAGGATCTACAGGAGTTATTCCATTCCATTCAAGATGATGAGTTTATAAAGAGTTTACACAAAAGATTGGATCAAAAGAAGGTTTCGATTTCAAACGAACTAACAAAAATCAAAAATAAAGCAAATAAATTACGTTCTAGAAAGAGAGATTACCTTGATGATATGTACGCTGACCAAATTATATCTCGAGAAGAACTGGTTGAATATAGAAAGCAGATAGACCAGGAAGTAGCTGAACTCGAAACAGCCAAGATTGAGTATCAAGAAAAGCTTGAAGAGTGCGAAAGTGAGAACTATGCAATTGATTTAGGAAAAAAGCTTAAAGACGTTTCATTACTAGATGATTTAACTCCTCAAATCTTGTACTCTTTGGTGAATAAAATAACCTGTAGCATTGAAGGTAATCTACGTATTCATTACAACTTTGTAAATCCTTTCGAAGAACAAGAATAGGCAACAACCGCAAGGGTTAGTTGCCTTCTTTTAAAATGAGTTGCGAGATACACTCCACGTCCGCAGTACGTAATTGACAATACATGAGATGATGTTGAGTTTACATCTAATCTCTAAATATAAAGGACATTCGACCGTTAGTATGAATACGAATTGGTGCCAAGTACTACAAGATCAGTTTATTGGTATCTAAATTATTAAGTACTCATACCGCTCTTCCCTAAAAGCCGTAAAGCTTTTAAATAACTGATTTATTAACTGATCTAACTCTTGGCTACATTGAATGGTATTAGAATGAAGAAATCCATACTGCTTACAAAAATTATATAATTCATTTCTCTTTTTCTCTACCTCAAGTTTTGCTTGTTGTTGTAATAAAGTAGCCATCCCTAAACCCCTCCACCCGGTTCTTGCTATCATGTAAGTCAACTAGGATCTATCAGTAGTTACACATATGATGTCAAAGCATACCAGTTGCTGTACTTGTTTCTTTTTTAGGTCAAGACCAATCAAACGAATGGAGTAATCTAAGACTTTTTCATTTGCATTCTGAATGATCGTATTGAACCTAATTTATTTTTTCACTACAACTTTTTTCGCTTTACCTGTATTCCCTGCTTTATCTTTTGCATAAACGTAAAGGACTGTTCCCACTTTTTGTTTTTTATAAGAAACAGTATAAATTCCTTTACTGTTAGCAGTACTAGAACCAATGATTACTTTTCCTTTTTTCACATAAACTTTAGCACCTGGTTCGGCTTTCCCTGTTACTTTTGTATTAGATAAACTTTTAACAGAAGGAATTGCTGGTGGTGTTATGTCTTTTATTACTACCTTTTTTGCCACTCCAACATTCCCCGATTTGTCTACTGCGTATACATTAATGATTGTTCCTACTTTTTGACTTTTGAAGGTAATAGAATAAATTCCTTTGCTGTTTACAACTGAGGAACCTATGATTAATTTGCCTGCTTTAGCGTATACTTTGGAACCTATCTCAGCTTTTCCAGATATTCCTGTATATGTCACCTTACTTACCAAAGGAATACTCGGTGCTGTTTTGTCTGGAACAGGCTTAGGAATTGGTTTGCAATTTACATATAGCTTTCCTGCTGCCGTGGAACTTAATGAATTTCCATACATATCTTCAACTTTTACCACTATTTGTGCACCGTTTAATGTAAGCTTCTTAGTTGCTGTCCAGTTGCCCTTATAGTGTCCAGTGCCATTTCCTTTTGCATCCTTTACTTCGGTCATAACTACCTCAAAGTTGTTTAAACTTGCTGTTGGCACATATACTGCACTTGTTATGCCGTTAATCGGAGCGTTAATTGTAAATACTGCCTTTTTTAATCCAGGCTCACTGTCGAACTCGACCTTTAATGTTTGATCTGCCTTTAATATTACATCACTCGATGGCATTATATTTTTAATTTCATGTATTGAGTATTTTACATTAACTGTTATGCTCTTTGCAGTTTCATTTCCTGCCTTGTCTCTAGCAACAATATTTATTACATTTTCCCCTTCCTTGGACATAAGCTTTACTGTCCAATTCCCATTTGAATCTATGTCTGTCTTTGTTCCGTTAACTTCAACATAATCTAAATAATCATCTTTAGCTGTTCCTGTTACAGTTATAACCTGATCATTTATATTTGCGTTATTTTGTGGGCTTGTAATTTCTAAAACTGGTTCTGTCTTGTCTACTATAACCTTTATCTCCTTCGAATAAGGAGTAGATCCGATTTCTGTAATAGTTTTCGCCTTTAGAATATTAACTCCCTCTTGAAGTACAGCATCAATTGAGAAACTTCCATCATCATTTGTCTTTCCATTTGCTATATCTTTATCACCGCTAAATAGATGAACGTCCATTCCTGGAGCTGCCTTACCTTTTATTGTTGCGTTTTCATTATTCAAATATGAGCTGTCCGCTGGTGATGTTATACCTGGAGCTAGTGCTTCCTGTTTAACTGTTGCTCTAATCATCATATTTCCAAAATCTTTATTTGCTAAAGTGAATGGACCACCCTTTACAAACCACCATGATCTTTGTGCTACTATTGGGTTATTTTTATCCAATGAAATTTGTGGGCTTTGAGGAGCAAACTTATCCTGTATAAAAACCATATAAAAATCACCTGTTACCACTATTTGCTCTGAGGTTAAATCAACAACTGTCCATTTTCCTGCCTCCCTAGTAGTAGTTGCACTAAATGGTCCTGCTACCATTTTTCCAGGGGCTCCATCCTGTCCACTTGCATCATAAACTGCCACCTTAAATGTATTTCCACCTGATCTTGGATCAATCATAAATAATCCAGAGGTTACTATTGCTTTGGTCTGTCCTTCCGGAAGTGACATTCTTACTGCATAGCCACCTCCTGCTTCCCATTGAGCCACTGAATATTCTGGTGTTCCATCATCATAGCCTATCTCTCCTAGGAAATTTATAAATGGTTTTAGCTGAATATCATGCGACACATGTTCATTACCCGTAATATCTACAGTAAATCTCTCATCAAAATAATTCTCAGCAATAACCTGTACTGTATATTTACCTTCATATCCAGTTATTGAGTAGTTACCCTCTGCATCAGTCGTAACTGGTGCTACTGCTGCATCCTCAATTAAGTAAATTTTTGCGTTTTTAACTGGTTTTCCCGTTTGGGCATTAATGATTTTACCTGTTACTGTTCCCTTAGGTATTGGAGCCATTGTAATGTTTGTATTTTCAAGAACTTGGTTAGCTGCTACTTGAACCTGCTTATCCTGTGGATAGTATCCATACTTTTCAGCTCTTAGTGTATACTCTCCTTCTTTAACCTTAAAACTATATGATCCGTCTTGCGGATTTGTTTTTGTTGAACGACCATTTTCAAGAATAGATACTGTAGCTGATAATGGAATTTTCGTTATCTCAGCATTTGTCTCCGCAGAATTTATTATTTGTTCTTTTGGGCTGTTGCTTAAAGCGGATGTATCACCTGATGCTGCAAACAGGTTTGTTAAACTAAACTGTTCTTTAGGTCTGCTTCTTAAAGCTGATGTGCCACCTGGTGCTAAAGATTTGTTTGTTAATCTAACATCATCTATAAACCATCCCTGCTTATTATTGGAGTCATTAGATATAAAGGCAAATGCGATATTTATTTTCTTTCCTGCGTATTCGCTAAGATTTATTTCCTCATTTGAATATCCTTCTGTCTTAGTGCCTCCATATGATGCTAATATATACCAATTATCATCGTCATCACCTTTAGCCAGAACAAACGCACGGTCATTATTTTCTTCTACATCATACCAATTTTTAAACTGTAAATAAGCACTTCCATTTGGCAGGACAATAGGAGGTGATTTTATTAGCATTCTTTCATTTTCTGAATAAGTTCCTTCAAGATTAGTAGCTAAAACTTTTTCTCCTGAGACTGCTGCATTAGGTCCTGTTGTTGGTTTTCCCCAGTTCCATTGATCCTTAAATGGAGCCTCCAAGACGTTTTCCCATCCTGTTATATTTGCTTCAAAATCATTAAAGTATCCTATTGTAATTGCAGGTTTAACAAGTATTGTATAGATATCACTTGTAACCTCGTTCTTTCCAAAGTCAACAATTCTCCATCTGTAAGATAGATTTGATACTACTCTATCAGCTGGAATTACAGCTTCATAGCTTCCTGACTTGTAGTCCCCACTCTTCCTATCAGCTGCCACTGTTGTCCACTCATCTGCAGAATTTCTATATTGAAGCTCAACTGACTCAACACTTACATTATCCTGTACATCTATTTTTAATTTTTGTTCCAATCCTTCGTATGTCACTGTAACAGGTGTATGGTTAAATGTTGGTGGAACTGTATCCTCTGCATCTTGTAATACCTGGCCTTTAATCTCAGAAATTCCTTGCATAACTGATGTTACAGCCTTAAATGCATTAATAACACCATAACCATATCCATTGTTAGGATTTGTAGGATATTCAGAGTTAGTACAAGGAGTTGCTGTTTCCTTTATTATTTTTTCAATTTCACTAACTGTTAAAGAAGAATTGGCTTGAAGTAATAATGCTACAAGTCCTGATGTATGTGGACCTGCCATCGAGGTTCCATTCCATCCACCCTCATATTTACTTCCTGGAACTGATGATCTTATATTAACTCCAGGTGCTGAAATATCTGGCTTAAGTATTCCACCATATGGTGATGGTCCCCTTAAAGAAAAGCCAGCTAAATTGTTGTTTATGTCAGTCGCTCCTGTTGCAAAGGATTCTTGATAGTTTGCAGGATTAGCGACTGATCCTGGTCCACCAGAATTGTAAGGGGTTGTATTTCCTGCTGAAAATTCCGGGAATATATCTGCTGCTCTCCAATTTGTTATAATAGTTTTATACCAATCATCTATTCCAGGACCGCCTCCCCATGAGTTATTAATTACATCAGGAGCCATTTCTGGATGTGGTACTCCATTTTTATCTTTAGGAGCAAGCATCCATTCACCAGCTTCTATTAAATCTTCATCTGTTCCACCATCTTTTGTAAATGCCTTAGCAGCAATCCACTTTGCTCCTGGTGCAACACCTATCTTATTTGTACCATTTGGTTCTGAACCAACCATAGTACCTACTGTATGGGTTCCATGACCTACATTATCGTATGGTGCTGAACCGTTATTTTCAGTTGCATCAAACCAATTGTATTCATTATTTGGATTATCTGGATTAGCTGGGTCAAATCCTCTATATTTTGTCTTTAATGCAGGGTGATCCCACTGAACTCCTGTATCTATGCTACCAACAACTATTCCTGTTCCATCTATTCCCAAACTCCAAACATCAGGCACTCCAATTTTTTCAAGGTTCCATTCTACATTATTAGCCGCTGTAATAGTAGCTTCAGTAGTTTTTGCAGGCCCAATTAACTTTGTAATTCCATTAGGTCTAATACTTTCAACCTCGGGCATATCTGCTATGTTTTTCATAACTGCCTCTGTTGCTGTAACTACCATACCATTTACTATATAAAATGAATTAAAATCCTTTACATTTCCGTTATTCTTTTCTTTTTCAATATACTTCCTCAAATTTCTCTGTGATGAATCTGCTTTAATTTTTAATTCAGAAACGATTGATGAACGTACTACTAACTCTTTTTTCACATTTGATAGATTTTTATTCTTAGCCTTAACTTCCTTAGCGACCTTTACTGTATCTACCTGATCCTTAAATTTTACAAGAAAGGTAGTTTGAGAGTTATTCGCAAATTCTTTTATAAGTTCTGGACTTATTTTATTCTCTATTACTTCTTTAGCTTCGGGGTTATAGCTTGTCTCAATATTGTCCTTTGCATAAGCTTTAATATAATTTCCAGCTGGTGCAGCAAATGAACTTACGGTAACTATTAAAGCTGTCGACAATGTAAGCAATTTTTTGGTGATTTTTATCATGTTTATCCCTCCATAATTAGATTGAATTTACATAAATAATCCTTTAGTCTCCTTTCCATTAACTTTAAAATAGGTTTTGCGATGGGTCTTACAACATTAACTGCATTTTCATCAATTAGTGAAGCAAGGATAGCCGTGGATCATGTTGCAGCTAGTAACGTCTTCAATTTCTTTTTTTACCAAACATCCTCTTAGTGGATATAAATTAAGATACAAATGGTAAGAAATATCTTAAAATATGATTCATAGTTGAATAGGGTAAATTAAAAGATTGCTAACAAGATGAAAAGGGCACCTCCTATACCAATTACCGATTCTGTATTAGAGTTATGTAGTTTCTAGCTGTGTACTAAATGAATAGGTAACATTGAATTTAAAAGAATTATATATTTGCTAGATTGGGATGACAAATGGGGTTTTTACGAGGGAACCGTCCTATATTTTTACAATTTTTTACAATTTTTTAATCTTTTTAATATTTCGACAAATAATGACATTGCAAATCTATATTCAGCGTACGATTAATATAGATTTTGACTTAGGGCTATAATTTAATAGATTGACTTGGGGTTTTAAATCAGTTTGTTGACAATTAAGGTATTTTGTGATTAAGGGTATAAGAAGTGTAAATATGGAGCAATGGAAAGTATAAAAAAGAAGAGGATGCTTTTTTCTGCGTGAAAAACATATTCTCCTCATAAACGAATGTATAAGTGTTGTTACCACCTATTATTAAATCTTTCCGTGCCGTTTCATGAAGAGAACGATTTCGCTTTTCTTTAGGCTCTTTTTGCATTAATAATTGTTTTTGACTATATAGTTTGTCCGCTGATTTCAACTACAGGCAATTACTTTCCACAGGGAGGGATAGAGTTCCTCAGTGCTACCGTCTGCGGGGTTTAATGATCCCTTACGTGAATCATTTAACTAGGTTTCCCATTTCCCGAAGGAGTAAAGTGCCTACGCTACAATCAACTCCCATGATTAAAGCTACAAACTTTTCGAAAACAGCCTTTCTTTAAAATGTACGTAGTAACATGACTTCCTTAAAAGGTATTAGTTTAAAAATCAAGCAAATTTATCGTTTCTACGGTATTTTTCCACGAGATACGCTGCGTATTGATTTGCTTCTTCGACATTGCCTTTTTCCATATGATAGTCGAACAACTTTATCCCATAATGTTCAATCAAGCGAACATGTTCCATTTTCTGGTAATAAGGAAATGCTTCTTTTTCAAGGTAATGGTAGTAAAGCTCTTTTTCGTTTTGAATATTATATTTATGTAAATAAAAGAAATGTATATAGATTGGATCGCTTATTTCTTCAGAAAGAGCAATACCCTTTTCGACCAATTGGAGCAATTCTTCGGTTGATTTCGATCCTTGTTTCGTTAATGCATTTATATAGCCTTCCAAAGAGGCTATATGAAGGGCTGTATGAGGATCTTTTATGTCCATAGATTGTTTATAGTATTCACAAGCTTTATCATAATTTCCTTGGCGAACTTTCTGGTATGCAAGATTGTGAGACAGCATTGCTCTTTGATGGTCTAATCCAATGTTTTCGGTCATCTCGATTAATCTTTGGTATTCCGTATTTTTTGGATCGTAAAACTCGTCCTGCTCTACTTGTATCAGCATAAGCAATTCTGCTTCAATCATTCGCGTAAGACTGCGCACTTCTGTGAAAAAGCGCAGGGACTTTTCGGCAAAATAATAAGCCAATACTCGTGAATTCAGAAAATGATAGGCAAAAGCCAAATGATAATAGTACTCTTGGTTGTTGTAATAGGTTATATCGATTCCTTGAAAATATGAAATTGCCTTATAATATTCCTTATTCATCAATGCATTGATCCCTTTAATGTGAAGAAGCATGTTTGTTTCATATGGTGAAAGATTAGACCATTTGTCCATTTCATCAATTTGAGACTTAGCTTCATGCCCCTGCCCTATCAATAAATAATATCTTGTGAGTACGAGCGTATAGGAACGATAAATAACCGGCATTTGTAGAAGAGCAATAGCCTCTAATTGTTTCTTAATTCTCTCAGCCTTTTTATTCAATTTTAAAATAATCGATTCATGCCATTTTTTTAAAAGGGAATCTAGACCAATGTAAGTTTTAATTTCTGTTTCCATATCAATACAAAGGCGCTTTGACAGCAAGTTTATCGTTTCTTTAGAAACTTCTGTTAATCCCCGTTCAATTTTGCTAATATGTGTACTCGAACAGATTCCAATTCCTAAATCCTTCTGCATCATGCTCTGACGTTCACGATAGAATTTGATTATTTGTCCCTCAAGCATGGTGATCACCTCACTTAATCCCATCAATATTAATTTTTTTGGTTTTATTTTATTAAAGAAAACCCCACTCAAAATAATACATTTGAGTCTCTATGATTAAAATAACACAAAGAGAAACGACTGCGACTTACCATTTTCTTCCAATTAACAACTTCAGACTGAAGTAGTCCAATGCTTGATTAACATCATAGATACCATCTATTTATTTCTCTAGACAGAATTAATTAAGCAAATCGTAGGTTTCACTATTGGATAATGAGTAACTGGTAGAGCTTAAGAGTTTGTCTGTTTCTGTTTTGCTGAGCTCAGGGGGAAAAGGAAAGGACTATAATGGTATTCTTCCCTGGTCAGTAGTTTATGTTTTGGATATAAATATTCAGCAAGAAAATACTGCATTCGATCTGTGAAAGTTGCAGGAATAGAATTTATTTGATTCAAATAAACGTGAACAAAGCCACACTCTTCCGTTCCCATATTTCCTATTCAATATAAAACCTTGCTACAAAACCCGCTTTTTCTCATTTTTCATTCTACTTTTTTTAGCAAATTATTATTTTTCGAATAAAGTCTTGATAAATAAAAAAAGGAAAAGGCTTGAGGTGACTGCGATTGTCCCTTTTTCCTTTTCCCTGTTCGTGCCTTTTGTCAGTTGTCTATTCTGATTTTGGCAAAGGCTTTTTATTTTAATACAAGCTCAGCCACACATTCAACATGTATAGTCTGCAATTGGCACTACATGAGATGATGATGAGTTTACGTATAATCACTAAATACTACAGAATAAAGTTACTTCAATTTGTAAGAAAAACATCAAAAGAAGCCTTTGCAATTGATAAATTTTGTATATAAGTTGGCTTAAAACCACATCCCAACATGCCTTTCTTTGAATAACTGATTTAATAACTTGTCTAGCTCTTGACTACATTGAATGGTTTTGGAATGAAGTAATCCATACCGCTTATTAATATCAAATAATTCATATCTCTTTTCTTCTATCTCTTTTGTTATCTGTTGTAATAAAGTAGCCACCCCTATACCCCTCCATCCAAATAACTCTCCAGTAAGAATTCTATCTTGATATGACTGCCGAATTTAGCTGCCCCGTTATTATCTTTTGCATATGTTACAGTTTAATTGGCAAGTAGATGAACGTCCTTGATTTTTAAAGTAATTTTATGATTACTAGCCGCACTCCATTGTGCCACTTCGCTTAATTTCGTCAACTCTCATCACAACTGGCTGGTCGACGCTCAAATCCAAAGTATCATCTGCAACCCCTTTTCTCCGCTTATTCCTAAAGAATAGAAATATAAAGCGTAAAAAACCAGCAACGTCATAATGAAGCGTCACCGGTTCTTGGGAATCATGAAATTATCTAGAATCTAACGATAGTTTGCACAACAGAGGTTTTTACGTACCATTTGCTGTACCTGCTTATGATCATTACATTACTCGTATAAAGCACATCGTCTTTTTGTTTAGCTATTACAGATAGATTAGCAGAGTATGTTACACCTTGATAATCATTTGTTGCTGACTCATCATGCTTTACGCCAAACGAAATATCAATGTATTCATTTTTTTCTAAATTCCAGAATTTGTTGTCTTTCCTGATTCTTGCACCATCACCCAACAGAGTTTGTTTTTCGCCGACAGCTGAAGCAACTTAACTACTATAGAAGTAGCTGACTTTGCTGCTACAAAAGCATTCAGGAAGCCAGTTACTATTTCTATACCTTCTGTACCAACTGCTCCTTTCTTAAAATTCTGAATTTCCCATACCGACCATACCTCATTTTTAGAGTAATATTATCCATATGTCCAAGAGTTAGAGATTCATTGCAAGTGCTTTGAAGTTCTTGCACAAGAACCAAATAAATAATATAAGCTGCTTCAGTTAGTGTTCTTGGCTACTGCATCTTATATTAAAACATTAAATTTTTACGCGTTTATTGTAAAATCATTAAATATTATGGTAACCATAACATTATTTTATTGATATTCAGCACTATACTAATCTGCTCAATCCAAAAAATCTGGTTATATTACAAGTGGTCTGGCAACATACGAAAAAGCCAAGGCTTTTTTCAAAAAGCGCTTGGCTGATTTGGCATCCCTCACTAAGGAAAAAGTCAATGGTATTTCCTCTTGAATTGACTGCACGATGTAAATACATCCATTATCCTTGTTTGAGTTGACGAAAGATTCTCTTATTCAGTTCAGGACAGTATTGATGTTCCCATCGCATAATAATTGTGTGAGTAATGGATAGGCCTCGTTCCCCATCATTTCCACCTAATCACGAAAACCGTAGATAGCATCTCACCGTTAAATAATAATGTCAGCTTGAATACTTCCATTTGAAAAAAATTTTGTTTTTTCATACCATTTACGCAGCATTTTAGAATAATTGTATCAGTATGTTCAAGAGTTAAAGATTCATAGCAATTATTCTAAAGTTATTGCATCCGTTCCGTTCCACTTGTCATAACTCAACTACTTCCCCACTAATATCAGTGTTATATCACAACTAAAAGAATAGCGTTAGGCTTTTTTACCCAATTGTAGAAATGCTGTTCCAATTTTTTTGAATTAAATTAATAAAAGATTGAATTATTACTAATTTTTCTTTTTCCTTCAACGAAATGATAGAGGTTTTTATTTTCACCTTTTTATTAGTAACTAAGATTGGGATTAAATCACCATTACTAATTTCTTTTTTTATGCACCCATTGGTTCCCAGCCCTACTCCAATATTATTTAATACGGCCTTTTTGATCCCGTCTAAACTTCCAAATTCTATAACATTTTGCTGTGAGAGTTTCAATTGTCTCAAATATTTCTCTATCATAGATTCATAATATCCGTCATCTCGATATTTAATTAAAGGAAATTTCGTCAGTAATTGGTCCTCCGGATAATTATCATATAAATCTTTAGAAGCCACTAAAACTATGTCTTCCTCAGCAATCACGATATTTGAAAATCCATTTTTACTTAGTTCACCTGAAATAATCCCTATATCGTATTTTTTGGATTCTACCCCTTTTATAACTTCATCCCTTTTACAGGAAATCAATTTTATTTGTACATGTGGGTATAGCTTTAAATATTCAGAAATAACATAGGGAAAATAATTTGTGCAATAGCTTTCACCAGCAGCAATCGTTACACTTTCAGACGAATTTGAAAGTTCAGCGAATGATGATTGAATCTCCTCTACTATGGAAAAAAGCTGATCCGCATATGTTTTAAGGATTTCACCTTCAGGCGTTAAAAAAGTCTTTTTTCCTATTCGTATAAATAACTCCCGTTTCAATTCTTGTTCCAGCGTCTGAATTTGTGCGGTTACAGCAGGTTGTGTGAAGTTTAACTGTTGCGCAGCCTTTGTAAAATTTAAGTGCTCTGCTACGAATTTGAAACTTTTCAGATGTCTTAATTCCATAATAGCTACTCTCCATCTATCAAAATTTTTCGTACTGGTAAAATAAGATAATGTTACGGTTACCATAATGTCTTTTAATTTTACAAAAAGTCCCCTTTAAAGGTTCAACAACGTGAGTTTCTTTTCCATTTCTGTATCAGAGTTTTGTAGTTTCTAGCTGTATATGAAATGAATGGGTAACATTGAATTTTAAAAGAATTATATATTTGTTAGACTAGGATGACAAATGGGGTTTTGTAAGGGGGAGCGACCTATTTTTTTACAATTTTTTATATTTTTAATAATTTTTAATATGATTACATTGTAAATCTATCAATCAACTATTAATATAGATTTTGACTTGGATTTATAAATGAATCTATTGACAATTAAGATATTATGTAATAATGGGTTTATAAGAAGTATCAAAAAAGGCATATTTATCATGCATTTTCAGGAGCTTTGTAACTGCTTTTTATTAAATTGAACTACCCGTTAGGGTAATAAAAAAAACCGCTTTAGCAGTCATTGTAATTCATCTAACGTTTGCGTTAGTTGCATAAGAAAGCCTTTTAACTAATTTCAAAATCTCTCCATAACCCAACTCCATAAACTTCATATTTTTCCTTTTTCACTCGTTTAACCATCAATTCATTTGCATTTATTATCTTTTTGCCAGAAGCAGATTTTTTGTATTTTGCATATTAGTATAGTGCCGAATATCAATAAAATATTGTTATGGTTACCATAATATTTCATGATTTTACAATAAACTCGTAAAACCATAAAGTTTTTAATATAAGATGCAGTAGCCAAGAACTTGAACTAAAGCAGCTTATCAACACTTGCAATGAATCTCTAAATCTTAGACTTACTGAAACTATTACTCTAATAAGAGGCAAAATCAGTATGGGAAATTCAAAATTTTAAGAAAGGATAGTTGATTACTAGTATTCTGAAAAGTTTATCAAAATTATTCATTAATGAAGAAAGCAACTTCTATGGCATTTTTCAGCAGCCTCAATATTCATTCGGTACTTTCCACTAAAGTAATAGCAAAAGAGCAAAAAGATATACAAATCTATTAAATTCGATGTTACCAATTTATTTCATATACAGCTAGAAACTACATATCTCTGATACAGAATCGGTAATTGGTCCAGAAGGTGTTTCTTTTAACCTGTTAGGAATCTCTTAATGTACACTATTCAATTCTACTTTAAGATATTTCTCAACATTTGTAACATATTCATATCTACTAGGAGGATGTATGATGAAAAAAATGAAATTGAATACGTTTTTAGCTGCCTCTTTATCTACGGTTGTTTTTGCTTCTTCGTCTTATAACGTAAAAGCCTATGATAAATCGTCATTAGACAAAACACTTAATAGTGCTGCCCTTGTTAACGCTTTGAGCGGTTCCGACGAGCATACCATTACCTTAATTACGGGTGACGTCGTTAAGGTTAAAATGATTGAAGACGGTAAAAGAGCTATAGACGTGGAACCTGCCGATCCGAACGCAGGCGTACAAATGTATACAATTGGTGAAGATTCGTATGTCATACCAGATTCAGCTATACCTTATCTGGCTGCTGACAAACTGGACGAGGATTTGTTTAATGTAACGAAATTAATAGCGGAAGGCTATGATGATAAAAGTCTCTCTTCCCTGCCAATTATCGTAGAATACACAAAGTCCACAGCGAGCTCCGTCCAAACAAAGAAGGAATACACAGAGTCCACAGCAAGCTCCGTCCAAACAAAGAAGGCCCCAAAAGGAGCAAAAAAGGTTCGAGTGTTAGAAAGTATTAATGGTGCCGCTCTTGCAACATCTAAAAAAGAAGCGGAGACGTTCTGGAAAGATATCACACCTGAGGCTACCCAAAACCCAAATTCTAAATCAGTATTATTTGATGAGGGTATTGAAAAGATCTGGCTTGATGGTCGTGTGGAAGCCACATTAGAACAAAGCGTACCTCAAATTGGTGCCCCAACGGCATGGGAATCCGGTTATACAGGTAAGGGGGTTAAGGTAGCAGTGCTTGATTCAGGCATCGATCTTAATCATCCCGATCTTGTAAATCAAATAGAAGAGGCAAAAAGCTTTGTACCTGGAGAAACGGTTGATGATTTTCACGGGCATGGTACACACGTTGCTTCAACGGTATTAGGGACAGGTGCTGCTTCTGATGGCAAGAACAAAGGAGTTGCTCCTGAAGCACGTTTGCTTGTAGGTAAAGTGTTAGACAAAGGAGGACGCGGTTTCGAATCATGGATTCTTGACGGTATGGAATGGGCTGCACACAACGCCAAGATTGTAAGCATGAGTTTGGGAGGCGGGAAAAGTGACGGAACAGACCCGATGTCCCAAGCCGTAAATAACCTAAGTGAAGAAACAGGTGCACTATTTGTTATTGCAGCCGGTAACGATGGTAGCGAAGGATCCATCGGTTCACCAGGAGCTGCAGATGCTGCTTTAACGATCGGTGCTGTGGATAAGGCAGACAAAATTGCTCCTTACTCATCAAGAGGACCTCGTCTTGGAGATGGTGGATTGAAACCTGACCTATCTGCACCAGGTACTGGGATTGTTGCTGCTCGATCTGGACTAACAAAAGGAAGCGGATCTTACATAAGTATGAGTGGTACATCCATGGCAACCCCACATGTGGCGGGTGCTGCTGCGATCCTTCTTCAGAAGCATCCTGAGTGGAATGGCACTCAGCTAAAAGAAGCGTTGATGAATACCTCTAAAAGATTAGATTACTCGCCTTATCATATCGGTACGGGTCGATTGGATATACCTGCAGCTCTAAACAGCACTGTTCGTGCAACGGGTTCTCTGTCGTTCGGCTTCCTTCAGTGGCCATACGATCATGCGCAGCCTATACAAAAAACAGTCACGTATACAAACGACAGTGACTCCGCTGTCACTCTAGATCTTCAAGCGGAATTTAAGAGTACAAAAGGTGATGCTGTACCAAATGGTATGTTAACCATTTCTGAGAGCAAGATCACGGTTCCAGCTAATGGTACAAAGACAATAACAGTTACAGTAGATCCGAAGCTTGGTAACTGGGGTCGTTATGAGGGGCACCTAACAGCAACTGATTCTGAAGGCAAGCAAGTGACTCATACTTCAATGGGAATAGAGAAAGAAGATGAGAAGTATCCGCTAACGTTTAACGCTAAGGACTTTAATGGAGAGCAAAAATATGCGAGAGTCGGAATCGTTGGCGAAAACATGGAACCTACATTTATAGATGTATACGGAACAGAAACAATTCGTGTATCACCTGGTACGTATTCAGCCATGGCCTTCCTAGCAGTAGGCGGTGGTACCGATGATGTTAGTCAAGTATTAGTCGGTAATCCTGAATTCAAGGTAGACGGTCCTCAAACCGTGGAACTTGATGCACGAAATGCAAAAGAAATTTCAGCTGAAGTACCGAAGAAGACAGAATCAAAATTTCGTCGCGTTCAATACCACCGTATCATTGGTGACAATGAAATGACCGCTTCATATATGGTTGGTTTTAACGTTAATAAAATATATGCTGTCCCAACAGAGGAAGTTAAGACAGGAGAATTCGAATTTCTGACTCGCTGGCATTTAATAAAACCTCAACTTGAGATCCAATTTAAAGAAAAAGTGTTGGATGATATGCTGGAGTATGGAACTACACCTCTTGAAGGTAAATATAACTTAGAAACGGTTTATGCGGGAAAAGGAACACCAGCCGACTATGAGGGTCTGGACGCAAATGGCAAAGTAGTTGTCGTCGATCGTAGCACGAAAGGTAAGCCTTCAGAGTATATCCCTGAGACACAAGCACAGGCCACTACGGCAATTGCCGCTGGTGCAAAACTGATGATTATCGTAAACTATGAAGATACGGAATTCCAACCGTTAATGTCAAATTCACCAGGAAATCCAAGTGGCACGAACATCCCACTTACCGTTACTGGAATCAGTAAGAGTAAAGGCGATGAAGTGATTGCAGCAGCACGTTCCGGTAACCTGCACCTGCTTGTTGAAGGTGTACCATATTCACCATATGTATATGATTTGGTGGATGTTCACCAAGGCCAGATTCCAGAGAATTTAAAATATAAACCGTCTAACAATGAACTCGTTAAGATCGACATGAGTTACAAATCAGATAGTGGTACAGTTGCTGAAGATGTCCGTTATGATTTACGTCCGTATCAAAAGGACACTTGGAATATAATGTATAAAGACTTACTGCAGTTGCCTTCTAATCGAACAGAGTGGGTTTCAGCAGTGAAGGATACAAGCTGGTCTCACACAGCCAGAGTACTACAAGCATATCCATTCCGTCCATGGCAAATTCAGCCTTTAGTTACTTATGAAAAAGGACAAAAACTTCAGGAAGACTGGATTCTCCAATAGTTCGTCCGCGTTTGGGTCAAGGCTATTGGACATACCGCCAAGGGAACAATTTACAATTTGATATTCCTGCTTCGGCAGATTCAGGAAATGGCTCTACAGGTCGGGTCACATCTGCGGAATCTGTAAAAAATTTCAAACACTTAAATTATACCAAGGAAATACTCTTCTTATAGAAGTAAAAGGACAAACTATTTTAAATAAACGAGTCCCAGAAGAAAAAACACAATACCGTCTAGTAAGTGAGGCGAAGCGAGATCCGAATCGCTGGAAAACATCATTAAGTATGCATCATACCTCTTTGACTTATTAAACTTGGTTTGCCGATCGGGTTTAAGTAGATCAAGGAGGTTTTATTTTTTTCATGGGTATATAAGCCTTTTAACATTACATTTAATCAAGCTACCCATTGGGCTAAGCAATTTTTCTTCGAATCATGTCAACCACCAACAACAGCAAGGGAATCCCTAGCTCATAGACGGGAAATGCAATTGGGATCACGAAAAACATGTAATAATAATGGGTAAATATCTGGATATTTTTAATCGACACAGCCATGATTAACGAAATAGGAGCAACAAACCAAGCTACTTTTCGCCAATCCTTTAGGTGAAACATTTGTGCTGTTCCATAACAAGCGAGAAACATATATAACGCCAGTTTAACAAAAATACTGAAGAACCAAATAATAACAATCAGAATATCCACATTTTGAATGAATCCCATTACAGATATGTACCGACTCAAATCGTAAACTGGATAAAGAAACCTTGAAGGCAAATTCGGACCGAATGTTAAAATCACTGCTAATGTTCCAATTGTTACAATGAAAACTGCCAGTCCTACTCCCCACATCGCTCTTGATGACGCTTTGTCCGGTTTGTCCATAAAGAAGACGAACATTGTCATCATGACAGACTCTCCAAAAAAAGCGGCTACAGGGGTATAGGATCCTTTAAGGATTGGAAGCCATCCAGAATCTTGATAAATAGGTAGCATATAATGCCAATTCATATTGCTAAGATTCAAAATGATTACAGACAATATCATTAAAAGCACCATCGGTCCAAAGATTTCACTTAAGCGTCCAATGCCTTCCACACCACCTTGGTATATGATAAAAATAAGCAGTAACATGGCAGGAAAGACAATGACCCACAGAGGTGTATTATGAAACAACGATGTAATAATAAAATCACCAAATTCACGGACTGTTATCCCATTAATCCAGTACCATGTAAGTAAATAGGGAATCACCATCAGCTTTCCTAGCCATTTGCCGAGAAGTGTTTGACTAAATTCAATCATGGTTTGATTCGGATAAAGCGAACTGAGTTTGGTTGCTAGAAAAGTAATGGCAATCCCAGCAAGCCCTGCAATCACCATCGAGATCCACGCATCTTGTTTGACAGTACGAATCGTAGATGGGATGATCAGAAGAATTGTTTGTCCCACTTCTAATGTGAACATCATCCAAAAAATTTGCGTGCCAGAGATTTTCATTGAATTTCTCACAATCCATTTGCCTCCTTATTTTTTTATTTCATTTTGCTTTACCTGCAAAGATGGCCCGGTCAGACCTACTCGCCGAATAGTCAGTTTTGCATGGACAGAGACCTGTACTTTTGAAAACTGTTTGTCCCACTCCTTCTTTAGTACTTTCCATTTGGATGGATTACTTTGATGAATAGCTTCTCCCAAGCCAAAGATATCGGTTCCGAATTGTTTTTGAACCTTTCCGATTGTCTGGAGAGCTTGTTTTTCGACCTTTTTTTCCAATACATGTTCTAAAAAGGTAAGGTTTTTAGGCTGCGTAATATCTAAATTCGTATTGTTCTCCTGAATGGTTCCTTCACCAGAAAGAACAATGTCACACTTGATGGTGTTCCCGTGAATACTGGGCTTTATTTTACTAGCAATTTTTGTCATATATAAACTGGCATTTCCATTCCCCTGTGGGACAGTTTCTGTAATAGTCTGTTTACTTAAACGATTAGCCACCCAAAGTGTGATTGATTCTTCCTGATTATTTAAATATCCTATCAATTTAAGGTCTTTATTAAAAACCGCTCCACCTACATATTGAAATTCTTTGACACCCGGTTGATCTTGGTCATTAGAACTAGAGATCAATTTAATAACGGGTAGGATAGGGTTGATTCCATCACTAGCACCGGCAATAAGAAAATTTACTAAAGAACTGTCTCCTAATCCACCCGATTGCGCATGTTCTTTTTGTGCCCCAATTGCCGGGATATTTTCTAAAGGGGAAGATGCTTCCAGAAACTCTTTTGCAGAACTTCCTTTTACTACGAGCGCATCTGCTCGTAATCTAATATCAGGATCGCGGCTATAGTTATCTAATACATTAGCAAGACCTTGTCTAGCTAATGGTTCTCCAATCAAAATCACACGATGATGCCCTCGAAAGACTTCTCTTGACAATTTTGTTTGCATCTTTTGTACAGCTTCAAGTGTGTCTCTTCCAGTACCCGATTCTATAAAAAACGGTTTTCCTGAATCACTTCTTCCACTCTGGCCCATCCCCATCATTGAAGGTATGATAAATTGAGCGCTGACTTCAAGCTTGTTATTTTTCGCTTGATCAAGCCCCAAACCTAACTCTATTGCCAGGTCGTTTAACTCGGTACGATCCCAACAGCCCGTCAAGAAAAATAAAGAAACGATCAACATCATACAAAGTAACTTGTGCTTGCTCATTCTGTCTCTTTCCCCCGTTTTGGACCTGGTTGTTGTCCATCTGGAATACGCGTTTTATCCTCACCCGAAATCATTAATGGACGACGAGTCATATTCCACCGAGGTGTTCGGAGTAAAACGTCCTTCAAATCGCGAGTAATCTGAGGAGCAACCGGACTTAGATAAGGAATACCAAAAGAACGAATGTTTGTAAGATGGATCACAATCGCAATGGTGCTTATAGCAATGCCATACAGCCCAAGCATCCCTGCCAATAGCAGCATCGGAAAGCGTAACATACGATAGGCTGTTCCCAAGTTGTAGCGTGGAAAAGCAAACGACGCAATACCAGTTGTAGCCACAACAATGACCAATGGTGCCGAAATAATGCCTGCTTGCACGGCAGCTTGTCCGATGACAAGTGCTCCCACGATAC
Organism: Gottfriedia luciferensis; assembly: GCF_001712755.1. Taxonomy (GTDB): domain Bacteria; phylum Bacillota; class Bacilli; order Bacillales; family Bacillaceae_G; genus Gottfriedia; species Gottfriedia luciferensis_B. Next base: position 220,665 of record NZ_MDKC01000036.1, read on the forward strand.
TAACTGCTGATCCAATCGGCTTTGGCAATCGAACGCCTGCTTCCCTCAAACCCTCAAACAAAAATTCCATCATCAGTGCTTCTATGACAGCCGGGAAAGGTATGCTTTCTCGCGCCGATGCAATACTAATAAGTAGATTTGTTGGGATCAATTTCGGATGAAAGGTTGTAATCGCAACGTAGAGGGAAGGAAGAAATAAAGAAACATTGATTAAAATAAAACGTATCCATCGAACAAAGGTTGTGTAAATGGATCGTTCATAATAATCCTCCGCTGCTTGTAGACCTGTCCAGAATGTCATAGGAACGATCAGAACGAATGGTGTGTTATCTACTAAAATAGCGATTTTCCCTTCTAATAGGCTTGCACACACTACATCCGGCCGCTCGGTATTCTGAATTTGAGGAAAGGGAGAAAAAGGTTGGTCCTCGATAAACTCTTCAATGAAGGCTGACTCTAATACCCCATCAATTTTAATTCGCTCGACCCTTTGTCGTACTTCCTCCAATACCGAATCTGGAGCAATTCCTTCAATGTAAGCAATAACCACATCTGTCTGAGATAAATCCCCAATCGTATAGGGTTCCATTTTTAGTCTTGGGCTCCGAATTCTTCGACGAATAAGACTCGTATTGACTCTTAACGTTTCTGTAAAACCATCACGAGGCCCACGAACAGAGATTTCGGCAGATGGTTCTTCAATACTACGTTTTTCAAACCCTTTTAAATCAGCAACTAGAGCTTGATTCTCCCCGTATGTTAGAACGACGATATTAGCTTTCATTATTTCATCTATAACCTCACGAACCTTTGAAACCGTCTTTATTTGAGAAACAGCGATAAGCCGATCATGCATGATATCCCCTATTGAGTCCACACTCTTTAGTCCATTAGGCATTCCTTCGTACATCATTGGTTTTAAAACAACCTGATCCAATGTTTTTGTATCCACTAATCCATCTATATAAATTAGAAGCATTTTGGTTTGCCCATTTACGAGGATTGGACGAAAAACAATATCGGAACAATTCTCAAAAACTTGTTTCAAAAGCTCTTCATTCACGTATATATTCTGTTCGAGTTCACAATCTTGACCATTTTGGAGCAGTATGTCGGAGGACTCAAGTTCTTGAATATCCTTTTTTAAACGCTTTATATTACGATTTTTTTTCATCATACCACCTCAAGACATATGTTTTATAAAGGATGTCTTCTTATTTTGCTATTTTGAATATGTTAGTTGATTACAACTCCAGGTGGCTCTTTAAAGGTAAAATTATTTATTTAAAAAATTTCAACAAGAAAATACACCCTAGACATCCTTCTTATTGTCCCCACCTACACAAGAAAATTATTCAAGTATTTCTGTAAGTTAGTTACCTACAAATTGGGAACCTAACCTTGCTGTTTCTTTAATTTAAGTAACTTTGAAATAGTGTTTGGTCAACTTTTTATAATGTCCTAAACAACAAATAAACCACCTTTCCTTAGGTGGCTAAAACATATCTTTCGATTAGTATTCTTCTCTTCATAACTAAACAAAACAGCATTACTCTCACTCTGCTACCCAAAATGAACAGCATTACCTTTTCAACATACTTTATTTAGGGCCTGCTGCCTTTTTTTTGTTCAGAAATAATAAACTCTTGCTATTTATCCACCCTCTCACCTTTTTAGCAAAACATCATAATTTTCAGAGTAAAGGATTGTTAAAAAATAGGGAAAAGGATTGAGGTGACTACGTACGCCCCTTTTTCCTTTTCCCAACTCTTTCCTTTTATCAGATGTTTATTCTGATTTTAGCAAAGAATTATTTAATCTATCAAAAATTTTTTTGTTGGTTATAACTTTAAAGTGAGTTGTGCCACGCACTCAACGTGCGCAGTATGCGGAAACATATCAACAGGCTGTAAATACTTCACATCATAATTCTTACTCAATACCTTTAAATCCCTAGCTAAAGTAGAAGGATTACAAGAAACATATACTAATTTCTTCGGTTTAATCTTTAATACAGTATTTAAGAACTCCTCATCACAGCCAGTTCTCGGTGGATCAGTTATGATAACATCTGGTTTCCAGCCTTCGTTTAACCATTTCGGTAATACTTGTTCAGCTTTACCTGCTTCGTAATGAGTATTTGTAAATCCATGGCTTAGGGCATTTGTTTTCGCATCGATGATTGCTTCTTTCGTTACGTCCATGCCTCGAACTTCTTTTGCGTCTTTCGCTAGCCATAGTCCGATTGTCCCTACTCCACAATAAGCATCTACGACTTTTTCTGTTCCAGTAAGTGCCGCTGCTTTTTTGACTTCATCATATAGCTTAACTGTTTGTTCAGGATTTAATTGGAAAAACGCTCTTGCTGAAAGTTCGAATGATAAATCTCCAAGCTTTTCTTCAATTACTTCTTCACCTGATAAATAGACAGTTTCACGCCCAAAGATTACTGAAGTCATTTGATTATTAATGTTTTGCATTAAGCTTGTTACTTCAGGAATTCGCTTTTTAATTTCACTGATTAGTTCATTTTTCTGAGGAAAATCTTTCGTTCCAGTTACTAGTACTAATTGGATTTGACCTGTACGTAAACCAACACGCGCAACGATTGTTCGGATTACCCCTTTATTTTTTCGTTCATTATAAACAGGGATATTTAAACGAGTTAAAATTTTCTTCACTTTACCTGTGATTTTATTTAAATCCTCATGTTGAATTGGGCAATGGCCAATATCAACAACATTATGAGAGTTTTGTGTATATAATCCAGCGATGATTTTATTTTTTTCAAGCCCAGCTTGTAGCTGACTTTTGTTACGATAGTTCCATGGATTTTCCATACCGATCGTTTCTTTAATTGGTGTTTTTTCTAGTAAATCTTTTGCATACTTTTCCATTGCTTGGATGACAATGTCGCGTTTATATCGAAGTTGTCCTTCATAAGAAGCATGCTGAATTTGACAGCCACCACATTTTTCGTAGATTTTACAAGTCGGCTCTACACGATCAGGTGATGCTTTTCGAATACGTTGAATTTTCCCTTCAGCAAAGCCGTTGCGAACATTTGTTACCTCTGCAACTACTTCCTCTCCAGGTAATGCACCTTTAATAAATACTACTTGTCTTTTGAAGTAACCAACACCTTCACCATTAATCCCAATACGTTTAATTGTTATAGGAAAGGATTGGCCTACTTCTAATTTATTTTCTAACTGATTGCTCATATATACAACTCCATTATTCTATGCTCTTCCAAAGATAAAGGGCAGCGTAGCTTCCAAACGGAGAAACTTGCTCTTTTACATAATCCATTATTTCTTTCGAAGGCTTTTCATCTAAATTTAAAAGCTTTTGAAGTGCGATTTGAATGCCAACATCACCAACTGGGAAAATATCTTTTCGACCTAGACCAAATAATAAGAAGTTTTCAACTGTCCAAGGACCGACTCCCTTAAGCTTGATTAACTCCTTTGAAATGTCCTCCGAAGATAATGTCCGATAATCTTGATGACTTAAAACTCCTTCACTCCAAGCTTTAGCAATTCCAATCATATATTCAGCTTTTCTCGTACTAAGCTGCAAATCTCTTAACTCATCTATAGTTAAATTAGCAATTATTTCAGGAGATGGAAAAAACCATGAATTACCAATTCTTTCACCATACATTCGAACAAATCGTTTTGTTACTTGGATTGCAAATGTACGCTGTATTTGTTGATGAATAATACATGTAATTAAACAGGCAAAAGGATCATTTGAAACGGTAATTGGTGTATGTCCAAAAAGGTCAATAAGAGGAGAAATTGTAGTTTGTCTTAAATGATGATGTAGTTCTTCAAATTCTGTTTGCCATTGCAAAATAGTAGCAACTTCTTCGAGAATTTTCTCTTTATTTTCATGTTCACTAATGACTTCAAACTGCACTGGAACATCATTTATTTTCTTAACCTTTACAACTACTTGATCCCCATCAATATACAGTGGAATGCTTAATCGCTTTTCAGCAGAATGCACTGTAAATGTTGGCTCATGCTCTAATCTCTTTAAAACTTCTTCCCATTGATATGGTGTTTCTAAAGCAACCTCTTCCTTCCACATTCACCCGTTCCTCCTTAATTACTCTGAAGTGTATTATAGCATAACAAGTACCGCTTAATAAAATTTGTGACAAATGCAAAAAAACTAGAGAATGATCTCTAGTTAAGGTCTGAAACAAAAATTTTAAAATTTGATTTTCAGACTGATTGCAAGCGCATGTCAAAGGTCCGAAAAACGCAAAAAAAGCTTGGGGACTAGTCAAGCTTTCTTTGACACATTAAATTTTAAGGGAATGGGGAAACTTTCAAGTCCAATCAGGTTTCAAAACTTATCAAATATCGCAACAGCTGTGTTGATATTTGCTATACTTAAATGATAACGATTATCATTATCAAAGTCAAGGTGTTGAATAAAAATAATTTTAATCTTTTTCTATCATTAATTTATATACTCTCTTCTCCCTTAAAATCTCTATAAATAATTAGAGATAGCAGTATAAAGACCAATAACTAAAAACTTGATGATCAGACTGATTGCGGGCGCTTGGCGGGCAGTCTGATATCTCCATAAATAATTGGAGATAATACAAGTACGATACCTACTTACCATTCGTAAATTATGTTCAAGAAGACGCATTGGGTTATAATTTATGATAAACTATTTAATTGAAAGTAGAGACTAGTGAGGTAAGACTATAATGGAAAAAGCCAAAGTTAGTGTAGTCGTTGTTGCACATAATCATGAAGATGTCTTAAAAGATTGCCTAAACAGTTTACAAGGTCAATCATTAACTGATATTGAAACGATTATTATAGACAACGGTTCATCTGATAATAGTAAAAAAATAATAGAAGAATACTCGAATTCACATAAAAATATTCGCTTTATATCATTAGAGCTAATGTCAAAAAACAAAGCACGAAACATAGGTTTACATGAAGCTACTGGAGAATTTGTGGCGTTTATCGATGCAGATGATATTGTAAATCCATCAGCCTATGAAAATTTATATAACAGCGCAATAAAGGATCATACTGATATTGCTTTAGGAAATATACAATTATTCAATGGTACAAGAAAATGGGAGCACCATGAATTAAAATCAATCATAAAAAAAGATTTACCAACATTACGTGAGTTTCATAAACATCCAGAACTTCTGTTAAATCCTTCTATTAAAAATATGATGATTAAAAGAAGTTTAATAATCGACAATCAATTGCAATTCAATGAGCTTTTAACAGAACAACAAGATTTATTATTTACTCAACAATGTTTTATTTGTTCAAATAAAGTTTACGTAACAACAGATATCGTCATAAAAGTGAGAGATTTAACAAACAGTGATGTTATTAAACAAACTAGTACTTTAGAATTTTTTGATAATCTTCTCGTTACTCAAACTGAATTAATAAACTATTATAATCTGAAAGATATCACATCTCATTACTCGCATGTTGAGAAAAAATTATGGGATTATTATTTAACGTCTTTACTGACAAAGGCATATTATTTCCCTTCTGAACAGTACAATGATCTTCTAAGGATTTCATCGGATTTTGCTAAAAACTTATCTGAAAATCTAATGGAAAATAATACTTCTAAAATTAGTAAAGTATTTTATACTATTTTTCTTAATCAAAATCCAGAAGAATTTCATTTATTGATGAATCTATTATCAGATCGTTCCTTACAAAAAGGAGCAGTGATGATAGAGGGAAAATATTATCATTATTTTGCAAAGTATTTTCCGAAATATAAAGAATACCTAGAAATTAAGGAATTTAATTTGCATCAAAAAATCGAAATCCTTTCGTTACGAGGTGACCGCTTACAAGTTGGTGGCTTCGCATTTATCGAGGAAATTGATAATTTAGATTCTGTTAAGGAATTGCAGTTTAAAAACAAATCAAATGGGCAACTAATTTCAGTTACACTCGAAACGCTTGAGCGTTCTGATTTATCTTATCTTTTCTCAAAAAATAGTATCAATTATAGCGACGGTGGCTATAAAACAACTACATTTGAGCTAAGTAAAATATTACCTGATGGCGATTATGAAGTGTTTATTTCAGTAAAAGTTGGAGATATTTCATTAAAAAAACCACTTCATATTTTCTATTTTTCAACAAAGGCAAATTCAAAACCAGCAACAACTAAAACACATAGTATCGTACCCTATTTTCCAAAGAAAAATTTACACATTCGAATCAAAAAAACAGGCCTACTTGGAAAATTAAAAACAAAGATCCAAAAATCATTCCGTGATATCGTTTATGAATTTGGGTTACTTGTACTAAGAAGAGAATGGAAGTCATTCCTTATTTTTTACCTTTACCGTTTAACCCAAAGATATTATCGAAATAAGCATATTTGGTTAATTGGAGAACGAAAAGATACGGCACAAGATAATTCATACCATTTATTCAAGTACATTCAAAAAAATAAAATAAGAGATAACTGTTATTACTTGATTGATAAAAAGGCCAAGGATTACGAATATATTAAGGAATTCGGAAACATTGTACAATATGGAAGTTTAAAGCATACTCTTTACTTATTAACTTGTGATAAAACAATTAATGCCTATTCAGAGCGTGCCAACATGTACACGCACGAGTACTTACAAGTTTTAAAATGTCATCCTGAGTGGCAGCAAAATCAAAAAATCCTTATTCAACATGGCGTTATTGGAGTTAGTCGTGTAAATCATGTACTGAATAAAAATCGAATGGGCTATTCATTGTTTATCGTTTCATCTGATTTTGAAAAAGATCATATTGTTAACGAATTCGGTTATGCTGAAAATGAAGTGGCCGTGACTGGATTGGCTAGATGGGATGCGCTTGAAAATACAGGAAATGGCAAAACCATTTTAATCATGCCAACATGGAGAAACTGGAATAAAAGTACTCAGCAATTAATGAACTCTGAATACTTTAACCGTTATTTTTCTTTACTTAGTAATCCTGAGTTACATCAAATCTTAGAAAAAAATGACTTAAATATCATTTTCTATCCGCACTACCAGACTCAAATTTATATGAAGGATGTTCCTGATTTCCATAAAAGAATAAAAACGATCCGTCAAGGTGAAGAGACTGTCCAATCTCTATTAAAAAGATCAGATTTATTAATCACTGATTATTCAACAGTTTCATTTGATTTTTCATATATGGAAAAACCAGTTATTTTCTATCAGTTTGACTATAAGCGATTTTATTATGAGCACTACAACCAAGGACCAATTACACAAGACTTACTTTTTGGAGAAGTTGTAACGGAAGAAGAGCAAGTTCTAAACGGAATAAAAAAATTCGCTAATAAAGATAAACAATTTTTAGAGAATACAGTCGAGAACCCATTTGTTATCAAAACACCTAAGCAACATGCTAAACTAAATTACGAAGCAATCGCAAACCGATAAAGAATACTCGTCTTTTAAAGTGTAAAAAAGCTAATGATTTAAGCAGTTAATAAAACTACTTAATCATTAGCTTTTTATTTTTTAGGTAGATAAAAGCTCGGATCAAATCCGCTTCTCTCCATCATTAAGTCATCTAAACTTTTAAATTGATACCCTCGTTTATGTAAGCCAGTAATAATCGCATCCATCGCTTCTGCATTATCCTTCGATACAGTATGCATTAATATAACTGCGCCAGGATGAATCATTTTCATCACATTATCATAAGCATATTTCCAACCTCTTTGTTGATCAACCTTCCAATCAACATATGCCAATGACCAGAAAATATTTTCATATCCTTGTTTATTAACTAGTTTCAATGTACGTTCGCTAAAAACACCTCGTGCAGGTCTGAAATATTTCATTTCTGTTTTCCCAGTCAATTCCTGGTATGCCATTTTAACTTGTTCCAATTCCTCAACAATCTTTTGATCACCTATCGTTGTCATATCAGGATGACTCCATGAATGGTTTCCAACAATATGCCCCTCATTAACCATTCGTTTCACTAATTCAGGATTTTCCTTAATGTAATGTCCGGTTATAAAAAAAGTCCCGTGAACACCATGCTTCTTTAAAACATCCAAAAACTTTGGTGTAAAACCATTTTCATACCCATTGTCAAAAGTTAAATAAACATCTTTTTTTGTAGTATCCCCTAAATAAACTGACCCCGTATTTGATAATAATTTATTAAGTTGCTCACCTGCATCAGGTGGAGTCTCATTTTTCGCAGGAACAATCCCCCAGCCATGTGGCGCATTACTATAAGCAAATGTTGTACCAGGAAATACTAAGAAGAAAGTAAGAATATATACAATAATTTTTTTCAATTCATTCACCTCACTTTAAAAATAGTATCTGTAAATAAATTAGAAATATGAAAAGAATTGGTGTAATTTTGATATAAAACTAAATTTTTCTAACAAGGATTTTTGATGAAAAAAAGATGCGGATTCGCTTCTCGATTTGATTTGAATTTTTTTGACCTTAGGACCATTAATTTACCCTAAAATTAAACTTTTTCTTCATGATTTAACTACTTATTTGCGCACTTGGCGGGGTTTATTTGCAGTTTTCATTTATTTAATTGCAGATATGTCTTTTTTAATTGCAGGGTTGGAACGTTTATTTGCACTAACCAATTTTTTATTTGCGGGTCTGATCTCTTTAATTGCAGGATTGGGACACTTATTTGCAGCTGTGTTCTTATTTGCAGAATCAGGACGCTTATTTGCAATAACCACATGTTTATTTGCAGATTTCATTCCTTTATTTGCAGCTCTCATTCCTCTACTTGTTCTCTACACCCCAAAAAAACAAAAAAAAGCAATGCCAAAAAAAATGACATTGCCCTTAAAACCCAATAATTAAAATACCTTCTCAGCCATAGTAGCCAATTTCTCAAGTGAACTCTTATCTACATCTTTATGCAATGAATTACCATGAGAATCCATTGTTACTACTGCTTTGAAGTCTTCAACTTGTAAGTGCCACATAGCTTCAGGAATACCAAACTCTAGGTAGTTTACGTCTTTTACTTCTTTAATACATTGTGAGTAGTATTGTGCTGCTCCACCAATTGCATTTAAATAAACACCGCCGTGTTCTTCTAGAGCTTTTAATGTTTTTGCACCCATTCCGCCTTTTCCGATTACAGCGCGAATGCCGAATTTTTTCATGATATCGCCTTGGTATGGCTCCTCACGAATACTTGTTGTTGGACCAGCTGCTTTAATGTGATATTTGCCTTCTTCATCTTTTAATACTACAGGTCCACAGTGATAAATAATTTGTCCATTTAAATCAACTGGACAATCGTGGTCTTTTAAATGATGGTGGATTGCGTCGCGTCCTGTGTACATCATGCCACTAATTGAAACTACATCTCCAACTTTTAAATCACGAATTTGTTCTTCTGTAATTGGAGCTACTAATTTCACTTCGCGAGGTGCTTCAGTTGTTTCATCAGTTTCATTTGTAAAGCTAATTTCTTCGCCTTCCTTATATAACCATTCTGAAATATCACCAGTTTCAGGATTGATTTTCATTCCTAAACGGCGGAATGCCCAGCAGTTATACGCTACTGAAACGAAGAAGCTCGCAGGTAGACGGTTCATTACACCGATTTTACAGCCAAGTAGAGTTGTTTCTCCACCAAAGCCCATTGTTCCTACGCCAAGCTTGTTAGCATTTTCCATAATGTAATCTTCCATTGCTTTAAGCTCTGGAATTGAATTTTCATCATCAGATAAACGGAATAATTGATCCTTTGCAAGTTCATAACCGCTAGTACGGTCTCCACCAATACCAACACCGATGAAACCTGCGCTACAGCCTTGTCCTTGTGCTTGATATACGCTGTGTAAAATACATTTACGGATCCCATCTAAATCACGACCTGCTTTTCCAAGTCCTTCAAGTTCGCATGGTAAGCTGTATTGGATGTTTTTATTTTCACAGCCGCCACCTTTTAAAATTAGGCGAATATCGATATAGTCACCCTCGTGTTGCTCAAATTTAACAACAGGAGTACCTGGGCCTAAGTTATTTCCGCTGTTTTTACCAAATAAAGAATCTACAGAGTTAGAACGAAGCTTACCATCTTTTGTAGCTTGTTCAATTGCTGCATAAATTGCTTCTTTTATCACAAGTTGGTTTACCCCAACTGGCGTTTTCACTTTAAAAGTTGGCATACCAGTATCTTGGCAAATAGGTGAAACATCGCCTTCAGCCATCATGATATTGTTTGTAATCGTTTCCAATGCGATGGCACTTCTTGTACCTGCTGTTTCACTTGCTTTAGCTTGTCTGATTGCTTTACGTACGTCTTTTGGTAGATTTGTTGAAGTTTCTACAATTAATTGATAAATACTTTCCTGTATGTGTTGCATTCATGCTCCCCCTTAAAACCCTTTATAAAAATACTGAATGTTCCCCTCTTCATTATAATACAATTTTTAATAAACGGAATAAAAAAAGCCCTTCAGAATTAGTTTCTGATTTGGGCAAATATTTAGCTACTTCTATTGTTAACAATTAAACAATGTGCACTTTCCAATAAAAAAAGCCCATTACAATGGACTCAATCTAGGCGATTAACTTCACGACATTTACTTTCTAAGTCATCTAGAACTGATAATAATTGATCTAGCTCTTCTAAGCTTACTTCTTCAGCTTCTAATGATTCGATTGTTTCCATTACTGAATTAAAACGTTCTTTAATATAGGATAATTGTTCTGTGTTTGACATGAAATGATCGTCCTTTCTAATACAATTGCTAATTATATTATACCCTTATTCTCCTATATATCGTAAACTTTCGACATTTTTTTAAATTTTAGGAAGTTATTCCTATACAAGGTTTCACTTTCTTTCTTATAATAGTTGAGGAAAATTAAATTAGTCTAATACTTATGGGTACAGTTGTGTGCCTAAAGGAGTAATCAAATGAAAAAATTATTACAACAAATAACACCTACATATGATCCTTGGGAAGCATATTTAGATGTTGAAGAGTATGGTAAGAACATGCTGACAAATGTAGAGTTTACGACTACAACGATTTGTAATATGCGCTGTGAGCATTGTGCTGTCGGATATACTTTACAACCTAAGGATCCAAATCCACTTCCTATTGAATTAGTTTTAAATCGCTTAGAAGAGATTGAAAAGCTTCGTTGTATTAGTATCACTGGTGGAGAACCGATGCTTTCAAATAAAATGTTGAACGGTTATGTTGTGCCTTTATTGAAATATGCACATGAACGTGGCGTACGTACTCAAATTAATTCAAATCTAACATTAGATTTTGAAAGATACGAAAAAATAATTCCTTATTTAGACGTGTTACATATCTCTCATAACTGGGGAACTGTTGATGAATTTGTAGAAGCAGGTTTTGCGATGATGGAACGTAAACCGACATATGCACAGCGCGCGAAATTATTTGAAAACATGATTGAAAATAGCCGACGCCTTGCTGATGCTGGTGTTATGGTATCCGCTGAAACAATGTTAAACAAACGTACTCTTCCATACTTAGAAAAAATCCATCGACAAATTATAGAAGAAATGAAATGTCAGAGGCACGAAGTTCACCCGATGTATGCCAGTGATTTCGCTAGTACATTAGAAGTCCTAACTAAATCAGAGCTTCGCGAAGCAATCTCAACTTTACTTGATGTACGTGATGAAAATATTTGGATGTTATTTGGTACTCTACCATTTTATCCATGTAGCGATGATCAAAACGATTTAGACATCATTCAGAGATTATATAATAGTAAAAATGTAACATTACGAAATGACCCTGATGGTCGTTCTCGCTTAAATGTAAATGTATTTGATGGTAGCATCATCGTTACTGACTTTGGTGATGTCCCTCATCTAGGAAATATTCAAACCCATACATTACAAGAAGCATATGATACTTGGACATTATCAAAAACTGCAAATGAACTTAGCTGTCATTGTCCAGCAGTTAAATGCTTAGGACCTAATATTCTTGTAAAAAACAGCTATTATCCAGAAACTGATTTTTCGAATAGAAGTACTAAGATTTTAAAGGGAAATTAAATACTTAATAAAGAGCATGTCAAATTTATGGCATGTTTTTTTTGTATATACAACGCTTAGTATTTGCCCAAAACAAAAACCACAAGGAAAATGATTTACCCTTGTGGATTTCTCTATTATCTAGGGTGTGGCGAAGCGAAATAACCAAATGAAACATAATCCTGAACAGGGATCCATGCACCTACACCTTGTGATACTACATTTTTAACTTGTAGAGTTCTTTTATTACCTTTTAAGATGAGGTACACTTCTCCAAATGTAACTTTTCCTTTTTCGTTAACTGCAGGAGCATAAGCATATAGATAGCCGAGTTGCTTTGGTGGTACATTATATACTCTTTCGTTTTTAGTTCCAGCTCCGACTACTGTTTGGAATGCTAGTGGGAGAGTTGTTTTTTCTGATGCATCATGCATCATTAAATTAATCACGTCATCCGCATTTCTTACTTTAGCAGTTAAACCACCTTTAACGATCTGTTGCGAATTTTGGTAGTATTTTATTCGTCTGTACGCTTTTTCTCCTCTATTATCTAGAAAGTTTGTATTTATTTTTTTATATTGCCAATTAATTGTTGTCTCATTTGATTCGTAATTTAAAGGCCAAACTCCTAAGAAAATTTTCGCATTATATCCTACTGCAAACGGTGCTTTGCTGACATAGGATTCATTAAACATACGAATTAGATTTGGATTCTCAATTTTTACATTTGATGAATTTAATAACTGCTTTGCTAATCCCCCTGGTTGAAGTTCTGGCAGGTCCTGAGTTGGATTAGGGTAAGTATTCTCTTTTGTCACATTTGCAGCCGAACGTGGGACTTTAATATCTGTATTAGCTGCAAAAGTTGTTTGTCCATTATTTAAAGAAATAATTAAAATAGCTATATTAACAAGAACGAATGGCTTAAACCATTTAGACATATTCATGCCCCTTTCACAAATAAGGAAATTATTACTCTTAGCATGAACATTTTATGTAAATATATGTATTCCTTAAAATGAAAAATTTTGCTATGAACTCAGCTTAATATATAGTTTCTCAATTGGACCTCTTAGCTTCTGCAAAATAGGTCCAATACTGAATGTAATTAAGACGGTTCCGATTCCAATTGGACCTTTAAGAAGAAAGGCCAATACTAACGCAAACACTTCACCAATCGTTTTTGCCACACCTAAACTTACTCCGAACCGCTTATTTAGCGAGATCATTAAATCATCTATTGGACTTAACGGAAACTTAGCTTGCAAATAAATCGCAATACCTATAGTCATACTTAAAATAGCTAGTACTAATTGAATATATCTAGTGACCATATTTGAATCAAATAAATGTTCCGACTCGACAGTTAGCCAAAAATCAAGAAATCGTCCAATTAAAATAAACGTAATCGCAGCAAGCCAATCCGGTCTTTTCTTTTGTAAAAAAGCATTAACAAACAACAGTATTGACGAGTTAATGATAATCCAATTTCCAACAGATAAGCCAAAGGTTTTCGACTCACCAACAGCTAATGCATCCCAAGCACTAGCTCCTAGTCCAGCTTTAATCGCTAAACTAATTCCTAAAGTTAAAAATAGTAATCCAATTAAATAAAATAGAATCCTTATTATTATTTTCAAGTATTACCACCTTCAATTTTTTTGTTTTTATAATAAGTAGAAACCGATCCCCATAATTAAATATGCAGCTAATAAGGTTAACCCTTCAAACCAGTTTGTATCTCCGTCATTCATAATCGCAATTGTTAAAAATACAGAAGTGATCATCGAAATTAATTCCGGCATGGAAAATATTAATGGCATTCTTTCTCCAATAAACAATGAACAAATCACTAAAACTGGCGCTACGAACATGGCAATTTGTAATGATGAACCAACAGCAATTTCGACGGAAACCCCTACTTTATTTTTATATGCCATCACAATTGCAGACGCATGTTCAGCAGCGTTACCAACGATTGCTACAACGATAATACCGATAAATAATTCAGTCCATCCGAACTTATCTCCCACAGTCGTAAACGTATGAACTAGCTTCTCTGAAACATATCCAACCGCTACAGTCGCTAACGCTAAAATAATCATGGCTTTCCCTGTTTTCCACTCAGCTTCTTCATGCTCTTCTACGATCTCTTGATTTTTAGCTACGTAAACCCCTCGATGTGTAACTAATTTGAAGTAAAGTGCAGCTAAGTATAAAACCATTAAAACAATCGAAACACCTACACTAAGTGTCATCTTATCATTTGCGGTCATTTTAACTGAAAAAATTTCGGGAATGACAAAGGCTAGTACCACCGCAAAAATCAACAATCCTGAATTATGTCTCGCATCGTAAACATTAAAGCTTTGACGTTTATATTTTAATCCACCAATAAAAAAGGATAGTCCACCTACAAGTAGTAAGTTTCCTATTACAGAACCTGTTAGTGATGCTAACACTACTTCCGATAAGCCATTTTGCAATGCAAAAATCGCGATAATTAACTCTACCGCATTCCCGAATGTTGCATTTAAAAGTCCCCCAATTCTCGGGCCAGCTGCAATCGCTAAACTTTCAGTAGCTCTTCCCATAATGCCAGCTAATGAAATAATCGTTAAACAGTAAATGATAAATAATAAAATCTCGCTCCAATGCATCAAGCTCCCAATTACCGATAATGGTACACCGATAAATGTAACAATAAAAAATAAACGATGAGCCATAATAACCTCCTAATTAAATATCCTTATAAATATCATATGCAAAAGACTTAAAAAAATAGGTTTAAATGTAAAACAATTAACAAACACTTAAAGTGTTGATGGCAAAATCATCGTTCCATTGGATAAAAGTTTCGTTTTTGCTTATATTGCTCAAAGGATTATGACCTTGAGAACTAGAATAACTTATGTTGGAGATTCGGTTGGTAGAAAAGTTTTCTACCTCCTCTTCTTCTGAACTAGGAGGGAGTTAATAAAAATGATTCAACAAAATATTATGAAAGTGCTTAAAGCGAAACAATTAGGTCTATTTACAACCATTCGTGAAGACTTTCCACATAGCTGTTATATGGTATTTTTCTTTAAAGGCCTAACACCTTATATCGCTACAAATAAGAATTCTCAAAAAGTAGAAGATATAAAAAAGAATCCAAACGTACATATACTACTTGGTCATGATGGTGACCGATTAGATGATAACTTTGTTGAGATGTTTGCAAGAGCTGAAGTAATTGAAAATGCAGGTCCTGAAGAGAAAGTTTGGACTGAGGAATTGTCTAGATGGCTTGAAGGTCCCGAGGATCCTAACTATGTATTGATTCAAATGACTCCAGTTAAAATTGGTTATGTTGAGAAAGCAGGTACAGAACCTACTTTTATAAAGCTTTGAAATATGAAATCTTATCTAATTGAATTTAGGTAAGATTTTTTTTTGGTGAAAAAATAATCAAATTTTCGTAAAAGGAGTATAGTGATGTTGATTTCCACTGCGGGATGCTCGCTTTCCATGGGGCGAGATTCTTTAGCCTCCTCGGCAAGCCTGCGGGGTCTCAGCCTTCCCGCTAATCCCATAGGAGTCGAGCATCCCTCCGTTCCAATCAACTTATTCATTAAAATAAGTCTCCATTAAAAAGCTTCTTAATATCTTTTACTTAGAGTAACAAAAGTTCATTAACCAGTTTTACTTCAATTAAGTCGAAAATTAACTTATAAACTAATCATTTGAACTTTTTTCAAAAAATTAGTTCTTTATGGTTAAAATTCCTAAGTTATAAAATGTTTTTATCATTAATAATGTTCACTTAATTTACGCTTTCACTATTAACCCTTAATATTTCATCACTTTGAAATGTTTTGTCTTTATAACGTCTTTCTTACTACCGTTTATGATTTCATACAAAAAAATCCATTCGATTAAACTCGAATGGATTTTTGAACTTTTGCTTTAAGCTTCTTACTTATTAATAAAAATAAAGATGCTCCTATTAGTGCTCCGATCGAATCGATTACTACGTCTTGAACTAGCGGAGTTCGGTTTGCAGTGAAGGATTGGTGAAATTCATCAGAAGCTGCATATAGGATTGAAAAAATCACGCCTATTAAAAAGGCTCTGTTTACATAAAGCTTTGCTAATCTTGTAGCAAAAAAGGCAAGTAAAAGATAGATTGAAAAATGGCATAGTTTACGAATAAAGAACTCTGTAAATCCTGCTACTCCAAGTTCTTTTATACTTACTATATGTCCAGCATAGTTAAAGTGGACAAAGGTGAAATGCTTCATTAGATCATATAAAAATGTAAAATGACTTATTTCTGGTCTTATATCTTGTTTTTCATACGGGGTTGCTGATGAATAAAAGATAATGCCAGCTATAAGGATAACAGGTATCCAATAACCAATAAAAATTCTAAATTTACTTTTGGATTCCATAATATTCCTTTCCAATACAACTTTTGTATAGATAAAACTCTATTAAAATAGACACTATTATGAAAAAAAATCTATTTCATAAAGTGTCTATTTACATTATTGATTTACATGCATGTTCTTTTCACGGTCTGCTGCACGTTCTGCAGGCGTTAATTTATTATAATCAGTTAGGAAATTTTGGTAGTTATCGCATACTTCATTAATTTCACCATACTCAACTAATTTTCCATAATGAATCCATAAGCCTTTTGTACAGAAGCTTCTAACCTGACCTAATGAGTGACTAATAAAGAAGATTGTTTTACCTTGTTCTTTAAAATCATTCATTTTATCTAAACAACGTTTTGTAAAAGTAGGATCACCAACAGATAATGCTTCATCGATTACCATGATGTCTGGGTCGATATTTACAGAGATCGCAAACCCAAGTCTTGATCTCATACCACTTGAATATGATTTTACTGGTTGATTAATAAATTTTCCAATTTCGGCAAATTCAATAATATCAGGAGTGATTTTTTCAATTTGCTTAATCGTAAGACCCATCATCAAACCTTTTAATCGAATATTTTCTAAACCAGTTAATCGGTTATCTAATCCAGCTTGAATGGCAATTAGTGAAGCAACTCCATTTACTTCAACTTCGCCATCATTTGGCATTGTAACACCAGCAATTAAATTAGACATTGTACTTTTACCTGAACCATTTAAACCAATGATCCCTACAATTTCACCTTGTTCAATTTCGAATGAAATGTTTTTTAACGCATGAAAATATTCTCCGCCTCTACCACCAAAGAATAAATCCTTTAGCTTGTCAGTCGGTTTATTATAAATTTTAAATTTCTTTGTAACATTTTTAAAGACAACTTTTTTTGTCATTCAGTTCACCTTCTATAGGAAATCAACAAACTGCTTCCTGAATTTAACATGAAAAATAGAGCCGATAATGAAAAAGGCTAGCAATACACACCAAAAATAAATAGTTATTTTAGAAAAAATCAAATTAGAATGTCCATATAATAAAGCGCCACGATATCCTTCTATAATATAGTAGAGAGGATTTAGCTTCATTAATTTAGTTAAAATATTTGCACCCTTAGGCTCCCATAAAATAGGTGATAAATATAATAGCATTCTAGTTAATGATTGAATTAATAAATGAACATCCCTAACCATCGTTGATAAAGTAGATGTAAGTAATGCAAGTGCGATATTAAACAGTAAGCCCACAATCATAAAATAAATTAGTGCAAAAATATTTATATGTTCGATTCCTCGATTTACAATTACACCAATTAATAAGATGAGCATCATAAATACATGTGTATTAAACCTAGATAAAACTACATATGATGGGATAATACTTAATGGAAAGTTCATTTTAGATACTGTTCCGATTCGGTTAAAAATCGAACTTGATCCTTGCATAATTGCTGCACTAATAAAGAACCACGGTATTAAACCACAAAGCATCCAAATAATAAACGGGATACCATTTACTGGAGCTCCATTTCTTATTCCCGTTCCGAAAGTTACCCAGTAAACAGCTATTTGAAAAAGCGGGTTTAAAAATACCCAAATTACGCCAAGTTGGCTATCTGCATATTCTTTACGTGTCTCATAAGATGAAAGACGAAAAATTAATGATAAGTTTTTAGCATGTTCTTGTAAAACTGTTTTTATACTACTCATAAATCAACCACATTCTTTTTAATTTCTTTATATAAATTTCCGTAATTAACAAATTTCATATCAGAATCATTTGAAGTTGGTACACAATTACGTGTATCAAATAGTACTGCTTGCTTCATTTGTTTAGCAAGTTTATTATAGTCCATTGTTTTAAATTCATTGTGATCTGTTAATACAAGAATTAAGCTTGCATCTTCCACAGCTTCCTCAGCAGATAAAACATCAATTTTCTCAGAAGTTACATGAGGATCGTGAATTGTGACATTTAGTCCCTCTTCGTTCAATAACTCAATAATTTCCATTGCAGGACTTTCCCTCATATCATCTACATTACCTTTGTATGTCACACCAAATGCTGCAATCTTAGGATTTTCTATACCTGAAACTAGTTCTTTTACTGAATCAACAACATATTTAGGCATAGATACATTTGTATCACGAGATAATTTGATCATACCAGCTAATTCAGGAGTTTTAGCTACAATAAAGTATGGGTCAACAGCAAGACAGTGACCTCCAACACCTGGTCCTGGTGAATGAATGTTTACACGTGGATGTTTGTTTGCCATTTGAATAACATCTAATACGTTGATTTCTAATGAGTTACAAATCTTTGTTAGTTCATTTGCCAACGCAATATTTACATCACGGAATGTATTTTCCATTAGTTTAGACATTTCAGCAGTTTTTGCATCTGTTTGAATAATTTCGCCTTCAACAAATGTACGATACACTTTTGCTCCAGCTTCACTACATGCAGCTGTAATCCCGCCTACAATACGATTATTATGAATTAATTCGTGTAAAATTTGGCCTGGTAATACACGTTCTGGACAATGAACAAGATAAATATCTTCACCTACAGTAAATCCAGCTTGTTCTACTAGTGGTTTTACAAAGTCATCCATACTTCTAGGTGCGATTGTTGATTCAACGATTAATACATTCCCTTTTTTTAAGAAAGGAATTACTTTATGAACTGCGTCTAATACATATGATAAATCACAAGATTTATTCTCATCATCATTATTAGGTGTTGGTACTGCAACAATAAATGCGTCAGCCTCTTCTGGTGTTAAAGATGCTCTGAAAAATCCTTTTTCTACAACTTCTTTAACCATTTCGCCTAATCCAGGCTCTTCTATATGAATTTCTCCAGAATTTAATTTATCTACAACGCTTTTTTGTACGTCTACACCTACAACACTTGCGCCATATTTCGCAAACATCGCAGAAGTTGGTAATCCTATATACCCTAGTCCAATTGTGCAAATTTTCATTTTACTATAACCTCTTTCAGAAATTTTACTAATTTCTACTCTTTTGCTTTACTAATAGTTTACTGATATTTAGATTATAGTAAACGTCTTATTAGTAAACTTTTTGGATAATTGGATAAAACTTAAATCACTATAACTTACCTTTTCTATTAAAGAAACGAATAAATTAGAAAAAGCACCAATCATCATTTTAAATTAGTAGAAATTATATTTCAATAAATATCTATTTATTGTTTTAATTAATCTTACAATTAATTTTCATGATTCGACTCTATTTTACATTAAATTAACTAAGATTTAACAAACTTGTATCTTAAAGAAAATAGTGAAAGAAGGTAAACTACTTTTCTTAACTTACTATTCGTCATTTTAGGGTTTGATTTTAAGGATAAATAAATTTTTAAACCTCTTTTATCATTTAATCGTAAAGTCTCAGCAACAAACTTTGGAACAACACTTAGCTCATTTTTAATCGATTCATTTCGAATTGTTTTCATAAATTCATTCCCAACAGATGCAAGATTCAACTTCTCATCATTTGGTAGTTTATTTGCCTTTAGATTAATTGAGTTAATAAAGAATTTAAGTTGTCTTCTTTCGATATGTATTAATTCTTTTGTAAAACCATTTTCTTCATAATAAGATCGTAGCTCTTTTTGTAGCACAACTAATTGTTTAAAAAATTGTATTGTTCCAGATTTGATTAAACTATTTTCTGGATCTTCAATTCGATAACCAATTACATCTACATCGCATACGACTGTGCAGTTTGATTTCAACAATGATTTCTCCGTAAAAAATAAATCTTCGCCGACTCGAAGTTCATCATGAAATCGAATATCCTCGCGTTCTAGTAGTTCTTTTTTAAATAATTTATTACTTGCAGATGGTGTAAGATGTAATTCTGGGTTCTTTAGAATCTGTCTATTTTCAGGTAAACCTTCTTTGAAAATTTCTTTCATATAATTTAAACGCCAAGTTTTTTCGCCGTTAAAACATAAAATATTACCTACTGCCGTATCAGCGTTATATTTTTTTGCTAAAGAATATAATTGGCCATATGCATCGGGGTAAGCAATGTCATCTCCATCTAAAAATGCAATATATTCGCCACTTGCATGAGATAAACCTGTATTTCTTGCAGCACTTGGTCCCTTATTTTCTTGCTTTATAAACTTTGCATTTTGATATTTTTTTGTGAATTCTTCAGCTAAAACACTACTTTTATCAGTCGATCCATCATCGACAACAATCAGTTCAATATTTTCTAATGACTGATCCATGACAGATTGTAAACTTTCCTCAATAAATTTCTCTTTGTTATAGTTAATGACTACAACACTTAACTTATAATTGGTCATTTTAGCTACCTCTCTATGCATAGAAAGGTAAAAAGAAATATGGCATAATCCCTAGTTCTTTTTACCTTCTCTACTAAAATATTCACATAATCAAACTCTTTTAGCTTACCATTGTTGCTTTTTCACCGTATAAAACTTTTTCGTAAATTCCGATGAAAACTTTCTTCTCATTATTCCAATTGTATTTATGTCTTGCTTTTAAACAATTTTTGCTCATTTCGTCACGAACTTCAGGGTTGTCTAATAAATAGTTCACACCTTCAGCGATTGAATTGATATCGTGGGAGTCTACACATACACCAGTATATTCACCTTCAACTACCTTCTGAATTTCTGGGAAGCTACAAGCAACAACTGGTACACCGCTCATCATGTACTCAAATAATTTATTCGAAGACGCTGAATAATGATTGAAATTGATATTATTTAATACTTGAAATCCTAAATAAGCATTTCTTGTATAATTTAGTAATTCATCTACTGGCACTTTATCAATAAATTTCACTCGATTTTGTAGTTGTAACTCTTCTACTAAATTTAAGAGAGTAGGCTTTATCTTTCCATCACCAATAAAAACAATGATCCCTCTTTTATATAAAGGTGCAGCTTTTACAATTAATTCTAATCCACGCCCTTTTTGTATACCACCTTGATAAAGAAGTATTGGTTCATCTTCACTAATTCCTAGTTTTTCATGAAGATTAATCGCTTTACTTTCTTCCGGCTTAGACACAAATGGGTAATTATGAATTACCTCAGGATAGTCAATATCATATAAATCTTGAGTATATTTTGCCCTAGTATTATTTTCGTGAATCATCACATCAATATATTTAATTAAAAACTTCTCAATCTTTCCGAAAATCGGATTCTCATAACCAGATCTACTAGATTGAACTTCATGTGAATCATAAACTAATTTACTTTTTTTGAATACTTTTGCACAAATGATACCTTGAGGTAAAGTATTTAAATCATTCGCATGATAAATATCGTAATCCCTTTTAAGCCCATGATAGATCATTTGTAAAATATTATAGCCTCTAGTTAATAGTACTTTCATATAACGATTACCAAAAAGAACGATCACAGCAGCAATAATAATCGTTGCAACTGCATTTAAAAATAACCCAAGTAAAATCAATAAAATAGCAACTAGTTTCATTAATAAACTACTTTTTACTAAATTAAAGATCTTTGCACAATAATGAACAAGATGATAGATTCCAAATGGTAAACGATTGTTTACTCGGATTACATTAAATCCTTCTTCCATACGTTCTCTTTTTGGTAATTCTTTTGAATCATCATGTAAAGCAATTAAATCAACATCATATCCGACTTCTGCTAAAGCAGAGCATTCACGCAGTACGCGTGCATCATTCGTAAAATGATTAAATACAAACGCACAAACCTTTTTATTCATGGATATCCTCCATCACTTTTAATAACACATTAATATTCGTTTTCCAACGTAGATTTTTGTATGCATATTGATAGCCATTTTCTCCATAATTTTTTCGGAGATTTGGATCATTTGCAAGTTTATATATATTTTCAACCAATTCTTCAGGCGTATCTTCTTTTAAGATCATTCCACAGTTTGCTTCATGAATAATTTCACTTGCATACCCTGCTACATCTCCAATGATTGGTTTCTTAACACACATATAATCAATTATTTTTCCTGGTAAGACGGTTTTAAACACCTCTTGGTTTACTAAGCTTACATAAGCAATATCAGCACTTGCTACAAGTTTTAAAGTTTCGTTTCGGGATTTTGCAGTATGTAATGTTACATTCGATAATCCATTCGATTCAATATAATTTTTAACTTCATTTGTATTTTTTCCATAACCAATAATTGAAAAATTAATTGAAGTATTTTCCTTTAATAATGCAGCTGTTTTCATAAACTTATGCAAATCCTGTGCTAAGCCTAAATTCCCAGTATAAATAACGGTAATATTTTCTTTTTCTAATTGGGCCTCTTTATATGCTAATTCACTTTCAGTTAATGAATTAGGTAGAAATGTAATTTTATCCTTATTTACATTTTTATTTGTCATATATTCAATAAAACTTCGGCTATTAACGATTATTTTCGTTGCTTTTTTATATAATATTTCTTCTACTTTATATGCAGTTTTTAAGATTAATGGATTAGAGAAAACTTGTACGCCGGTTAGAGACTCTGGCCATAAATCTCTTATATCTAATATTAGTGGAGCTTTTAACTTCCATTTAGCAATTAAACCTGCCACACCTACAAATATTGGCGGAGATGTCACAAAAATATAATCAAATTCAGCCTTTTGTTTAAAAATAGTACCGATAAATCGAACCATAACTTCCAGATATAAATATAATCTCTTTAAAATACTTCCAGAGTGTTTTTTTATAGAAGGATCAATTCGAATGATATCCTTTTCGTCGATTAGTGGTTCATTCCAAAATTGTTTATCTTCATATAGTTCACGACTTGGATATCTAGGCTCTAATGTTAGTACCTTTACATCAAACCCCTTTTCCTTCAACTCTATATAAATATTTTTCATACGGTTTGCTGCACTACCTATTTCTGGATAAAAGTGTTGCGAAATAAGTAAAATCTTCTTTTTATGTAAACCCAAGAATGTCTTACCTCCTGAATAGAATTAATCATCAATTCTAACTTGACAAAATATACGATATTTTACCATAAACCTTCCTTTTTTACCATTTTTCTAATAGTCAATCATTTAATTTGAAGCTACTTGTACTATAGCATCGAATAATATAGTATAATGTCGACTAATTATTTTTTATTTGATATTATTATACTTATGTAAATTCAACAATTGACGAAATGTAATTTTTTTGTATACTTTGGGTATTTTATTAAAATATCCTTACTTGACATATTAATTCCAAAATAAAAAAGCAGGTGAAATGAATGATTTATGCAGAAATATTAGCGGGTGGAAAAGGTACTCGCATGGGAAATGTTAGTATGCCAAAACAATTTCTTGCACTGAATAACCGTCCAATTATTATCCATACAATAGAAAAATTCATCTTAAATGACGACTTTAAAAAGATTTTAGTTGTAACGCCAAAAGAATGGATTCAACATACAAAAGATATTATCAAAAAATATATCGGTACGAATGACCGTATAGCTGTTGTTGAGGGTGGTAGCGACCGTAATGAATCAATTATGAGTGGTATTCGCTATTTACAACAAAACTTTGAAATCACTGATGAAGATATTATCGTAACGCATGACGCTGTTAGACCGTTCTTAACTCATCGAATTATAGAAGAAAATATTGATGCTGCTCTAACATATGGAGCTGTTGATACTGTTATTGAGGCTGTTGATACAATCATTCAATCTTCTAATCACGATACGATTACAGATATCCCAGTAAGAAATACAATGTATCAAGGACAAACTCCTCAGAGTTTTAATATTAATCTACTTACAAAACACTATTCTGAATTAGATTCAGAACAAAAAGCAATCTTAACTGACGCTTGTAAAATTTGTCTTCTTAAAGGTGTAGACGTAAAGCTAGTTAAAGGTGAAGTTTTTAATATGAAGATTACGACTCCGTATGACTTAAAAGTAGCAAATGCACTTTTAAAGGATCAGGTGACGGCAAAATGATTAATCAAATCTATCGTTTAGTTTCAACAAAACAAATTGAGATCACTTATAAAGAACAATCTCTAGAAGGTGACTATATCGTTGTACGTCCAACACATTTATCAATCTGTGCTGCTGATCAACGATACTATACTGGTACTCGTGGCAAAGAAGCCATGGCAAAAAAATTACCAATGGCACTGATCCATGAAGGTGTCGGAAAAGTTGTTTATGATCCAAAAGGTGATTTTAAAACAGGCTCTCATGTCGTGATGATTCCAAATACACCTACTCAGGTTGATGATGTCATTGCTGAAAATTATTTAAAAACGAGTAAGTTTCGTTCAAGTGGCTATGATGGTTTCATGCAAGACTATGTATTCCTTGAAAGAGACCGTGTAGTAGGATTATCTGAAGACATTAACTTGCAAGTTGCAGCGTTTTCTGAATTAATCAGTGTAAGTATGCATGCAGTTGTCCGATTTGAAGAACGTGCACATCAACGTCGTGATGTTTTAGGCGTTTGGGGTGATGGAAACTTAGGATTTATAACTGCTCTGATCCTAAAAAAGCGTTATCCAGAAAGTAAAGTATATGTATTTGGTAAAAACCATTCAAAATTAAGCTACTTCTCATTTGCAGATGAAACGTATCAAATTGATGAAGTTCCTGAAGATGTAACAGTCGACCATGCTTTTGAATGTGTAGGTGGTATTGGTAGTCAATACGCTGTAGAACAAATTATTAACCACATTCAACCAGAAGGCTCGATTCCATTACTTGGCGTATCTGAATATCCTGTTGAAATCAATACCCGAATGATCCTTGAAAGAGGAATTACTTTAATAGGTAGCAGTCGAAGCGGACGCTCTGACTTCGTTGAAACTGTTAACTTCCTTCATGAGAATCCTGAAGTAGTCGAATACTTAGAGACTCTAATTGGAGATGTAAATGAAATTCGTAGTATCGATGATATTCATAATGCATTCGAACGTGATTTAACAACTAACTGGGGAAAATCAGTTATGGAATGGAAAATATAATATAAAATTAGAGGGGATACTGCTCTCCTCTTTTTTATGTTAATCATATAACTCATACACTATTTTAATAATGAGGAGAAATTACCTAAAATGAATTTTGAAGTAGTAAGACCATCTAAAATAGATCAACCTAAGGTTAGTATCATTATTCCTGTATATAATGTAGAAAATTATATTAAAGAGACAATTGAATCACTTGCCAAACAAACATTAAGTCCGATTGAAATTATATTAGTTGATGATGGTTCAACTGATCAGACGCCAAACATCATTAATGACCTTTTAAACTTATATCCAAATATACTATATGCAATTCAGAAAAACGCTGGTCCTGGTGTTGCAAGAAATAATGGATTGACTTTGGCTAAAGGTGAATACATTAGTTTTGTTGATTCAGATGATTTATTACCTGAGGATGCATTAGAAACTATGTATCTAGCAGCAAAAACTGAGGATGCTGAAGTAGTTACAGGTGCTTCTCTAAGCTTTAATAGTACTCGTTCTTGGTA
This sequence comes from Gottfriedia luciferensis, assembly GCF_001712755.1. Classification (GTDB taxonomy): domain Bacteria; phylum Bacillota; class Bacilli; order Bacillales; family Bacillaceae_G; genus Gottfriedia; species Gottfriedia luciferensis_B. The sequence goes on from NZ_MDKC01000036.1 coordinate 246,682, forward strand.
TATTGCTAGTCATGTCAACAATGGTGTATATACTCCTGGTACGAAATCACTTGTTGCAAATAAAGGACTATTATATTCATTAGGTCCTTGTAACAAAATGTTTAAAGCTACTCTAATTAAAGATATGTCATTCCCAACTGATATTAGAGTAACAGAAGACCATCCATTTATTATTGAAGCTTATTTAAAAGCAAATAAAATTTTTACAGTTGATAAAGTAATCTATCATTACCGTAATCGTGAAGAAGAGTCAAATCTTTCTCTTTCACAAGTAGTACGTGTTGATTCAGTTAAGGTTTTACGTGATATCTTAAAAAGTTTGAGCTATTCTAATCAATTATGGAATAATTTAATACCGAACGAGCTAGAGCGATTAGATGTAATGGGTGTTTATTACCATCGTATCGTTACAGCTGATTTATGGCCTGCTATTATGAGCGCGGTTCGTTCAAAAGATGCTTCAATCCAAGAAGAAGCATTTCAATTAATTTATGATTGGCTAAAGACAATTGACTTTAAGTTATATAATAAAGTACCTGCTTTAACTAGAATCACTTCATACGAATTAGTTCCTCATTATAGCTTATTATCGCAAAAGGCAAAGGAACTGCATTTAAACTGGTTAAAAGAATGGGTAAAACTTAGTAACCCAGGTACTATGCATACATTGAAAAACTCTAATAGAAAATTTGATACACAGTTGTGTTTAAAAGCATTACAAAAAAATTCGATCAAGCCAATTCAGAGTCATATTAGTAAACGAGATCGCAGAAAACGTATTAATAAAGTTAAGAGCCGTCTTAAGAGTGCATTTGCACGTCGAGTAGTTTTTAAGTTTGCTAGTTTACTACCTGCAGATAATACAATCGTTTTTGCATCAAATAAATCGAAAGGTCTTGATGATTCATATCCTTTCATTTACGAGCAAATTAGAACGAAGCGCCCACAATATAAAGTAGTTGATGACTTCTTTAAGAAACGTGAGTTCGCTGATTTATGTAAAACATACTACCAATTTGGCCGTGCTAAATATATTATTCTAAACGACTATCACCGCCAAATTTATAAAATGAATTTTAGAAAAGAAACAGAAGTTATTCAAATGTGGCATGCTTGTGGTGCATTTAAAAAGTTTGGACATAGTGCAGTAGGTTTTGCAGATAGTAATCCAAAACAGTTTGAAACAAATGCTCACAAACCTTATACAAAAGTTGTTGTTTCAACGAATGAAGTTGTACCTCATTACGCTGAAGCATTTGATATTGATCAAAAAAATGTTTTACCTTTAGGACTACCTAGAACTGACCTTTTCTTTGACGACGAAACAAAGGAATATGTTCGTAGAAAATTCCTAAATAGATTTTCAAAATTAAAAGATAAAAAAATTATTACTTATGCTCCTACATTCCGAGGAAACCCAAGAGATCGAAAAACGTTTCATTTAGAACTTGATTTAGCTGCAATGCAAGAAAAATTAGGGGAAGATTACGTACTTGTACTAAAATTGCATCCAGCAGTTACGAATAATGTAAAAATCCCTGAATCTGCTCGTGATTTTGTATTGAATTTAGGTAATGAAAATATTAATGAAGTATTATTAATGACAGATATTTTAATAAGCGACTATTCTTCTTTATTATTTGAGTATACATTACTTGAAAGACCTGTTATTTTCTTTGCATATGATTATGAGAACTACATGAAAGAAAGAAGTTTCTTCTATGATTATCATGATTTTGTACCAGGTCCAATTACTTCAACTACAAATGAGATTATCGATTTAATTCAAAAAGATCAGTTTGATTTAAATAAAGTGAAAGAATTCAACCAACGTTTCAATGAAATAGCTGACGGACGAGCTTCAGAAAGATTCGTAGAAACGCTAATTAAATAATTTGTTAAAGGCAAGTAAACATTTAAATCCGTGGATTTATCTGTTTACTTGCCTTTACTTTTGCTTAACCTATTCATAAATCCTTTAAGAAGGAATAATTTCCAATATTTTTGACAAAATTACTTTTAACTAATAAATAAACTTTTATTTAATCGTTTGAAATGAGGAAAAATTGATGAGTTTTGAATTAATAATCAACCCTGATTTAAAGGACGTTAAAGTTAGTTTAATCATCCCTGTATACAATGTAGAGGAATATATTGAAGTAACCTGTTCATCCTTAGTGAATCAATCACTTAAAAATATAGAAATTATATTTATAGACGATGGTTCTAGTGATCAAAGTGTTGAATTAATAAAACAATATGCAAAAGATTACCCTAATATTGTATTAGGTATTCAAGATAATAGCGGACCTGGTGTAGCTAGAAATAATGGAAAGAAGATTGCTAGAGGTGAGTATATCGGCTTTGTCGATTCTGATGATTTATTACCTCACGATGCGATCGAAGCAATGTACCAAGCAGCTCTTGATGAAAATGCAGATGTTGTTACAGGGCAATCGTTAAGCTTTAATAGTACTCATAAATGGTTTATTGGTAGTCATGTTAGTAATGGAGTAAATATACCTGGAGAAAAGTCATTAATCTCAACCCCAGGACTACTCTATTCTCTTGGACCATGTAATAAACTTTTTAAAGCTACCCATGTCAAAAATATCAATTTTCCTAAAAATATTAAAGTAACTGAGGACCACCCTTTTATTATAGAAGCATACTTAAAGGCCAATCGAATTTTCACCGTTGATAAAGTTATTTATTACTATCGTTCTAGAGAAGCTGAAGACAATATTTCTTTATCTCAAATTGTCAGAGTTAATTCTGTTAAGGTCTTAAATGATATCCTAAAGAGTCTTTCAATTTCCGATCCTCTTTGGGATCAATACATTATAAACAAATTTGAACGCAATCAATTAAAAGCGCATTACTACCAAAGAATTGTAATGGCAGACATATGGCCAGCAGTTAACAGTGCGATTCGAAGTATGGAGACAGAGACACAAGTCGAGAGTTTAAAGCTTTTTTTGGAATTTGTAAATAAAATTGATATTCATCTTTATAACAAAATCCCAGCGATACCTCGGATTCTTTCCTACGAAATCGTTAATCGATATCATTTTATGAGTCCAGAAGCAAAACGAATTCATTTAGACTTACTAAAAGTTTGGGAAGAAAGATTAAATCCAGAAATGGCTCATCAATTAATAACTTCTAAATTTAAACTAGAGGTTAATTCTTGTTTGGAGGCCGTCAGAAAAAATAGTTTATCTCCTATTAATAGCCTTGTTAGAATGAAAGCAAATAAAAAAAGGAAAAACAAATTCTCAAGTCGGTTAAAAAGTGCCTTCGCTAGACGGGTTGTTCTAAATTTTGCAAAAATGCTCCCAATGAAAGATGAGATTATATTTGCTTCAAATAAATCAACTGGACTTCAAGACTCTTATTATTTTATATACGAAGGACTGATTAAAACTAAACCAGAGTACAAAATTATTGGCCATTTTATTCGAAAGCGTAATTTCTCTGAACTATGTAAAATGTATTATGATTTTGGACGTGCTAAATATGTAATACTGAATGATTATCACAGACCTCTTTATAATGTAAATTTACGAAAAGATACGAAAGTCATTCAAGTATGGCATGCATGTGGAGCCTTCAAAAAATTTGGACTTAGCGCAGTAGGCTATAAAGATAGTAATAGTAAGGAATTTGAAATAAAAGCACATACTTCCTATTCCAATGTGATCGTTTCTTGCGATGAAATTATTCCCTTTTATGCAGAGGCATTTAACGTTCCTGAATCGAGGGTTTTAGCTTTAGGCTTACCAAGAACTGACTTTTTTTATAATGAAGAGATGTTAGAGTCAGTAAAAAATAGATATTTTAATAAGTATCCAATGTTGAAAGGTAAAAAAATTATTACTTATGCTCCTACATTTAGAGGTAGCCCTAAAGAGCGAAAGAATTTTAATTTACAATTAGATCTAATCCAAATGGCCAATAAACTCCAAGATGAGTATGTACTAGTCCTTAAACTACATCCAGCCGTAAAAAAAGGGATTGTCATTCCACAAGAAGCAAGAGATTTTGTCATTGACCTAGGCAATCATGATATGAACGAAGTACTTTATCTTACAGATATACTAATCAGTGATTACTCATCCCTTGTATTTGAGTATGCAATTTTGGAACGACCAATGATCTTTTATGCATATGACCTTGAAGAATACTTAGATGAAAGAAGCTTTTTCTATGATTACGATGAGTTTGTTCCAGGACCGATTGTCAGAACAACGGATGAAATCATTAACATTATAAAAGAAGATAACTATGATCTTCAAAAAGTAACTGAATTTAATCATCGATTTAACAAATATCAAGACGGTCAATCAGCTAAACGATTAATTCAAACTTTAATTAAATAATGAAAGCTCTTCAAGTACTAGTTATTTTACATGGTCTAGTTTGTATTACTATGGTAAAATTAATATCATAATTTTAGTTAATATATAAGGAAATCTATGATTGCTAGTCCATTATTTAAGGAGAAGTTTTATGAAAAAGATCTTAATTACAGGCGGTGCTGGTTTTATTGGTTCGAATCTTGTAAAAATGTATATAGACAAAGGTTACCAAGTTGTAGTTGTAGATGATCTTTCAAGTGGAAACATAGCTACTCTTCCACCAAATGTTACTTTTTACGAAGAAAGTATTTGTAATTCTAAATTTATTGATATTGTACTAAAAGAAAAACCAGATATAATCAATCATCACGCTGCACAAATCGATGTTCAATTTTCAATCCAACATCCTTTAGAAGACGCAAAAATTAATATTTTAGGTACACTCAATTTATTAGAGGCTGTACGCAAACTAAAAGAAGAAAAAGAAGTAGCACTTGTCTATGCTTCTTCAGCAGCTGTTTATGGTAATCCGGTTTATTTAGGAGTGGATGAGAACCATCAAAAACACCCTATTTCTTATTATGGCATTTCAAAATTAACACCTGAATATTACATAAATGTATACCATCAATTATATGAAATCCCTTTTACTATTCTTAGATATGCCAATGTTTATGGTATTGGCCAAGATCCAAAAGGTGAAGGTGGAGTTATTAGTATTCTGATGGATAAAATCATATCAAATTCTACTTTTACGGTTTTCGGAGACGGCGAGCAAACTAGAGATTATATCTACGTAGAAGATATTGCTTCAGCAAACTTTAATGCAGGAGAACAACCAGCAAATGATGTATGTAATGTTGGTACAAACATAAAAACATCTTTAAATACATTATTAGAGGTTACTGAACAAATTCTTAACCGAAAAATTGAAGTTCAATACCAAGATGAACGTAGTGGCGATATTCGTGATAGCTATTTAACAAATGAAAAAATACACTCATTATTAAATTGGCAGCCAGCCTACACTTTGTATGAAGGTCTTGAAAAAACATTGAACTATTACATTCAACAAGCTAACAAGGATGTTGAATGATTAAGGAATTAAAACCATATCGAAAAAAACGACTAAACTTTGTTTTACTGTAACAAAAGGTTTAGTCGTTTTTATTTGTAATGATTAAAGCTGAACTTCTACTGAAAGAATCTTTTTTAAATAGTTAATCAAATCTTCTCTTATTTCTTCTTTCTTTAATGCAAATTCAATGTTTGTTTTTATAAACCCTAGTTTTTCACCTACATCATATCTTGTTCCTTCAAAATCATAAGCGAATACACGTTGAATTCGATTTAATTTTTGAATTGCATCAGTTAATTGAATTTCTCCGCCAGCACCAATATTTTGTTCTTCTAAGAACATAAAAATTTCTGGTGTCAGTACATATCTACCCAAAATGGCTAAATTCGAATCAATTGTTCCAGGAGCTGGTTTTTCAACAAAATTCTTTACTTCGTATCTCCTACCATTTTGTAATAATGGGTCAACTATACCGTATCGATGAGTCTCTTCACTAGCTACAGATTGAACACCAATGACCGATGAATAGGTTGTATTGTATTGATCAATTAATTGTTTTAAAGCTGGAATTTCTCCATCAACGATATCATCACCAAGTAAAACCGCAAATGGTTCATCTCCAATAAAATTACGTGCACACCAAACTGCGTGACCTAATCCTCTTGGTTCTTTTTGACGTATATAATGAATCTCAATATTTGAAGGAATTTTTACTTCTTCTAAAAGAGAGTACTTTTCTTTCTCATATAAAGTTTGTTCTAACTCAAATGCTCGATCAAAATGGTCTTCAATCGCGCGCTTTCCTTTACCAGTTACAATGATAATATCTTCTATACCCGATTCAATTGCTTCTTCAACGATGTATTGAATAGTTGGCTTATCTACGATCGGTAACATTTCTTTCGGCATTGCTTTTGTTGCAGGTAAAAATCGTGTACCAAGGCCCGCAGCTGGAATAATCGCTTTTCTTACTTTCTTCATATTAATCACTCCTAGAGTTTAATCATTAGACCCCTTTATTGAATGGCTAAACCATTATATTAGAAATGAAAGACTATAAATCTATTTTACTTTAAAAACGAATAAATGCCTATTAATCTTGTGATTAATGAATAAAGTACAGTATAGAATATGTTTGCAAATTTTTTACTTCTATTTTTCTATTTAATTGTTTTTGAGTTTTCTTCCCAATTAGAAAAAAGGGATGCATAAAGAATTTTCTCTTATGACATCCCTTTTCAATTGTCCCACCCGGAAGATACATTGTATTTATTGATTTTCTCCTTGACCAGGATTATCAAAATTTGTTAATGTCGGTGTTACATAAATAGAATTAACATTATTCATAATGACTACATCATCTATTTTATACTTTTTAATATAATCAATGATAGGCATTTTATTATAATATCTCAAGTCAAGAACCCTTGTTTCTTTATAATGGTTAACAAAAAATTGTATACTTGCATTTGCATAAGAATCTTTAATAATCAATAATTTTCGATTCTTTACTTTATCGTTATAAATCGCTGTTTCAGGATGATCCCCACCCATGTAAGTAACATATCGATTTGTATAGAGACTAACATTTTTCAATGGTTCTTCTGCATATAAACCTCTATTACATATAGCATTGTAACAGACATTTAAATCCTGTTTTTCCTTACTTTTTACGACAGTTATTGTATCTGTTTTCGTTACATTTGCTCTCGTCGTTTTACGAGCATCCGAACCGTAAAAAGGTAAGCCTTCTTCTTTCCAAATGAAATCATCCGCGTTCATTGCTTTTCCAACTTCATTTGAATTCATATAAATTGTATTAATGATTGTTTGATATGAATAAAATGCAGCCTTTGCCTTCCAATGATGATCAGTAAAAGGATATAAATTGGGTTCATTTTTATGTTTATTCATTGTAATTCTGAGATCTAAAGGGTGTGCAATCGGATCAATATAACTAAAAAGATAATCTGACGCCTCATTCCCATAACTAGGAAAGTATGAAGGGAATTGGTCTTCAAATGTCACTGATTTATTTGGTGCTAGACTAAAATAAGTGTTCACTCCAAGTTTTGATGCTTGTAGTGCAAATTTATTAATTCTATTTGCAATGACTTTTGCACTTTCTTTTGTTTGTTTAGGCACAGTAGATAATAATAAACCATTATTGGCAACATATACATCTTGTACAACATTCTGACCTAATAAATCTTTATTGATTGTTGCATTCGCTTCAATTAATTTCAATCTACCAGGAAATTGATCATTAAAATAAAGCTCAAATTCTTTTGAATATTCTCCTGAAGCTAACTTTTTTAAACTCATTTTTGGCATTTGTGCAAGTTCTCTATTTTCAATCGTAGAATACTTCAAATCACCTTTAACCCAAACATAAATAGCCCCAGCAAAAATGATAAATAGGAAACTTATAACTAAGAAATTATTAACCTGAAATCGATTACTTTGCATTTTAAACCTCCAACTTACTAGAAACGGAAATAGATAAATGGATTGAATGTGTTAGAAACAACACAAATAATTGAAATACCAAGAACTAATAAATAATAACCTGTTAACCCAATATTACGACCGAAAATTCTTACAGCAAAACTGGATTCTGACTGAATCATGATTTTATCTGCGAAGATTTTCAATAAAGGAGTTGCCCCAATTATAGCTAGTCCTATTAGAACACCATATTCAACAAAATAATATGCTGCATTTGAATCCCAAACAACTGTATGATTTAAACCGAACATTGTTTTAATATAATCAAACGCATAACTAAATGTTTCTGAACGAAAAAATACCCATCCAATTACGACTAGGAATGTAGCGTAAATATGCTGAATTGCATTAGGCAACTTTCGTAAAATATCACCGAGGAAAGCTTTTTCTAGCATGATTAGTATACCGTAATAAATACCCCATGCGATAAATGTCCAACTTGCTCCATGCCAAAAACCTGTAGCAAACCACACAATAAAAAGATTAATATACGTTCGTAAAGGAGAAATACGATTTCCACCTAACGGGATATATAGATAGTCCCTGAACCATGTTCCTAATGAAATGTGCCATCTTCTCCAAAACTCAGTTACTGATTTTGAAATATACGGGTAGTTGAAATTTTCTAGAAAATCAAATCCGAACATTTTTCCTAAACCAATCGCCATATCTGAATAACCGGAAAAATCAAAGTAAATTTGTAAAGAATAAGCAATAATGCCAATCCAAGCTAAACCAATGGACATGTCATGTGGATTTTGTGCAAAAATTTGATCTGCGACCCAACCGCAATTATTAGCCAAAAACATTTTCTTACCTAATCCAATAATAAATCGCTTCGTTCCATAAGCAAATTTCTCTAAAGTTTCTTTTCGATCTGTAATTTGATGTGAAACAGTTTGATAACGAACAATCGGACCTGCAATTAATTGTGGAAATAATGTTTTATAGGTAGCCATATTCAATGGATTTCTTTGTAGAGCACCATCTTTTCTATAAACATCGACTACATAACTAATTCCTTGGAAAGTAAAAAAAGAAATTCCCAACGGTAAAGGTATTAGAGGAATCGTAATATTTGTGTTAAACAATAAATTTATATTATCAACAAAGAAGTTGGAGTATTTGAAGAAACATAATAATCCCAAATTGGCCACAAGCATCGCTGCCATAATCCACTTTATTTTCGTTTTCTTATTTCGATTTGCATCAACAATTAACGCAAATACATAATTGATAATAATTGAAAGGAACATAACCAATACAAACCTTGGCTCTCCCCATGCATAAAAAACTAAACTAGATACTAACAACCATGCGTTTCGAAAAATACGTGGTAGTACAAAATATACTAGTAAAACGATAGGTAGAAATACAAACAAAAATACAGTTGAACTGAAAAGCATAATCTAGTCCTTTCTATTGTTGAATTTATCACTAACAAACATAAATTTTATCAACAGACACAATTATCATATAGTTAACTTTAGAGATTTAATTTAAATTTATTCAAAATGTAACAAAATAAATAACTTTTTAAATATAGTAATACTCATTCAAACTAAAAACCTAATACACAGAAAAAATCCCTTTTAATCGTATCTATCTTTATTTAGGAAAAGTACTTAATTAAAAGGGGTTATTTTTAATCACGATCTTTTTCCACTTAAAATAGTTAAAAATAAAAAAGACTATCTTTGAAAATTTTTCAAAGATAGTCTTTCCTTACATATGATTACTTTGTTTTATTTTTAAAATGTTGAATAATCACTTCAACAATTCTTCTAGAAGCTTCGCCATCTCCATACGGATTAGATGCCTTTGACATTTTTGCATGTGCCTCATCATCTGACAACAGTTCATCAGCTAACGAGAAAATCACTTCTTCGTCAGTTCCAGCAAGCTTTAAAGTACCAGCATCAATTCCCTCAGGGCGTTCGGTCGTACCACGTAAAACAAGAACTGGTACGCCTAATGAAGGTGCCTCTTCTTGTACACCACCAGAATCAGTTAGGATTAAATGCGATCTTGCCGCAAAGTTGTGGAAATCAATCACATCTAGTGGTTCGATTAAATGGATTCGATTGTCATTTCCTAAAACTTCATTAGCAATTTCACGAACAACAGGATTCATGTGTACAGGGTACACAACTTGAATATCGTTATGTTTTTCGACTAAGCGCTTAATCGCTTTAAACATATTTCTCATTGGTTCTCCTAAATTTTCACGACGATGAGCAGTCATTAAGACTAATCTGTCATTACCAATTTGATCAAGAACAGGATGAGCATACTCTTCTTTTACTGTTGTTTTAAGTGCATCAATCGCAGTATTACCAGTAATAAAAATTGTTTCTTCCTTTTTATTTTCAGCTAACAAATTTTGTGCTGATTTTGTCGTAGGAGAAAAATGTAAATCCGTCATGACACCAGTTAATTGACGGTTCATTTCTTCTGGGTAAGGCGAATACTTATCCCAAGTACGTAAACCAGCTTCAACATGACCAATTGCAATTTGATTATAAAAAGCTGCAAGACTAGCAATAAAAGTAGTTGTCGTATCACCATGAACTAATACAATATCCGGCTTTACTTCTTGCATAATCTTATTTAAACCTTCCAAACCTCGCGTTGTTACATCGATTAAAGTTTGGCGATCCTTCATTATATTTAAATCATAATCAGGTGTGATTTCAAAAATTTCGAGAACTTGATCCAACATTTGACGATGCTGAGCTGTAACCGTCACAATGGATTCTATTTGATCAGGATGCTTAGCTAGCTCAAGCACTAGTGGCGCCATCTTAATCGCTTCTGGTCTTGTTCCAAAAATTGTCATTACTTTAACAGTCAAAATTCTTTCCCCTTTCAAAACAAATCGGCTTATTGAAATATGTATCTATCTATTGTATCTTAACTGAGGAAATAAAGACATTTTTTACCATGAAAAATAACGTTTATTCCTCTATCTACAGGACTAATTTTAAAAGTTAATCGTCTTAATCCCTAAAATGTTCTTTAACTAATAATTATTTAATTCTATACACTTAGTTTCCCACATTTTGAATTCATTCATACTCGATGTAATAATAATAGAAGAAAAAAGCACAGTTCCTTCTACTTAAGAATTCACTGTGCTCTTTCGAAATACTTAATGAACTAATTTTACTTGTAACTCATCAATTAGACTCAAAATCTCTGAACACATTTTATCCATACAGTAATTTTCCTTCACAAATTCAACTAGTTCTTTCCTAGATCTTTTTCTACTATCCGCGATGTACTGCGCTGCTTGATCGAGTGATTCAAAAATATACTCATCAGGGAATATCGTTCGAGCTCCTTCACGATTTAATACAATTGGCACAGCACAAGAAGCCATCCCTTCAACAGGTGCTAAGTGAAAACTTTCATAATCGCTAACTGATAAGACATAACCAATCGACTCGAGCCATTCCGCTGAATCTCCCCACTCTTCAAACTGAACTTGATTACGATAGTGGGATTTCTCAATTTTTCTAAATAAACTTGTATAATAATCCTGCTCTTGTTGATTATTCCAGACCCACGGAAACTCTTTCGGATGCTTTCCTTTTATCGAAAGAGTATATCGGTTGTCTTTTTCGTATAACTTTTCAAATATCTCAAGCGCTCGATCTAATCGTTTTAACTTCGGTACATAACCAAGTAATCCAATTCGAAAATCTGCATCATATTGCTTAGGTAAATGGAATCGATCTACATCAACACCATTTTGAATGACAATCATCTTTTCTCTAGGAACTTTTGCAACTCGATGGAATTCCTCAAATATATAAGAAGAAATCGCAATAATCTTATCAATTTTCGTAAAATCAAATTTTTCCGGGAAAGGCGTATTCATTTCAAAACGATGCATTCTAACAATCAATACTTGATGATCTTTTTTATGCTCCTGATACCAAAGTACATTTCCAAGTCCCCACTCGCAAAAAAGAACATCCGCCCAATTAACGATTTCTAAACTTTTGCCAACTTGATGAATTGTATGGCCTTCCCATAAATCTATTTTTATTTCAATGTCATTTCTAGCTTCAAACCTCTTAATCGCTTCGTTAATAAATTTTAAATCATGCCCTATAACCGCCAGTTTCATAAAAACAGCTCCTTATACTAAAATACTCTCAATTTTGTCTCGGCTAATGGCTTGTTCATAGGCATCTCGATAAAAATTAAACTCATCAATTTCAAAAAATTGAACGCCAGCTTTTGAGAAATGGCCAATTGTTGATTTGTTGTCTAAAAGACTGATAAATTCACTTGGACGAATAAATCTTGTCGCCTTTTTACAAATCAATGCTTCATCAATATGGCAATCATTTACGTAGTTATAGCTATTTCCATTGCCTTTTGCAATAATCGTATCATTCGTATACTTTGTAGCTAACATCATGTCTCTTAAATAATTTTCTCCATAATAATGATCAAGATTAATTGGAGCAATATAATTCGAATCAACAAGATCATTCAAACTAAAATAATGATGGCAGTAGTCAATAAGGTAAGTTTTTATATCCCCGTGATTGTTTTGATTAAAAATGTCTAAATAGCCATCAAATAAATCGAGTAAGATTACTAGCTTTTTTTGTTTAATTCCTTGTCTATCGTAAATCGCGATTAACTTTTCATAATCAGCTTTACTTCTAACAATCCCTACTAACGTAGCACTTTCTGCATATTTCTCATATGGTAGATTGATAATATTTAATAAATCTTCCACTCGATTCGTATAAGTGTGTTCTTCTAATACTTTTCGCAATGTGAGTAAACGATTTTTCTTATAGAAGGTCTCATCTGCATAATAGTTTGAAAGTCGTTGCTTCATCAGTTTTTCATCATCTGTAGCAGTTACAATGTCTCCAAACATTCTGTGAATCCCTTCTGAATGGGAACTAATGATTGGGGTATTACTTGCCAATAACTCAAATACTCTCCGGGCAAACATTGTCGGAGATTTCGTAATACTATTTACGTTTAGTGCTACTTTATATCCTTTATATGCAATGTCGATTTCATTTTGTTTTAAGTTTCCAACAATAAATGGCTTATACTCATCTGGAAATTGATTTGGACTTGATGGATTATGATAGTTTCGGTCATAAATATCCAATCCATATTCCTTTGAAGAATTTACTAGCTTCTCCATCGCACTCGTACGCTCGGGAAACTTTTTACCGTAATATGCTCCAGCGAAAACTACTTTCTCTTTACGTGGAATATATTCAATTGGATTGTGAATTTTTGGTTGAGCTGCAAAAGGTAAACAATAAACATTTTCACAGCCTTCATCTACATAGTTCTGAACTGATTCAAAATCAGTCGTGAATACATAATCAAAGTGCTTAGCAGTATCGATAAAAGCTTGGTAATGGAACGGATCTTCTTTATTCCAAAAAACGGTGGGGATATAGTGTTCTTTACACCAATATACTAATTTTAATAGTTTCGTATGATTTCTGTGATTTTTCGTACCGATCTTATCCTTCCAAGCTCCTTCGTTTCCAAGCCATGCAGACTCACAAAAGAAGAAATCGATTCGATGCTTTTTGAACTCATCTAACCAATTCTCAGGAGTGACTTTTACAAGTTGAAATTCATAATCGAAGCATCGTGTTGTAAATTCGTCCGCAATAAACCCAACTCGAAAGTCCTTAATTTCTTTCTTCTGTTTAATTAGGTGAATATTTTCTCTTTCATTCTTTTTATATGAACCCATTAATTTAGCATGGAATAGATGAAGCGTGGCAGCACCTGTCATGTAAATCGAAAAAGAAACCGATTGAATCCCTTTTTGACTAAATTCAGATAGATCAATTACCTCGTCTATCTGAAAACTTAATGTACTTGAGTTGTTCTCGTAATCTACTAGTCGTAACTCACAAACAACCTCACTTTTACCACTGACAAAGCCTGTGATCGCAAATCTAGTAAATAATTTACTTCTACCTTCACTAAAAAGTAAATTCCTTAATTTTGTTTCATCTATATAATCAATGACAGCAGTCTGCCTTACTAGTTTATTATTAAATAGAACTTCCTTTTCCTTTTGAAATTTTTGAACGCCCTTACTAACTATAAAATCATCCGCTGAAAAAGAAAGTAACTCATGGTTTCTAAAATAGAAGGGTTCATCCACATTCATTAATTTTTGCAGCATCATTTTTGTATCATACTTTTCATTACGTAATCGAGTAATTTGTTTTTCTATTGATTCTTTTAGCATGAATGTCCCCTCATTTTCTTTTTAAATACTTCAACAACTTCCAATACTTCCTTGCCAATTTTCCAAACTTTGAGTTCCTAAACGTTTCATAATTTAATTGCAGCTTTTGATATTCCTCCTGCAATTTTTCATATTCATACGAACCAAACGACTGTTTTACTTCGTTTACAAGAACATAATCATCGAGCCCCATCATAAACTCCTCATGCTCTACAATTAAATCCAACTGCCGAAATAATTGCTCTTCCATTCTTTTTTCCAATTCCATTACCTTATCAGATAGGAACTGGTTTTGTTTCATTAACAATTCATTTTGTCGTTCAAGATTCGCATCGAAATCCTCATTCGAAACCTCTATTAAATTTGGTTTAAAATTTACAGTTGTTGAATCTACATGACTACTATTCAATAATTCACTATTCTTCATTTCAAACCTCCAGAACAATAAGATAAACACCGTAAGTAAGACGTGTTTATTAAAAAAAGAAAATTTTATTAATTAAAGATTAACGATTTTTTGTGAATTTACATGAGTATCCATGTTAAAAGTATGTAAAAAGTATAATGATAAGATTTACTAAATTAGTAGTGCATCAGAATGTTTTAAAATATAAAAAATCCCCAACTGTATTGTTCTTTTCCAATGGTAAGAGAATGCAATCACCGAAGTGTAGCTTCTTGTAATATATGATTCTTAGAAAATAATCTTAAATTCTAGTTAACATTCATTTAGGTAATTATTAAAAAAACTATTGTCTTGTTTAATAATAATAATCATAATGTTAATGTTAATATCTGTTAGCGTTTCGTAAATTTTTTTACGAATTCAAAAAATATTTTAATTAAATGGGATGGGCGGCTTTATGCTAAAAAAAATTGAATACTTAAAAGATGGAATTAGACTTTACATAGAAGATACAAACGGGGTTTTAAATGAATCCTCCTCATTAGTCTTAAAACAGAGGCCAAATAAACATATGAAAGTAAGTAGTGAAATATTGCAAAGCTTAAACAAAAAGATTGATAATCAATATATAGTAGATATTAACTTTTCTGATATAAAAAATATTAAATTATATCCAATCGAGATTTTTGATTTATATTTAGCTAAAGATGCTGAATTATTACCATTAGAAATTAATCGTAATCTTGAAATGCCAACTAAATATATGAGCTCAAAACTTCTAAACATTTATTATGTAAAGACATATATAACAAGTGATAATCGTATTGCTCTTTACTTAACACAAGATAAATTACATTTTAATCTAGTTAAAGCAGATTGTTATGAAGATTTTGTCCAACTTTCTATTACTAATCAAAAACAATTCAATCAAATCAAAACCGAACTAGCGATTAATACTCATTCATATAGTACACATATTGGAAATAACAATGAAATTTTGTGTTCAACCTTTAATGTATTTGATTTATTAAATAGCTATCCTGAATCTACCGACTTAGAACTTTTTGTACAAATTACATTAAACAAAAATATTATAGTTTTAATTAACTTATTAACTGAGAATGAAGCTAATCATCAAACTAAAAATTTTTCTCTTTTATTAAATAAGAACATTATTTCTATAAAAAGCAATGAAAAGAAATTAAAAATCGCTGCATTCGGATCTTGTGTTACACGAGATAATTTTAATAGTAAATTTAACTTAAATTATAGAAATCATTTTGAAGTACTTCGCTATCAAAATCAATCGTCAATCATTAGTTTAATGAGTAATCCGATTCCATATAATAGAGAGAAAATTGACAACTTAAATGAATATGAGCAAAATGATGTTTTCGATGACTTAGAAAAGAACTTTTTAAATGATTTAATCAGTAAGCAGCCTGAAGCTCTCATTCTTGATTTCTTTGGGGATGTATATTTTGGTTGTTTAAAGACGAATAGTTCATATATTACTAATAATCGTTGGAAAATCACTAAAACATCATTTTATAGAGAATTAAACGAAGTCAATACATTTAATTTGAATACTAACCTTAGCGAATATTTTACACTTTGGAAGCAAACAATTGATCAATTTTTACAAATTATTAATAGAGAACTTCCGAATTGTAAAATAATACTTCACAAAGCTAGATTTACTGGTATGTACTATGATAAGGACCATAGCATTAAGAAAATTATTTCTAACACTGATATCGATTTATTAAATGCCTTTTGGGACCAATTGGATGACTACGTGGTTTCAAATTACGAGGTTTCAACAATAAATGTAAAACAAAACTATATTTCTATTGCAGATCATGCTTGGGGTATTTTCCACTTGCATTTTGAACCAAATTATTATAAGAATTTTATTGCTCAATTAATAAAATTAACGAAATAAAAAAAGAGGGTGATATTCAATCACCCTCTTTTTGATTTATTTAATGTTCTTCTTAGTTTTGAAATTGTGATAAGACGTTTCAATTGCTTCAAATATTCTCTTTGAATTATTTGTGTCTTTATATTTAAATATTTTTCTCGAATTTTGTTGATATACTTGATCTGCTGTAAAATCCCTATTTGAGATTTTAATGATTTCATCAAGCAACTTTTCTTCATTATTAACTATAATTCCTAGATCACTATATTTAATTTGTTCAGTAGGTGCATGATGATTTTTATGTGGATCAAATTGATAAAATACTACTGGTTTATTCATATAAAAGAAATCACTTGAAACTGATGAGTAATCAGTCAATAATAACTTCGATTCTTTTAGTAGATCTGAAACTTTGGCATCTTTTTTTAATAAGAATTCAATATTTGGATGTTCTACAATAAAGTTTTCCAAGAACCGTTGCATCTGATGATGAATATAGAATTTAACCTGAATATTTTCCTTACTAATAAAATCTTGAAACTTTTTATTTGATATTAACTTTTTATACGTCTTAAAGTATTCCGAATTAGAGAATTGTTTTTTATTTATTTTAAATAAATGACGTCTCCAAGTTGGCATAATTAATATTTGTCTTTTCGTAATCGCATCATGTAAATTATCAAATCTAGCTAAACCGGTTACTTCAACTTCATCGCTTGGATAGTTTAGAGTTTCCATAATAATTTCTTTTTCAAATTCTGAACTAGCTATAATTAAATTTTGTTGATACTTTTTCTTGGATAAATACGGAGAAATATTATGAATAATAACGCCATGCTGGATACATACTTGAAACTTGTTCTTTAATTGCTCTCTAAATCTTGAGGTGAAATATTTTGAAGGATTTGGAAAACCACTTTCACTAAATGTCCAAGCACTAACATATACATCCGCTAATAGTGTGTAAATTTTATGTTTAAAGGAAGAGTGATGAATAATATTTCCTAATTTAGCTACTTTATCATAATGCGGAGAATTTTTTTCAATTATATAATAGATTTTCCTATTTGGATATTGCTCTCTACAATACTTAAAAAAGAAATATCCATTATCTTCAGCTTGATCGGCTCTTTCACAAACTAACCAAACCACTTTATTTAAATATAGAAGTTTATAGAAAGATACAATTAGAAGTAATAAATATTTAAATATTAATCCTTTTACTTTGCGCATTGCAGGTTTTACTATACGTAATGGTTTCGTCATTTTCCACGTTAAGTCTTCACTGGGATCGCCTGGATGCTTCTCTAAATAGTTACTATATTTATTAGCCGTATGATATTGGTATCTCTTACTCCGGAACAACTTCATATAACTAATGGCTTCAGTATATTTGTTCATGTTTAAGATTGCAAAAAATCCTTTATAGCCTTCTAGTTTTATATTCTTTAAGGTTTCAGGTAAATTTACTTCTTTTATTATTAATTGTAATAGTTCTAATAATTGAATTTGAATCTCTTCATCTATTTCATCGACAAATATCTTTTTATCAACTAAAAATATTAGTTGCTTAATTAATATACTATATGCAAATTTTTGAAGATCTTTATCGGATTCTTCTCTTATTTTTACAAACAAATAGTTAATTTCTTGAAATTGATTATGAATATACTCGTCATTAATCTCAGTATTTTTAATTGCTAATACATCATTCGTTCCAATATTTTTATTTGTAAAATATTGCCTTAATTGAAAATACTTTAATTCAAAATAATTAAACTCTTGAATTTTATTTTTTACAAAATAGTCCTTTAAGGTAATAGTTCTCATTAAATTCATACTCATTAGATCTGAATAAGTAAAATCATTCATATTTACTGGCTTCACTTCTAATTTTTTTGTATTTTCAGTAGGAAAAATGCAATCATATTTACCAGAATCAGCTATTCTTAAAAGTACTTCTAATAACTGCTTATTTATTTTAGTTTTTCGATCATAAATGAAGACATATTTGCCATTTAGGTCATTTGGCTTCAATTTTGTATTTATTACACTTAGGTCATTAAACTGATGCGTTAATGTTTTCTCAGTCTCTTCATTCAGTACTTCATTTTCAGTATTAAAAAGGATTAATTCAATTTGATTTTGTTTAATACTTTGATCCTTAACTGAATTAATACAATCAAGAGTTTGATTGATTTCCTCTTTTACAAATGGAATTATGATGCTAATTTGCAACTTACGACACCCTCTTCACAAGTCTGATAACTTTTCTTAATGGACTGGTCACTTTCCAAAAATTACTATTTCTTATTTTTGATGACTTTTTATAATCTTTCTCTAGTTCTTTGCTTATTTTAAACCACCATCTTCTAGAAATTAATAAAAGATTATAATCTAAAGCTTCCACGATATGACCAGAGCTAATTAAACTAATAATTGGTTCCTCTACTTCCATATATTCCTTAGTTATATCTGAATCATATCCTACCGCTACATCTTTTATTAAATTTAATAGATAATGTTGTTGATCTTTTGTTAACTTCTTAAAATCCGCATCTCCAATTTTCCAAAAAATAGATCTAAACACATTTATTTGAAAATATTTAAATTCTTTTTGTGTAAGTAAAGGTTTAATAATTAAAGCCGATTTTACATCGTTTTCTACAGTACTAATAATATCTCTTTGTGTTAGAGATAAATTTTTCTCATCATTTCTTGCTCGATATAAATAAATTACTTCAGGAATATAACTGAACTTTTTGGCTTTAGAGAATAATTGAATGTCATAATATTTGTCTTCACCATTTTTCATACCTTCAATAAAATTTATTTTATTTTTTAATAAAAACTCAGTTTTAACTAACTTTAAAATAATTGCTGTTTTAACTTGATAGAAAAATGGAACATTATCAATATTTACATCTATATATTTCTTTTGTAATTGGTATTGCTTAAATGTAACGTGTTCATGCCTACGTTTAGTTTCATCATCAAAACTTTGCATCTTACCCATTACAAAATCAGACTCACTATTTTCGATTACGTTAATTAATCTTTCATATGCATCCGCAGGTACAATGTCATCCGGGTCTAAAAAGATTGTATACTTACCTGTGGCATTTTCTATTCCAACATTCCTTGGTTTACCTGGAGCACCAGAATTCTCTGTGAAATGAATTACTTTAAAATTTTCATATTTCGCAGCATATTCATCAATAATGATAGGGGTACGATCTGTAGAGCAATCGTTTACCATAATTACTTCTAAATTTTCATAACCAATCGTTTGGTTTAATAATGAATTTAAGCATTCATGAATATAATTTTCGACATTATAAATAGGCAAAATTACCGAGATTAACGGTTGATTCATCCCTTATCCTCCTTGAATTAAAATTTAATTTCTCATTAAAATAAGCAGTTTTTTTTAATCAGTTTTTAATGATATAACTAGTAATCTACGACATTATATTTTTCTGAAAAAACATAACATTAAGAATTATATTTGAGCATAAAAAAATTGTAAATTTCGCATAAAAAAAACTTACAATTTTGTAATAGAATTGTCATTTATTGATATAAAATGTATTATAACATAAAAAAATGTTACTTATAAACGGTAAATAAAATTATAGTTAGAAAATGATTAAAAGAATCTTATTTAGGGATATTTACCAAAACATTAGAAAAAAATTGGAATTAACTAAGCTATTAGTTCTAGTTAAAATTACTCATAAACCACATATATAAAGAAGCCTAAATTACTATACTCTGAAATAAAAAAAGACGTTTTCAAATGAAAAGAAAACGTCTAAATTACTCTTATTATTTATAATGAAATTTCCTCATCAAGTTCATTTCTATTTATTTACCATATTGTTTTTCAAAATACTGTTTATACTCACCTGAAACAATCATTTCCCACCATTCCTTATTATCTACATACCATTCAACAGTTTGAACAATACCGGTATCAAAATTATAAGTTGGTTTCCAGCCTAGTCTTTCTAGTTTACTTGGATCAATCGCATATCTTTTGTCATGACCTAAGCGATCTTGTACAAATTGGATTAATTCTTCAGATTTTCCAAGAGTAGATATGATTGTTTTAACAACCTCTAAATTTGTCCGTTCATTATGGCCACCTACATTGTAAACTTCTCCATTTTCTCCTTTATGCATTACTAGATCAATAGCTGAGCAATGATCAAGAACATGTAACCAGTCACGAATATTTTCACCAGTACCATAAACAGGAACTTTTTGGTCATTTAGAACTCGTGAAATTGTTAATGGAATTAACTTCTCTGGAAAGTGATAGGGTCCGTAATTATTTGAACAACGTGTGATATTCATAGGAAAGCCATATGTTTCATGATAGGCACGAACTAGTAAATCAGATGATGCTTTACTTGCAGAGTAAGGGCTATTCGGTTGTAGAGGTGTATCTTCTGTAAAAAAGGTTGTAGGGTCAAAATCTAGATCACCGTACACTTCATCTGTAGATACATGTACAAATTTTTTAACGTTTATCGCTTTTGAAGCATCTAGTAAAACTTGAGTTCCTAAAACATTTGTTGTCACGAATATACCTGGGTCTGTAATTGAGCGATCAACATGACTTTCTGCTGCGAAGTGGATGACATAGTCGAACTTTTCTTTTTTAAATAATGTCATGATTTCTTCACGGTTTGAAATATCAATTTTGATAAAATGATATTTTTCATTTTGTTCGATGTTTTTATGCTTTGTTAAGTCACCTGCATAGGTTAATGCATCTAGATTATATATTGAATAGGATGGGTATTTATTGATCATGTATTGAACAAAGTTTCCACCGATAAATCCGGCACCGCCTGTAACAGCTACTTTCATGTTTTACTGTACCTCGTCTCTTTTATTTAATTGAACTAAATATCTAGCTAATGCGTCTTGCCATGAAGGTAAGGATTGAAAGCCATTCTCTACTAGCTTTTGTTTTAATAATCTCGAATTTTTCGGTCTAGATGCTCGAGTAGGGTAGTCTTCGGATGCAATCGATTTTACGAAAGTTTTACTATTGGTTTGTTTAAAAATTTCTTTTGCAAAATTAGCCCAACTAGTATAACCATCATTAGTTGCGTGATAGATTCCATAATTATCAGTTTTAATTAAATCTACTATTAATCTAGCTAGATCAACTGTATAGGTTGGAGAACCGATTTGATCTCCGACTATATTTAATTCATCTCTAGTTTCTGATAACCTTAGCATTGTTTTAATAAAATTATTCCCATTAACCCCAAAGACCCACGAAATACGAATGATAAAATAGTTTTCAATTAATGATTGAACAACTTTTTCGCCTTCATACTTTGTTAATCCATAATAACCGATTGGATCCGGTTGGTCATCTTCATTAAAAGGACTTTCACCTTTCCCATTAAATACATAGTCCGTACTAATATAAATGAACTTGGAATGATGATTTTTCGCAGCTTCAACTAAATATCTCGTTCCTTCAACATTTACATTCCAGCAATTCTCTTTATCATCTTCAGCTTTGTCTACCGCTGTATAGGCAGCACAGTGGATAATAACATCTGGTTCATATGAATCTACTAAAGAAAAAACTGATTCCCTATTAGTAATATCAAGCTCTTGTCGATTGTAACCCTTAACATTTAAACCATGTCGTTCACACTCTCGAACGACATCAAAGCCTAGTTGCCCACCGTAACCAGTTACTAAAACCTTCATATATATTACTCCTTATAGAAAAAATTATTTTCAGCATCCTTTAATAATGGTGCGATTTTGTCTTTTGCGGATAATAATGGAGAAATATTATTTGGCCATTTCACCTGAATTACAGGGTCATTCCAAACAATGCCACGATCACATTCAGGTGAATATAGCTCATCAACTTTATATTGGACTTCCACATCATCTGTTAAAGTCATAAAACCGTGGGCAAACCCTTTTGGAATCAATAATTGTTTTTTATTTTCGGCACTTAACTCGATACCGAACCACTTTCCGTAAGTCGGACTCCCTTTCCGAATATCGACAGCCACATCAAATATGGTACCCCTTGTACAACGAACTAATTTCGTTTGTGCTTTTGGAGACAACTGATAATGTAACCCACGCAATGTTCCCTTCAATGCAGAAAATGATTGATTATCTTGAACAAAATTTAAATCCACTCCATAATCCTTCATTTTAGAATCATTATATGTTTCCATAAACCAACCACGGTGATCACCAAAAACAGTCGGTTCAATAACTACAATTCCTTTTATAAAAGTTTCTGTAATTTTCATTGATAATGACCCCTTAAGCTAATATTTAATCTCTCCATTTGCAACTTTTCGTAAATAGTTACCATAACTTGTTTTACTAAGCGATTCGCTTAAATGTAATAATTGTTCTTTGTTAATCCACCCATTAATATAAGCGACCTCTTCAGGAGCAGATATTTTAATTCCTTGATGCTCTTCAATTGTTTTGACAAAATTTGTTGCCGATACTAAACTTTCATGTGTTCCAGTATCTAACCACGTATAACCGCGACCAAGTAACTCCACTTCTAATTCACCCAAATTTAAATAAGCTTCATTTACAGAAGTAATCTCCAACTCACCACGATTGGATGGTTTTACGTTTTTAGCAATTTCAATGACACGATTATCATAAAAATACAATCCAGTTACTGCATAATTTGATTTCGGAGCAACTGGCTTTTCTTCAATACTCAAAACTTTCCCAGACTCATCAAATTCTACAACACCAAATCGCTCAGGGTCCTGTACATGATAACCGAACACAGTTGCCCCATTTTCTTTCATTGCCGCTTTCTTTAAAATACTGCGTAACCCGCTGCCATAATAAATATTGTCACCTAATATCATCGCAACAGAGTCGTTTCCTATAAACTCTTCACCAATAATAAACGCTTGAGCCAACCCATCCGGACTAGGTTGTACTTTATATTTCAACGAAACTCCAAACTGAGAACCATCACCTAATAAAGCCTCAAAGCGAGGCAAATCCTCTGGAGTCGATATAATTAAAATCTCTCTAATACCTGCCAGCATTAAAGTAGATAACGGATAATAAATCATTGGTTTATCATACACAGGCAATAGCTGCTTACTAGTCACCATCGTTAATGGATAAAGTCGAGTACCACTACCACCTGCAAGTATAATCCCTTTTATCGCAAAGACCTCCTAAACATTTAGGAATATATATATTATTATGATGGTGGTTAAAGGGTTGTGTAGGTTAAATTCTTAGGGGATTTGAATGAAATGGTGAATTCAGTTGAAATCTTCGTAGAGGGAAAGTAGGTTCCTAGGGGTAAAAATGACATAAAAAAAGAACCACCGTTAAAAAGTTATTTTTTAACGGTGGTTCTTGAGAATTAGCTGTTATTTTATTTCTGAAGATAATTCTAAGTGCTGACGAAGATCATTCGATATTTTATCTTTTTCATCTTTCGGAACAATAAAATAATAAATTTTATCAATCATCTTGCCTTCACCTTTAACTTGAGTCTTACTAATATTTTGCGCAGCCTGACGGTAATCCTTTTGAATCGAAACCATATCACCTAGAGTAATATTCGTCACAACATTCTTTTGGATTGCTTGTAAAATCGATTGATAGTTTGTTAAAGAAGAAATTGAAGCTCCCTTTTTAATAACCGCTTCAAGAATTTCTCTTTGTCGAAGCTCTCGACCAAAGTCTCCACGTGGATCTAACTTACGCATACGAGTGAACTTTAAGGCATCATCACCATTTAAATGAAGTGGTCCTTTCGTAAAATGTACACCACCATAAGTAAAGTCTAAGTCATTATTTACATCAACTCCACCTACTGCTTCAACAATATCCTTAAAGCCTTCCATATTAACTTCAAGATAATAATCAATTGGAATATTCAAGAAGTTTTCAACTGTATCAACAGACATTTGAATTCCACCAAATGCATATGCATGGTTAATTTTATCTTCTTTACCTTTTCCAACAATCTCAGTTCTAGTATCACGTGGAATACTTACCATTTTTGTTGTATTAGTATTCGGATTAACCGTTAACACAATCATAGAATCCGAACGACCTTTATCACCAGGACGATGATCCACCCCTAATAGTAAAATAGAGAAAGGTTCTTTCTTTTCAACATTTACTTCTTCTTTTCGTTTATCTGTTTTCTTTATGTCTTTATAAATTGCGTCTGATGTTTTATTTACATTGTGGTAGATTGAATATGCATAACCGCCTATTCCTAGACCGATGACAACTAGTACACTTAGTACGATTATAAGTACTTTTTTTGCTGTGGACATTTTTTTAGATGAGCGTTTTTCTGATTTGGACAAGATTTTTCTCCTTTAATTATGAACTTATTTTCCGATGAAAAATAGTCAGAATTACTTACCTTTATATCTTACTTGTTTAGATAGGTATTTGCATAATTTTTATCGGTAAATTTCTTGTAATATTAAGTAAATAACATGGCCTCTTCATAAAAAGAAAGTCGTGTTAAATTTAGTTCATAATATATTTTTTATGGCACTCCTATCTAAATTACAACAATTAATAATTTTCCCAAGCATCCAAAATTATTTCTTCTAATTTATCGTATTTAGGTTTCCATCCTAAATTTTTCTGAGCTTTCTCACTAGAAGCAACGGATTTTACGGGATCTCCTATCCTACGTTCCGAAAACTCGAACGGAATATTTATTCCTGTAACTTTTTTGGCAGTTTCATAGGTTTCTAAAACTGAGAATCCTTTACCATTACCTAAATTGTAAATCCCAACTTCTGTTGTTCCATTAAATAATCCTTCAGCAGCTAAAATATGAGCATTTACTAGGTCTTCTACATGAATAAAGTCTCTAATACATGTACCGTCAATAGTGTTATAATCATTCCCAAATATAGTCACTTTATCAACTAATCCCTTAGCAACATTTAATATTCTAGGTATTAGGACAGTTTGATTTAATGGTGAATATCCTGTTTTCTTCCCTCCAGCTACATTAAAATACCTAAAAATTATATACTCAAGCCCATAAGATTTGTGACTCCATTGAATCATTTTTTCACTTGCTAACTTTGTTTCGCCATAAGGATTTATACAATTAGTAATATCATTTTCATTAATTAACTCTTTGTCAAGTAATCCATAAACTGCAGCAGTAGAAGAAAATACAATCTTTGTAACGTTATGTTTCTTCATTGAAGTTAATAGTGAGTTTACACCATTAACATTATTATCATAATATTCTAATGAATATTGTATACTTTCAGGTGCGATTAACTTTGCTGCAAAGTGCATGACAAGATCAATTTTTTCGTTTATAAATATTTCGTCTAATACATTGCTATCTCTAATGTCGCCCTTATAGAACGGGATATCTTTTACTAAAGCTTCTTCTGATCCTGTAGAAAGATTATCAAGGACAACTACCTCATGATTTTGCCTTAATAGTGCTTTTACAGCATAACTTCCAATGTATCCCGCACCACCTGTAACTAATACTTTCATCTTACATTCTCCTTACAAAAATTTAATTTTTTTTATTGAATCGTTTGAATTTATGTAATACCAAAACTATCAAATGCAAAAATATTATAAATTTATTTTAAAAGGACACTCTTTAACCTGCTTTTTATCTTTTGAATAGTGGTCTTTGGGTTAAATGGGTACGAAAGTAATTTATCGTAATTTAGTTTGGTAATAACTCTAAATAAACTTGAACCATCTGAATAAATATCTACATTTTTCAAACTTAGTCCTATCATAATGAAATCTCTGTTATTCATAGGTGATATTTCTTCTAAAGAAATATCTTGTTCAAATGGAAATTGACTGCCCCATATCCCTTGCCTCTGCTCCCAATAAAATAGATCTTTAATATTAATATTGTATTTTTCACAATACGAAAAATTATTCTTATACCATTTCCGTGCATTCTCAATTAAAAGCTGATTTTTAATAATTTTAATGGAGTTTATAAAATCATTCTCATCTTTTGGAAAACTAGCCCCATAATAAGATTTCAATACTTCTCCGCCGTTTCCATTAATATTTATTAAACCTTTAATCTGTCTGTTATTATGATAATGATATTGAATAATACCAATCTTTGGTAAAATCCTTGGAAATATATGAGATTGGAAATATTTTTCAGTAAAGTCTGGTTTTAGAGACTTTATATCATAATCACTAAAATCAAGATTAAAATCTCTCGAAATTGTTTTAGCTATTATTCTATCCATCTTTGTATTTGGCAAATTAAATAAATAATATTTTATTTGATTTTTATATTCTAAAGAAGCAGATAGTAATAATCTTGAATCATACCCAGCTGTTAAAGGCTGTATTAGTTTAAATTCATTTGAAAGAAATCTATAAGTCCCTTTCAATATTTCATTCATATAATTAATCTTATCTTCATTACTCAATTCATACTTAGAAATTCCACGTTTTTTAACAGTATTTTCTTTAAATGTATAATAATAATTAGGTAAAACTTGAAATATATCGTTATCATACCAATTTGGCCCTATCCATGGGCTCTCCAGATATTTATACAACTTACTATTAATAATTTGTTTAACATTTTTGGAAATTTCTAATTCTTTATTGCTGATTTCTATAAGAATTTTTTCGCTGGAAGAGATATATGTTTCATTTTTTTTTGAATAAACTAATATTCGTTTAGACGCAAAGGCATCTGGAAATATATATAAGTCGTCATTAAACTGAATTAAAATAACGTATCTTCCACTAATTCCATTAATCTTATTTATAAGAGTCTCAAAATTATCTGTATCACCAAGATAATTCGCCAATGTTTTTTTATTTAAATTTTTAATTGGATCAAACGCTATACCAATAATACACACTTTGCATTCATTTGAATAATAAGTGACTAAGTTATTATCACAGTAGACATACAGTCCGTTAAAGATTTCTTTCCTAAATCCCCTTAAAGTCTTTACTTCCTTTGTAGTAATATAGTACTGATTCCTATACATCTTTAATCCTTTCAATATAGTTTTTATAAAATAGTTTTTATGATTTAATTTTAATCGCTATATTTAAAACATAAAAAAGCTTCATAAATTCGGTTATTCCTAAAACCAAATTTATGAAACTTTTTATTAAAAATAATATTTTAATTTATTTATTTCTTATATGACTTTTTATTTTTTTGAGGAGGAAGCAGAGTTGGTGGAAAGAAATAAAGAGCTTTTATTTAAGCTGATTGTCGTAAT
>NZ_MDKC01000037.1 GCF_001712755.1 Gottfriedia luciferensis
GTGCTCGACTCCTATGGGATAAGCGGGAAGGCTGAGACCCCGCAGGCTTGCCGAGGAGGCTCAGGTCTCGCCCCATGGAAAGCGAGCATCCTGTAGTGGAAATCAACATCACTCTACTCCTTTTACGAAAATTTGGTAATTTAATTGACAAGGTTGTTTTTCGACAGCGTAAAAACGTCGGGTCCAATGATCCGACGTTTTCTATTATTCTATTAAATTGTTTATTGAATGTTTAAATCCTTCAAAATGTCTGTTAAAGTTTCACCTTTAATTTTCGTTTTACCTTTAGGAACGTCTTGGACATCAGGGTTTGGTGTTAAATAATTCTTTTGAACAAAACTCATATCCTTTGCGTCAACAATCCCATCGAAATTAATATCGGCTGCACGCTTGTTAGTGCCCCAGTATGTTTTAATATAATCAGCATCTAACAGGTCGATTACGTCATCGTTATTTACATCTCCACCCATTACTGGAGCATATAAAATGTAGGACAGTCTACCAACAACATCACCTTTCGTCACATCATACAAATCATTAACTGTTACATGACGGTCGAAATGTCCTGGAATTTTAACTGTTAAATCATAATCTTCATTTGTAGCTGGAAGATTTTTAACAAAGTATCGTGCACTACTGTTAAATTCTCCAGTATAAGTCTTTCCGTTTTTTGAAACTAATTTTAAACTCATGCCAGCTTTAGAAAAATCTTTGTTGTAGTCTAACCAAATACCCCAGTTATCTAAAAATCCATCTGCAAGTATACCGCCTTCAAGTTGAGAGTAAGTTGGTACGATATTTATTCCTTGACCAAAGCCTTGAATTGCCGTAGGTGCTTGATTTAAGGAGAATGCAGTAGATTTTGTGAGATCAATAGTTTGAATCCATTTAATATATGTGCTTGGTTTTTCTTTTACTTTAAAAGTAATATCGATTAATGGCATGTTCGTTTGGATTGGCTGAATTGAGTCTCCTGATAATTGAGTGTTAAGTGTAATTTTACTTGCGGTCTGCTCAATGATTTTAAGATCGGCATTTAAGCCATGTGACTTAGCATAAGAAACATAATCCTTATTTAATGATACATTTGCAACGTCGTATGCTGTTGAAGGGAATGTTAATGTAAATTCTCCACCTGTTAAATCTTTAACATTATTTGCACTTAGTGATAGCGTTACATTTTCACCATATTTCACATCATTTTTGTTTGCGACTAGTTTTGCATATGGTAGTCCTTTTTTAACAAGTGTGTATGAGAAATCAGGGTGATCCTGCATTCCGTTTCCTGCGTAGTCATAGGTGTCAAGACTAATTTTTGTTACATCTTTACCGTCTAATAGATTAGTTTTAAATTCAAAGTCACCATTCTTTTCAATTTTTAAAGGTGTTGATGAGAATTTTGTTTTATTAATTAAGTTAACCATGTTGGAAGACTGATCCCATTTAAATCCATTTTGATTCATGATATCTACTTGTTGGTCATATATGTTACCTTTTACAGTCATACCATCTGGAGTTATTTCATAAACTCCACCTGGTTGCTGCATTTTTACGATTGGGTTAGTATTTTCAATATAAAATACATCAGACTTTTTAAATGTTTTACCTTCTCTGTTTGTAGCGATTAGTTCTAATTCATATTTTCCTGGAGGAGCAAGCCTTTTTGAATATGAAATTGGATGATCCTTATGACCCGTAAATGCACTATAAAGTCCATTAAATCCGTATTCAGTTTCAAACATACTATCTTCAGTGAAAAGACCCTCATATGAATCAACAAGTCCTAGCTCTTTTCCTGTTTTCGCATCTTTTAAAACCAGATCTACAGTTTCCATTGGACTATTAAGGGAGAATTGAATGGCTGTTCCGGATGGGAAACTATGATTTAAATCACGTCGTGTTGTAAAGGCGTCTTCATAAGCATTAATTGAATTAATGCCTTCTTGTAAATGCTTGAAACCAAACGGTATTTGGTAAACTTCATCAGGATTGCTATTGCTTGTAATATAAATATAGCCTTCGTAGATACCAAATTCAGCAGTATCAGGAATATGAATTGTTGGTTTGATTTTTATTGTTTTATTGGCATTCAGTGTCACCGTATCTGGAACATCTAATGTAATATTGTTAGCTGAAGCATCTTTAGCTCCTTTTACATTTTGATTAAACTTAACTTGAACATTAAATGTTTTCTTTTTGTTACTTGTATTTGAAATAGAAACTACTCGAGAGTCTGTTTTTTCCTTACCTGCAGTAACTTGTGGTCCGAAGCTTAATGCTCCTGTAACGTCTGGTATAGTTATATCTTGACCATCTTTTGTGCTGATCGTTTTATCTAGTACCTTGATATGCAAGTCAGAATGAACTGCTTCATAAACATCAATTCTTCCTGCACCTACTTCAAATACACTATAATCTTTTTGTAGTTTATCGGCTGTATTCATTAAAGCTGCTTTTACATCTTCTGGTTTGTATTCTGGATGTTTTTGTAAAAGAAGGGCAGCAGCTCCAGCAACGTGAGGAGTAGCCATTGATGTTCCAGATGCACTCATATATGCGTTCGTATAATCAGTCAGATGATTTGGTCCGTTTTGATAAGCAGGTACACTTGAAAATACAGCAACTCCTGGTGCAGTAACTTCTGGTTTAATATCATAAAATCTATTTGAAGGACCACGTGAACTAAAATCAGCTAATGTATCTCCACTAGTTTTCATTTCACCAATTGAGTTTAAAGTGAAGGTCGCATTACCTTGATTTACTTTATCTACAACTTTTAATCCTTGTTCGTTTGTCATTGTAAATGAAGGGATAAAGTCAAATCCGTTTCCAAGATAATGAGGAATTTGGCCTTCTGTTGGGTTATTATTGTACATTAAAACTGCTTTTGCACCATGTTTCTTTGCTAGCATTACTTTTTCATTTAAGCTAAGGATTCCACGCTCAATTAGAGCGATTTTACCATTTACATCTTTGCCACTATAATCACTTTCGCTATTTCCTAGACCGACAAACACGATTGGTAGAGTTTGATTTTTAAGAGTATTTAAATCATCATCGTAACTCTTTGCAAGTAGTTTTAAATTTGATAAGGAAAGATTATCATTTGAACTAACTGTGCCAGTAGCTGTAGGGATCGTCATTGAAAAATCACTTGCACCAACTGTTAAAGCTAGAGGAGAAGTACCAGGTGAACCAAGTGAATACAAATCACTACCAGAGTTACCAGCTGCTATAACAGCAGTCGTTCCAGCTAAAACTGCATTATTGATTGCGATTGCATTTGGATCAAGAGGGTCGTTATAATTTGAACCTAAAGATAGATTAATAACATCCATTCCGTCTGCTACTGCTTTATCGATTCCAGCGATGATGTTACTTGAGGATCCTGATCCATATGGTCCAAGCACTTTGTATGCATATAGATCAACTCCAGGTGCAACGCCTGTAACTGCATAATCTGTTTTATTTTTACCTTGCCCCGCAATCGTTCCAGATACATGAGTTCCATGGGAAGTATAGTATGTAGATCCAGCTAACGCATTGATTTCAGGTTGTCCAGATTTTTTCCAATCGTCGTATGTTGTTTCCATTGGATCAGAATCGTTATTCACGAAATCATATCCACCTTTATAGACGTCTTTTAAATCTGGGTGATTATAATCTATCCCAGTATCAATTACAGCAACTTTAACACCTTTTCCAGTAATTCCTTCTTCGTGAAGTTTTGTTGCACCGATATTTTCAGTACTATCTTCTGCGGGAGAGTGACTACTTGACTCGTTTGCTTGAATCTCTGTAGGAGATGGATCATCTATTGTGATTACTTTATCTTCAAATATTGCTTTTACTTCATCCATCGCAAGAATAGTATGTACTTCATTACCTGGTACAGTCATTGCAACACCGTTAAAAGCTTGGCGGTACTCTTTGTGAATTTGCATAGTTGAGACGGCTTTTTTTGCTTGTCCAATTTTCTGTTTAAAATTTTGATGTGATTTTTCTACTTTATTTTTTGCCTCATCTAATGAGACTTCAATTCCGTTTTCTTCGTTTTTCTTAATATCCGTTTTAGCAGGGTCTTGGGCAAATTGAACAATGATGCTTACTGGTTTATTACTCGTCGTATCAAGCTTAGGTGATAAATACTTTTCTTGATCGGCCGTTTCAACGCCGTTATGTACTCGATTTCGATCCTCTTTTGTTAAATTTTTTAAATACTGCTCTACGTTTGATCTGCCACCTTGAGAAGTAGAATTAACAGATGCAAAAGTATGACTAGAAAATAACAAACTAGCTGCAATAAAACTAGTAGATACAACCTTGAGTGGCATTACTAAAGTGCTTTTCAAATACAATACACCCCTTCAATTTTATGTTAAGGAATTAACCTTATAGTCTGATTATTAAGAAAACTTAATAACCAGTCAATTGGGTTATTTATTCCTTATAAAATCAACGTTTTTCTCAATTAAGGATATAAATCTTTCAAAACTCATAAGAAAATTGTTCAAAAAAGCCAGAAAACATAATAAAAAAATGAATTTTGTCGAGTTTAAACGTTTCCTATTGAACGAAGTATGTGATTTTTCACGTTAATGATTTAATGATTTTTAGAAAATGGTAATAAATAGCATAATTTTTCTACATTTAACAAATTTTAAATAGTAATAAATAAATTGATAGGTGATTGATATGCGATTGGGTTATCCAAAGAGAAGTAGGCAATCAAAGGAAGTTAAAGCTCCAGTTGTTTTATCATCCGATTTACATAAAAATTTACAAAATATAAATCATGAATTGCAGTATTGTGCAGATTTAATCGTTAGAGAATTTGAGGTTGGAGAAACCAAAAAAAGAAAAATGGCACTAGTACATCTTCAAGGTATTTCAAATGGTGACACAATCAGTCAATTTATCGTTGATCCAATTCTACATAAATGGAAAAACATGATATTAGATAATTTAAGCGAAATTAATTTCTTCAATGAAATGAAAGATAATACGTTTGATGTTCCACAAGTTAAAACTGAAAATGAATGGAATAACATAATGATGGCAGTTTTAAATGGAGATACAGCAATATTTATTGATAATCAACTAAAAGTATTGCTGATTGATACGAAAAGTGGACAATTTCGTTCCGTTTCAGAGTCAACTGGACAAACGATTATTCGTGGTCCTAAAGATAGTTTTACTGAATCAATTGCTACTAATATGTCACTTCTACGTTACCGACTTCGAAGTGCTCAATTTAAAATGGAAATGATTAAAGTTGGTGATGTTACGAATACGAGTGTAGTAATCTCTTATCTTGATGACAAGGTTGATCAAGATATTTTACATACTATAAAAGAAAAACTAAAGAATGCTAAAGTTAATGGAGTTTTAGAATCAATAAATATAGAATATCTTATTGAATCAAAACCCTTAAGTCCATTTCCAACTGTCTTGGACAGTGAAAGACCTGATGTAATTGCCGCAAATTTATTAGAAGGTAGAATTGGAATTATTGTAGATGGTAGTCCAATGGGGCTAGTACTTCCAGCAACCTTACCTATGTTTTTCCAATCGCCTGATGATTATAATCAACGATATATTGTTGGAACCTTTTTAAGATTTTTGAGATTTACAGCATTTTTTACATCATTATTAGTTTCAGCATTATATCTTGCATTAATTACACACCATCGTTCGATGATCCCAACACCGTTATTAGTTAGTCTTGCAGCTCAAAGAGAAAGTGTACCGTTTCCTGCGATCGTTGAGTTATTGCTAATGGAATTTGCTTTTGAAATCATTAGGGAAGCTAGTATTCGTAGCCCAAGGGTTCTTGCATCAACTGTATCAATAGTTGGTGCACTTGTAATAGGGCAAGCTGTTGTACAAGCGGGAATTATATCTACTGCAATGATTATCTTTGTCTCAATTACTGGTATTTCAAGTTTTACTCTTCCTTATTATAGTGTTGCTGCATCTGCAAGACTACTGAGATATTTATTTATTTTAAGTGCAGGAATTGCTGGGTTGTATGGAATTGCATTAATGTTTTTATTTTGGCTAGTTCATTTAAATACACTGGATTCATTTGGAGTGCCATATTTAATGCCAGTATCCCCATTATCAATTAGAGATAATGAAGATAATTTTATCCGTCTACCTTGGAAAAATTTAAAGACTTCAAGTAAAGATTTTGTCCCAGAATCAACAAGGATGAGAAAACAACAAAAAAATAAAAACGGTGAAGACAATGAATCGTAATCTTAAATTAAAGTTAATAATATCCGTTTTTTTGCTACTATCAGGCTGTAGTAATTATATGGAGTTAAATAAAATTTCATTTATTACGGGATTAGGTGTCGATTGGACTGACAAATCTAATTTTAAAGTTACTTTACAAGTCATTAATCCAACTGATTTAGCTACAGGTCAAAATGGTGGTGGCAATTCTTCACCAGTCATTCTTTATACAAGTACTGGGAAAACATTATCAGAAGCAATTAGAGAAGCAGGAAAAAAAATAACGAAGAACAAAGACTTTACTCATGTTGGATTAACTGTAATAGGTGAGAATGCAGCAAAGCATGGTATAGAAGAAATAGTAGACGCTATTATTCGGGAACCAAGAGTCTCTGCTTTTATGTCTGTTCTTGTAGCTAAAAATTCAACAGCCGAACAGATCTTAAATACAATGACACCTATTAATAAAGTTTCATCAGCAGAAATGGTTTCAAAAATCCAAAGCGTTAATTTTTCATTAGGTGAAAGTGTCAATCCAAATGTATTTGAATTAGGTGAAGATCTGACCTATTCAGGGAAAGAGATTGCGATTAGTGGAGTTGAAATTGTTAACGAAAATAAAGAAAAAAATACGTTATCAAATTTACAAACGATGGAACCAGCCGAAACTAAAATTGATGACTTAGCATTATTTCGAGGTAGTAAACTAGTTGGTTGGATTTCTGGACGTGATGTAAGAGGAATTTTAATGGTATTGGATAAAATTCAACAAACGAATTTTGCCATACCTTGCGGAATTAATAAATATAGCTCTCTTCGGTTACATGCTCAAAAAATAAAATCAGATGTGAAAGTTAAGGGAAATATCCCGATTATTAACATTGATAATACGCTCCTAACATTACTTGATGAAACTGGTTGTTCAATCAATATTGAAAGCGTTCAAGATTTAATAAAGATTGAAAAACAAGCTGCAAAAGTAGTTAAGCACCAAATTGAGCATAGTATTAAATCTGCTCAAAACTATAAGAGTGATGTCTTTGGATTCGGTGATATGATTCATACACATAATCCAAAAAAATGGCAAAAGATGAAAAGTAATTGGGCAGAAGATTTTGCAAATGCAAAAGTAAATGTGAAAACGACGGTCATAATTAAGCGAAGTGGATTACTAGGAGATCCTGTTATCATGGAGAAGAAATAAGGTGAAATAATGCAAAATATGAGATTTAATTCAGAGCAGTTATTTAGTTTATTGGCAATTTATTTAATAGGAAGTGCTGTTGCAGTTGACCCTGCACAAAAAGTTGGAAGGGATGCCTGGCTAGCAATTTTAATTAGCCTTGTTGGTGGATTACTCTTATTAAGTTTATATTTAGGAATATATAAAAATAACCCGTCTAACTCATTAATCAAGTCCTTACAAAAAGCATGGGGAAAATATTTAGGCGGCTTAGTTGGAATATTATATGTTGTTTATTGTATTTATATTGCATCAAGGGTTATGAGAGATTTTGCCGAGCTTATTTTAACGATTGCATTAGATAATACAGGTTTATTCACAATTTCAATGTTAATGTTGTTTCTTATGATTTATACGGTAATGAAAGGATTTACGAGCTTTGCTAGGACGGTTTGGATTTGTTTTCTATTAAGTGGAATTATCGTTTTTATTCTCATCTTTTCTCAATTATTAACTGGATTTTTAAATTTTTCTCATTTAAAACCTATCCTTGAATACGGATGGAAACCAGTTTTAAAATCAACATTTCCAACAACTATAACATTCCCATTTGGGGAGTCAATAATATTTTTATTGTTGCTACAACACTATGATCAACCAAAAAATGCATACAAAATAAGCTATTTAGCAATGATTTATGCTGGGATCTTTCTAACAATATCGACGATTATACATATTGCAAATTTAGGTGAAATTATTTTTAAAGCTTCAACATTCCCGGTACTTTCAAGCGTATCATTAATTAACATAGGTGATTTTTTTACAAGATTAGAGTCTCTAGCGGTAATTGTTTTTGTTATTTTAGGTTTTATTAAAATATCAATTTTATTTTTTGGAGCAGTAGTAGGGACTATGGAAATATTTAATTTAAAAGATGATTGGTTAATTACATTTTTAATAGGCATTATGATTATATTTTTCAGCATATTTACAACTGTTTCATACGCACAGCATGTTTATATAGGACTTGAATTAGTCCCTAAATATCTCCATGTACCGTTTCAAATTATATTGCCGCTTATCTTATTTGTAACATTAAAGATTCAAAATAAATTATCCCTTTCTTAGTTTAAGAACCATAGTTAAACAAAAATAGAGAATGAAATAACCGACCATTATTTTATCAAGAGTTAAAAAACCTACTTTATTATAAGAAAGGGCTAAAGTTAAATAATGTAAATCAAAACCTTGTAATAATGTAAGTATGTAAATGAACAGGAAACAAAAAAATGATAACAAAACAAAGATCAATATTTCTTTCATGCATAACACTCCTTTTAATGAGTATTATGAGGAATTTTAGGTTGTTTTACTCATCTGATAAAGAAGTAAAAGGAAAGTCCTAAAGTGTAGTATTAGCTCATTACTCTTTAGGATTTTTTTAATTGCAAATAGGTTCATGTTTGTTTTTTTAATAAAAAAATTAATAGAAATTTTGTTGTATTTAATTTAAAGAGATTAAGTAAACTGTATAAAGTAATCTTAAAAGATTATTATTCTTACTTCCTAATTTAATTAGTAGATTAGCCGTCTCTAAACATGTACATATTCATAGATTAACAGTGGATAAGTATTATTTGGGAGGTATCATTTTTGGACGCTTTTTTTAGTGATTTAGTAAAAAAAGTAATTGCAAATTACCCTTTAGAAGTAAAACATGAATCTTTAAAATACATTGATGAAAAAAAAGCTGAGTGGCCCATTGATACAAATATCGGTGAAGTTTTATTAAAGAAAGTTTTAATTGATGAAAAATATATTGAATTCATGATTTATGCAATTGACTATCTTAGAGATAATGGCGTCTTTACACCAGAAGTATTAACAACCAAATTAGGTGACGGTTTTGTAAAGATGAAAGATGAATATTTTATGTTATTTGAAGCTGTTAATGGGAGAAGACCAAATTTTGAGAGTGAAGAAGATCTTATTCTGTTGATGAATGGGCTTGCTTCTTTTCATAAAGCTTCAATAGGCATAGAATTAACAACTGAGCAAGTTTCAATTATTCAGTCAAATTGGAAAAAAGATTTACAAAATAAATTTTTAAAATTAACAAAATGGAAAGAAGAACGAGCTAAGTTAAAGCATCAAAATGAAATCGATAAGCTGTATTTAAAAAATATAAACACAGTTTTAATGCAATGTGAAAAAGCTTTAGCAATAATTGATAAATATATTGCAGAAGAGGTAGAAGAGAAAGCGAAAACATTATGCTACCTAAATTTTAATGTAGATGATCTTACAATCGGAGAAGACGGGAATTTATATTTCTTAAATATGAGTTCTTTAAATATCGAATTACCG
Source organism: Gottfriedia luciferensis (assembly GCF_001712755.1). GTDB lineage: Bacteria > Bacillota > Bacilli > Bacillales > Bacillaceae_G > Gottfriedia > Gottfriedia luciferensis_B. The sequence continues at coordinate 9,791 of NZ_MDKC01000037.1, forward strand.
ATTCATGATATGAGAAGAATTTTAAATATCGCAATGAAAGAAAAAAATTGTAATGCAAAGTTAATGAAGAAAATAATCATCGCATATCAGGAAATCAATCCGTTATCTTGTATACAGTACCAGCGACTTAAAGCTGATTTATTGTTTCCTCATTTATTTTATGACGTATTTTCGGCACATTACGAAAACAAGGATACACTATGGGGTGATCCTAGTTTAGTTTTAAAAATGAAAAAAATAATTACATTTGAATTTAATAAAGAAAGAGTGATTTCTTCATTCTTTGTCCGAACAAATGAAGTACTTAATGATCGATAAAACTTCAACTTCAATAAAAAATAAAGCTCAATTCCATTTATGGATTCGAGCTTTATTTTTTATTTATTTTTTTTCTTGCCAATCATACCATAATCTCTGATTGTAATGTGAACATCATAGTTTATTTTAGCTTTACTAAATAGTTCATCCCAATTCTTACTCATTTTTTTCCATTGTTTTGGGTATTGAATTCTTACTTCGTTTCCAAATCCAGCAACATCTGTTTTATATTCATTTTGAAGCTTTTTTGTTACATTTTCTACTAATTTTGTGACTTCAACTGCAGTTGCTTTTTCAATCCTTTTAACATTTTTCTCTTCAAATACAGGTCTTAACTTAGGATTCCAATACTCTGCTATTCTACCTTCTGAATCAATTTTTACGTCAAAAGAGATTTTGTTACCTTTTATATGAGGTGTAACTTTACTTTTTATTAATTCATTTTGAAACCAAGTCGGGCCATCTGATTTTTTCGTGTATGCCTTTACCGCTCCGCCCTTCCCTTGTGCCGTGATCCAATTAACTCCTTCTACTTCTAGTGGATTAAGAGAGCCAATCATTTTATTTTTTTTACCATTAAAAATTGCACCGCCAGAAAACTTAACACCTTTATCAGTTGTTTCTAATAATTGAAGGAGAAAACTAGAACCAGAATTCATTAATCCACCAATTTTTATTAATGGTGTTTTACTGACAATTATTGAAGTTAATGATTGGTCTGCAATTTCAACGATTCGTAATGACGGAATGACATTTGGTTCTTTCGTTTCTAATACTTTTGAGGCTTCACCTTTTGCAATGAAAATTAGCGTACTTCCGCGAATATCGATATCACGAAAATATAAATCAGTAAGCTCTCGGAGGTTTATTTCTCTAGCAAGTTCTTCACTAATAACAATGCATTTTTGATGTGCTCCAAAAATGTAACCATTTCTCTTTAAAGTAGTATCCCATCCTGTAGGTTCTAACGATATGCCTTCACCAATCACATTTATATATGGTTTCGATACATTATCTCCACCAGACTTTGTATCCAATGCCTCAGGAACGACATATTGTAGGGTCGATTTTAATTTTCCTTCACCGTCTTTATCTAGCGAAGAACCTACGATAATGTTTAAGTCCTCAATTGGCCTACTACTCCAGCAACCCGATAATAAAATTAGGAGAATACTATTAGAAATTAAACATATAACGATTCGTTTTAACCTACATTTTCTCATTTAATTTTTTCCTCACAGATGAAATCACTAGTAGGATAAGTGGGACGATCCCAAATAAATAAAATGCTGTATTACCGATTGTATCGGCCATTGTAAAAGTTTGATTTATATCTTTAGGAATCATTGCAATAATATAAATAAATGGTAATGTGCCAAAAAGAAAAGGTTTCATATTTTTTTTATGTAAAACTTGAACCATTCCAAGCGCACAAATATACAATGCGATGATATAGGTAGCAAAAATTTGCATAATCCAAATAACTAGAAGTAATGAGTCAAATCTTTCTACAAATAGCCCCTGAATATCATAGCTGCGAATATAAGTGAGTACGGGCCAAGTTTGTAATAAAACACCGTTTACTGAGAATGCTCCGACTACAGCAACGACAGTAATTGTATAAAAAACAAATGGAATACCGATCCCTAACATAATTGATTTTGATACCTTCGACTTATCCTTCATAAACATAAAAATAAATAAAATCACTTCAAAGCCTGAAAATGAAAGGGAAGTTGTTTTAAGTCCATTAAGGACGGGTTTGAAACCATTTCCAAGAACTGGACGTAGGTTGTCTATTTCAATAATGCCTATTCCTAAAAAAATAACTAATAGAAAAAATAATACAGTGATTGGAAAAATAATTTCCAATATCCTAGCGATTGGGTTGATCCCTCCTAGAACTATATATAACCCAATCCACAAGAACGGAATTAAAATAGCCCAAGAAGGAGTACCTTGTAGTAAGAATAAACGTGTAGTTTCTGCCATTACTCGAACCTCTAAAGCTGAAATGCAAATATAATAGATGATAATAATGATACATAATGGGATTGCTAACCATTTACCAATTATTTTTTGCGTAAATTGAAAATATGTTTCGTTAGGATATTGTTTACACAGCATGACTAATAAAAATACTAACAAGGTAATAAGCAAACCAGATACCATAACGGCAATCCAACCGTCTGGCGTTTTTACTTTGTCAGTAATCGTTCGCGGTAGGATTAAAATACCTGCACCAAATATGAAATTTACAAAAAACATAACAGTTTGATTTGTTGATATTCGATCAATAGGCTCTGAATTCATAACCTAGAACTCCTCCTTTCTTAAGTTATTTCATCCTTCTTGTTTTTTTTGCTTGCAGGCTTTTAGGACGATTTTTCAACATAAATAAAGGAGCTCTTACGACAAAATCTTTCCAATCACCAAATCGAATAGGAGCAGCAGGACTTAGATAAGGGACCCCAAAACTTTTTAGTGTTACTAAATGACTACATAGTAATAGGAAAAATAAAATGACGCCATATAAACCAAATACACTTGCAAAAAGCATCGATAAAAAACGAAGCATACGAAGTGCAATTCCTACATTATATTGTGGTAATGTAAATGAGGAAATTGCTGTTACTGCAACGACAATAACCATAATTGTACTGACAATTCCTGCTTCAACTGCAGCCTGACCGATAATTAACCCTCCAACAATTCCTAAAGATTGCCCAATTGGTTTAGGCAAACGCAAACCGGCTTCCCTTAATACCTCGATCGAGATTTCCATTATAAGTGCTTCAATTAACGGAGGAAATGGTACGCCACCTCTAGTTGCTGCTATATGAAATACTAGCTTTGTCGGAATTAGTCCTTGATGAAACGAAATAAATGCAATGTACAAAGATGGAGCAAATAAAGCAATAAAACATGAAAGATAGCGTAATAATCGAACTAAAGTAGCTGCAAACCATCTTTCATAATAATCCTCAGGAGATTGTAATAACATCTGAAAAGTTACAGGAGCAATAAGTGCAAATGGTGAACCATCCAATATAATGGCTACTCTACCTTCCATTAAAGCACTCATAACCCGATCAGGACGTTCAGTACTTTGAATCTGAGGAAAAGGACTTAAATAGTCATCTTCTATTAATTGTTCTATATAACCAGAGTCTGGAACGCTATCAATTTCAATTCTTTTTATTCTTTTTTTTACTTCCTCGATAATCTCAGAATTCGCAATCGTTGAGATGTATGCTATAACTAATTGTTTTTTTGAAACTTCACCAATTTCAAATCCTAGCATTGTTAAATCTGGATTTTTTCCAGCACGCCTTAACATGGCCGTATTATCAGCTAAGCTTTCAACAAAGCCAAGTCTTGGTCCACGAACAAGTGCCTCAGAATCAGGTTCCTTTACTTCTCTAGTTTTTGTTAGTGCTTCGCCGATTAAAAAACATTCAGAAATACCATCTACTAACAAACCAATTGAACCAAATAGAACATCTGTTTTTAATTTTTTAAAAGTAGTGACTTCTTCAATTGTACAAACAGTGAGTGATTTCTCTTTAATACATTTTTTAATTTCTTTTAGATTTAAAGATTGCCCATTATTTTTATAATTGGTGGCAATGGCAGTAAGTCCCGTCATTAATTCGCCCAATATATGCTTTTGAATTAATTCTGCATTAGATAAGCCATCAATAAAAATAATTGCTACTTGAATATCTGTTTCACCTAATAAAAATTCTCTAAATTTAACATCAGAATTATGTCCAATTTCATTAAAAATCCAATCCAAATTTACTTGGAGATCACTGGATAAGATTTCATTACTATTTTGAGATTCATTATTTAGAGATGCCATATTTTCTGAGATTTTATTGGATCTCCAACGCTTCATTTAAATCACTCTTTCTCCATAATATGAACCCATTTGAAAAATTTTGATAATCCTACAGGAACGATAAAGGTAACAAAAGCTTGTATGAAAATCGGATACTCCGGAATAAATGAAATAATTTTCTTGAACATTTAATACACCCCAATATTTAAAATGATAAAGGTATTATTTCCCACTATAGGAAAAGAATGCGTAAAGGATAGGAAAAGTATTATACATACTGAACTAAAAACAATTGATAAAGAAACAGAATTTAAATAATTAATCAATTTTAATAAAAAATTGAATATTTCCTATTTTAAAAAAATGACAAAATAGTATAATAAACCTAGTAGATTACGTGTGATTTTACCTGATTTTCCATTTTTCATCTAGATAAAATGGAGGAATCGTTGAAATAAAAGATCTTACCGAGTATGGAGAGGAAAGCTTATGAATCAGATACTTCTATATGATTTTCTTACATTTATGAATGATAAAAATTGGAATAAAGCTGATTTGGCTAAATATTCTGGAATCCATATTAGTGATATTAGTAGAGTATTTAATAATAAAAAGCCTCTTTCTTTGCATTATTTAGATGCAATTACAGAAGCGTTCGGTTTACCAGAAGGGTATTTTTACTCAAGCTATACACAACTATGCTTTAATCAGAATCGATATTTAGATAAACGAAGAAGTGTAGCGTTTATTTATAAATGTGCAATAAATGGATTTGATAAAGAGTTAGACTTTATTATTTCTGAAATGTTAGAGGAGAAATCTAAGACAATTCGTACAAAAAATTTACAAAATTTATATGAAATAGCTGAAAAGTTATTTGCTGAAGGGAAAGAAAAAGAGGCTTTGCCTTTATATGAAATCATTATAGATCACATGCCAGATCAAACAGCAGAGGAAGTTGCTATTAGTTATTTTAGAAAGTACTATTTAAATAGGCTAACAGAGGAAGGACCAGCAACTCTTGTTCATGTTCTAGAATATGTGAGCTATATGCCAGATGATTTTCAGGAATTAACGATTTTATGGATTACGGCAACCTACTATATGTTAAAACAATGGGACAAAGTTCTTCATTATGCTAAGCGATTAGAAAAAATGGCGAAAAATGAAAAACATTATGGCTATGCATTAGTATATCAAGGCTTTGCTTTGAATAGGTTAAGTAATTCTTTAGATGAAGTGCTTGAAATAATAAAAAAGTATGGTAAGATAAATGATTTTTTTGCTGAGGCTGCAATCGGTAATCGTTATGTTACATTACTAGACTTTGGTGAACTACATTATGCTGATGAATACTACGATTGGATTAAAGATCGAGATGATTTATATGTAGGCATTCCGAGAATTATTGAATCCTATGTAAAGTTAGGGAGATTAGAAGATGCTTCAACTTTAATCAATCATCATGAAAAAGTAATTAATGAAATGGCCAATAGTTCAAATATGTATAAACAACAAATGTATTTGGACTTTTGCTATGCACAGTCAATTTTAAAATGTGAAAATAAGCAATATATTGAAGGCTTAAATGATTTAATAAATGTAGCTAGAAAAGTTAAAAACGTAGGTATAATTGAAAAATTTAAACTATGTTTATTATCAATTTGGCACTATCGAGATCATTTAACAGATCAATTAAATGAGGATTATATTCAAATGTTAAGTGATGATAAGAATCAGGCGAGTAATTTGTATGCAATGAGCACTTAACCAGTCTATTAGACTGACCGAAAAAAGATCGCTTCATCTTCTGATTGAGGTGACTCCACTAACCAGTACAAAAAGTTACAAATAAACCACAAGGGAAATTAAATCCTTGTGGTTATTTTCATTTCTAGACCATATTTAAATAGGGAGTTAATTTATCTTCTTATATTCCTTAAACCATTCAACAAATTTAGCTATACCGTCTTCGATTGAAGTAGTTGGACTATATTGAATATCATTTACGAGTTGATCAATATCTGCATATGTTTCAAGTACTTCTCCTGAAATCATCGGCAATAACCGAATAGTTGCTTTTATACCAAGTTGCTTTTCTAAAACTTCGATAAAATAATTTAATTTCACTGGGCTATGGTTACCAATATTATAAAGTTTATAGTAAGAGGAGGATTCTTTTGGTGGCCCATTTTTAATGATTCTTACAATTGATTCAACTACATCATCAATATAAGTAAAATCTCGTTTCATATTTCCATAATTATAAACGTCTATTGGTTGTCCGTTAGTGATTGCATTAGCAAATTTATATAATGCCATATCAGGTCTACCCCATGGTCCATAGACCGTAAAAAAACGCAATCCAGTCGTAGGTAGATTAAACGTATGACTATAAGAATGTGCCATTAATTCATTTGCTTTTTTTGTGGCTGCATATAAACTAATTGGTTGGTCAACTCGATCATCAATTGAAGAGGGAGATTTTTTATTATTCCCATAAACAGAGCTAGAAGAAGCGTATATGAGGTGTTTAATTTGATGATTTTTACAACACTCTAAAATATTAGCAAAACCTACAAGGTTTGATTGGATGTATGACCCTGGATTTTCTAAGCTATATCTCACTCCAGCCTGTGCTGCTAGATTAATGACTAGATCGAAATTATATTTTACAAATAGCTCTTCTAGAATCTCCATTTCATGTATTGAGCCATTAATGAAACTGAAATGTTCATATTTCTTTAAAATTTCCAATCTATCAAATTTTAGACGTCTGTCATAGTAGTCATTTATATTATCAATTCCAATGACTTGAAAACCTTGTTCTAATAGGCGTCTGCTTAGATGAAATCCAATAAATCCGGCACATCCAGTAATTAAGATGCGCATAGTATCAGTTTTTTTAATGTTAAAAACCTCCTTATCTAACAAGAGTTGGAATATCATATGATGGAGAAAACGACAAAGTTCGAATACATATAGAAATATGTATATAACTAGATTAGGGAAAATACTTTTTTAATAGAATACACATATACCCTCACAATACTTGGACAAAATCATATGATTACATTAGGTCTAAATACACTTAGGGCAATAAAAGTAAATATGCAACTATTTATTACATTTCATTAAAAAGAAATGTGAATTTTTTTATGGGCTCTAAAAAAGTAGGAGGGAGAAATTGAATAATATAATTATTGAGCCATGGATTGTCGATGAGCTTATTCATGATGAATTCTATGTGCCAGAATATATTGAAAAAATTGGGCTTGAAGTACTTAAGTTTTATGATCTTCAAGTAAATAGCATGCAAGTAATAACGACGAAAGCTGACAAAGGCGGAGCAATTTGGAAAATTGAAACAAACGAAGGTCCAAAAAGTTTTAAGCTTTTACACAGAAGACCTACTAGAAGTATGTTTAGTTTAGGAGCTCAGAAGTATTTAGTTGAGGTTCAGCAGGCTAGAGTTCCAAGCATCGTTCGAACTAGAGATGGCGAGGAGTATGTAGAAGCAGGTGGAAAGCTATGGTTCGTTGCAGAATGGATTGAAGAGCTGGCACCAGTTTCTAAAGATTTAGAAGGTGCTAAGCAGTTATGTTATGCTCTTGGTGAGTTTCATCGATTAAGTAAAGGTTATGTACCACCGATCCAAGCAGAAATTGCATCAAGATTGCACAAATGGCCAAAAAGCTATGAAAAAGTATATAACAAAATGAATTGGTTCAGAACAATTGCCTTAGCTTATGAAGAAATGCCTGCTAGTCAGGATTTATTAAATGTGGTAGATATATTTCAAGAACAAGCAAGAAAGAGTATGGAAGACCTCAATAATTCAGGTTACTTTAATATGGTGAATGAAGGAAATGCGAGCTGGGGCTTAGTTCACCAAGATTACGGATGGTCGAATGGTCAAATGGGTCCAAATGGAATGTGGATCATTGATCTAGATGGAGTTGCATATGATTTGCCAATTCGTGACCTTAGAAAACTAATATCTGGTACAATGTCTGATTTATTCGCTTGGGATGCTACATGGGTAAGGGAAATGATTAACGCATATCACGAAGCTAATCCAATTTCTAAAGAATTATATGATGTATTAATGATTGATTTTTCAATGCCAAATGAATTTTATAAGAATATTAAAGAAGTACTTTATGAACCAGAATTATTTTTAGGTGAAACTACTAAACAATTAATTCAATCAATTGTTGACTTAGAGCAGTCAAAATGGGCAACATTGAATGAAGTTCGCAACGACTGGAGTGGAAAAGAATGAAAATATTAATGGTATGTACAGAAAACCTACCAGTGCCTCCAGTTTTAGGTGGTGCGATTCAAACTTATATTGCAGGAAGTTTACCTTATTTAAGTAAAGTACACGATATAACAGTACTAGGCGTTAATGATCCAACATTACCAGATGAAGAAACAATTGACGGTGTAAATTATGTACGTGTACCAGGGAAAGTATTAGAACTATATCGTGAAGGTGTAGTTGAATACATTAAAGGAAATCAATTTGATTTAATCCACATTTTTAACAGACCACGTCTTGTTCTTCCGATTAGAAAAGTAGCACCAAATTCAAAGATTACGTTAAGTATGCATAATGACATGTTTAATATTGGGAAAATTGCTGTTGATGAAGCGAATTTAGTATTAGAAGAAGTTTCAAGTATCGTTACAGTAAGTGATTATGTAGGAAATGTAATTCGTGAACTTTATCCTCAAAGTGCAAATAAAATTAGAACGATCTACTCAGGTGTTGATTCTGACCGTTTCTTACCTGGTAATGATCCTAAAATGATTAGTACGAGAAACACACTTAGAAAAGAGTATGGTTTAGAAAATAAAACAGTTATTTTATTTGCAGGAAGACTTTCAGAAAACAAAGGCGTAGATCGTCTAATTAGAGCATTGCCAACACTTTCAAAAACCTTCAAAGATTTAGCTTTAGTCATCGTAGGAAGCAATTGGTTTAGTCAAAACAATGTAACAGATTATGTTGCTTATATTCGTGCTATCGCAAAAAAACAAGATGTACCGATTATTACAACAGGTTTTGTATCACCTTTTGAAATCCACAACTGGTTTGCAGTAGCAGATTTATTTGTCTGTACTTCATTATGGCAAGAGCCTCTTGCAAGGGTTCACTATGAAGCTATGGCAGCTGGACTTCCAATTGTAACAACTGCTCGTGGTGGAAATCCTGAAGTCATTATTCCAGGTGAAAATGGATTAATCGTAGAAAATCCAGTTGATCCGGATGAATTCGCTACCAAAATTACAGAAATATTATCAAATAAAACGCTAATGAAGAATATGGGAATAAAAGGTAGAGAACTTGCCGTTACTAAGTATTTATGGAGTCGTGTAGCAAATGAAATTCTATCTACATGGAGCCAAACTGAATATGCCTCATCTATTTCATCAGAACAATTAGAACAATATGAACCTCAAACATTGTTTAAAACTGCAGTACAAAATACACAGTTGAATTTAGCTAATGACAACGTATCTGAATTAAACGAACAACCGACGGCAGAAATCATTGAAATAATCGAACCAACTGTAGAAATAGAACCAACTATTGAAATAGAAAAAACTACTGAACCAATAGTAGAAGTACCAAAACCAGTAACTCAGTCCGAAATCAAAACTCTTGAAGAATTGCTAGCAATCCTAGTTGAGAAAGCAAAATCAGTTCCTAAAGAAAAAGTAGTCGCAAAAGTAACGGAAGAATTTTCAACTAATACGAATCCAAGATTAAGGATTAGAAGAGTAACTGATCAGGGCGTAAATAATGCAACCTCAAATTCAAACCTAAACTTAAACCAAAGACCATATGCAAATGAAGTAAGTAGAGTAGAAAATAGGGTTAACAATCTATCTAATACTAATTCAGAACCTTTTAGATTGAAGAAAATTCCTAGCGTCATTGAAATGCATAGAAACAGAAATCGTTAAAAGATCATTTTTTTGAGGAATTTGTCTAAATAGAAAGAGGCTGTCTCATAAGTTTAAAGACTTTTGAGGTAGCCTTTTTTAGTTTGAAAATTATTTATTGATGACCGTGTTCCAAATAGAGCAACTTATGGACAAGTGAACGCTGCTGATCAAGTTACGAACACCGCTCAATTAAAGTTAAAATGGCTAAATTAACGCCAAAACTGATGCAATGAATGACAACAAACAACACTCCTGGAACGACAAAAATGGCCAAATTAACGCTAAAAATAGCGTAATAAAGGTTAATTATCATGAACAGCAAATTTGGTTTATCTAAGACTTAAATCGATTGATTAACGCCAATCTAGGTGAAAGGAATGGCAATAGCGAGGATGAATAATCTCTCTTAAATAACGTTTAAATTAGCCCAATGATTGCCCATGCCGAGGCAATTAATCTTCAAATCGCATATGTAAAACATGGATTCAAGTAACAATAAAAGTCTCTTAAATAAATTTATTTTTTTGCAAGAATACCTATAAACACTATCTTTTAATAGGTTGGTTTAATGTCTTGAAAATAAATTTATAGGCGAAAAAACTCTAGTTTTTAAGACATAAACTTTCTAAACATAATAGGTATATATGGTGACAAGACCTCCTTCATTTACATATAAAGTAGAATGAACAAATGTTTGGAGGCAAGTCAAATGAAAATCCGCAAGGCTATTATTCCCGCTGCTGGTCTCGGGACACGTTTTTTGCCAGCAACAAAAGCGTTGCCAAAAGAAATGTTACCTATAGTTGATAAGCCAACTATTCAATATATCGTTGAAGAAGCTGTTGCTTCTGGAATTGAAGAAATCATTATTATTAGTGGTAGAGGCAAGCGAGCAATCGAGGATCATTTTGATAAATCATATGAATTAGAAGAATCATTATCTCGAAAAAACAAGCTAACTGTTTTGGAAGAAATGCAGAAAATATCCAATATGGTGAAAATCTTTTATGTGCGTCAAAAGGAACCGAAAGGATTAGGAGACGCAATATTATGTGCTAAGAGTTTTATAGGAGATGAACCATTTGCTGTTTTGTTAGGAGATGACATCGTTATGTCTACAACACCTTGCTTACAGCAAATTATTAATGTTTACGAGAAATATAATGCCCCGGTTATTGCTGTTCAGAATGTTCCTGATGAAGAAGTAAGTAAATATGGTGTTATCAAACAAAAAGAAAGTACTTACGATACAAACACAAATCTATTTCAGGTTGAGTGTCTAGTAGAAAAACCAAAATTGAAAGATGCCCCATCAAATTATGCAATTATGGGACGTTACATCCTTACTCCAGAGATTTTTGACATTTTAGCAACAATTTCTGTGGGACAAGGCTGTGAATTACAATTAACAGATGCGATTAATGAATTAAATAAAAATCAATTTGTCTTAGCATATAATTTCGAAGGTAAACGATATGATATCGGACATAAAATCGGATTTATAATGGCTACAATTGATTTTGCGATTAATAGAGAAGATATAAAAGATGAGGTAATCGCTTTCTTAAATGAGGTCATATCTGATCATGCTCTAAATATGAAGAATCAGGAAGTGGATTGACTTGAAAATTTCTATATTAGGTACGGGCTATGTCGGTTTAACAACAGGAGTCTGTTTAGCAGAGATTGGTCACTCAGTAACTTGTATTGATATAAATGAACTTAAAATAAAGAATTTGTGTGCAGGTATTTCTCCAATTTATGAACCAGGAATTGAAGAGTTAATAATTAATAATATTAAGTTAGGAAGATTATCATTTACAACTTCATACGATAAGGGGTTAGAAGATGCTAAGGTTATTATCGTTGCAGTAGGTACCCCTCAAAGAGAAGATGGGGCCGCAAATTTATCCTATCTTGAGGGTGCAGCGATTGATATCGCAAAAAATATTAAACAAGACGTAATTATTGCGATAAAAAGTACTGTTCCAGTTGGAACAAATGAAGTAGTAAAGGAAATTATTCAACAAAATTGTAGTAAAGATATTGTGGTTGACGTTGTTTCAAATCCAGAGTTTCTAAGACAAGGTTCGGCAATTAAAGATACGATGGAAGCAGATCGAATCATTATCGGTAGCAATAATCAAGAGTCTGCCAGAATTGTTGAAGAAATGTATAAACCATTAAATGTACCGATTTTAATTACTAGCATTCGTAGTGCAGAAATGATTAAATATGCATCCAATGCATTTTTAGCTAGCAAAATAAGTTATATCAATGAAATTGCTAATCTATGTGAAGCACTCGGTGCAAATGTAGAAGATGTAGCTAAAGGAATGGGGAAAGATAAACGAATTGGTGAAGCATTTTTATATGCTGGAATAGGTTATGGCGGCTCTTGTTTCCCAAAGGATGTTAAAGCATTATTGCATACAGCCGGGATAAATGGGGTTGAATTTGGTTTTCTAAAGGAAACTATTTCTATTAATAATTATCAACGTGAATTACTGGTAAAGAAAGCAATTGAACGATTTGGTATATTAAAAGGGAAGAAGATTGCATGTCTAGGATTATCGTTTAAACCAGATACAGACGATATGAGAGAAGCACCTTCTATCAATATCATAAATTCTTTAACAGAATTAGGAGCAGAAGTCATTGCGTATGACCCTGTTGCAATTGACAACGCAAAAAAAATACTAGGAAACAATTTAACGTACGCTCATTCAATAAATGAATGTGTAACGGATACAGATGCAATTTTTATTGTTACTGAGTGGAGAGAATTTAGAGAACTTGACTTACCTAGCATACTAAAGAAAATGAAGAATCCAATCATTTTTGACGGAAGAAACTGTCTGAGGGAAGAAAAAATAAGAGATTGTGAGAAAATAGAATATTACCCAGTTGGTAAACCGTCCATAATTCAATAAAAATGAAAAACGACTTCAAACTTAATTGAAGTCGTTTTTATTATTTTACTCATTTTGTTCATGTAAAGGACGGTAAATCGATTTGACGAATTTATGTTTAAGATAAGGGAGAATTTTTTTTCTACGATTTACTAATCTGCCTACAATTGCCTTTTTGTCTTCCTTTGATAATAACCAATCATCAGGTATTACTTCTACAATTTCTTCTAAAAGCAGTACCGGGAATCTTTGGATGATTTGCAGTTGTTCATTAAATTCTTCTTCACTTTTTATATATTGGGACATGAATTGATGAGTTGAACTTTTCATAATATTTTGAGGCAAAGTTTCTAACTCTGAAGTTAACCAGCTATAGGAGCCAAATGCTTCAGCATGGTCAATGATCCAAAGTTTAAATTGATCTAAATTTTCTTCGCGAAGTAAAATGTTTTTTCGAGTACGGTCTCCATTACAGAGCCAATAATCGAATAAAATGATACCTGCAAGCTGATTGTTATTTAAAATACTAGGAACTGATACAACTTGGTGCCCATTTAACGTTTCAGGTACATATAAAGAAGCAAATTGAAACTTTGAATGTTGAACTTCTTCCATGACTAAATCCGGTATTGTTTTTGAAAATTCTTCAGGAATTGATACGATCTGAGCAAAAGGAACTGGTAAATCTAAAAATCTAGCAATGCAATAGGCAACCCATTCGTTTGGTAATGTTTTCTCAAATCCAGACCGAAAATATTTCACAACATAATCTCTACCATCACTAAATGTAATTAAATGAGCATTGGATTTTCCTTCTAGTTTTTTAATATAGGAAACTGGTTCAATCATTTTGAATCACATCACTATTATTACTTTTACCAAATTTCAGCAGATATTCACGATAAATATCGGCTACTTTATGAATAGCAAAATTATTTTCGACATGGTTGATTGCATTTTGCGATAGCTTTTCATGAAACTTCTTATTATCAACGATTGAATATATTTTTTTAACAGCATCTTGAACATCATGTCCTCGAAACAGCATACCTGTTTCACCTTGAAGAACGATTTCCGAAATAGGCATTATATTAGAAGCAACAACTGGCACACCACATGCCATAGACTCAATAAAGGTATTCCCAAATGATTCTACTTTTGTAGTTGCGATTGTACAACCACCAGATTGAAGCACTTTTGCGTATACATGGGGCATTTGTTGATAAGGAATAACCGGAAACCATTTAATGATATCGGTTAGACCTTCTTCCTTCCAAGCTAATGCAAAGTCCTCTCGCTGAACACTTTGAGCTCCTCCAATTAACCAAATTTCAATATCGGACCGTTCACTTTTTATCAATTTTGCAATTTCAATTAACATTGGCCAGTTTTTTCGTTTATCCACTCTACCGATACAGCACACAATTTTTTTATTGTTTGGAAGGATTGGATTATTTTCGATTGCGATCTCATCCCCTGCTAATGGATGGAAAAATGATGTATCAACACCATTGTAGATTACTTTAATGGGGATATTATCTGTTAAGATGGAAACTAATCTTTTTTGATAATTAGAAGGAACAATTATAGAAACAGGTTCAATGGATCTGAATTTCTTTAAATGAGGTTGTAGTTTTATAAGCTCGGGCGTACGTGCTTCTACAATTACTGGACCTTTATATTTAGCTTTTTGTAACCACTTATATGCAGAACCCGTATCTACTACAATGATTGCGTCATATGCATTGTTTTTAATAATATCAATAATTTCGTTTTCGTCCTTCGTTAAATAGACAGGTGCAACATCTTCCATTATGTGTAATCCACCATGATCTGTTGTGTATAGAAACTCAGTATCAATGCCAAACTTTTTAAAATAAATTGAACGATTCCTCCAGCCAGCATTTACTCCACCAACTGTTAAGAGACGCCAGATTATTAAGACTTTCAAATTTTCCCCTCCTTGGTTTTAAGGTATACAAATAACGTTTAAACCGATTTGAAAACTAATTGTATACACGAATACGGCTTTTTACCGGATTCAAATCTTGAATAGTAGTCCTATTTTAGTTAATTCAAATTGAGGTAAATTGTAAGGGCAATTAACTACTAACTACAAATATTTATTAGGTTAAAAGCAGGAAAACTTACTTCTATTTTTCCTTGCTCAGCATTTAGGGATATGATAATGTATAAGAAAAAGAAGTATTGACTGCAACTTTTAAAATTAATGAAGGATAAACTTCAACACTGGAAGGATTAAAAAATAATGGAACGACCTAATTTTAAATTGTTAGTTAAGGAAAAATTTTCACAATTATCACCAGGGCAAAAAAAAGTAGCGACATATATGATTGAAAATCTTGAGGAGTGTGCTTTTAAAACTGCTTATCAAATTGGAAAAAAAGCTGAAGTAAGTGAAACAACGGTCATTCGTCTTTCATATGCACTCGAATTTGAAGGCTTCAGTGATATGCAGTTATGTGTTCAAAATGAGTTTCTTCATTTAAACAAAGCCGATTATATAAAAGAAAAAGAAGAGTTAAAAAATGCAGAAGGACAAAATACTTTTACAAAAATTATCGAAAATGAAGTAAATATTTTAAGAAATTTATTACAACCTTCAAATATTAAGGAAATTTCAAAAGCTATTGAAGCAATTATAGACGCTGATCAAGTGTTAATAGTTGGTCATCGAGTATCTCATATAGCTGCATACTGGTTTTCGAATACGTTAAGCTCAATTAGAAGTAACGTATTGTATTGTTCTCCAGCAGGTGACTTTTATGAAAAGTTTTGTAATTTAACAGAAAAATCAGTTGTTGTTGCATTTTCTTTTCCAAGGTATGCAAAGGAAACATTAACAATTGCAGAATGTACGAAAGAAAATGGAGTAAGTTTAATTTCAGTCACTGATCGATTATTATCACCAATTGGACGAATAGCAGATATTGTTCTAACTACAGAAGAAAATGTGGAAAGTGGTTCTAACTCGGTAGCATCAGTTATTAGTCTATTAAATTTAGTGATTGCGGGATTATATGAAAAAGACCAAAAAAGAATTCAAATGTATCAACAAAAATTGGAAAAAATTTATTCTACCTATGAAGTGTTTATAGAATAGAAAAAACAGTTAGGAGAAAATCGTATGAATCCACAATCTTATCTAGATCATAATAAAGAAACTATTTTACAAACATACCAGGATTTACATAAGCTAGCTGAGCCTAGTTGGCACGAAGAAAAAACAGCAAAGTATTTAAGAGAACGACTAAAGAATGCAGAAGTTGAGATTAAAACGTTTAAAAATCATTTTGGATTTATTGCTGAAATTAAGGGGCAAAACGATACAGTTGTTGCGCTAAGAGCTGATATGGATGCACTAGTCCAAGAAGTTGATGGTGTTGTAATGGCAAACCACTCATGTGGTCATGATGCTCATAGTACGATGGTTTTATATGCAGCGTTGGCGATATCTGAAAGTGGTATAAAGCCAAATCATACGATTCGATTTATCTTCCAGCCAGCCGAAGAAAAGGGTGAAGGAGCCCTTCAAATGATGGAAGATGGTGCATTAGACAATGTCATTTCATTGTTTGGCGTACACTTAAGACCAGAAAGAGAAGTACCTTTTCAAAAGGCATCTCCAGTAATCATACATGGATCTGCTGAAACGATTAAAGGCACAATTCGAGGGATTCAGGCTCACGCATCTAGACCACAAGATGGTATTAATGCGATTGAAGTAGCTGCTGAAATAGTCAATAAATTAAAACGAATAAATTTAAATACGGATATCCCTCATTCGATTAAAATGACCCAAATTCAAACTGAAAATGAAGCATCCAATACGATACCAGAAACGGTAAAGTTTTCACTTGATGTTAGAGCGCAAACAAATGACATTATGAATCAATTAAACGCCCGCACAGTAGAGGTTTTTGAGGAAACGATGATTGAAACAAAAGCTAAAATTTCATGGTCTATGGAAGAGTTTGTTCCAGCGGCCGTACAAAACGAGCAGGCAATAAAAATTACCGAAAGAGCCATTGCTGAAGTGATCGGACATGAAAACTTAGTGCCTGAATGCATTTCAAATGGTGGTGAGGATTTCCATTTCTATACAAATAAATATCCTCAAATTGCGGCTACAATGGTCGGTTTAGGATGTGGATTAACTCCGGGGTTACATCATCCTCATATGAGTTTTAATTTAGAAGCACTTCATTATGGAGCGAAAATTTTAACTCAAACGGTTTTATTAGCATCAGAACAAGAACAATTAAGAGGTGAGGCAAATGCTAAACAAACTGAATCATTCTGAAGTTAATACAAGAATTAAGATCCGTGCTCTACATTCCATCGAAGAAATGGGGCAGGTACGAGAACTAGAATCTAAAATTTGGGGTTTTGAAGATTCAATTCCCACGCATCAAACAATTACAGCTGCAAAAAATGGTGGCTTAGTTTTAGGTGCATATTTTGACGATAAACTAATTGGATTTCAATATAGTTTTCCTGGTTATGATGGACAAAATGTTTATCTTTGTTCTCATATGCTTGGAATTGATCAAGAATTTCGTAATAAAGGGATTGGAAAACTACTTAAAATTGCCCAGCGAGAAGAAGCGCTTAAACTAAGCTATAAATTGATTACTTGGACTTATGATCCATTAGAAACCGCAAATGGATATTTAAATATTTCTAAGTTAGGTGGAGTTTGTAGTACGTATATTGAAAACTGCTATGGAGAAATGGAAGACTTATTGAATAGTGGAATTCCATCTGATCGTTTTTTAGTTGAATGGTATATTGCAAAAGAGGAAAAGGAGAATTTGAGACCATTTGAACTAGATGAAGCAGTTAAAAATTCGCTTATTAAATGGGAAGAAAATAATGACGGATTACCAGTGCCGATTAAAAATGATTCCCTAGATAATAACGATCTAGCCTTTGTTGCAGTACCAAAGGATTTCCGAACAATTAGAGAAACGAATAGTAAAATTGCAACCCAGTGGCGAATGCTTACTAGAGAGTCCTTTAAAAAATTATTTCAAAGCGGATGGAAAGTCAGTGGATTTTATAAGAATTCAGACTCGGAAATGCCAGTTCATTTTTATGTACTAAAAAAATAAAAAGGAAAATAAGGGAGAGTTCGGAAATGAAAATTAAAAAAATAATATTACGCCATATGAAGCTAGATTTATTGCATCCATTTACAACGAGCTTTGGTACTGAATATGACCGTGAATTTATTCTATTAGAAGCGATAAGCGAAGACGGAATATCAGGTTGGGCTGAATCAGTTGCTATGCTTGATCCGCTTTATAATGAAGAAACTTTAAAAACAAATTGGCATATTCTAGAAGATTATTTAATTCCAATCGTGTTAAATAATGAAATTAACCATCCAGACGAAATTTCCGAAAAGTATTTCTCACATATACGTGGGAACTATATGGCCAAAGCTGCCATAGAAGGCGCAATTTGGGATCTTTATGCTAAGCAAGAAAATATCTCACTTTCAACTGCGTTAGGTGGAACTAAAAAGGAAATCGAAGTAGGAGTAAGCATTGGAATTCAAGATTCAATCGATTCAACAATTAACATTATCGAAAACCGACTTGCAGAAGGCTATAAGAGATTTAAATTAAAAATTAAACCAGGCTGGGATCTTGAACTGATTGATAAAGTACGAAAAGTTTATCCAACTATTCCTTTAATGGCGGATGCTAATTCAGCATACACATTATCTGATATGGATCAATTAATTGCATTAGATGATTATAATTTAATGATGATTGAACAACCACTTGCATACAACGATATTATCGATCACGCAGATTTACAAGAAAGAATGAAAACGCCAATCTGTTTAGACGAGAGTATTCACTCACTAGAAGATGCTAGAAAAGCAATAAAGCTAGGAAGCTGTAAAATTATTAATATTAAAATTGGTCGAGTTGGGGGACTAACTCAA
Source organism: Gottfriedia luciferensis (assembly GCF_001712755.1). Lineage (GTDB taxonomy): Bacteria > Bacillota > Bacilli > Bacillales > Bacillaceae_G > Gottfriedia > Gottfriedia luciferensis_B. The sequence continues at coordinate 28,803 of NZ_MDKC01000037.1, forward strand.
TCAAGAAAAATACATGATCTATGCCAGGAAAATGGAATTCCATTATGGTGTGGTGGAATGCTAGAATCAGGAATTGGAAGAGCCCATAATATTGCAATCACATCATTACCGAACTTCATTCTACCTGGAGACACTGCGGCATCTGCATTATACTGGGCAGAAGACATAATCGAACCAGAAGTAACTGTAGAAAATGGAATGATCACCGTACCAACAAAACCAGGTATCGGGTACGACCCACACATTCAAAATATTGAAAAATATACAATCAGTACGAAAGTTTACAATAAGAATTAAATACAAGGGGGATGGAGGGGACACAAACCTAAATTTATGGTTTGTGTTTTTTTCGTGATAATAATTTTGATATAAACTTCAAATCAACCTTACTTTTACTGGATAATGTTTAGTTTTGAATGATTCTTATTCAAATTATAGTTATTTCTTCTATTTTATCGAATCTGATAAACTATTTTCTCATGATGCCAAGCTTTATTTGCAGTTTTTAAAGTTTTAATTGCAGATTTAACTTTTTTAATTGCGGATTTGCCAAATTTAATTGCAGTTATGGCTACTTTAATTGCACTTGAACAGATTTAATTGCAGTAATAGCATATTTAATTGCACTACACAGATTTATTCGTAGTCTCAACATTTTCAAAAGCGTGAAAACCCAAACCTAAATAAAAGGTTTGGGTTCAATTGTTCTTAATCTTCTTCCTTAATCTTGCTTTTAATCTTTTCCTTGATTCTTTTCACTTGTTCTTCGTACTTCTCAATATCCTTTATTTCACCTTTACCATAGCGAACCGAGTTATATGCATTAATTAGTTCATCTTCATTCGGAATTTGTATTCGCTCCAACCACTCTTTTAATGTTTCATTTTGGTTTCGCCCCATCTTGTATTTAGAGGCGTATTTTTGAAGTTGGAAGATTAGTTTTCTGATTTGCTCTGTTGGGGCAGAGTGTTTGAAAAATCGTCTTTTTTTCCTCTTGTGTTCTGGTATTGCATTATATTCGATGCTGATTTCTTGTTTAACAGTATGTTTTTCATTACGTATATAAGTAAGCTTTCTTATAACTAGCCAAATTACGATTAAAACGATCATCAGTAATAATAACCATACCCAAGTAGGAGTCGACTCTAAAATGTAATGGTGATTACGTATATTTTGTGGAATTTTATCTTCAGCACTTGAATTTTGACCTAGCTTAATTTTTTTCTCTTTTATAGTGATGTGATCTACATAGTTAAAGAAAGGAGTTCCTAAAAATCCAACTGCACTAAATAAACCGTCCAGTAATTTAAAAATCGCCCACTTTAAGATCGGTAATATTAACATTATGGTACCAGTAAGCAGTGCTGCTATACTAATTGATCCTATAATTCCTCGATAGTTATTAATAGTTTGGGTAGTGACAGCTTGTTGAAAATATCTACCTAAACTAAATAGAATTGTAAAAATGATTATGATCCATAATATCAAACTCATATGAGAGTAATGTGAAGTCCAGCCAAAAAAGAGGACGATCAAACTCGTTAAATAAAAAGTGATTTGTAATTTATTTCGTTCTTCGATCCATAACGAAGTGTCTTTAAGAAAAGCTTCAAGTCGAAAATAGATAAAGCTAGCACATAAAATAGATGTCACTGAATTTAAGCCAAGAGTATAACTGATTCCTCCAGAAATAATGGCTGCTAGATACGGAATAACTCGTGATACTTGAGCCTTTCGTAATGAGTAATGTAAAAATAGATTTCCAATCATAAAAATACAAATGATTGCCAAAGTAGGTGGCAGTTGATTTTTTGCTTCATATATAAATAGAACGATTAAATAGAGTAATAGATATTCTAATGAAAAAAAGTATGTAGAAAGTAAACGTAAAATCATTTCATTATCCTTTCGACTTAATGTTGTCCAAATGGAACAAGCTTTGGACTTTCTAAATCATCTTGTAGATAATAGATGCTTTGGCCACGTTTTCGCATTTGAGTGAAATATCGATCTCCATGCTTACCGAACGGGCCACATAAAATAATTACAGGAGATTTTCGTTGTTGCTTTTCTACGTAATGTAGTAATCGATCAATCGGCTGAGTCATTCTTGCACCATTAATTCGAGCAAGAATATCGTAAGTTTTACCTAGTTGAGATTTACCTCCACCAATTGGTAAATGATAAACAGGAACGCCACTTTCCATGTTCAAATTTAGAAATATTTCATAATTAATATTTTTTAATGCAGCGTATTGGACTATAAAGGCAATATTACTAGCAATTGATTCGATGTTTTCAATGATACTTAATCTAAAATTATCATGATGAGTATCTCGTAAATTGATAATAAATGTAATTGAATAGTCAGCAGTTTTTTCATAAATTTTCGTTTGAAGAACTTGAGTTTTAGCACTAGCTTTCCAGTGAATTCGATGAAATGAGTCCGAATAGACATAGTCTCTTGTTCCAATCGGAGCTAGAAAATCTTCAAACATACTAGTATTTGTTACAAAACTACCATATGAGTTAGTTGAAATTATTTGATCAATTTGAGGTACAGGAATTAAAGTAGGATAAATAATAATTTCTTTATGTAAAAATGGTTTATAGGTCAAATATAGATAGCCTAAACTAAAGAAATTAGAAATTTTTAATTCTACTTGTTTAATTCTAGTAACACCACGTTTATTAGCTGAGAGCGGTAATGTAATCTGAATCGTTTCGTTACCTTTTAGTTGAATTGGGATCATTAGTTCTAAATTTGAATCGCTACTAACTGCTTTAAAATTTATACTTTCTACTATAGGTTCTAATTTTATTCGAACTGTTGCGTTAATAATTGGTAACCAATGATTCTGGGTTATCTTAATAGGTAAATTAAATTGCTCTCCGACGGAAACTCGAATGGGTTCCTTGTCGTTTTCGATGACAAGGTGATCAGCAATATGTTTTAAATAGTATCGACTCATCAAACTAATAATGATTAAAAATCCTCCTAAAAACATTAATAAATAAGAAGATTGATAGACATTAATGATTAGAAATATGACCCCGAAAATAATTAAGATATCAAGTGAATTTTTGCCATGTATTTCTTTATTCCAAGTCATTTATTGACCAGCTCCAGCTTCTACAGGAACTTCAACTTGATTTAAAACTGATTCTATAACTTGTGTAGCATTTTTCTTTATGGATGCCTCAAGGGTCAAGACTAATCTGTGTGAAAGGAGATAAATCGCAACATCCTTCACATCTTGTGGAGTGACGAATGATCTATTGTTTATATATGCTTTACCTTGTGAAGCTCTCATTAGTGCCAATGTACCACGAGGACTAATGCCGAGTTGAATATCTTCATGATTTCTCGTTGTATGAATAATGTTTAAAATATAATCCTCTACTTCTTCTGAAATTGTAACAGTTTTCACCTGTTCTTTCATTTCATCAATTTCTTCTAAAGTTAGTACATTTTTTAAATTCGAAAATGGAGTATTTGAACGATAAGACTTCATAATACTTTTTTCCTCTTCAAATGTAGGGTATTTCAAACTAATTTGCATGAAAAATCGATCCATTTGTGCTTCAGGTAATGGAAATGTACCTTGTTGTGATTCAATAGGATTTTGGGTTGCTATCACGATAAACGGATTTGGGAGAGGAATCGTTTCTCCATCGATTGTTACCTGGCGTTCTTCCATTACTTCTAATAAACTAGCCTGGGTTCTAGGTGTAGCACGATTAATCTCATCTGCTAATAAAATATTCGTCATAACAGGACCGATTCGAAGTTGAAAGTCTTGTTCTTTTGGATGAAAAAATTGAATACCTGTTACATCACTAGGTAATAAATCTGGAGTAAATTGAATTCTTTTAAATGAACCGTTAATCGTTTTGGCAAAACTTTTAGCTAACTGTGTTTTTCCAGTACCAGGGACACTTTCCAATAGAATATGCCCATTATTAATAAGAGCGATGAAAATCATTTCAACGACATCTTCTTTACCAATTATCACGTGACTAATCTCTTTCTTTAATTGCAATAACTTTTCTGATCTATTCATTTTTCTCTCCTTATCTTTTAAAACGTTTTAAGCATTATTAAATCTGTTTAAAAATCGAAAAAATGTTGAATATGCTATTATTTTAATAGTTAAACAATAGTAAAGTCCAATAATTCTCAATTTTTAAAATCTATTAAAGTGAACACTAAATATTAGTTGATATTTTTAAAAAAACACTGTAGAATATAATTTTTGTTTACTAAAAAATGGAAATTACTTAAAAGACGGAAATTCCGAAACGCCGGTGACAAACTAAAGTTTTTAAGAATCATAAAGAGTATTAAATGAAGATGAGGATAAAAATATGATTAATTAAAGGTTCCGGATTGTTTTGTCTTTTCCTATACCATGCATTTCATTGAACCTCGCTTTAACAGGAGAGAAAAAGATGAAAAAAATAATGATAGTATTAGCTACCTGCTTTTTTGCTTTAGTTTGCGGGTGTACAAAAAATAATCAAGATGAACAAAAAGTAAAAGAAGATAAACAAAATACAGAACAAGTTAAAGAGCCAAAAGAGCCTATTAAAAAAATAAATCAGGAAGTTACAAAGGTGACTGTTGGTGCCGTGGGTGACTTGTTAATTCATAATGAAGTATATGAAGATGCTAGGCTTCCTAATGGTGTATATAACTTTAATAAAATGTTTGATGAAGTTAGAAAAACGATGGAAAAGCCAGATATTTTAGTAGCAAATCAAGAAACGATGATTGGGGGAAAGCAATTCGGATTATCTACTTATCCAGCGTTTAACAGTCCATTTGAGGTTGGAGATGCGCTCAAAGGGGCTGGGGTTGATTTTGTAACACTGGCCAATAATCATTCGCTTGATCGAGGTGAAAAAATTATACGAAGTGCAATTTCCCATTGGGACGCTATTCATATGCCATATACAGGGGCTTTTAAATCACAAGCAGATCATGACCAAATTAGAGTGATAAATAAAAATAATATTCGATTTTCATTTCTTGCTTACACATTTGGTACAAATGGGATTCCCGTTCCTAAAGGAAAAGATTATTTAGTAAATTTGATCGACCTTGCCAAAATACGTAGTGATGTTGCAAGGGCAAAGAAAGTATCAGATGTAGTAGTAGTTGCTATGCATTGGGGGATTGAATATGAAAGAATGCCAAACAATACCCAAAAGAATCTTGCAAAACAATTGGCTGATATGGGAGTTCAAATTATTATTGGAAATCATCCACACGTCCTGCAACCGCCGGCATGGATCACTGGAAAAATGGGGAATAAATCAATTGTTTTTTATTCATTAGGAAATTACTTATCAGCTCAAGATGAAATTTATGAGTTAATTGGTGGAATGGGTACAATTGATGTGGTTAAAACTCGAACTGATCAAAATGTAAAAATTGAACTAGAAAATCCAAGTTTTTTTCCTACTTATAATTACTATCGTGATAATCGCAATTTTAAAATTATGTCTTTGGAAAATATTAATGAAGTTAATCTAAAAAATGGCAAAATGAGATACAACGAAATAATGAACCATATGCGAACAAATATTAAGGATTTAAAAAGTATTCCTGAGGTTCAAAATTAAAACGGTAAAATGGGTAAATCGCAATTAAAATCTTAGAATCGCAAATAAAAAGTCTGATCGCAATTAAAATCTGAGAATCGCAAATAAAAAAGGCAAATCGCAATTAAAATCTTAGAATCGCAAATAAAAAAGGTAAATCGCAATTAAAATCTGAGAATCGCAAATAAAAATACAAATCGCAATTAAAATCTAGGAATCGCAAATAAAAAAGGCAAATCGCAATTAAAATCTGAGAATCGCAAATAAAAAAGGCGAATCGCAATTAAAATCTGAGAATCACAAATAAAAAAGGCAAATCGCAATTAAAATCAGAGAATCGCAAATAAAAAATACAAATCGCAATTAAAATCGCAAATAAACAAGGCAATTCACAATTAAAGTAGATGAAGAATTGACCAAAACAAAATAAAATCAGTTCAAGCACAAAAAAATTACAAAAAAATGTTTGATTACATAAATTTTTACATTAAAATTTTACATCTAATAATCTTCACTACTGACGAAACAATCCGGAAAGCTTATATGCCACAATATAAGCTTTTTTTCTATTCATTAAATAAGTATTTTCTCACAAACTACTTAATAATTGTTTTAATGATTTTTAGCGTACATTTCAACTAGGAAAAAATCTTTTGAAAAACTTTTTTAAAAAATTGTTTATTTTTTTGCAGGGTTTTTAAATTTGTCTTCGTCTAAAGTTATGGAAGAGGAAAAGAGGTGATGCAATGGAGTCGGATGAACAATTAGTAAGGAATATAGTAAAGGGGAATCATCAACTATTTAAAGAATTAATCGTAAGATACCAATCAAAGGTATTTGCAGTAGCATTGAAAGTTTCAAATAACCAAAAGGATGCTGAAGATATTTCGCAAGAAGTCTTTCTCCAATTGTATCGTTCTCTCGAAAACTTTAACGGAGAATCTAGTTTTGCCACATGGATTTATCGAATTACAATGAATAAAGCAATTGATTTTAAAAGAAAACAAGTAAAACAACAGGAAAATGAAACTAGTGAATTACTTTCTACTTTACCAGAAGAGAATTTATTATCACCTGAAGAAGCTTTACTAAAAACGATTGATAAAGAACTTATTCATTCATATTTAATTGAATTGCCACAGGCATATAGCGATGTATTGAAATTATATTATTTTGAAGAACTTACTTATGGGGAAATAGCTTTGAAATTAAATGTAGCCGTTAAAACTGTAGAATCACGTTTATATCGAGCTAAACGATTAATTAAAGACAAGCATAAAGGAGGGATCATTTGAAACATTTAACTTCTGACCAATTATTATCGTATCAACAAAAGAAGCTTTCAAATAAAGAATCTCTTTTGCTTGAACAGCACTTAAATGAATGTATCTCATGCCAGGCGGAGCTTGAACTTTTAAATGAATTAGACAAGGAATGGATGAATCCACCTGAATTTCATTTTTCAGATGATCTAGTGAACGAAATAATGAAACAAACTGAATCAATACAAATTACGGAAAAAACAAATGAAAATAAATCTAAAACGAATTCAAAAAAAGTTCGCTTAATCCATTTAGTGTTGGCTGCTGCAGAAACATTTTTATTCTTCCAATTTCAATTAACTGAACGGATTACAAATTCCAATCGTCACGTTGTACAAACGATTGATCAGACGTCTTCGTTAATTGAAAAAAGTGAAGAAATTAAATTATCAATTCCAATTCCAAAAATTTTGAAAGGAAATAAAAAATAATGGAGGTACAAACATTGAAAAAACGTAAAAAATTAGTTTATTTATTATCAATCTTACCTGGTCTTGGCCATTTTTATTTAGGATTAATGAGTCGAGGATTGCAGTTTATGCTGTTATTTTTCGGTACAGTATTTTTAACCCATCTAATTTCAAGCTTTGGATTTTTTATACCAGTCATCGTATTTTATAGCTACTTTGATGCACTTCAATATCATAGTAAATATCGTGAGGATATTGAATTAGTAGATGAGCCTATCTTACATCATCAATTTAAATTTAATAAGTATTTAATTGGTTGGGTATTAATTGGTTTTGGTTGTTTATCTTTATTAGAGAACACTTCTGATTATATTTCTAGACATTACAATATCTTTATCGACTATAATTTAGTACAAAATTTACTAATCAGTATTGTTTTTGTCGGTCTTGGTATTAAATTATTAACTGGAAAGTCGAAAAAAGAAGTATGAGGAATTGGAAGGTTGGCACTATAACAGCGGGAATCATTTTAATCGCAATTGGTTTACTATGGTTTTTACAAAATTTTATTTCAATTCCTTATTCGAAGCTTCTTATTAATGCATGGCCAGTTGCTTGTATTTTATTAGGAATTGAAATACTACTATTCAATTTAGTAAGAAAAGAAGAAACACTCCGTTTTCATGGATTTAGTATTTTTTTACTTATAATAATGATGGTTGTTTCATTACTATTTAGTATTGGTCATTTGTTTGTCAAAGAAATTGGTTATACATTCAAATCTAAAGATATTGAAATAAATGATTCGAAAACGATCACTTCATCAATTAATGAAGTTATTATTAACGCTAATAATAGTGAAATCAGTGTAATTGGAACTGATACTAGTTCAGTAAACGTAAATGGTAATATAAGAGTTCCGGATCGTGATAAAGAAGATAGTGAAAAAGTATCTGATTATTATTCAGTAAAAACACTTGGTGATAAACTGATTATCGAGATTCGTAATGATGACCATCAGATTTTCCACTTTAAGGATGACAGCTCCCATCTAAATATTGATTTGCCTAAAAGCATTTTAACGAATATAAATGTAAAAAATGGCTCTATCAATTTATCAAATAAAGACAATGAAACAGTCATTAATTCAAATGACGGGCAAATTAATATTGAGAATGTTACTGGTAACTTAGTTGCAAAAACTAGAAACGGTTCGATCAGCTTAACGAATGCAAATTTAAAAGGTGATAGTGAAATTGCAACGAGAGATGGTGAAATTACAATCAAAAATATGTCTGGTTATTTAAATTCCACTACAAGAGATGGAAGCATTTCGATTGAACATGCAAATATAGAAGGAACAAGTGAAATTACGACATATGACGGAGAGATTAACTTACGAGATTATAAAGGTAATGTAAACGCAAAAACAAATAATGGTGCAATTAATGTTGAGAATGCATTATTAAATGGTGAAAGTAAAATTTCTTCTGATGATGGCGAAATTCAAATCGATTTGCTAAAGGATAACAATCTAACGATCAATGCGGAAACAAATGATGGAAGTTTTAGTGGAAATATTGGATGGAAAATGAAAAATAAAGATGAAAATCATACCAATAAGGCGATGGTTGGAAGTGGCGAACATCAACTTAATTTAAAAACGAGAAATGGATCAATTTATGTAAATAAAGATTAGAAGAGTAAAAGCCCCATATATTGTATGGGGCTTTTTTTACTAAAGACGTATTAGTATTTGCTTTTTTACAAAAAAAACCTTTAAATACATTTTGTATCAAAGGTTATATCCAGCTAAGGTAAGTGTACAGATTTAATATGTCCCAGTTTTAGATAAACATTTTGTCCACTCGCAACGGAAAGTTCTATTTGATTATTATCTACTTTATTTAAAAGTCCAATTTTCATTGGATCTGTTCCACCATCAAAAATAACAAGCTTTCCAATTTCTTTTCTAAGCTGAATTTCTAAAGACCTGTGTAAAGGTGTAGTAGATGGATGTACCCCTAGTGTCTCATTTGTTAAATTATATGGCACCACTCTATGGTTATATGGAGTGATCCATTTTAAATGTGATAAAGAAATATACATTGTATGAAATACAGGTGAGTAAAATACAAGATAATCATTTAATACGTTCATAATATAACCATGAAAAGTTATATTACCAGTTACATAAATTTCTGAAAATATTCCTTTAGCATTTAGTAAAATTTTACGATATGAAATTGTCTCCATTTCTTGTGTAATGGATGGTTCATTAGGGTTATCTATTTTTTCTTTTAATTCATTGTTTTGATATACCATATGGATATGCATCCAAGGGATATAATAATATTTTATGCCGTTAAAAAGCACTAAAATATCTTGTCCTAAATCAGTAAGAATTCCTTCGAATATGACATCTCCAGATAATCTTACAGAGACTTGTTCTCCAAGCAATGTAGATACATCACTCACGTAGATCTCCTCCTAAAGGGTAATTAAATTAATGGGCAAAAAATAATTGTATCCAATAAAATAATAATATTAATGAAATAATTGTTGTTAATGGAATCACAATTATAGTGACGCTTAAATAATCCTTCCATTTTACTTTAATTTTATTTTCCTTTAAAATGTGCATCCAAATTAATGATGCTAATGTTCCAATTGGTAACAGTAGCGATCCTATATCACTACCAACTATATTAGCAAGATAGATTGCTTTTAGTGTCACTGGATCTAGTCCCATTTCAGTTAGGCTGATTGTGCCAATCATAAGGGCAGGGTGATTGTTAAAAAGATTTGACAAAACGCTTACTAATCCACCCATTGCCAAAGTGGAATTAAAAAGTCCCTGGTTAACGATTGGTTCAATTTCTTTTACAATAAAATCAGTTAGACCAACATTATGGAGTCCGTAAATAATTACATACATTGAGAATGCAAATAAAAGAATTTGCCATGGTGTCTTTTTTAAGATATCTACAGGATTTGTTCTTAAATGGTACCATCTCCATATAAGTAAAATAAGGGAACCTAGTACAGCAACAATTTCAATTGGTATTGAAATAAAGGATGCAACAAAAAGTAAACATCTCATAACAAATACAAAAGTTAAAATTTTAAGCATAAACTTTGTTCTTTTTCTTTTTGTTTCAACAGAAATTTTACTTTTTAACGGATGAAAATTTTTAATAAAAAAGGATTCTTCAATATCATTTGTTGAAGCGGGTAACACTTCTGGAAATTTACTTTTTAATACGAAATACATCATAATCGACATAAATAATAAGCCTAACATTGTAGGTACAAACATCATTAAGGGTTGCATATAAAGTGGCATGTGTACGATTTTTAAACCTATTAAATTCACGATATTACTTACGCCAATTGGAGCACTTGAAGCAGTTGCAATTAATGCACCTGATAATAGGTAGGGTATTTGTTGATGTGGTTTTAAGCGTAGATTTTTTAAAAGAATTATTAGTATAGGTGTTGTAATGAGGATGCTACCATCATTATTAAAAAGTAACGTCATTAAAAAACATAGTAATTGAATGTACCAATATAATCGATAACTAGAACCTTTGGCCAATGTAACTAGTCGAGCTGCTGACCAATGAAAGAAGCCAAAGCTCTCTAAAATAACAGCCATAACAATTGTTGCTATAATTGTAATTGAAGCTCCACCGATTTTCGTTATAATGTCATATAAATCGTGTCGGCTAACAATTCCAGTTACTAGAATGATTATAGCCCCAATTGAAGCAGGCCATGCTTCATGAATTCCTTTTGGTCTCCAGAATATGACAGCCATTGTCATAATGAAAACAAATGCTGTCATTGCAATTTCAAAATTCATTTTCATTCACCTTTCTCTAATCGGTAGTATTTTTTTGAGTCCTACTTGTCCGATTAATATACTAATATTCAATTTTACTAATCATGTACTTAGTCAATTGACCATTTTTTTTAGTTTGTATATTTGTCCACATAGTTGAAATGTCCCGAAATGACATCGTCCTATAGGTACACATGCCCCGAAAAAACTCAATTTTCCAAAAGAAAAAGGTCAGCTGCTACGCTGACCTAAATTATTTTGAAATATCATTATGAAAATTTCTTTCCATTTATATAATAACAATCTTCTTGATATGTAATAAAAGCAATTTCAAATTCAGGAATTTTCAATGTGTTAATATGTTTCTCGATTGTAGCTGCGAAACGATCTCTAGTTTCACCTCCACGTTCAAACCACTTTACTTCAATGAATGGAAAGCTTTCTACAATTTCACCATTAAAAATTGAAGTTGGATGGATACAATCAATCGTAAAATTATCAGTTCCACATTCACAAACCACTGCAAGTTCTTCGATTAAAGACTTACTAATTTTGCAAATATCATCAGTTGAAATCCCTTTAATTAATAATTGAGGCATAAATGTCCCACCTTTTTTTCTCCCATTATAACTCAAAAATTAAATTAGTTTAATTTTCTAAATTGGGTTTTACGATATTTACATGGAATATATTTATTTGGCTTCGTGAATCATACCTTGATTGCACAGTTCTTAATGAACATATTATCTTGATCATTTGGTATTCAGCGTAATTCTGTGGATGGTAAAAAACCAATAATTGGTATTGATAATCATTTTCAGTTGTGGTAATCTAAGATTAATAAAAGAAGTTTAAGAAACAAGCCATTGTTTTTCTTAGTTCTTCGTTTGTATACACATTAAAATGTGAATTGCGACCCTAGAACCCCCAAAAACCCTAAAGAAGAGAAGAACGCGCTAGGACAATAGTTTTTCTCTTCACCAAATTAATAACCCTGTTTTTTGACGCAGATTATTCTGCGTTATTTTTTTTGTGTGAAAATACAGATTATTTCGTAAAATTCTATAAAAATTATTATACTAATTTACTAATATGTAAGTTTGGAAATGTGAACAAAAAGTTAATCAAAATCTAATATTTGTCTAAAATGTGAACGTTGTGAATAAGTGAGCAATCGGATTGAACCATTGATATATATAGGTTTTTTAGAAAAAAGCATATTTTCAAATATGTCTAAAATGTGAACACTCTTTTTTTCCTTTCAAAATGGTAATTAATTGTTTGTTTTTTTAATTAAAGTATCTTACTATAACTGTGGACATTGTTTGTCATTTTGGTGACAATTTATAAAAATACTTATCTAAGAAATAATTCAAAAAAACTATTTTGAACTTTTACTTACGTTATAGGAAGGAAGAGCGAAATGAAAAAATTTCTAATGGGCATGATGATCATGCTGGTTGCATTAGTAATGGGTGCTTGTGATAAGATTGCAGTTCTTAATCCAAAGGGTCCTGTCGCTAAAACGCAAGCAGATACGATTATCTTCTCGATGTTGATGATGTTAGGAGTTTTACTAGTAGTTTACATTCTTTATATTGTTATTCTATATAAATATCGTGCTAGTAAACTTCCAAAAGATTACGAACCTCCTCATGAAGAGGGAAGTAAAACACTTGAAATTATTTGGACTGTCATCCCAATCATTATTGTTGCAGTTTTATCAGTTGTAACTGTTAAAACAACAAATGCAGTTGAAAGTGTACCAAAAGGACATGAAAATGATAAGCCACTTGTTATTTATGCAAGTTCTTCAAACTGGAAATGGCATTTCTCTTATCCTGAACAAGGAATTGAAACAGTTAACTATGTAAATATTCCAACGAATAGAAATGTTGAATTCCGACTTTATTCATTTGGTCCGATTACAAGTTTTTGGATTCCTCAATTAGGTGGACAAAAATATGCAATGAGTGACATGGTAACTAAATTAAACTTTGTTGCTTCAAATGAAGGTTCTTATATAGGTAAGAACAGTAACTTCAATGGTAAAGGCTTTGCTGGAATGGAATTTGAAGTACTAGCAATGAATAATAAGGATTTTAACGGCTGGGTTAAGGACGTTAAAGAAACAGCTCCTGCTTTAACAGAAAAAGAGTTCAATAAATTACTAAAAATTGAGCATTTAGGTAGAAAGACATATTCTTCGACTCATTTAGAATTTAGACCAGCTCCAGAAGGTAAAAATGCAGGGCATCAACATGGTTCTATGAAGGATTCATCTGATCACCATGACATGGATAATATGGAGGGGATGAAATAATGGGTTATAAATGGGATCACTTTTTTGTAACAGGTGAACCAATGATCTATGGCGCAATGGTGAGTATCGTTGTTGTATCTCTTGCTATTGTAATTGGTTTAACCAAATTTAAAAAATGGGGTTATTTATGGAAAGAATGGTTAACTACTGTTGACCATAAACGTATCGGTGTAATGTATATTCTGTGTGCATTATTAATGCTATTCCGTGGTGGAGTAGATGCGTTATTAATGAGAGCACAGTTAGCAGGACCAGATTTAAAAATATTAGATGCACAACATTATAATGAAATTTTTACAACACACGGCTTAATTATGATTCTGTTCATGGCGATGCCTTTCATTATTGGGTTAATGAACATCGTTATTCCTTTACAAATCGGAGCTCGTGACGTAGCTTTCCCTTACTTAAATGCAGTAAGTTTCTGGTTATTCTTTGCTGGTGCAATGCTTTTAAACTTAAGCTTTGTTATCGGTGGATCACCTGATGCTGGTTGGACAGCTTACTTCCCACTAGCTAGTAAGGAATTCAGCCCAGGAGTTGGGAATAACTATTACGCAATTTCGCTTCAAATTGCTGGTCTAGGTACTTTAATGACTGGTATTAACTTTATCGTTACAATTTTAAAAATGCGTGCTCCAGGCTTGAAATTAATGAAATTACCAATGTTTACTTGGAGTATTTTAATTACAAACGTTATTATCGTATTCGCATTCCCAGTATTAACTGTAGCTTTAGCATTAATGATGTTTGATCGTGAGTTTGGTACTCAATTCTTTACGATGGCACATGGTAATGACATGCTTTGGGCGAACTTATTCTGGATTTGGGGACATCCTGAAGTTTACATCGTTATTCTTCCGGCATTCGGTATATATAGTGAAATCATCGCTACTTTCTCAAGAAAGAATTTATACGGATATAAGAGCATGGTTGTCAGTATGATTGCCATCTCTGCTTTAAGTTTCCTTGTGTGGGTTCACCATTTCTATACGATGGGTCAAGGTTCTGTTGTAAATGGCTTCTTTAGTATTACAACAATGGCAATTAGTATACCAACCGGTGTTAAAATATTTAACTGGTTGTTTACATTAAGAAAAGGTAAGATCGAATTTACCGTTCCAATGCTGTACTCACTAGCGTTTATTCCGATTTTTACAATCGGTGGGGTTACAGGTGTAATGCTAGCAATGGCAAGTGCTGACTACCAATATCATAATACGATGTTCTTAGTTGCTCACTTCCATTATGTATTAATCCCAGGTACTGTATTTGCGGTAATCGCAGGATTTTACTACTGGTTCCCTAAAGTATTTGGTTTCAAATTAGATGAAAAAATTGGTAAGATTACGTTCTGGACAATTATCGTTAGCTTTAACGTAACATTCTTCCCATTATTCTTATTAGGATTAAAAGGTATGACTCGTCGTACTTATACTTATAGTGCTGAGTCAGGTTTTGGACCATTAAATATGATTGCTACAATTGGTGCTGTAGGGTTAGCAATCGGATTCTGTTTACTTGTTTACAATATTTATTACAGTGTACGTTACGCACCAAGAGAAACAACTGGTGATCCATGGAATGCAAGAACATTAGAGTGGGCTACAAGCAGTCCAATTGCTCCTTATAATTTCGCAGTAATTCCAAAAGTTGATTCTTTAGATCCATTCTGGAAAGCTAAAAAAGAAGGTAAATCATTACTTGAAGGTGAAATTACAGATATTCATATGCCAAGTAATAGCGGTATACCATTCATTTTAGGTGCAGCATTTATGGCATTTGGTTTCTTCTTAATATTTGAATGGTGGGTTCCAATGATTGTATTTGCAGTGCCAATCGCACTTTGCTTAATTGCACGTTCTTTCCAACGCGATCATGGCTTCCATATTCATAAAGAAGAGATTATTGAAACAGAGAAAAAATTACGAGGTGATCATTATGAGCAGCAGGCCTCTGTATAGTCTAGGTGAAGAAAGTTCTAATAAGATTCTTGGCTTCTGGATATTTTTAGGAGCTGAGATTGCCTTATTCGGAACATTGTTCGCAGTTTACTTCACTTTAGCGAATAACACTGGTTCAGCACCTACTCAAAAAGAATTATTTGAGATGAAAGGTGTAATGATAGAAACATTTGCCCTATTAACAAGTAGTTTTACGATTGGTTTAGTTGTGAACGCAATAAAATTAAATCACAAAAAAGCTTTTATAAGCTTCCTTGTTTTAACACTAGCTTTAGGAGCAGTCTTCTTAGGAGTAGAGATTACAGAGTTCTTTACTTACGTTCATGAAGGCGCAACAATCCAAAGTAGTGGTGCATTATCAGCATTATTCGTATTATTAGGTACTCACGGTGCCCACGTATCATTCGGTATGTTATGGGGTATTGCAATCTTAATTCAAGTTTCTCGTGAGGGAATTACAGAAACTACAGCAAACAAAACATTTATTTATTCATTATACTGGCACTTCTTAGACGTAGTATGGATCTTTATCTTTAGTTTTGTTTACGTGAAAGGACTGATTGGATGAGCGCATTATTCCCTAAGCATCAAGTGGTTGGCTTCATCCAATCACTTGTTCTAACAATCATAGCTTTAAGTGTTTACTATTTAAATTTACCGTTTAATGTATCATTTATTATTTTAATTGTAACTGCATTATTACAAGGTGGTCTTCAGTTAATTGTTTTCATGCATATGAATGAAAATGAAAATAAAGGAGTATTATATATCAATTTAGGCTACGCAGTATTTATTGCAGTAGCAATTGTTTTCGGTACTCTTTGGACATTAATTTGGGGTATGTAATAGTTAAAAGCTCTTCGACATTCGAAGAGCTTTTTAGCTGTTAAAAAACAATCTTGTCAATTAATTATCAAACTTTTGTAAAGGAGTAGAGTTGTTGATTTCCATTACAGGATGCTCGCTTTCCATGGGGCGAGACCTGAGTCTCCTCGGCCAGCCTGCGGGGTCTCAGCCTTCCCGCATATCCCATAGGAGTCGAGCATCCCTCCATTCCAATCAACTAATTCATCAAAAAAAGTTTACGATATAAACCTAATCAAATAGCCTTTACTTAGTGTAATCTAACAGAATTTTTATCAGCTTGTAAGTTAATAATGATTGAAAATCAACTTATAAACTAATCATTTAAAACATATATCTAAACTTTGCTCTAAACATTTTAAATTTCCGAAAAAGCAATAACCATAGTTTGTTGGTTAATTAAAATAGTTAAATACTTTAACATTTTAAATGTTAATAATTATAAAAAATTGAAATTGAATATAAATAATATTTCACTAAATTTTGATTTCCCTATAGACCGTTTTGTATCTGTACAACACTGAAAAGCTCTTCGACATTCGAAGAGCTTTTTTTTCGTTTTTTTAAAGGTAAATTTTGATTTTCTTACAAAACTTAAAGCAAAATTGTTTAATATAAAAATAAAAAAGAGGTAAATAAATTTAATAGCAGGTTGTCTTGTATTAAATGTAGAAGTAAGTAATAAAAAATATTCGAGTTTATACTTATGAACAATTACATTAAAACAATGGGGATAAGGTTTGAACAGGACAAAGTATTCCGCAAGAAAAGTTAATGTCATCAATTGTTCACAATGTTGTGAATAATATCTTATTTGTAAGCGTTATTTCTATTATTATATGTAATAGTTTAATATAATAATTGCATAATAATTAATCATATCTTGTTTGATAGGTAATACAAGATACATAATTATTTGGGTATTTATTTACTTTTAAGGAGGAAAAAAGTATGGAAATGAATGACAATTCTAACATTGCAAAGTGCCCGTTTAATCATGGTAGCACTACTACTCCGAAATCGGCTGGTACAGTAAATAAAGACTGGTGGCCAAACCAGTTAAATTTGAACATTCTACATCAGAATGACAGAAAATCTAACCCTATGGATGAAGAATTTAATTATGCAGAATCATTTAAAAAGTTAGACTATCAAGCGCTTAAACAGGATCTTCATAATCTAATGACAAACAGTCAAGATTGGTGGCCTGCTGATTATGGACATTATGGTCCATTCTTTATACGTATGGCTTGGCACTCAGCAGGTACATATCGTACAGGGGATGGCCGTGGTGGGGCAGGAACTGGTACACAGCGTTTTGCTCCACTTAATAGTTGGCCTGACAACGGGAATCTCGATAAAGCCCGTCGACTGCTTTGGCCGATTAAGCAAAAGTATGGTAACAAGATTTCTTGGGCTGATTTATTTATACTAACAGGCAATGTTGCTATTGAATCAATGGGCGGAAAAACATTTGGATTTGGTGGAGGACGCGAAGACGTTTGGCATCCTGAGGAAGACGTATACTGGGGTACTGAGACCGAATGGCTAGGGGATAAACGCTATACGGGTGACCGTGAGCTAGAGAATCCACTAGCTGCTGTTCAGATGGGTCTGATCTATGTTAACCCAGAAGGACCAAACGGTAAACCGGATCCTATTGCTAGTGGTCGTGACATTCGTGAAACATTTGCCCGAATGGGAATGAATGATGAAGAAACAGTTGCACTAATCGCTGGGGGACATACTTTTGGTAAAGCTCACGGCGCAGGAGATGCTGCTCATGTTGGTCCAGAACCAGAAGCAGCTCCGGTTCATTCCCAAGGGCTAGGATGGCTAAGCACTCATGGCTCTGGTAAAGGTCGTGACACGATTACTAGTGGTATTGAAGGTGCCTGGACTGCAAACCCAACAAAGTGGGACAATGGTTACTTTGATCTATTGTTTAAATATCAATGGTGGCTTACAAAGAGCCCAGCTGGTGCGTTTCAGTGGCTAGCTGTAAATCCTGAGGAGAAGGATCTTGCTCCTGATGCTGAAGATCCAAGCGTTCGTGTTCCAACAATGATGACTACAGCTGATATGGCTTTGCGTTTTGATCCTGAATACGAAAAGATATCGCGTCGTTTCCATGAAAATCCAGAAGATTTTGCTGATGCTTTTGCACGTGCGTGGTTTAAACTAACGCACAGAGATATGGGGCCTCGTTCAAGATATTTAGGTCCAGAAGTCCCAGAAGAAGTTTTAATTTGGCAAGATCCTATACCTGCCTCAGAATATGAAATAACTGATGCAGAAGTTGAAAAAATCAAATTAATGATTCTAGATACAGAACTTACAATTAGCGAGTTAGTAAATACTGCTTGGGCCTCAGCAAGTACATTCCGTGGCTCAGATATGCGTGGCGGTGCGAATGGAGCTCGAATTCGACTATCTCCACAGAAGGATTGGGAAGTAAATCAGCCTGAACAACTTTCAAAAGTACTTAATGTATTAGAGAGCGTTCAAAACCATCTGCATAAGAAAGTCAGCATGGCCGACTTAATTGTACTTGGTGGTAGTGCTGCAGTAGAAAAAGCTGCACAAGATGCAGGTTTTGATGTAAAAGTTCCTTTTACTCCAGGACGTGGCGATGCAACCCAAGAGCAAACGGATTTAGAAAGCTTTGCAGTGCTAGAGCCGATTGCTGATGGATTCCGTAACTATCAAAAGAAACAATATAGTGTAAATTCAGCAGAGCTATTAGTAGATAAGGCACAATTGTTAGGCCTAACTGCTCCAGAAATGACTGCACTTATAGGCGGTATGCGCGTACTAGGTACAAACTATGATGGCACTCAACATGGAGTATTTACTGAACAAGTCGGTACACTTACTAATGATTTCTTTGTAAACTTGCTAGACATGGGAATTGCGTGGACACCAGTAGACGGAGACGTATTTGAAGGACGTGATCGCAAGACGGGTGAGAAAGTACGTACAGCTACTAGTGTTGATTTAGTGTTTGGTTCAAACTCAGTGTTGCGAGCAATAGTAGAAGTGTATGCTCAAGATGATAACAAAGAGAAGTTTGTACGTGACTTTATAGCTGCATGGGTTAAGGTCATGAATGCAGACCGCTACGACCTCGGTTGAGGAAATATACAATCTATATGAAAATAGTATGAGGTAAATAAAAATCCTTCCTGATCAATCAGGGAGGATTTTTTCGGTATGCCCAAGCAGATTGTATGGATCAATCTAAACTTAAGTTTTTGTATATTGTCTACAAACAAAAGGCAGTCATATAGACAGCCTTTTGGAGTGTAAATTTAAATGAGTTTAAAGGAGCTTTTTGGAAAATACTCCTACTTAAGCTGATTTTTTTCGATCATTTGGCAGCATAAAAGCTACTAAACCTAATAGTGGTAAGAAGCTACATAAATTCATTACGAAATTTAAGCTAGTTGCATCGGCAATTACACCTAATAATACTGCTCCTAAAGCACCCATTCCAAATGCTAAACCAACTATTAATCCACTTACTAAACCAACTTTTCCAGGGACGAGTTCTTGAGCGTAAACAACAATTACACTAAAAGAACTTGAACTAATGATCCCAATTAAAAATAATATTGGAATAACTGCTAGCAAAGAGATATGAGGTAAAAGTAAGGCTAATGGGAATGTACCAACTAATGAAAATAAAATCATATTCCGTTTACCGAAACGATCAGCTAACGTTCCACCTATGAAAGTACCTATTACGCCTGCAATCATAAAGATAAATAAATATAATTGTGTGCTTTTAATTGATAAGCCATAACTTTTAATTAAGTAAAACTGATAATAATTACCTATGCCTGCTGAGTACCACGAACGTGCAAATGTAATAAATACTAGTAGTATAATAGCGAATTTTACAGCTGATGTAATTTTGATATTTTCACTTGAAGACTGAGCTTTACTTTTTAATTTAAAAGGGTTTTCTTTTAGTTTATTTCGATACCATGTGGATACGTAAATTAAGACACAAATCCCAATGGCAGCTAGAATCGTAAACCATGCAGCACCTTTTTGTCCTAATGGTACGAAAATTAGTGCTGTAAAGATTGGCGCCAGTGAGTTCCCTGTATTTCCGCCTACCTGGTAAATCGCTTGCGAGAGTCCTCTTTTTGAACCTGACGCTAAAAAGGCTACTTTTGAGCCCTCTGGGTGGAAGATGGCAGAACCTATACCAATTAATAGAACTGATAATAATACAATAATTAAATTAGGTGCAAATGCTAAGCAAAGCATTCCGAGTAGACTGGACGCCATACCAATCGGTAGGAGAAATGGTGAAGGCTTTTTGTCAGAAAAAATCCCAAAAACGGGTTGCATTACAGAGGAAGTCATATTTAGCGCAAAGGCTATGAATCCAATTTCTGTATAAGTTAAATTCATCGTCTTTTCTAAAATTGGAAATATGGCTGGTACAACTGCTTGCATAGAATCATTTAATAAATGGCCTAAACTGATTGCAAATAAAATTTGATACATTGTTGACTGATTAATAACCTTTGAATTAACTGCTGGTTGCATAATAGCCTCCTTTCTAATTGACTTATCTATCATAAACCAATCTTCGGAAAATTTACACAATTTTGCTTCATACACATTTCAATAAACTTTATGCTCATTTATAATATAAGAAATGGTTAAAATTGCATTTAATAAGTAGCTATGAATTTTTTAAAATGATAATGGATTATTCAGTAGGGAGTGTAGAATGGACAAGTATTCAACTGAGTTAATGAGATTTTTTAAAGAACATAAAAATAATAATAATCGACCTGCAATGGAAGCTTATATGAAAAATAGATTTACATTTTTAGGAATTAAAGCACCAGAACGAAATGCACTTTTGAGACAGTATCAAAAGAGTAATGGTGAACCACCGAATTTAGAATCAATAATCGATATTTGGAGCTTAGAGGAAAGAGAATTTCAATATATTGCATTAACATATTTAGATCGGCAGTATAAAAAAGCAGAGCCCGATCGAATTAAATTATATGAACAACTAGTAGTCGAAAAGTCTTGGTGGGATACTGTTGATACAATAGCTGGGCGATTAATTAGTTATCACTTTTTAATCTATCCTGCATTAATTGATGAGTACGCTAATAAGTGGATCTCTTCGGATAATATGTGGCTGAATAGAGTCGCGATATTATTTCAAATGAAATTTAAGGAAAAAACCGATCAGGAGCGTTTATTTCATTATTGCCGTCTACTCAAAGAAAGCAAAGAATTTTTCATTCAAAAAGCAATAGGCTGGGCGTTGAGAGAGTATTCCTATATCAATCCTAAAGAGGTTGAATTATTTATCAATCAAACTAATTTGTCACCTTTAAGCAAAAGGGAGGGATTAAAATATATTGATAAATTGAAGTGTTAAATATGTCGATTTTCCGGGAAATAACCGATATATTTTACTAATTTAAGTAAGTTGAGACATTAGTATGAAAAGGTTATAATAGGTGCATTATTGTTTTTTTAAACCATCCAGACTGCCCACCAAACGCTTGCAATCAGTCTGGAATCAAATTTTTTATTATTTGTTTACACACTGTATTGTTGCTTTAAAACACTCCTCTTTTATCTAGTCGAATTATATTTTAAATTTGAGTGATGTGACTTGTACGAAATAACTAAATGAAAAAAGTTCAAAGGAGATTTAGTGTTTATGAAATCTACTTTTACTAATATTATAAAATTTTGTCTTTGTTTTAGCTTAATTAGTAGCTTCTTTATTCAAAAAACTGTACACGCAGACGAAATAAACCTATTTAGTGATAAGGCAATTTCAATATTGGCTGATAGTGGCGAAGTAATTTATAGTAAGAACGCAAATAAAGTTGATTTCCCAGCTAGCACAACGAAAATAATGACCGCAATGGTGATGATGGATTATTTAAAAGAGAATGATAAAATTCAAATGACAAAAAGAAGTATCCAAGAAGAAAAAAGTAATTCCCAAATTCTTTTTTCTGAAGGAGAGGTTTTAGATCGAAATACAGCATTAAAAACAATGATGATTTTAAGTGCCAATGATTTAGCATATGCTATTGGTGAAAGAGTTGGCGGAAATATGGACAACTTTGTAAAAATGATGAATGAAAAAGCTAAAATGATTGGTGCATATCATACAAATTTCATGAATCCAAATGGTCTTCACAATGTAAATCATTATACAACTGCACATGACTTAGCTTTAATTACAAAGGAAGCTTTAAAATACCCATTAATTATTAAAGCAATGGGTACAAAAGATGCTCGTATTAGTACATCTAAGCAAAAGAATGTATATATTTTTAATCGTGGAAAAATGTTTAAAAATCCTTACTTTTATGCGGGGAAAACCGGATATACTGATTCTGCTAGGAATACTTTAATTGAAATAGATAAAAAAGACGGCCAAATGATTATTAATATTTTATTACGCTCATCAAAACCACAGTATCTACAAGATATTAAGTTATTAGATTCCTATGCATTTTCAAGAATCCATAAAAAAACTCTTATAAAACAAAGTGATTGGCAGAGAGAATTAAAAATTAGAAATGATCTAATTCAAACAAAAATACCAAATGATTTATCTTTTTTAACTGCACTAGGCACGAATACAAATTACGATATAAAAATAAAACCTTTAAGTGCAATAGATAAGTCATACAAGGAAAATGGAATTTCTAAAAATCAAAAACTTGGTAGAGTTGAAGTATGGACCAAAAACGAGGAACTTTTCAGTACTGAGTTATTAGCTGCTAAATCATATGACCGACCGACCATCCTTTCTATGAGTACATTTATCATTGCAGGATCGGTAATTTTACTTTTGCTGTTAATATTTTTTATTACAAAACCAAAAAGGAAAAGAGAATATATGTAAATTAAAAAGGCGAATCGTATTGTTTACGTTTCGCCTTTTATTCATTAAAGTAAGATTAGTTTTAAAATTTGATAGAAAATTGCAGCTACTGTTGCTGAAATTGGGATTGTAATAATCCATGTTATTACCATACGTTGAGCAGTACCCCAGTTTACATCTTTAACACGTTGGGCAGAACCTACCCCCATAATAGAAGAAGAAATTACGTGAGTTGTACTTACTGGTAAGTGTAAAGCAGTAAATGTGAAAATAATCGCTGCTGATGATAAGTCAGCTGCTGCACCATTAATCGGGCGAATTTTCATGATTTTTCCACCAACAGTTTTAATAATTTTCCAACCACCAACTGATGTACCAATAGCCATTGCCATAGCACAACCGATACGTACCCATAAAGGAACATCTGCACCAGCTGGTTCAATTTTAGCGGCAATTAAAGCGATCATGATAATTCCCATTGCTTTTTGTGCATCATTTGTACCGTGAGTAAATGACTGTAAAGAAGCAGTGAAAATTTGGACTAATCTAAAGCCTTTATTAGTTTTAGAAAGGTTAGAACGTCGGAAAATAGTTGCTAAAATTGTCATAACGATAAAACCAAGTGTAATTGCAATAACAGGGGAAATTAATAAAGCTTCGATAATTTTAATAAAACCTTCCGCCTCTAAAACGTCAAATCCTTTTGCAGAGACAGCAGCACCAGCTATTGCACCAATGATTGCATGTGAAGAACTACTTGGAATTCCAAAATACCAAGTTAATAAGTTCCAAAATATACCGCCTAATAAAGCTGCAATTACGACAACTAGTCCATTTGAACCTTCAATCGTAATCGGATCAACGATACCAGTTGTAATCGTTTTTGCAACACCTGTAAATGTAATCGCACCAATGAAATTCATTAGAGCTGCTATTAAAATAGCTGTACGTGGTTTCAATGCTTTTGTTGAAACTGACGTTGCAATTGCATTTGCAGTATCATGAAATCCATTAATAAAATCAAACAAAAATGCAAAAATCACGATTAAAATCGTAAGTAAAAATAAATGCTCCATTTTATGACTCCTTACGCATTTCGCATGATAATTTGCTCAAGTGTGTTTGCTACATCCTGCGCACTATCAGCTACAGATTCTAGATTTTCGTAGATTTCTTTATACTGAATAATTTTAATTGGATCTTTCTCATTCATAAATAATTGCTTAATTGATGTACGTAAAAGCTCATCACACTGAGACTCATAATCCTTAATTTTAATTGCATGAACACGGATCTCTAATAATTTTTTATTTGAAAGTAATTTAACTGCAAGTAAAATTTCTTCAACAGCTTTTTGAAGAATATCAACGAATTTAACCATATATTCATCAGCAGATGTAATTGAATACATTTCAAATCGTGCTGAACAATGTTCAAATCCATCTAATACATCATCCATTTTCATTGCAAGTTGTAAAATATCTTCTCGCTCAATTGGAGTAATAAAAGTTTTGTTTAATTCAACGATTAAAGAGTGAATAAACTTATCACCTTTTGTTTCATATTCTTTCATTTCTTCTTGAAACTTCTTTAAGTCGCTTGCATTCTTTATTTTAAAATCAACGTAATAATTTGATGATACGTGCAAGTTCTCAGCGATACCTAAAAGCTTTTCAAAGAATACATCCTTTTTTTGTCCAAAAAACATTATGATTCCTCCAACTAAAACATATAATTTATTATCACCTTCACATTTGTCAGTTAATTTTAATATGTCAGAAACTATGTAAAAATGTCGAAAAAAGTAAAGGCCACGTTAATAATAATAATTGGTTTTTGAAATTAATCAATTAAAAACATATAATTAATTTACAAATTTACAATATCTTTACATTCCCTTAACAAAGTTAATATTTCGATTTCTACACTAGTTAATATTATTGATAGTATTCACAGAATTGTTGACTTTATGTGAGATTTTAATTTAGCATTAGATTATACGTTTAAACTATTGGACTAAAAAGGGTGTGATGATTCTGGAAAGTACATATAAAGCATCTGAAATTACACAATTAGTAGCTATGCAAAAAGCATTTTTTCAGACTGGTTCAACTAAAACTTCAAATTTTCGAATTGAACAATTAAAAAAATTATATAAATCAATAGTAGAAAATGAGGATGAAATAAAAATAGCCTTAAAAAAGGATTTAAATAAGTCAGATTTTGAAGCCTATATGACTGAAATAGGATTTACATTAAAAGAAATATCGGAAGCAATTAAACAGATTAAAAAATGGATGAAGCCTAAAAAAGTAAAAACTCCGATTACGCATATTGGTACAAAAGGATATATTTACAGAGAACCGTATGGAGTAACATTAATTATCTCCCCTTGGAATTATCCTTTTCAATTAACGATGGCTCCATTAATTGGTGCAATAATTGGGGGAAATACTGCTATTATTAAACCATCGGAATTAACACCAAATACATCGATCATTATTAATAAAATAATTAAAGAAAATTTTGATAAAGAATATATCGCTGTAGTTGATGGTGGAATTGAAGAAAGCACAATATTATTACAACAAAAATTTGATTTTATCTTTTTTACTGGCAGTGTTCAAGTTGGAAAAATTGTGATGGAAGCAGCAAGTAAAAATTTAACGCCATTAATACTTGAATTAGGTGGGAAAAGCCCAACAATTGTACATAGCGATTCGAATATACAACTAGCCGCGAAAAGAATTGTTTGGGGGAAATTTACGAATGCAGGACAGACTTGTATTGCTCCAGATTATATTTATGTCCATAAATCAGTAAAAAAGGTTTTTATTGATGCATTAAAGAATGAAATTGTTCAATTTTATAGTAATAAACCTTTACTAAATAATGATTATACAAAGATTATAAGTGAACGCCATTTTAATCGTTTGGTGGGCTTTTTGAATAATGGTGAAATCCTACATGGAGGGGAGTTCGATCAATCTTCTTATAAAATCGAACCAACTTTAATTTCTAATCTATCTTGGGATTCACCAATTATGTCTGAAGAAATATTCGGTCCAATTTTACCAATTCTTACCTATGAAAATATAGATGAAGTAATAAATGAAATTAATCAACACCCTAAGCCATTAGCACTTTACGTTTTTACAGAAAGTAAACAGTTAGCTAATAAGGTAATTGAGAGAGTTCCATTTGGTGGTGGATGTGTAAACGATACGCTTTATCATATGGCAAATCCACATTTACCTTTCGGTGGGGTAGGAGAAAGTGGTTCAGGAAATTATCATGGGGAGTACAGTTTTGCTGCTTTTACACATGAAAAAAGTGTCCTTTTACAAACTACTAAAATTGACTTGAAAATTAGATATCATACTACAAAAAACGCTTTACGGTTTATTCGTAAATTGTTAAAATAAAGGTTAATTGTAACTTAGTTTCTTAGCTCCTTGACAAAAGGGGCTTTTTATATGTTGAAAATAAATTATTCATTTTTACATAATAATAAAAATATTAATATAGA
This sequence comes from Gottfriedia luciferensis, assembly GCF_001712755.1. Lineage (GTDB taxonomy): Bacteria > Bacillota > Bacilli > Bacillales > Bacillaceae_G > Gottfriedia > Gottfriedia luciferensis_B. Next base: position 55,561 of record NZ_MDKC01000037.1, read on the forward strand.
TGGGACGGGAAAATGAAAAATATAATTGAAATTGAACAAGTCGAGAAAAATTTTAGTGAAAATAATGTGATCTCTCCACTTTCATTAGAAATTTATTCTGGAGAATTCCTAACAATTTTAGGACCAAGTGGTTGTGGGAAAACGACACTTTTAAGAATGATTGCTGGTTTTGAAGAACCATCTTCAGGTGTAATCAAACTAAATGGAGAGGCAATTAATAGTTTGCCGCCATATAAAAGGGATATGAACTTAGTGTTCCAACACTATGCATTATTTCCTCATATGAATGTTGAAAGAAATATACAGTTTGGATTGAAAATGAAAGGTATTTCGTTAGAAGAGCAAAAGGTTCGTGCTGACGAAGCAATGAGATTAACCCAATTAACTGAATTTAGAAATCGTAAACCTAGTCAATTATCTGGTGGTCAACAGCAAAGGGTTGCAATCGCTCGTGCAATAGTGAACAATCCAAAAGTCTTATTATTAGATGAACCATTAGGAGCACTTGATTTTAAGCTACGTAAAGATTTACAAAGAGAACTTAAAAATCTTCAACGCGAATTAGGCATTACATTTATTTATGTAACCCATGATCAAGAAGAAGCGATGAGCATGAGTGATCGAATCGTCGTGATGAATAATGGGAAAATCGAACAAATCGGAACACCGAAAGAAATTTATCAAAATCCGGCAAGCAAATTTGTTGCTACATTTATTGGTGAAAATAATTTCTTTGATAAAGGTGTAAAAGAAATTGCAGTTAGACCAGAAAATATAAAAGTTTCTCATTCTACAAATGAAAGTAATCCTTATTCAGGCATCATAAGAGATGTTGAATTTGTTGGTACTCTAAATAAGATTTTTATAGATTTACATAAACATGAACAAAAGATTATTGTCTATCAAATGCCAGACCAAACAAGCTTTAATAGAAATGATAAAGTTGAGATTAGTTGGAAGTCAGAAGATGAGGTGATTATGTATTGAGAAATGAAAAGTACATAATTGCACCTACGATTATCTGGCTATTAGTTTTTTTTCTAGTACCTTTATTATTAATTTTTGGTTTTGCATTTATGAAAAACGGAATGTACGGAGAAATTGAAAAAACGTTTACATTAGAAAATATTGTAAAAGTTTTTGACCCACTTTATTTGAAAGTTTTATGGACAACTTTTTGGATTGCATTAGTAACTACAATAATTACTCTTTTGATTGGATATCCTTATGCATATACAGCTACAGTTGTAAATGAAAAATGGCAGAGGATTTTACTTTTACTAATCACAATCCCTTTTTGGATAAATTTCTTAGTCAGATCATATGCATTAATTGTTATTCTTCGTTCAAAAGGAATTATTAACACATTATTAATCCAACTAGGGATTATAAAAGAACCATTACAACTACTTTATAATACTCCATCGGTCATAATGGGAATGGTCTATACATTATTACCATTCATGGTGTTACCGATCTTTGTTGCCATTGAACAATTAGATAATCGAAAATTGGACGCTGCTAACGATTTAGGAGCTACTCCATTTCAAACCTTTCTATATGTAACTCTTCCATTAACGATGAAGGGGATCTTTGCAGGTAGTATTTTGGTTTTTGTTGCTTCATTTGGAATGTTTGTCGTTTCTGATGTTATGGGCGGTTCAAAAGTTGCTTTAATCGGAAATGTCATTCAAAATCAATTTTTAGCAGCAAGAAACTGGCCATTTGGTTCCGCACTTTCAATATTCTTAGTCATTACTTCAATCGGTTTAATAGGACTTTACTATTTAGCTACAAAAAATATTGGTGCTGATAAAAGTAGAGGTGAAAAATAAATGAAAAAACCTATACTTATTGGATTTTCAACAATTGTCTTGATTTGTTTATATTTACCAATCTTGATATTAATACTATTTTCATTTAATAAATCAAAGATTAATGCACACTGGACTGGATTTACGTTCGATTGGTATTTAAATTTATTTCATAACCCGCAAGTTATTGATGCCTTTATGAATAGTTTATTTATTGCAATTGTAACGACAATCCTTTCAACAATTCTTGGTACTATTTGTGCACTAGCCTTACATAAGCATAAATATAAATTTTCAAATCTTATAAGTGGGCTAGTTTACTTACCCATTGTCGTTCCAGATATTTTAATGGGACTTTCATTACTAATATTATTTACTAATTTTCATATTGAATTAGGTAGTTTTACAATTATTATTGCCCATGTCACTTTTTGTATTTCATATGTCATTATACTTTTAGCAGCTCGACTTTCAGGAATGTCATCTGATTTAGAAGATGCTGCAAGTGATCTAGGCGCTACACCATGGCAGACATTTAGATTTGTAACTTTACCAGCGCTTATGCCTGGAATTATTGCTTCAGCACTATTATGTTTTACATTAAGTATTGATGATTTTGTCATAAGCTTTTTTGTTTCAGGACCAGGCTCAACAACATTGCCAATTTATATATATGGAATGGTAAAAAAAGGTGTAACTCCTGAAATAAATGCAATTTCGACGATTTTAATTGTTACAATTATTTTCTTAATGGTAATTTCTGAAGTTTATCGTACAAAAGGTATTAACAATCAAGAAGAATCAGAGAAAAAATCCTATATCGTTTAAAGTGCTTTTAGTGACCTTATAATAGTTTAGTTTCACTTAAAAACGAATCTTCTGGATTATAATTCAATTAAGGCATATTGGTTTTATGTGCCAAATTTAAGGAGGTAGTCAGTAGGCATTATGAGTATATTTAGAAAAACTGCTGCAATAATGGTTTCTTTAGGCTTAGTAAGTTTACTTTTATCTGCCTGTTCAGTTGGAAAAAAAGAATTAAATATTTATAGCTGGGCAGATAATTTTGACGAGAAAGTTTTAGAGTCATTTGAAAAGAAATATGATGTTAAAATTAATTATCAAGTTTTTGCAAGTAATGAAGAGTTGTATGCAAAACTAAAAGCTGGCGGTTCGAATTATGATGTAATCCAGCCATCAGATTATATGGTTAAACTTATGATTCATCAAAATATGTTGGCTAAATTGGATAAAAGTAAGATGCCAAATTTAAATAATATTTCTCCAGAATATACAAATCAAGAGTTTGATCCAAAAGGTGACTATTCAGTAGTCTATACTGGGGGATTAACGGGGATTGCATATAATCCAAAATATGTAAAAGAAAATATAGATAGCTGGAATGATCTGTGGAATCCAAAATACAAAGGTCATGTAACATTACTTGACGACAATAGAGAAGTATTTGGAATGGGATTAATCAAAAATGGCTATTCAAATAGTTCAACAAATGAAGACGAATTGTTAAAAGCTTATAGTAATTTAAAAACATTAACACCTAACTTATTAGCATTCGACACAGATACGGTAAAACAAAAGTTTATTACCGAAGATGCATGGATTGGTCAAGTATGGTCTGGAGATGCTGCTTATATTCAAAAAGAACTTAAAGATATTAAATGGGTTGTACCAAAAGAAGGATCATCAAGATGGGCAGATACTTTAGCGATACCAAAAGATGCAAAACAAAAAGATCTTGCTGAAAAGTTTATTAACTTTCTATATGACCCAAAAGTAAGTGCACAAAATTATGAGGCGATTGGCTATGCTGATCCAAATAGTAAATCAGGACCGTATCATTCGGCGGAGTATAAACAAAATCCGTATATAAATGTAACAAAACAACAAACTGATGCAACCAACTGGATTAAAGACGTTGGGGACCAAACAGAATTATATGATAAGTATTGGACAGAATTGAAAACTGGCAAATAATAATCAAAACTAAAAAGGTTGTCTCCTACGAGATAACCTTTTTAGTTTGAGATTAATTTGTTTAATAAAAATCGAAATTGATCTCTTTCACTATGTGAAAGATTTTCGAATAATGTTAACCACAATTCTTGACGGAAATTGAAGTTTTCTTCAATCAACTGTTTTCCTTCATCAGTTAATTCAAGCCATGTAACTCTGCGATCACGGCTATCCCTTTTTCGAGAAATTAATTGATTATTAACTAATTTATTGACAGCGGTTGTAATAGAGCCTGAAGATAAACCAATCTGTCTTCCAAGTTCAGAAGCAGTAATTTTTTGATTTTTATATATTAAATATAAAAGCAAATATTTTGGTGGAGTTAAGGAGTTTTTTACTTCTTCATCAGTTTTTTGCCAGTTTTTTCGAACTCGAATCATTAAACTTGTTAAATCATCTAGAAGAAGTTTGTCGTTTTCGGTTAACAAGGCAAGATCCACCTCCTAAATTATATTTTGAAGTTGAGATAAAGTGGGTATTGTACGTATAGGTTACCAATTTTCTATGTCATTTTCAAGAATGCAAGGAATTTAGGCAAGATTTTTAAATTTGACAAGTTTTGGCTGTATAGTATCTATAGTGTTTTGTAAATAGTATGATAAAAGAGACATTGGTAGGGGTGAAGTTCAATGTTTAAGTATTTTAAGTTTAAAATAAATGATACTGTTCAATTTGTAAAGAACGATGGTCATTTCTATCGAGTGATCGGGTACAGGATCGAAAAAAGTATTTATTTAAATGATGAGTACAGTAGCATTATATACGAACTCTTACGAGAATTTGATGGTCTTCAAGTTGATGCTGAAGAAGAAGAATTAGTAAGCGTATCGAACTTTGATGAATTCTACGGTTCTATGTTTGAAAAACTAGGTACATTTACAATTAAGTTTGCTAAAAAGCAAGAAGAAGTAAAGAAATCATTTACGGGTGAAGCTTCATCTGTGGACGAGCTATTAGATAAATATAATGATTATCGAAGACTGGCAATACTTTTCAAAGATTGTCTTTACGATTTAGCTGCAGAAAATGTTCTAAATGAGCTCACCGATTTTTCTGAATCAAAAAAAGATTACATGCATTAAGCATGTAATCTTTTTTCATTAGTTTTAATTGTAACAGATTTTTTTTGAAATTTACTTTCATAGACCAATTCTGTTACTTTCGCACAGATTGCCACAGAAAGAATTGTATATCCTACTTCATTCCATGACAGGTAGGATAGTGAACAAAGAAGAATTACAGCATCAAAAATAAAATATACTTTACCGATCGATATTTTTGATTTTTTGCTCATTATAATCGTTATTAAATCATCTCCACCAGTTGCACCACCACTTCTTAGAATTAACCCTAAACCAAGTCCAGCGAAAATTCCTCCTAAGATAGCGGGTATCCAAAGATGATTTCCAAAGTTAAAAGTAAAATTAGAAGATGTTTTTTCTATTATAGAATAAAAAACAGAAAACGAGATGGCTCCGATCGTAGTATTGATTAATAATTTTCTACCTAAATACAAACCAGCGATCAAGATAATAGGAATATCGAGAAGCAAAGTTGTAATTGAAGGTGATATATTTATTGCGTTCTTTACTAATAAAGCAATCCCAATAAATCCACCTTCAGCTAAATTATTTTGATAATGAAAATGATACAGTGTAGTGGCTAAAATAAATGAACCAATTAAAATCATTAAGGTCTCACCCAAACGATTGTTACTCATTGTTATTTCCTCTTTTCGTAGTTAGTAGTTAAAAATACAGCTTATAAACTAACTACGTACATATAGAGCTCGTAGTTAGTTTTTTTGCTTTCTAACTACATAGCTATATATCATTGAAGAAATAACATAATCGCCTGTCAACCATAGTTTCGCCTACCTTCAGTTTTATTTTAGAGTTCTTTTGGTTCTCTAAATTAAAACTGCTAAGTGTAGGATAAGTCTTTACGTTGCCAAATGCTCCTTCGAGCAATCATGGTTACACGTCCTTTTTACCAGTTTTGTTAGAAAAATCTAACAGGTGAAAAATAAGTTCACTTTAGAACTTATTCTTAATTTTATCATATGCGAAAATATTTGAAAAAAGAAAAGAATTAACAAAAATCTACAAAAAGTTAGAAGTAAGAAAAGGAATCAGTAGAAGAGGAACATGTTTTGTTGAAAAAAATGTGAAATATTTCACAAATTAGACATAGCAATTTCAATAAAAAGGATATATATTATATTTGTAAGTAATATTGTGAAATATTTCACAAGAATAAATGATTAAATGGGACTTAATGAAACCTTAAATAGGATGATTAATTTCCAACATTAGAGGAGGAGAGCCAAATGGCTGTTCAAGAAAAAATTGTAAATGAAACTAGTAACGCTTCTAAAATGGTAAATGACTTAGTCGTAAAAGGACAAAAAGCATTAAAAGATTTTGAAAATTTTAATCAAGATCAAATCAATAAAATTGTACATTCGATGGTTCTAGCAGGTTTAGAACAACATATGCCACTCGCAAAAATGGCAGTTGAGGAAACAGGTCGTGGGATCTATGAGGATAAAATTATTAAAAATATATTTGCTACAGAATATGTATGGAATTCAATCAAAGATAATAAAACGGTTGGGATTATTAGTGAAGATATACAAACTGGAATAACAGAAATTGCTGAACCTGTTGGGGTAATTGCAGGTGTCACTCCAACAACTAATCCTACATCAACAACATTATTTAAAGCAATCATTGCGATTAAAACAAGAAATCCAATAATTTTCGCTTTTCATCCTTCCGCACAAAAATGTAGTAGAGAAGCAGCCAGAATCGTTCGTGATGCGGCAATAAAAGCTGGAGCACCTGAAAACTGTGTACAATGGATTGAAGTCCCTTCAATAGAAGCAACAAAGTGTTTAATGAATCATGAGGGAGTAGCACTTGTTTTAGCTACAGGTGGTGCTGGAATGGTTAAATCGGCCTATAGTACAGGTAAACCTGCTTTAGGGGTTGGACCTGGAAATGTACCATGTTATATCGAGAAATCTGCTGAAATTAAGTGTGCAGTGAATGATCTTATTCTTTCAAAAACATTCGATAATGGAATGATTTGTGCTTCTGAACAAGCAGTTATTGTAGATAAAGAAGTTTATGAAGTAGTAAAAGCAGAGTTAAAAGCAAATAATTGTTATTATGCTACAAAAGAAGATAAAAAGAAATTAGAAAAGCTTGTCATAAATGAAGCTACATGTGCTGTAAATGGTGATATTGTTGGTAAATCAGCATATGAAATTGCAGCGTTAGCCGGTGTAAATGTACCAGTAGATACAAAAATTCTTATCGTTGAATGTCAAAGCGTTGGTGCAAATGAACCTTTAACAAGAGAAAAATTAAGTCCAGTTTTAGCTGCTATTAAAGTAAATGGAAAAGAAGAAGGGTTTAAACGTTGTGAAGAAATGTTAGAGCTAGGAGGATTAGGCCATTCTGCAGTTATTCATAGTAATAATGAAGAAATTCAAAAAGAATTTGGACTAAGAATGAAAGCATGTCGTGTTATTGCAAATGCTCCTTCAGCACATGGAGGAATTGGGGATTTATATAACGCATTTATTCCTTCTCTTACATTAGGCTGTGGATCACATGGTAAAAACTCTGTATCGTCTAATGTAACAACTGTACACTTATTAAATATTAAAAAATTAGGAAGAAGAAATATGAATATGCAATGGGTCAAACTGCCACCAAAAATTTATTTTGAAAAATATTCAACTCAGTATTTAGAAAAAATGCCTAATATTAAAAAAGCATTTATTGTAACAGACGAAGCAATGGTTAAATTAGGTTATGTTGACATAATTAAATATTATCTAGAGAAAAGACAAGAAAATATACAAATTGAAATTTTTTCAGATGTAGAACCAGATCCTTCAGATGTTACTGTAATAAAGGGTGCAGATAGAATGAAATCATTTGAGCCGGATACGATTATCGCTTTTGGCGGTGGATCAGCAATGGATGCAGCCAAGGGTATGTGGATGTTTTTTGAATACCCAGAAACCACTTTAGACGGGCCTAAACAAAAATTCTTAGATATTCGAAAAAGAGCTTATAAATACCCTAAATTAGGACGTAAAGCTCAGTTTGTCGCAATACCAACTACTTCTGGTACTGGTTCAGAGGTTACACCATTTGCTGTAATTACTGATAAAGCTAACAATATTAAATATCCTTTAGCTGATTATGAATTAACGCCTGATGTTGCAATTATTGACCCTCAGTTCGTATCAACTGTTCCTAAAAGCATTACAGCAGATACTGGGATGGATGTATTAACTCATGCAATCGAGGCTTATGTAAGTGTCCTAGCGAATGATTATACAGACGGATTAGCATTACAAGCTATAAAATTAGTGTTTAAATATTTACCTAGAGCATACAAAGATGGAAACGATTTTGAAGCGCGCGAAAAAATGCATAATGCTTCAGCAATAGCAGGTATGGCATTTGCAAATGCGTTCTTAGGAATTAATCACAGTTTAGCGCATAAAATTGGAGCGGAATTCCATATCCCACATGGCAGAGCAAATGCAATTTTAATGCCGCATGTCATAAGATATAATGCCAAAAAACCAACGAAGTTTACAGCATTTCCTAAATATAAGCATTTCATTGCAGATGAACGATATGCTGAAATAGCTCGTTTCCTAGGCCTTCCAGCTGCAAATACTGAAGAAGGGGTTGAAAATTTAATTACAGCAGTTATTAAGTTATCTAAGGAATTAAATATAAATATGAGTATCGAAGCACAAGGAGTTACCGAAAAAGAATTTTTAGAAAAAGTTTCATATTTAGCTGATCGTGCTTTCGAAGATCAATGTACTACTGCAAATCCAAAACTACCTCTAGTAAAAGAATTAGAAGAAGTTTATTTGAATGCATTCAAAGGATGATAATAAATTTTACATTAAGGAGCACCTATATAGGTGCTTCTTTTTTGACGAATTATATTTTGATATAATAGTCATATTGAAAGTGGTGATTAATGATGGAGTTAAAGCAACAAAATCCATGGTTTAAGGTAATAATAGGTATTGAACATAAAAATCAAACAGTAGAGTCATATTTAAAAAATGTGTGGCAGTTTCCAAAGAAGTTATTACATGAATTAAGGATGGCAAAAGGTTGTAAGATTAACGGAGAAATTAAACCTTGGAATACAATCCTTTTAAGTGGTGACCAAGTTGAAATGCAGTTGTACATAGAAGAAGATTATGGTGTAATTCCACAAGAACAATCTATTGAGATTTGCTACGAAGATGAACATTTACTTATTGCTAATAAACCGTTTGGAGTCGACACACATCCGAATGAAAAAGGACAGTTAAATACATTAGCAAATGGGGTAGCATTTCATTTTCAAGAAAATGGATTAAAAACAAAAGTACGCCATATACACCGCCTCGATAAAGACACAACAGGTGGAGTGGTATTTGCTAAACATGCATTAAGTAGTTCAATTCTAGATTCGATGTTAAGTCATCGTAAAATAAAACGTACCTATACAGCTATAGTTGAAGGGAATGTTAAATCACCTAAAGGTACAATAAATGAAGCGATTGGAAGGGATCGACATCATCCTACCAGAAGAAGGGTATCTCCAAAAGGCGATAAAGCAATTACACATTATAAAAAAATAAGATATATCTCAAAGTTGAACATAACGATATTAGAATGTCAGTTAGATACTGGCAGAACACATCAAATCCGAGTCCATTTAAGTTTTTTAGGTCATCCATTAATTGGAGATCTATTGTATGGTGGGAAACAAAAATTATTGAATCGTCAAGGATTACACGCTAGTAATGTACAATTTACGCATCCTTTTACAAAAGAAAATTTATCGATTGATATCTCATACCCAGCCGACATAAAACAAATACTTAACGAAAAGTGAGATGAATGAAATGTTATTAGAAGTCATTGCCACAACCGTAAAAGATGCATTAGATGCAGAAAGGTTTGGGGCAAATCGCATCGAATTAGTTACTGGAATAAAAGAGGGAGGATTGACACCAAGCTATGCGACAATTAAACAAGTTGTTCAAAGTGTCTCAATTCCAGTACATGTAATGATTCGACCACATAGTCGTTCATTTTTATATGATAAATATGATCAAGAAGTAATCTTAAGTGATATTGATGTATGTAATGAGATCGGAGCAGCTGGTATTGTTTTTGGAGCCTTGACAAAAGAGAATACAATTGATGAAGAGCTTTTAAAAAAAGTAACAGCTCGTGTAAAAAATATGAACTTTACATTTCATAGAGCAATAGATGAATCAAATGATCTGTTATCAGCTATTGATACATTGAAACAATACCCTGAGATTACACATGTATTAACATCAGGCGGTGTTGCTAGTGCTATTGATGGGAAAGAAACAATAAAAAGTATGATCGAACTGACAAATAAATCGAATATAAAAATTTTAGCAGGAAGCGGATTATCTATTGAAAATGTATCAGATTTCATTGAATTTACGAATGTAGAAGAAATACATTTCGGTTCTGGGGTTCGGAAAAATAACGCTGCAATTGAAGAAATTGATTCTTCTTTAATGGAAAGTTTGCGAAGTAGGTTAGTACGAGGATCAATCAAATAATCTTTGAATAGATCAAAATTATTTTCACATAATAAAAAAGTAGTCCGCAAAAACGGACTACTTAGAATACAGCTTTATTCAAATGTTATTTATTATTTACCGATAAATTGTTGAGTCCAAGCATTTGATCTTGAATCATAACCAACACCAATTTGAGTTAAGTTAGGATTTAAGATATTTGCACGGTGACCAGCACTATTCATCCAAGCAGTAACTACTTCTTCAGGTGTTTTTTGACCTTTAGCAATGTTTTCTGCTGCATAGCTATAAGTGATTCCGAATTGTTTCATCATATCAAATGGTGATCCATAAGTCGGTGAAGTGTGATCAAAGTAATTTTTGTCAGTCATATCTTGTGATTTTAAACGTGCTGTTTTAGATAATGTTGCATTAACAGTAAACGGTTTTAAACCAGCTTTTGTACGCTCAGCATTTGTTAAATCAACTACTTTAGATTCATAAGCTGATAATGATGCTGTGTTTGATGGTGTTGATGGTGTTGATGGTGTTGATGGTGTTGAAGTTGCTGGTTTTGATGGTGTTGATGGTGTTGATGTTGACGGCGTTGTTGGTTTAGATGGTGTAGTTGGTACCGTCGGTTTTGTTGTTGGTGTTTCAGGTTTAGCCGGCGTTGTTGGAGCTGATGGTTGTGTAGTTCCTGAGTTAGCTGGCTTAGATGCTTGTCCTAATTGTTGCTTAATAGCATCTTGTAGTTTAGTCATATCAATACCATTGCTGTTTAATAATTTACTTAAATCGATTTTAATAGTACCATTTGAAGTTTCTAAGTTTGGTAGATTAAAATAATTATATAAAGAGTTTAAATTATTTAAGTTGATATGTTGTGTATATGATTTAGTAGTATCCTTTGTAATAGTCGCTGCGTTTACGGCACCTACAGGAGCACCCACTAGTAGAGTAGCAGCCACAGTTGATAAAGTTACGATTTTTTTCATGTTCTTCTTCCTCCATTTGTTTGGTTATTGTCTCGCTGTACAAGTAATACTTTAGCATGAAAACGCATGACATAATTATGGGAAATAATGGGGAGGCAAATTTGAGGATTTTTTTGGTAGTACTGTTTTAGTACAGAAATAAAAAAAATCGTTGTTATGACAACTATTTTACTAGAATAATATTAAATAAGTATCATAAATTTTTGCTTAAAATTTCCATTAAAAAAGTTTGAAGTTAAGAAAACGTCCTATTCTCACGTTATAATACAGGAAGAAAAATCCAGTTTTGTTGTTATTCAGTTACGATTGTAATCATTCTGTAAAGAACGTATTGAGGGTGAATAATTTGAAATTATTTATTGATGATACTAGTCCAGTTCTATACAGTTTTATATTGGAAAGTCCTTTGAGGAATGATTAAAAGAATGTATACATCAACAATTTCAACAAATATCCCTAAATTATAAGCTAGGATTTAGAAAAGAAAATTGAAAAGACCATATAAAGCGAATTATTGTACATACTTAGCGTTTTTTAAATGGGATATGAAAAAAATCATTAATAATAGAAGAGAAAATACAAAACACTAAAATTACATAGAGCTATTTATGAATAAAAGGGGACCTAATTAAATTAGTGTCCTTTCAGAGTGTTGAAATATAAAATGGTCAATAGAGAAAACGGACATTAAATGAACATTTATTAATGATGAAATGATAATTTTTGGTTGAGCTATCTATTAATGGTTTTAAATTTTAATATGATTGAGCAATTTTATGATACCAATAACACTAGTAAGTTTTTTTATAAGGTAAGAAATATTATATGCTAATTTTTTGAAAAATAAATTCAGTTGATTAGCTTATTAATTAATGTTCGATCTTAATTGACCTACAAATTAATAAACAACTGATAGGATACGCTTAATAAAGGCTATTTGATTAGTTTTTATTGCAGACTTCTTATTGATGAATAAGTTGATTGGAACGAAAGGGGTGCTCGACTCCTATGGGATAAGCGGGAAGGCTGAGACCCCGCAGGCTCGCCGAGGAGGCTAAAGAATCTCGCCCCATGGAAAGCGAGCATCCTGTAGTGGAAATCAACATCACTCTACTCCTTTATGAAAATTTGGTAAGTTAATTGACAAGGTTGTTTTTCAACAACGTGAAAGGACGCTAATTAAAATTAGTGTCCTTTAAACTTTTCCTATATATATAGAAGCGAAATTACATAATCCGGTTTACCTAATTAATACATGCTTCTCGATCAATGACTTATGCACTTTATAATAATTTGTAATAACAGGAAGTATATCTTTAAAGTCCGGACATTTAATATTTGTATTTTGTAGATCAGTTAAAGTATTAATACAATCATACTCCGATTTACAATTAAAATAAGATAAAACTTCTTTTTCTACTTTTAGTAAACGTCTAATGAATGGGATTGAAAGGAGAGGACTAATAAATTTAATTGGAATTATGCCTACGGTAGTTTTGTTTAAATAATAGGAAAGAAAATCTTTATAAACATCTTGTACAGGGTAAGGAGAGGGATCTGTAATTTGATAAGTTTTGTTAACTCCGATTTCTGCATGACTTAAAAAGTAAACAGCATTAATTAAATAATCAATGGGAATGAAATTGCAATAAGCATTGTTCTTACCTATTTGAGGGATAGGTAAATAGCGAAGTTTTGTAAAGAAATTTAAAATGAAATATGGTCCATCAAATTTACTTGTCTCACCAGTTTCTGAATGACCAACTACAATTCCAGGTCTTATAATGGTGATTGGAAGTTGTGTTTTTAGTTTCTCAACTTCTATTTCAGCATAATACTTCGTTTCTTCATAAAAGTTTTTAAATGTTTGTGCCATTTCTAATTCATGTTCATAAATTCTTCCTTCACGAGTTCCTGAGACATAGCTAGTACTAAAATAGGTGTAACGCTTCAAAGATTTTAGTTTAAGTGCAAATTCATTTACGTTTATTGTTCCTTTCACATTTACTTCATATGCAATTTTTTTAGGGACTGCAAGGTCATAAATGGCAGCCAAATGAAATAAGTCAGTTAGATCATTAATAAGGACATTAAGATTTTTTAGGCTGAGCCCAAAGTTTTTCTTGGTAATATCTCCACATAAAAGTTCTATCTTTAAAAGAGAATAATCCGGATACTTTTGATCTAATGTTAATAAAAAGTCTCGGCATTGTTTTTCAGTATTAGGAAGAATGAGTAGATAAATTTTTTGAAAAGACATTTCATTATCTAGAATTTTGAGGAGTAACTGCTTCGAAATGAATCCGGGAAATCCAGTAATAAAGTATGTTCTTTCCATTCTAGCCACCTACTTTATGTAAAATAAATCCCTTTGTTTATATTATTAAAGAAATATGCATTTAATGTGAAGTTGCTTCTATTATAATAAACATATTTTGATCTTCTCTATTTATGGAGGGTAGAACTCCAGTTTTAGGCTATCTAGTTCCTCATGAACCGCTTATGGGTAAGTATAATACATGATTTAGATTATTTAGTTACTCATGAACCGCTTATGGGTAAGTATAATACATGATTTAGATTATTTAGTTACTCATGAACCGCTTATGAGTAAGTAAAATTCATGATATAGCTCATTTAATTACTCATGAACCCTTTATGAGTAAGTAAGATTCAAGAATTAGCATATAAAGTTCCTCATGAACCGCTTATGAGGAAGTATAATACATGATATAGCTCATATGGTTCCTTAAGAACCCTTTTGAATAAGTAAGCTTCAAGCATTGATCTATTTACTAACCCATAAACCCTTCATGAGCAAAAAAAGCTTGCCCATTATGGACAAGCTTTTAAAATCAATTATTTAACTTGTTTTTTCAAGTCTTCAGCAACAAACTCTACGTTTGTACCTACAACTACTTGTACGTTTTTATCGTCTAATTTAATAACTCCACGAGCACCAGCTTTTTTAAGAAGTGCTTCATTAACTTTAGAAGCATCTTTTACTTGTAAGCGTAAACGAGTTGTACAGTTATCAATATTTGTTAAGTTTTCTTTTCCACCTAAAGCTTGTAGGTATAATGAATCACCAATTTCAGTTGTTACTTCATCAGTTTCAACATCTTCGTCGTCTTCACGACCTGGTGTTTTAATGTTAAATTTCTTAATTGCGAAGTAGAACACGATAAAGTAAATTACACCAAAGATTAAACCGATTAGGATTAATAGAATTGGTTTAGTTGCAATATTGTAGTTCAGAATGTAGTCCATGAAACCAGCTGAGAATGTAAAGCCATCTTTAATTCCTAAAGCATTTACGATACCCATTGATAAACCAGTTAAGATTGCATGGAACGTATATAGTACTGGAGCAATGAACATGAATGCAAATTCGATTGGTTCAGTAATACCTGTTAAGAAAGAAGTTAAAGCAAGACCAATAAACATACCTGCAACCGTTTTACGTCTTTCTGGTTTTGCAGCAGCGATCATTGCAAATGCAGCAGCTGGAAGACCAAACATCATAATAGGGAAGAAACCAGTCATGAATGCACCAGCAGATTTGTCACCAGCGAAGAATCTGTTTAAGTCACCGTGAACTAATTTACCAGCAGCATCAGTAAAGTCACCTAAGTTGAACCAGAAAATTGTATTTAATACGTGATGTAATCCTAGTGGGATTAAAATACGGTTTAAGAAACCGAATACTGCAGCTCCGATTGGACCAATATCAATGATCCAGTTACCAACTGAGTTAATAGCATCTTGAATTGTTGGCCATACATAACCAAATATTCCTGCTAATACGAGCATAGTAGCTGACGTTATAATTGGAACGAATCGTCGGCCACTAAAGAATCCTAACCATTCAGGTAATTTAATACCACTGAAACGGTTGTAAAGAAGACCAGCTACAACCCCTGTAATAATACCACCAAGGGCAGCCATGTTAATGTCTTTATTTATCGTAGTTGTACCTGCAGTTAATACAAAGTAACCGATTGCACCTGCAAGACCGGCGGCTCCATTTCCATCCTTTGAAATACCGATTGCAACACCGATTGCAAAGATTAATGGAAGATTAGAGAAAATTGCATTACCAGCAGCTGCCATAAACGGAATGTTTAGAAGATCTGGTTGTCCAAAGCGCAGTAAAAGTCCTGCAGCTGGAAGGACAGCGATTGGTAGCATTAATGCTTTACCAATACGTTGTAAGAAACTAAGCATATTATTTTCCCTCCGAAAATTATTATAATGATTACGCTTTCAATATTAACCTAAAAGTTTCAACTTGTCTATACAACTAGTTAAGATAAAAAATGCTATTTTCTTCCAAAAAAAATAAAAATAAAAAGGGAAGAATCAAATCTTCCCCTATATTAAGCCATTTTATATAGTTTGTATTACTTCAATCAAAGACCTCTTAAATGACTTTCTGCTTGAGCAATTAAACGTTTAGTGATTTCGCCACCAACTGATCCGTTTGAACGAGCAGTTGTATCAGATCCTAAAGTTACACCGAATTCGTTAGCGATTTCATATTTAAATTGATCAAGTGCTTGTTCTACACCTGGAACTAATAATTTATTTGTTCTTGTCATGATTATCTCCCTTTCTGTAAGTAATAGCTTACAATTCTATTTTTTACATTTAGGGTTTTCTCATGCTTGGTAAATACAGTCATATTAGGGTTATGTTAACTTTTTAACCAAAGCTGATCCTTCAACTACGAGTACATTCTCTTGATTATATACATTCGTCTGGAGCGTTAATAATTTTTTATCATCTCTTTTACGTACAACACTGACGATTACTTTAATTGTGTCATTAATTTTTACTGGTGCTTTGAAAAATACTTCTTGAGATAAGTAGATGGTGTTTTTGCCGGGAAGTTTTGTACCTAATACTGAGGAAATAAAGCTGCAAATCAACATGCCATGTGCAATTCTTTCTTTAAAGATGCTTTCTTTTGCAAAATCATCTAATAAGTGAATTGGATTTACATCTGTTGAAATTGCAGCAAATTGTTCAATTAACTCTGCAGTAATTTTAACTTCGAGAGTAGCTTCGTCACCAACTGAAATGGAGTCAAAATGAACTTCCTGTACATTTCTTGCACTTTCGAAAACATTCATTTTGTTTCTTCCTCTCCTTGATGAAATGTATAGCTAATCAAGAAAATTGTTTAACTATATTGATTATAGTTTTGTAAATGAGAATTCTTGTAAGTTTTTAAACCAATCTTCTTGTGTTTTTTGGAACTGTTGGTACATGTTCGTCCATGCAGTGTAAGGTGTGTTATTTAATGGTTGTTTAAAAAACTGTTGAAAAAATTGTTGTTGTTGATTTGAAAATGTACTCATAGCTTGAAAAAACGGTTGGTATGGGTTTTGATTCATATTTGTCCATAAAGATTGGTATGGAGCAAACTGATCAACTAATTTTTTCCAAGTTTTTTCGTAAGTCTCTTGATTAATTGTAGGCTTAATTTCATTTAATAATTTAATCATTTCTTGGAATTGCTCGTAAGACTCTTGTTGTTGTACTTGCACTTGCTCGTTTAAAGTTTTCCATTGTTTTGCTTGTTCTTGAAATAAAGACTCTGTCCATTGTTGAATTTGTAATTGATTGTCTAATAAATATTGAAGCATTTTTTGAAAATTCTCAGCTGCAAGTTCAGTTTGTAATTCGATTGTTTTTTCAGTCATTAGTATTTCCTCCAAAAAAATTTATTATTGAATGCATTGCTGCAATTTCAATCATCTTTAAAACTTTGATCAGAGTTGCTAAATGGAAAGAATGAATTTGTGTAAATCGAAAAAAATGTTTGGAGCATCTGATTATATTGAGTAAATGAATTATGACAAGTTTTTAGATATTCCTCTCCGGCATCTGTAATAGAGTAAATTCGCTTTGCCGGACCTTCCATTCCATATTCCCAACTAGATTTAATATAACTTTCTTTTTCAAGTTGTCTTAGAATTCGATAAACATTACTTGAATCAAGCGTAGTAAAACCTAAATCAAATAATACTTGCATTAATTTATAGCCATGCATATTCCATTGCTTAAGGCTAAGAAGTAGAAAGGGAACCAAGAAGTTTTTAGGCAATGTTATCGATTCAGAGGTTTCTTGTTTGTTTTTTTTGCTTGTTTCCTTTTCATTTGTTGTCATAAAGTTATGTTCCCCCCTATATCGTAGTAATGGAATCATCATCCCTTAGGTGTAATTTACACTTAGTTAAATTTATTGTCAATGTATTTTAAATATAATGAATATTAAAAAACAAATTTCGACAACAAATGTAGAAATATCACGAAAACATTGGATTGTTTTGTCGTTAGCTTGTTTTCTATACTTAAAAGTAGTGAGGGGGATTAACATGTCAGAGCAAAATTATTCAGATCCATTGAAAATGTGGAAGCAAATGTATGATGTTAATGAAAAATACTTTGGAAAAATGATGAACGAATATGTTCAGAAAGAAGAATTTTCCGAGTGGATGGGTTCTGTAATAGATTTTAATCTATTCTGTAAAAAGATGTTGAATGACCAATCAAAAACCTTCTTAGAAGCTTCAAATATTGCTTCCAAAGAAGATATCGCAAATGTAGCTAGCTTAGTGATTAATTTAGAATCGAAAGTAGATACATTAGAAGATCAATTATTTTTAGATTCTCAACCTGAGTTAGATGTAGCAGCATTGAAAAAAGAGTTAGACATTGTGACAGTAAAACGAGATCTTACAAAATTAAAAGCTGAAACCAAATCAATTCATCAACAAGTTAGTGAATTAAAGTCTTCAATGGAAAATATTGAACAACTAAAGTCTTCAATGGCTAATATTGAACAACTTTTACAACAATTAACAACTAAACAACCAACAAAACAATAATTAGTTAAAAAAGGAGAAATGATAATGGATTTAGTAAATCGTGTAGCGATCGTAACAGGTGGAGCAAAAGGGATTGGAAAAGCGATAGCATTTGCTTTAGCAGAAAAAGGTGCAAAAGTTGTTATCAATTATAATAATAGCGAAGCAGACGCAAAAGCAGTTGTAGATGAACTTTTTGAAAACGGTTATGAGGCGTTAGCAGTTCAAGCTAATGTTGCTGAATTAGATCAAGCAAAAGCATTAATTGATCGTACAGTTGAGCATTTTGGCCGATTAGACGTTATTGTTAATAATGCTGGTATTACTAGAGACCGTTCTTTCAAAAAACTAAGTGCAGAAGATTGGCACGAGGTTATTGATGTGAATTTAAGCAGCGTTTATAACACATGTAATTCTGCTTTACCATACTTATTAGAATCTGATAATGCTCGTATCATTAATATTTCATCAGTAATAGGTCAAGCAGGCGGTTTCGGTCAAACAAACTATTCAGCTGCAAAAGCAGGAATGATTGGATTTACTAAATCATTAGCTCTTGAATTAGCTAAAACAGACGTTACAGTAAATTCTGTATGTCCAGGATTTATTGAAACTGACATGGTAAGAGAAATTCCGGAAAATGTACAAGAGCAAATTAAATCAAGAATACCAAAAAGAAGATTTGGTACAGTTGAAGAGATTGCTAAGGCTGTTATTTACTTATGTGAAGGCGGAGAATACATTACTGGTCAACAGATTAATGTTAATGGCGGACTTTACGTTTAAGTCTTACTTATAGATGACCTTTTTTAAGATCAAAAGGGGGGAAATGTGTGTTTAATTCACAATTGTTAGAAGAAGCAACGGAATCGCTTCCGAGCGGATTAAAAGAATCATACAAAAGATTGAAGAAAACTGCAGATATTCTTATTAAAGAGGGAGAACCTTTAGTAGGTCAATCTCCTAAAGAAGTGATTTGGACGAAAAATAAAAGTAAATTATATCATTATATTCCAACTACAAAAAAGGTAAAAAAGACTCCAATCCTTCTTATCTACGCTCTAATTAATAAACCGTATATTCTTGATTTAACAAAGGGGAACTCTTTTGTTGAGTATCTTGTTAATGAAGGATTTGATGTTTATTTATTAGATTGGGGAACTTTTGCTCATGAAGATCGTCATTTGAAATTTGACGATATTATTCACGACTATATTGCGAAAGCGGTAAATAAAGTACTTCGTTTTTCAGGTGCAAAAGAAATATCGCTGTTAGGTTATTGTATGGGTGGTACGTTAACAAGTATTTACGCATCACTTTATGAAAATGCACCAATTAAAAACTTAATTTTTGTAACTAGTCCATTCGATTTTTCAGATACAGGTTTATATGGTGCATTTTTAAATGAAAAATACTTTGCACTTGATAAAGCTGTTGATACATTAGGGAATATACCTCCTGAAATGATCGATTTTGGTAACAAAATGTTAAAACCAGTTACTAATTTTGTTGGACCTTATGTAACATTATTGGATCGCTCTGATAATACAAAATTTATTAAGTCTTGGCAGTTAATGCAAAAATGGGTTACAGATGGTATTCCATTCCCAGGTGAAGCATATCGCCAATGGATCAGAGAGTTTTACCAACAAAATAAATTATTAAGCGGTGACTTAGAAATTAGAGGAAGAAAAGTAGATGTATCAAACATTAAAGCTAATGTTTTAAATATTTCTGCTACGAAGGACCATATTGCAATGCCTTGCCAAGTTGAAGCATTAAATGAGCATATTTCTAGCGTAGATAAGCAGTATGTTTCGATTCCATCGGGCCATGTATCAATCATGTTTGGACCTGTTTCATTAAAAACGACATATCCTACAATTGGTAAATGGTTAGCTGAAAGATCATAATTTCAGTAAATTTTTAGATATTCATTCATAATATTATGTTAAAAAATCTCACTTTTAAAAAAGTGGGATTTTTTTTATTCAACTGACAAAAACTACCTTAAATATGATTCGAAGAAAGGAGACGAGAAGACGTGAAAAGTATTAGTGGGACCTTGTATTGGCCAACGACTTACACTGATTCACATCCAGAACTAGAAAATATAAATCCACTCGATGAAGATCTAGATTGTGATTTTGTAATAGTTGGAGGTGGTGAATCAGGGAGTTTATGTGCATATTTCCTAAGTCAAACAGGAGCTAAAGTCATTTTACTAGATAAACGAAAAAAAGTAGTACAGGGAAGCACTAGTGCAAATACGGGGCTCTTACAATATTCTAATGACAAAACTTTAAATTCGTTTATTCATTCATATGGAAAAGAAATAGCTGTCCGTCATTATCAATTATGTGTAGAGGCAATTAAAGGTCTTGAAGAAATGTCAAAAAACATTGATATTAATCCTGATTTTATAAAAAGAAAAAGTTTATACTATGCTAGTAATTTAGATGGTAAAGAAATGATTGATTTGGAATATAAAACATTAAAAGAAAATGGTTTTACTGTTGAACGATATACAAAATCGCAAATTGAAGAAAAGTTTAATTTTACGAAGGAAGCTGCACTGTTCACAGGGGATGACGCTGAAGTAAATCCGTATAAATACGCACACGGCTTACTTTTATATGCTCTGAAACGAGGATTGAAGGTGTATTCGGAAACAGAGGTAACTCGGATCATCGGTACAGATGAAGGGGTACAACTTTTTACTAAAAATAAACATACGGTTCGAGCAAAAAAAGTTATTTTTGCTGGGGGTTATGAATCGATGGAGATAAAAAGTGAGAAAAATGCAATTTTAACTTCAACATTTGCGATTGCAACACAACCTCTAGTAGAAAAAAGCAATGCATGGTATGAAAATTGTTTAATTTGGGAGACGGCAAGACCATATTTATATCTCCGGACGACAGTTGACGGAAGAATAATTGTTGGAGGACTTGACGAACCTACAATAATACCAGAAAAACGTGAATCTATGTTATTCCATAAAAAAGAACTGCTAATAAAAAATTTAATAGAGTTGTTTCCTCATTATAAAGAAGCTAAAGCAGAATACTTTTGGACAGGTACATTTGGAGGAACACATTCCGGCTTACCAATGATTAGACAATACGATGAATATCCTAATTGCCTTTTTTTAATGGCTTATGGAGGCAATGGAACAGTTTATAGTTACATACTAGCTAAAATACTAAAAGATCTAGTTACTGTGGGGTCTCATCCAGACGCATCTATTTATATGAATCATTAAATTTTAATTAGAATGTTAATCAATTACCATTTTTATGTATAAAAAGAGTAAAGTAGTAAGAAAATTTAATAGGTAATAAAAATATAGGAGTGTATTACATGAGTTATCATGAAATGTTTACAGAGTTGTTTTTAGGTTATATAGCTCTTTTTATTGTCGTTAAAATTAATGGGAAAACACAAATTACACAAATAACGCCATTTGATTTGATTTCGTCACTAGTGTTAGGAAATATACTAGGAGATGGAATATATGATAAGGAAGCAAATCTACCAAAAATTCTTTTTAGTATTTTTGTTTGGGGAGCATTAATATTTGTAACTGAGATCTTGACACAAAAGTCAATGTGGGCAAGAAAGTTCTTAGAAGGTGATGCTTCTGTTGTAATTAAACACGGAGCAATTCAATGGAAAGAATTGAAAAGAAATCGTTTGGATACTGACCAATTGATGCAATTGCTAAGAGCAAAGGATACTTTTGCAGTCAGTGAAGTTTCATATGCTATTTTAGAAAATGACGGCACGATTAGTGTCCTGAAGAAGTCAAATTTTGATACCCCAACTAAACAGGATTTAAAAATTCAAATGGAAAAAGAATTTTTACCTGTTGTCATAATTAGTGATGGAAAAATAATTAAAAGAGCTCTTAACTCGTTGAAAAAAGATGAAAAGTGGGTTCATAAAAAACTTTCTGAGTCAAATTTATCACTTAAACAAGTATGCTTTGCAGAATGGGATTCAAAGCAATTACATTTACATACGTATTAATATAAAAATTTGAGGATGAGATAAATGAAATATTATATTTATTACTGTTTTGGAGGTACGCATTCTTCACCTTTGGCTGCTGCATATCATTTAAAGCAATTACCACTTGATCGCCAGCCGACAACGGAAGAAGTAAAGAATACCTATTTATTTAATAAACTAAAACCAAAAGATGGTGGAAAACTATTTTATCACGGTGAAGATGAAAATGGGGACCAAGTGTATACAGTTGCGAAAAGATATACTAAAAATGTGCCAACAGCGATCGAAAGTTTAGGGAAAATCTTATTAAATGAAGAAGATAAAATTATTTTATCAAGTACATCACCAACAGTCCCTTTAGCTATGACTTTAGGTGGTTTTACATCAAGATTTTTACATATCGATTTTATTGGGGTTCCATTACTTGTATTAGGGGCTAAGCAAACTTATCTTAATTTGATAAAATTAGTTGAAAATACAAAAAGATATCATCATATAGCAGCTGAAAAGGTTACTGACTTATCTAATAAAAACTTCAACAAAGATTAAAAAATGGACGTTCTATTACGTCCATTTTTTAATACGGCATATTTATAACATCCATTGCTTTTTTAGCATCGTTTTCGATTAACTTATTAATATTAAATACGGAATATTGACCTTGTTTTGATAAATAGCTAAAAATTTGAGTATGCAAATTGTTCACCGATACAAGATGCTTAATAAATAAATTATTTAAATCAGGAGTAGCTGTTTCTGTAAGTGCATGTGCATACATTTTTGTTAATACTTTTGTTGCTGATAATAAATCTTCAGCACTCATTTCGCTTGCTAGTTTATCGCTTGCTGCATCCCTTTCCCCAATCGTAATATTGCTCATAAATTTTAGTAAATCCCGTAAGTTATTTTCAAACAATGTAATAGAAGTTTTATATAATTCCTTTAATCCTGAATCTTTTATATTTTTTATATTTGTTTTAAGCTTATATAAGTAGTAAGTAGTTGTAGCAACAATTTCATGTAATTCTAAGGTTTCATGCCAAGCCAATGTTCTCATCAAGATCCCTCCTTTATGGTACAAGCCTATTCAGTAAGGAATGGTTTTATGACAAAAAAAGGTAAAGTTTAAGCAGAAGGGAGGAAAAGGGAGAAGATAGGAAATTGTTTGAGGGATTGATCTAGAACTATTCCGCCATTCTTGTCCCGCTCAAACTTATGTATATTGAAAATGTGATTCATCAATTGAGTTTATGTGTAAAGAGTGTTTTAGAAATGATTGATTTAATTAATGAGGAAGATTTAAATTTCCGACCGGTTAAGGACAAGAAATCGATTGGGGAGCTAGTCCAACATCTAAGTGAGCTTATTGGTGCTGATATGGAAATTATGAGCGGTGCTAGTCAAGAAATAATGGTTAAATACTATACCGGGGTTGAATGTAAATCACTAGTTGAAATGAAAAGTTTATTACAAAAAAATTTTCATGAATTAAAGGAATGCTATTTTAATATGAAAGAAAAAGAGTTAGTTGAAAAATCTACTTCATATTGGGGCCTTCAATATTCAAAATTCGAATGGCTATTAGAGATTTTAGTCCACTTCACACACCACAGAGCGCAATTACATATGCTACTAGTCCAAAAAAAGGACGATATTAAAATCGCACTATTTTAAAGACAAAATAGGGGATAGAAGTTATGATACTTTCTTCCGATCCCCTAAATCTTGCATTTCAATCAGTCTTTCGTTTCGTGCTGTGGATGCATAAATTGTTTAGCAGGCTGTTCTCGTTTTCTTGATTCTAATAAGTCTGTGTTTTCTGCACTTGCCCAACCAATATCATTTGTTGGATGAACCCACTCGTCGCCTGCCATAACTGATGGATCAACATCATCCGACCAATTATTTAATGGAGAGTTAGGAGAGCTATACTTACTGTCCCCAATTACTACACCCTTTGAATTTACAAAAGGTTCTTCCATTTTAATGTCTGTCCCTTTAAAAGAAGGAAAATTTGAAATATGGGGTAAAGTATCATTCATTACCGGTGAATCAATTTCAGTTTTCTCATTTTTTCTATTCATTATATATCACCTCTACTTACAAATTATTATTTGCTATTTAGTAAATTCAATACAAAAAGGACAATATCCAAAATGAATATTGTTCTCACGCTTTTGAAAAACAATCTTGTCAATTAATTACCAAATATTCGTTAAAGGAGTATAGTGATGTTGATTTCCACTACAGGGTGCTCGCTTTCCATGGGGCGAGATTCTTTAGCCTCCTCGGCAAGCCTGCGGGGTCTCAGCCTTCCCGCTTATCCCATAGGAGTCGAGCAACCTTTCGTTCCAATCAAATTATTCATAAAAAAATGTATACACTAAAAAAACAATCTAATATCCTTTACTTAGAGTAAAATTACAGTTTAATAATCAGTCTGATGTTGTATTAATATCGAATAACAAATTCTAGAATTTGTTGGTATAGCAAAACCACTCAGGTACATTAAACATTTAATCATAAATAAATCATCAAAAAATGATATTTTATGTTCAATAATAGTCACTGAATATGTACTCGTTTGATTAAAAAATGTTATAAAGGGGTTTACCATATTTGTATATGTTAATTTGCATAAGTAGAATTTGAATTTGACTTTTGGGTATATGTTTTAGTTAATAAAAAGACAATTCTTTAAAATGAGAATTATTTTGATTTAGAGATTAATTCTTATATTTGAAGAGTTGATTGGAACGAAGGGATGCTCGACTCCTATGGGAGATGCAGGAAGGGTGAGACCCCGCAGGAACGAGGAGGCTCAGCTCATGCCCCATGGAAAGCGAGCATCCCGTAGTGGAAATCAACAAGAAATTCTTATTTAATTGACAACTTCTTTTTTTTTAAAAAGCATAAAGGACAATATCCAAAATGAATATTGTCCTCTTTTACTTATGCTTCAATTGTAAAAAATGAAGGCGATAATGTTTTAGGTGAGAAATAAACTAGCATCGCATAATTACCAGTTCTATATTCTCCAGTTAGTAAGAAATGTTCGATATCAAATGAAAGAGATTCAATCATTGTATGCTTATAAATTTCTTTTTCATTTAAATTAAGTGAAATAAAATCTGAACCTAAATATTCAGGATTTTCGATAATTCGTTTATAAAGATCCTTCGCAAAATCATGGTTTGTAACTTCGTCCCACCAAGGTTTACGCGGTTTATATTTATGATTTAGGTAATAATCAATTTTCATAATATCTTTAACAATCGTATCGTTTTTAATTTTATAATGAGTTAAAAACTCATTCAGACGCTTAAATAAATCTTCAAGCTGATGGCCGATTCTTGACCAACCGCGTTCTTCCCAATAAGAACCAAATAATTGGAAGAAATCAAATGGACTTTCAAACTCATTTTTAATTAAATATTCAATTGTACTATTTGTTCGATGGTCATTCCAATATTTTTCGAGTACGTCTTCAACTTGCTTAATTTTCACAATATCATCGAATGATAGTACATTATTACTTAATATTTCATACGGGGCATAATCCATATAAACATAATCATGTTCATGCGCTCTTAATCGTACTCCAGTGCCTCTTAGCATTTTTAAAAACCCTAGTTGCAGCTCTTCTGGTCTTAAAGCAAAAACGTCATTGAATGTTTGTCGAAATGAATTGTAATCCTCTTCTGGTAAACCAGCAATTAAATCTAAATGCTGATCTATTTTTTCGCCATCTCGTACAAGTGTGACGGTTCTGCAAAGCTTTTCAAAGTTTTGTCTTCTCATAACTAGTTCGTTTGTAGCATCATTTGTAGATTGAACGCCTATTTCAAATCGGAATAAGCCTTTAGGAGCATTTTGATTTAAAAATTCGATGACTTCTGGTCGCATAATATCACCAGTAATTTCAAACTGGAATACTGTTCCTTCCACATGTTCGTCAATTAAAAATTGGAACATATCCATTGCATAACTACGACTGATGTTAAAAGTTCTGTCTACGAATTTAAATACTTTCGCTCCATTTGCCATAAGATAACGAATATCATCTTTGATAACCTCTCGATTAAAATATCGAACCCCAACTTCAATAGAAGATAAACAAAACTGGCAATTAAACGGGCAACCTCGGCTTGTTTCAATATATTGAATTCTTTTACTTAGAAATGGTAAATCTTCTTTAAATCGATAAGGCGATGGAATAGATGTTAAGTCTAATTTTTCTGTTTGTGGTTTAATGATATTTTTTCCTTCATCTCGATAACCAATGCCATTTATGGAAGTAAAATCATTTCCGTTTTCAATAGCTTTAATTAATTTCTTAACAGTAATTTCTCCTTCACCAATTGTGATGATGTCAATTTCCTTTACGCGATCTAACCAATAATTCACATCATAGCTTACTTCTGGTCCGCCAACAAAAATAATAACGGAAGGATCAATTTTTTTATACATACGGATGACTTCAATTGTTTGTTCGATATTCCAAATATAGCAGCTAAAACCAAGTATTTTCGGCTTACGTTTATATAAGTCTGTAATGATGTTAAGACTTGGGTCTTTAATCGTATATTCTGCAAGCTCTATATCATATTCAGGCTGAGCATACGCTTTAATGTATCGAATACCCAAATTAGTATGGATATATTTTGCATTTAATGTTGCTAAAACAATGTTCATTTATATACCTCGTTCTAAATTATTATCGATTTATTTTATCATAAAATATTGAGATTACTAAATTTTCAAAAGCGAAATAGAAAATGAATGAAGTAAAGAAGCAATACAAATATCAAATTACTTATTTATTAGGGTAATTTAGTGCCTCTAATATACTTTCCTCCTAAGTGATTTCGTCTAACTGAAACTTGCCAGATTTTATAGTAGATTTTCATCACCTTTTTTATAAAAAGACATATGATTTACTAAATACAAAAAAGTTTCCCTAGGGAAAGAAAGGAAAAGCAATATGAGTAAAAAAGTTTTATTTTTCACTTATTTGTGTAATAAAATAGGTGTGCTGTCAAATCAGGATGTAAAAAAAGTATTAAATCATTAATTACTATCAAAAATGGATAAATGTTGTAGAAAATTGATGATTGTTCATTTACTTAGAACTATTGACAATGAAGACCGACACATGACATAATTTTATTAAATAGTATGAATAGTTTGAATTTTTAACGGTGTCCAAATAGATAGTCTAAATAAGTGGAGGTGTAAATATGAGTTTATTTTTAGAACAGTGGAAAAAGCTTGCGAATATTAAATGTGATTTGGCTAAAAGAGATTGGTTTTATGGTACGAGTGGAAATTTGTCTATGAAAATTTCAGATGATCCATTATTATTTCTTGTAACAGCGGATGAGAAGGATAAGAGAGCACGCTGTGATGAAGAATTTATAGTAGTTAATAATCTTGGTGAACCAGTATTTGATACGGTATTAAAGCCATCACTTGAAACATTGGTTCATGCAAATATTTACGAAAAAACATCTGCTACTTGTGTGCTCCATGTACATACTGTAGATAATAATGTTATTTCTGAACTATTTGGTGATGAAGGGCAGGTAGAACTTGAAAATAATGAAATGGTTCATATATTAACAAGTTCTTATTTTGAAAATAAAATAATAGTTCCAATCATTGAGAATGCACAAGACATGGAAACTTTTAAACGTGCATATACTCCATTTTTAACAAAGGATTTTGGGGCTGTTCTTGTTAGAAATCACGGGATTACAGTTTGGGGAAGAAGTCCACTAGAAACGAAAAAGTGGCTAGAAGGAATTGAATTTTTAATAAGTTATAAAGTAAAACTAATGATGATTCAAGGTCATAAAATAAAAGCAGGCAACTAAATAGAAGAAAAAAAGCTAAAATAGTAGTGGTAAATAAATTCCATTACATTTTAGCTTTTTTATTTTATAATAAAAATATACTATTTTTTAAAAGTGATCATTTCTAGTTGGTTTTGCTAAATAAAATTTTTTTAGAGTATACTGTATAGAAAGAAAGTGATCATTACTATTTGTACAAAGCTACGTTTAAAAAACTTTAGATAAAAGATACCGATAGAAACTCACTTAAATCAAAATTAATTATTTTAAGCAGGATTTAATAAAAAGTCGTCTAATTTATAAGTAAGAACGATAGAAAAAAGCGCTATTTCATAAAAAAAATAAACCTACTAGGTAATTTTGCTTAGTAGGTTTCATATTGTATCTATTTTAAATAATTTAGATAGAATGAATAATAGAAATTAATTCGATTATGAATGAAAAAGGTTTGTTAAAAAACATCCTGTAGAAGGGAATCAGTCTAATGAATGAATATCAACTCAGCCGTTTATTATTATCTATTTCATTAAAAAGGGAAGAAATGGTATTTTTTGCGGAAACTAAAGGGCTAAACGAACATTTAACCTTAAAGGCCAGTCAAGAATTGGACGAGTTAATTATTTCATACCAAAAAAAATTGCTATCGGAATTAAATAAGTCATTTTCATTGAAATAATCTTAAGTTTGATTAATAAGTGTACAATAATAATATAGAATGAGTTATGTAAAAGAAATTGAAGGGGTTTTATTATGGAAGAGACAAATAGAAAAGATATAGAGCTATCTTTAAAGCTATTTATTGTTTTATCGCGAGCTCATAGAAAGATAAATGATTCTGCAAACAAATCAATTGCCAGTTTTAATTTAAATCCAACTGAATTTGCAGTGCTTGAGCTCTTGTATCATAAAGGAAATCAACCACTTCAACATATTGGAGAAAAAATATTAATTGCTAGTGGTAGTATTACTTATGTTGTAGATAAACTTGAAAAAAAAGGTCTAGTTTATCGAAATCCTTGTAGTGCAGATCGTCGTGTAATTTATGCAGAAATAACTGAAAGTGGAAATAAACTGATGGAAGAAATATTTCCAATGCACGAAGAATTTTTACATGAGCAAATGAGTGATCTATCTAATGAAGAAAAAAATTTCTTAATTCACTTATTGAAGAAAATTGGATACCATGGGTCTAACTAAAAAGCTCTCATTTGATGGGGCTTTTTTTACGTTGTTAAAAACTATCTTTTCTATTAATTACCGAATTTTCGTAAAAGGAGGTTTAATGAGGTTGATTTCCATTACAGGATGCTCGCTTTCCATGGGGCGAGACCTGAGCCTCCTCGGCAAGCCTGTGGGGTCTCATCCTTCCCGCTAATCCCATAGGAGTCGAGCATCCCTCCATTCCAATCAACTTATTCATCAAAAAAAGTCTACAATAAAAACCTAATCAAGTAGCCTTTACTTAGAGTAACTTAAACATAAGAATTGTTTTTTAAACCATTTTATAGGTCAATTTAGAACGAACTTTTTTTTATAAACCAATCAAATGAACTTGTTATTCAAAAAACTAGATTATATTTTTAACTTCTGAAAAAAATCTTTCCTAGTGTTTGTTGGAAAAATAAAATTGCTCGAACATATTAACATTTAATAATTCTAATAGATTATCTTAAAATGTAAATTTAATCATCAATAATGATCATATAATCTCCGTTTTCTCTATTCACCATTTCCAACACTCTTAAAAAGCTCTTATGTGACGGAGCTTTTTTATTTTCAAATTTAAATTTTTTATTAAACAACTATTTATCTAGTAAAAACTAGTATCTCTGCAATTATATTGGTAGATTCTAAGTGAATAATTTTTAAATTTTCAGAAATTTATTTAGATTTAGGTTTTTTTACAGGAAGATTTTATATATAATAGCAATATCACAAAAAATGGAGGGATTAACATGGGTTTTCAAGATTACCAGTATTCTAGACCAAATATTAAGAACTTTGGAGAACAGTTTAAACGTTCACTACAAAATTTTTATGATGCTTCAACGGTCTATGAACAAGAATTAGCAATGAATGAAATCAATGATTTAAGAAATGAATTTTCAACAATGGAAAATTTATGTGCAGTTCGCCATTCAGTTGATACAAACGATAAGTTTTATGAGGATGAGCAAGCATTTTTTGATGAGAACACTCCAATTGTTCAATCATATGGGCAACAATATTATAAAGCATTAATCGGTTCTCCGTTTAGAGAGCAACTTGAAGAAAAATATGGCCAGCAATTATTTGCTTTAGCTGAATGTGAAGTGAAAATTCTAAGTGAAGAAGTAATTCCGGATTTACAGGAAGAAAATAAACTAACGACTGAATACGCTAAGTTAGTAGCGGCTGCTAAACTTCCGTTTTATGGTGAAGTGAAAACGTTAGCACAAATTTCAGCACATTTTGAGGATAAAGATCGAGAGGTTAGAAAGACAGCTTACGATACATACTTTGGATACTTCTCGGAGAATCAAGATAAATTTGATGAGATTTACGATAAATTAGTAAAAATCCGAACTCGTATTGCAAACAAACTTGGTTTCTCAAACTTTATTGAACTAGGATATGCTCGTATGATGAGAACGGATTACGATGCAAATGATGTTAAGAAGTTTAGAGAGCAAGTTCTTGAAACAATTGTTCCAATTGCTACCGAATTAAGAGAACGACAAGCAAATCGAATCGGTGTAGAACAACTTTATTACTATGACGATAAATTCGAATTTGTAACTGGTAATGCAACACCAAAAGGTAATCCTGAATGGATTATTGAGAATGGTAAAAAAATGTATGATGAATTATCGAATGAAACAAGTGAATTTTTCAATTTTATGTTAAAAGAAAATTTACTAGACTTAGTTGCAAAGGAAGGAAAACAAGGTGGGGGATATTGTACTTATATTCCAAACTATAAAGCTCCTTTTATTTTCTCGAATTTCAATGGAACATCTGGTGACATTGACGTATTAACACATGAAGCTGGTCATGCATTCCAGGTTTATGAAAGTCGTAAATTTGAAACACCTGAGTATAACTGGCCAACTTTTGAGGCGTGTGAGATTCATTCAATGAGTATGGAATTTTTCACATGGCCTTGGCAAGAAGAATTCTTTAAGGAAGATACGCAAAAATATTATTTTACACATTTAAGTAGTGCAATTACATTTATTAGTTATGGTGTGGCAGTAGATGAATTCCAACATGAAATCTACGCAAATCCAGACCTAACACCTGAGGAACGTCACGGACTTTGGAAGAGCATTGAAGAAAAGTATTTACCTCATCGAGCAAATGATGGAAATAGTTATTTAGAAAAGGGTGGTTTATGGCAAAGACAAGGGCATATTTACCAATCACCATTCTATTATATTGACTATACATTAGCTCAAATTTGTGCATTACAATTTTGGAATAAAATGCATGAAGACCGAAATTCAGCGTGGTCCGATTATGTTGGACTTTGCCAATTAGGGGGAAGTAAATCATTTTTAGGCTTAGTAAAAGAGGCTAAACTTGAATCTCCATTTAATGATGGCTGTATTGAACAAACACTAGAACCTGTTAGAAAATGGCTAGCAGGAGTTAACGATCAAAATTTATAAGGATTTACTCCGACTTTTTAAAAGTCGGAGTTTTTATTTTGGCTAGAAATGAAGAGGAAAGGATTCTTAGCCCGATAAAGGACAATTAAAGATGAAAGCAAAAAGAGAAAGGATTAACCTTTCTCTTCAAATTAATTATTAACTACTTTAGCAGTTTCCTCAGAATTAGTATGCTTTTTTGTTCTTTTGGTAAAGAACAATTCATATACAACCGGAATAAATACTAGTGTTAATAAGGTCGATGAAGTTAAACCACCAATTACTGTTATAGCTAATCCTTTCGAAATAAGTGTACCACTAGACTTTGTTAATGCTAAAGGTAATAAAGCAGCTATTGTCGCAAATGCGGTCATTAATATAGGTCTTAGACGTGTTTTACCTCCCTCGATAATCGCTTGGCGAAGAGGTAATCTTTTTTGTTCTATATTTTGGCCAATTCGATCGACTAGTACGATTGCATTTGTTGTCACAATCCCAATTAACATTAGTAAACCAATCATTACACTAATTGAAAGCGGTTCGCCTGCTAGGAATAGTGCAACGAATGAACCGATTGGTACAAATACCAATGCTGATAAAATAATAAATGGAATTCGAGCTTTTCCAAAAGTAATTAACATCGTTAAATAAACTAATCCGATTGCAACTCCCATCGCAACACCTAAGTCTTTAAATGTTTGTGTAGTATCATCACTACCGCCGCCACCTTTTAAAGTTACATCAGATGGTAAGTCTACATCTTTTTTCACATCATTGATTACTTCATTTGTTACTTTTGCAATGTCTTTTCCTTTTATTTGAGCAGAAACCTTCGCAAATACTTTGCCATCTAATTTTTGAATGGCAGAATATGTTTCAACGGCTTTAACTTCGGCTACATCTGATAATTTAATTGGTCCTAATTTACCAAGCAATTTAATATTTTTAATATCCTCTACGGATTGGAGTTCTTTATTATAAGTTAATTGCACATTTTGGTCTTTACCATCGATTTTTAATGTTCCCATATTGACAGGATTTGTTTGGTCTGCAACTAAACCTAAGATCATGCCAGCGGATAGACCGTTTTCAGATACTTTTTTCTCATCAACTGAAACAATAACTTGTTTTTGTTTTTCAGAGAAATTATTCGTAACATATTTTAAGTGATCATTCTTTTTCATATAATCTTCAACTTTTTTTGCACTTTCTTGAAGTGCAACTAAGTTATTAGAATATAAATTGATGTCAACATTATTATTTGATGGTGGACCACCAGAAGAGTTTTCTTGTAATCCTACTTTAGCACCTTGAACTTCTGAAGCTGCTACTTTCTCCATTTTACTTTTTGTATCTTTAATAAATTGATCAACATCTGCACTTTGTTTTAAATTAATAAAATAACTAGCTTTATTCTCAGTTTTTAGGCCAGTCATAAAGTCACGGCTACCAACACCAGTAGAAACTTCTTTCACTTGTTTCATATTTAAGAACATCTTTTCCATTTTTAATGAAACTTCATTTGTTTTTTCTAATGATGTAGAGGATGGCAGTTCTAATGAAGCAATGATTGATCGTGAAGATTCATTTGGAATAAATGTAAAACCAAGTCTACCTACTAAAGAGAAAGAACCTGCAAGTAATACAACAGCTAGTATAATGATAATCCATTTGCGATTTAATGATTTTTTAATCACTTTACCATACCAAACTTGAATTTTTTCTTCTTTTTCTTCAGGTGGTACTTTTTTAAATGCATAGCGACCTAAAATTGGAACGATCGTAATCGAAACTAACAATGAAGCAAGTAAAGAAAAAACAATTGTTAAAGCAAATGGTAGGAATATTTTACTAGTAAATCCACCTACAACACCTAAAGGTAAGAAAACGACAATTGTAGTAATAGTAGAAGATGTGACTGCTTTTAATATTTCTTTTGTTGAAGATAAAATTAAATTATTTGAAATGCCTTCTTTTGATTTACGTATTCTTCGGAAAATATTTTCAATTACAACGATACTATCGTCCACTACGCGCCCTACTGCAACTGCCATACCACCTAGGGTCATAATATTTAATGTTATATCTAATTTAAGCAAGAAAATCGATGTAATTAATAATGATAAAGGTATCGATATAATAGCAATAAATGTAGCTCTGAAATTACGTAAGAAAATCAATACTGCTAAAGAGGCGAATAATGCGCCTAATAAACCTTCTTTAATTAAAGATTCAACGGATGAATTTACGCCTTCAGCAGAACTATAACCCACTTTATATGAAATTTCATTTTTGTACTTATCTAATACGTTAATTACTTTGTCAGCTACTTCAACTGTATTTGCATCTTGCTTCTTCGTTATTGCCATTGAAATAGCATCATTTTCGTTATAACGAATTAATTCATCTTTCGAATCTACTGATTCAATTTTAGCGATTTCTCCTAATGAAACTTTCGGAGTTTGAGCATTTTGATTTTGCGCGGTAGAAGTAAAAGATGCAGGCTGTAATTCTAAATCCTTTAGTTTTTGCAGTGTATCTAATTTTTCTTCGACCCGAATTGGAATTTTAATATCGCCATCAGTTATTTTTCCAGCAGGGAAGGATAGGAATTTTGCATTAATTTGATCTTTTATACTTGATAAAGAAAGCCCAAAATTTGCAACTTTTTGCTTATCAACTTCGATTAATAGGGAAGTAGTTTTTCCTCCACCTATCGAAACGCTGTTTACACCTTCAATTTTATTTAAAGCTGGTACGATTTCGTCATTTAAAGTTTTTTCGATATTTGAACCATCTTTTGAAAACATAGAGAGATAATAAATAGGGAATGATCCAAACGAAAAACGGTCTACCGTTGTTGTTACATTTTCAGGTAATCCAGCATCCTTTAATGTTGTATTTATTTGTTGTTCAACTTTATCCATATCCGTATTAAATGGAAATTCTAAATTAATAACAGAAACGCTTTCAAAAGAAGAACTTGAAAGTGTCTTTATACCTTCGATTGATTTAAATGAATTTTCAAGTTTTGTTGTAATCTGCTCATTTATATCATCTGGTGCTGTACCAGGATAAACAACTTGAACAGAGATTGCTGGAAATTCGATATTTGGAAGCTCTTCAACTTTTAATTTTGAATAAGAATATAATCCTCCAAATATTAATAAAAACGAAATAATAAATATTGCTACAGAGTTTTTTAAACTAAATTTAGTTAAAAAGTTCATTAACTACCTTCCTTTCCATAGATAGTGATAAAGTGATAAATATGTATAGTGTGAATTTTCAATCTTTTGATGGCGTTTTTTCTCTCATTCAAGATAAAGCTCTTAAAACTTTATACGATTTTCTTGCTTAATCCTTCTAAAAATAATTAACATAGATTTTCATTTTTTGTGAAATGATAAGATGGCAAGAAATTGATTAATTTTAGGAGGTGTGAAAATGACAAAATCAAAAAAAGAAAAGGAACGATTTTGGAATGAAAGAAAGTCGAACCATCAGCCACATGATAAAGTAAAATCGTTTAAAGAATTGGACAAAGAAACAAAATAGCCATCTCCTTTACTAAAGAGTGAATGGTACAAGATTTTTTTCGTGAAGATCACTTATCACATTTTCATTTGTAATCATAAAAAAAAGTCCCGTGATATACACGGGACCTGAGACTGATTTGGTAAAAAATTCTAATGAAATTTTAATAGAATCGAAATCTATGTAGTTCGAACCTTTTAAAATATGAATATAAGCAGAATCTACTATTTTTAAACTATTCTGCTGTTCTTACTATTTTATAATTTTTATGGTTTACGACTGTTAGCGGTTCCATTTCTAAATCTCTGAAGTTTTCCATTATGGATATGTCAACAATGACAGAATTTTTATTAACTTTTTGTACTCTACCTTTCAACCCCTGTTTAAACTCAATGATATTTCCTGCTTCTGCAATTTTCATGAGCGTATCTCCTAACAAAGTTTTGACTTGACACCTTCTATAATGCATGAAAACGGTTTAAAGGTAAAGAGAAAATTTAAATTTTTTTACAATTTTGTCTTTTTTCATAAGAAATTATGTTTAAAAACCTTTTGAAAGGCAAAAATGGTTGTAGTACTTTCAGGAGGTTAGTTTGTTGAAAGAATGGTTTGATGAGTTTGAAGTAGAAATTTCAAATGAAATTAAAAATTTGGTTAGTAGTAATACGCTTATAGGTGATCCGATTTTATTTTTTGAAAACATTATTTTAGTACCATTTTTTGAAATGATTTTAGCGCTAGGCGAAGCTCATTCATCATACGAGTTTGCGAGTATTGGAACAGGAATAGAAGTAATTCCTAAAGCATTTTTAGTTTTAAAAGATGGGAAAAGTGAAGTGATTTTAGTAAATAATAAAAATATGAATTTAGCTGTTACAGAAAAAATTCTTGATGTAACGATTTAGTTTCCATTAAGTACATTCTTTGTTAATGTTAGGATTGAAGTTTATTTCTTGTAGCAATCAAAAAAACGATCAAAATAATAAAGGGTGATTATATGGAACAAAATGAATTTATCAATTTGATTGATCAGTTAGTTAAAGGTGAGATTTCAGAAATTAGCGTTACAAAAGATGATTTTTTAGCATTTAGACAAATAATCGTTAATCGAGATGACTTTAAGCACTTCCGTGGAATCGCTCAGCATGGAGGCCATGTAATTTATACTTACTTAGAAGAAGCGAGAAGTTAACTGTTTTTATTAAATTCTAAAGTCAAAATAATATTATTTTAATCGTGTACTCATTAAAAGTTTGCGAAAAAAAAAAGTTTTTTTAGCTTTTTTTCTTATTTCGCAAGGTGTTAATGAGTACTTTTTTTGTGAAAATGTTATGACCTCATTTGACAAAAAAATCGTTTTACACTTTATTGCACTCTTCTCCATAATTTGTTAAATTTCATATATTGTTTTATTTCGAGACATATTGTCGAAATGTTTATTTTTTAAATTCAGTACCTATATGTTGTGTTTGTTCTAAAAAGGTAATACAATATGTAGGTATATAATATAAGTATTTTCAATATTCTTACATATTAACGAGGGTGATAATATGGTGATAGTTTACAGTTCAATGACTGGCAATGTTAAGCGATTTGTCAATAAAGTTAGAATGCCGTCAATCCAAATAAAAGATGGACTAAAAATTGAAGTACCGTATATTCTCGTAACCTATACTACAGGATTTGGTAACGTACCTGAAAACGTAAGTACTTTTTTGAAGAGTAATTCGAAGTATTTAAAAGCAGTCAGTGCAAGTGGTAATAAAAACTGGGGAGATTCTTTTGCAGCAAGTGCAGATAAAATAGCATCAGACTATCAAGTTCCAGTGTTATCAAAGTTTGAACTGTCAGGGACAAGTCGAGATGTACAATATTTTATTGAGGGAGTGGAAAAGCTTGAGACATATTGAGCTGAATAATGAATTGACGATTAAAAAAGATGGTTTTTTTGATCTCGCAAAAGATAAAGAAGCGCTTCTTTGTTTCTTAAAAGAAGTTGAAGATAAAAAGATTCAGTTTTCTTCTTTAAAAGAACGCTTAAACTATATGATTCAAGAAAACTACTATTATAATGTTGAGATGGATTACTCCTTTGATGAAATAGAAAAATTATATGAGTTAGTATACAATGCAGGTTTCACTTTTCAATCATATATGGCCGCATCAAAGTTCTTTAAAGATTACGCATTAAAAACAAATGATGGAAAGAATTACTTAGAAGGTTATGAAGATCGAATTGCGATCGTTGCACTATATTTAGGAAGAGGCAATATTGAAAAAGCATTGAAATTAGCAAAAATGATGATTCAACAAAACTATCAGCCTGCTACTCCAACTTTCTTAAATGCTGGAAGAAGTAGAAGAGGCGAATTGGTGTCATGTTTCTTATTAGAAATGGACGATAGTTTAAATTCAATAGGATTTCAAATTAATACAGCAATGCAATTGTCAAAAATCGGCGGTGGTGTTGCACTAAATCTATCAAAACTTAGAGCACGTGGAGAGCAAATTAAAGAAATTGATAACGCTGCAAGTGGTGTTGTTCCTGTTATGAAGCTATTAGAAGATTCATTTTCATATGCTAACCAGCTTGGACAACGTAAAGGTGCTGGTGCATCATATTTAAATATTTTCCACTGGGACGTAGTTGAATTTCTTGATACAAAAAAAATCAATGCCGATGAGAAGAGTAGAATTCAATCACTATCAATCGGTTTAATTG
This sequence comes from Gottfriedia luciferensis, assembly GCF_001712755.1. Classification (GTDB taxonomy): domain Bacteria; phylum Bacillota; class Bacilli; order Bacillales; family Bacillaceae_G; genus Gottfriedia; species Gottfriedia luciferensis_B. The sequence continues at coordinate 93,640 of NZ_MDKC01000037.1, forward strand.
TTCCAAATAAATTCTTTGAACTAGCAGAAAAAAATGAACCATTCTATGTATTCGCACCATATACAGTGTATAAAGAATATGGAATTCATTTAGATGATTTTGATATAGATGAAAGATATGAAGAATTATTAAATAATGAGCGAGTTAAAAAGAAAAAACTAGATTTAAGTGCACGTGATCTTTTAGTAAAAATTGCTGCGATTCAGTTAGAATCTGGTTATCCATATTTAATGTATAAAAGTAATGCTAATAAGCAACATGCATTAAAGGATATTGGCGAAATTAAAATGTCTAATTTGTGTACAGAAATTTTTCAACTACAAGAAACATCAGTCATCAATAACTATGGTGAAGAAGATCAAATCAAACGTGATGTCAATTGTAATTTAGGATCATTAAATATCGTAAACGTAATGGAAAATAAAGCGATCAGAGAATCTGTACATGTTGGAATTGAGGCATTAACAGCTGTAACAGATATGACGGAAATAGAGAATGCACCTACAGTGAAAAAGGCAAATGAAGAACTTCATTCGGTTGGTCTAGGTGCAATGAATTTGCATGGATTTTTAGCGAAAAATGGAATTTCATATGAAAGTGTTGAGGCTAAAGATTTTGCGAATACATTCTTTATGATGGTAAACTTTTATTCTATTGAAAAAAGTATGCTAATCGCTAAAGAAACTGGTAAAACATTTAAGGATTTTGAAAAGAGTGAATATGCTAAAGGTACTTATTTTGAAAAGTATACTTCAAAATCATTTGAACCTAAAACAGATAAGGTAAATGAATTATTTAATGGGATCTATATCCCGAATGAATTTGACTGGGTTACATTAAGTAAGCAAGTACAAGCGTATGGATTATATAACAGCTATCGTTTAGCAATCGCGCCTACACAATCGATTAGCTACATTCAAAATGCTACTTCATCGGTGATGCCGATTGTAAATGTGATTGAATCTAGAACGTACGCAAATTCAACAACTTATTATCCGATGCCATATTTATCAAAAAATAGTTTCTGGTATTATAAATCAGCTTATGATATTAACCAATTTAAGTTAATCGACTTAATTGCTGAAATTCAGCAACATGTCGATCAAGGTATTAGTACAATCCTTTATGTAAACAGTGATATCTCAACGCGAGAGCTTGCTAGATACTATATTTATGCTAATAAAAAAGGATTAAAGAGTTTATATTACACACGTACTCGTAAATTAAGTGTTGAAGAATGTATTAGTTGTTCAGTATAAAAAGTAGTATTGGACTTTAGTATAGAAGGAGTTCAATAGTCTAAATTGAAATCTAAAATAAATTACTTAATGATCTAAAATGAAAAGCTCGAATATAGAATGCATTATGCATATTGTTCTATATCATCGAGCTTTCTTTATGATTAGGGGGAAATATGAATGAAAGCTGTTAACTGGAATAAAAAAGAAGATGATTTTAGTTTAGTGTTTTGGAAGCAAAATCTATCGCAGTTTTGGACTGAAGAAGAAATTGTCGTTTCATCTGATAAAAATACTTGGAATACATTATCAAAAGAGGAACAATCAGCATTTAAAAAGGTTTTAGGTGGTCTAACATTATTAGATACAAAGCAAGGCGGGGAAGGTATGCCTTTAATCTTAGTTCATCTTAAAAATTTACAAGCAAAAAGTGTACTAGCTTTCATGGGTGCGATGGAAGAAGTACATGCGAAAAGCTATTCGCATATTTTTACAACTCTTGCTACAGAAGATGAAATTGAAGATTTATTTAAATGGGTGGACAAGCATCCAATTTTAACTAAAAAATCGGAATTAATTTCTTCATATTATTTAAATTTATTAAAGCGTGATGTTTCGGATGAAGAGTTATACATGGCAATGGTTGCAAGTGTATTTTTAGAAAGTTACTTATTTTATAGTGGGTTTTTCTTCCCATTATACTTAGCCGGTCAAGGGAAAATGACTGCTAGTGGTGAGATTATTAATCTAATTTTACGAGATGAAAGTATTCACGGTGTATTTGTAGGACTATTAGCACAACAAATATATGACCAATTTACTGATGAACAAAAAACTCGACTTTACAATGAAACAATGTCATTATTAGTTCAATTATATGAAATTGAGTTACAATATACAGAAGAAATTTATTCTCCAATAGGTTTAGTAGATGAAGTTAATAAGTTTATTCGATATAATGCAAACAAAGCGTTAATGAACTTAGGTTTTGATTATTATTTTGATGAAGAAGATATCAATCCAATTGTTTTAAATGGTTTAAAAACGGATACTAAAAATCATGATTTCTTTTCTGTTAAAGGTAATGGGTATGTAAAAGCAGTTACAGTGGAAAAATTAACAGATGAGGATTTTGTCTTTGAATTTTAAATGTAAGGAAGTATGTAAATGAAAGCACTTGTTTTTAGAGAATTTGGTCAATCAGACGTATTAAAATACGAAGAAATAGCAACACCTAAAATTTCAAAAGATGAAGTATTAGTTGAAATGAAGGCTGTAGGTGTTAATTTCGCAGATATCTATCGTCGTAAAGGAAATTATCATTTAGCAGGCGATCCTCCATATATTTTAGGGTATGAAGGCTCTGGAATTATTACCGAAGTCGGTTCGGATGTAACGGACTATAAAGTAGGAGATCGCGTAGCGTTTGCAGATGTTCCTTTTTCAAATGCAGAATATGTAGCTGCAAAGGAATCTCATATTGTTCCAATTCCAGATGAAATTAATTTTGAAATTGCGGCGTCAATTATGCTACAAGGGTTAACTGCACATTATTTAATTAATGATAGTTATAAAATAAAATCAGGTGATGTTGCACTTGTTCATGCAGTCGCAGGTGGTGTTGGTCAATTATTGACTCAAATGATTCTTTTAAAAGGTGGAGAGGTAATCGGATTAACTTCATCACAAGAAAAAAGGGAAAAAGCTTTATCAATCGGTGCGAAAGAAGTATTTTTATATACTGATAATTGGGTTTCACAAATAAAAGAGTTTACAAAAGAAAAAAATGGTGTAGATGTTGTATATGAATCAGTAGGATCGACAATAATGGATAGCTTTGAAGCAACAAAAGTTCACGGTACAGTTGTATTTTATGGAATGGCTGGAGGGGATCCAGTTCATATTGATCCTAGAATGCTAATGGATACTTCAAAAACACTAACTGGTGGAGACTTGTGGAATGTTCTAATTTCAAAAGAAGAGAGACTACGTAGAAGTAATGAGCTATTTAATTGGATCGCAACTAAACAATTAATCGTACAACAACCTACTGTGTTTCCTTTAAAAGATGGTAAGCTTGCTCATGATCTATTAGAAAGTAGAAAATCAACTGGGAAAATCATATTATCTGTTTAATAAAAAGACCAAAACTTTGATGTTTTGGTCTTTTTCACGCTGTTGAAAAACAACTTTGTCAATTAAATTACCAAATTTTCGTAAAAGGAGTAAAGTGATGTTGATTTCCACTACAGGATACTCGCTTCCATGGGGCGAGATTCTTTAGCCTCCTCGGCAAGCCTGCGGGGTCTTTAGCCTTCCCGCTAATCCCATAGGAGTCGAGCACCCCTTTAGTTCCAATCAACTTATTCATCAAAAAAAAGTCTAATATAAATTCTAATCAAATAGCCTTTACTTAGAGTAAACTACCAGTTGTTTTATTAAACAGTTAGTAGGTCAATTACTATCGAACATAACTTATTTGAACCTGGTTTTTCTAACAATTAGCCTTAAATATCTTTCCTTCTCAAGAATGAACAATTACAATTATTGGTTGATATTATAAAACTGCTTAAACATATTAGCATTAAAAACCATTAATAGAGCATTTCTCGTTAAATAAATTTTGATTTACCATCCGTTTTACCAATTAATCATTTTATATTTCAACACTCTGAAAAAAATTATTTAATTGGTAATATAATTGTAAAAGTAGTTCCATTATTATCGCTCTTTACGCATATAGTACCGTTATGATTTTGGATTAGTTTTTTAGTTAAAGGTAAACCTAGTCCAGTACCTTCATCTTTAGTTGAGAAGAACGGATCAAATATATATGGTAAATCGGAAGGTGGAATTCCTGATCCATCATCTTTTAATGCGATATAAATAAAATCCTTATCAATATAAGTTGAAATGATAATTGTAAGCAGACCATCTTTTTTTGCATCTAATGCATTATGAAATAAATTTAAAATAACTTGTACAAGTTGGTTTTTATCAAAGAAAATATGTGCTCCTATTAATTCCTCAGATAGGTAGTATTCAATATTAACATTATTTAAAACAGTCTCGCTAAATAATAGTTGTTTTATGTGATTCGATAAAAAATCATTGATATTAATAGGCTCTGGTTTATAGTTGGCATTCTTTGTAATCGATAAAAAGTCAGTAATGATTCCATTTGCTCTATCTAATTCTGGAATCAATAAATCATTAAACAATTGTTTATATTGAGGTGGAGCTTCTTCTTGCAAGAATTGTAAATAACCTCTAACAGTTGTAAGTGGATTGCGGACTTCATGGGCTATACCTGCAGCAATTCTACCTGACATTGCTAGCTTTTCAGAATCCCTTGCCTCGTTTAAATTATGAAATACACCAATTACTCTTGAAATTTCTCCATTGATATCACGAATGATGCGGGTATTGATAATGCCATAGTTAATATTTAAAATTTCCTTATTATAAAATTCTTCACCTGAATAAAGTGTTTGTAGTAAACAAATGTCTTTATCGTCTATTTTTAATAAATTTCTAATATGCCGTCCGATTAATTCGTATTTAGTAATTTTAAAATCAATTGCAACTTGTTGGTTATATAGCGTGATGATCCCATCTTTATCGATAAATACTATGTGATGCGGTAAAGCATCGTAGATGGATTGCAAAGTTCTTCGACTATTAGATAAAAAGTTAGAGAATTTAGTATGTAATGGAATTGTTTCATTATTTGTATTACATAAACTTGTATTTCTAGTTAAATGATTTGAATTGGATAATTCACGAGTTTCATTTGAAAATATAGATCCGGAAGTTATTGAATTTAAAATTGTTTCATACGATTTTACTTTTTCTTCAAGCTCGGTTATTTTATTCTTTAATTCTTGTACTGTCTCGTTAATCATTTACACTATACTCCAATTTCTACTAAAATAAGATTATACTGTAGTCATTATATCAAACTAATTCGTTTATTTTAATGAAAATTAGAAATAATTAATTAGTAATGAAAGAACTAGTGGGAGAGAAGTATGGAAATAAAAATTGGAGTTACTGGGTGGGGCGATCATGATAGTTTATACCCAGATCGGATTCACTCTTCAAAAAAATTGAGACAATATTGTATGCATTTTCCAATTGTTGAAATTGATTCTTCCTATTATAGTATTATGCCACAATCAAACTATCAAAAATGGGTAAATCAAACAACAGCTGACTTTTCATTTATCGTTAAAGCGTATGGTGGAATCACAGGCCATTCAAGGCAAAACTATTCTAAAGAGGAACAAATTTTACTGTTGACGCCATTTTTGGAATCAATCCAGCCTTTAATTGAAGCGAATAAATTAAAAGGTATATTATTTCAGTTTCCACCATGGTTTAATTGTAAAAAAGAAAATGTTGAATTATTAAGAACTTTGAAAAGTAAACTAAAAGGTCTTCCTGCAATTTTAGAATTTCGTAATCAGACATGGTTCTATCCTACGTTTTATGAGCAAACGTTGAAGTTTATGGAGGATGAAGGATGGATTCATTCAATTTGTGATGAGCCACAAGCGGGTAATGGAAGTATACCTATCGTATTACATCCTACGAATCCAAATTTAACTTTAATCCGTTTCCATGGTCGAAATGAATACGGATGGAATCATAATGGACAAGATAATTGGCGTGAAGTACGTTATTTATATCGATATAATGAAGAAGAATTATACGAATGGGTAGAACGAATTGAACAGTTATCAAAAAACACAAAAGAAATTTGTATACTGTTTAATAATAACTCTGGTGGAGATGCAGCGGATAATGCTAAACAATTAATGAAGCTGCTAGGTATTGAATTTGGACCATCCTCAACCGAGCAGCTTGAATTATTTTAATTAGATTTTCGTAAAAGAGTTATGCAGCAAACATTAATAAGTAGGAATGCAACAAATGCCAACATTGGAATTGTAATGAATCCAAACCAATTTAAATAATCGCCAGTACAAGGGACCGGACCACACTGGGTTGCTGTTTCCTTCAGTGCAGGAACTTTTTGAATTAAAATATGATAGATTGAAATACACATACCTATTAATGATAAAGGTAAAACATAAATAACATCTTTTATTTTATTTTTATAAAAAGCGATTCCTAATATAAAAACGATTGGGTACATAAAAATTCGCTGATACCAGCATAATGAACAAGGTGTCCAATGATTAATTACTGAAAATGATAAACTACCTAGTGTTGCAATAATACTTACAATCCAGGTGAAAAATAAAATTGATTGCTGTTTCTTCATTCCTTACCATCCTTAATTTGATTTTCGATATAGCTATTGTACCTTTGAATGGAGGAAAAGTGGTATTAAAACGTCGTTTGGTCACTAATTTTTTAGAAATTTAAATTTTAGGTATTAAAGAGCCCGGAAAGAGAATATTCTGGGCTTTTTTTATTTTGATAAAAAGTATATTTTAAAAGCTAAAAAACCTGAGATCATAATCCCAGGTTTTTTTAAATCTATTGAGCGATTGCTGCATCTAATGCGATGACAATCATGTCATTAAAAGTAGTTTGTCTTTCCTGTGCAGATGTTTCTTCACCAGTGAAGATATGATCACTTACAGTTAAAACAGTAAGTGCATCTACATTATGTTTTGCTGCGATTGTGTATAATGCAGTAGTTTCCATTTCTACAGCAAGAACTCCATAATTAGCTAATTTTTCATACATGTCCATATTATCTCGATAGAAAAGATCTGAAGTTAAAATATTTCCTACTTTAACATTTAACCCTTTATTCACTGCACCATCATACGCTTTCTTTAATAAATCAAAGCTAGCACATGGAGAATAATCGAAACCAGGGAATGTTTGACGATTCATATTTGAATCTGTACAAGTCGTCATCGCAATAATGACATCACGAATTTTTACATCTTTTTGAAGTCCACCACATGTACCAACGCGTATCAAAGTTTTTACACCATAACTATTAATCAGTTCATTTACATAAATACCGATTGAAGGTACTCCCATTCCAGTACCTTGAACGGAAATTTTTTGGCCTTTATATGTACCAGTAAATCCAAGCATTCCACGTACATCATTATAACAAACAACATCCTCTAAAAATGTTTCCGCGATATATTTTGCTCTTAATGGGTCCCCAGGTAATAGAATTTTATCAGCAATTGCACCTTGTTCGGCACCAATATGTATACTCATTTAATGTTCCTCCTTAAAACTATGTGTAAATAGCCCATCCATTATCAGTATGTTAGTTTCTACATTTAAATAAAAAACATTCTTATTTGTATGCTACTTAAAGGAAAAAGTAAGATGGACGTAGTACATATTAAATATAGAAATATTCATAGACAAAATTAACCAATACAGATAATTCATGGCGAATTTTAATTATTGCACAGGTGATAAAATAATGAAAGAGTTTACAATTAAATTCCAGCTTTCTTAAAATAACTAAAAATAATTAATTATATCTAGTTAAGGGAGAATGATCTATGAAATCTCGTTTTATAGCAGCTCTATGTATAGCTATATTAATTATTCTATTAATTAGCAATCGCCTAGTTAATCATAGTATATTATCAAGTGGTAGCCAGGTTAGCCAACTAAAAGTTCAAAAGGTAAAATGGAATCTTACGACTAAAAAAAAATCACAGGAAGTAACCGTAACCTCTAGAACTTTAAATGTGTTACAACGTGAAAAAATCAGAATATTTATTACGACAGATCAATTAAAATCTTATAAAGTCATTGAACCAGTATATAATGGAAGTAATCAATTTACATTTAAATATTCCTTTAAGAAAGACACTCCATATTATGTTAGTATATTTTTAAATAACCAAACGCTTGATACAAAAATATTCCAAAAACAAAAGGACAGAAAAGAAGAAGTTTTTCCGACAGCTATTTTAACGAAAAAGACTGATGATTATAGAGTATCCCTACTATATACTTCAATTCTTCCAAAAACTAAGAGTAAAATTACCTTTGATTTTGATCAATTTAATAAACGTTCTAAATTTACAGATCAGCAATTTTATATTATGAATGAAGAAGGAACATATTTTAAGTTAATTCGTAATTCTAATAATCATTCAAAAGTAAACTATGAACTTGATTTACCTGAAGCAGGTATGTATAAAATATTTTATGAATTTAAATTAAATGACGAGCAAAAATCATTTGATTTTATTTTAGACGTAAAAGACAAAGACAGCTAAGGAGTAGGAAATGCATAATTTATTAATGAATTCAAAAGTATTAGTTTTTGATTTAGATGGTACTTTGTATGATGGTACTGAGCACTACGATTACTATGCGAAATTATTAACTAATGAAATAAGTTTAGAAAAGCGTGATTCTTTTTTAAAGGATTATAAAAAAATAAAAGATTATGACCATGCATTAACAATTGGAAAAATTTATGACTCAGAAAATGATTTAATCATATCGTTAGATCCAATTACATTAAAGCCAATACAAGTATTTACATGGGAAGGGCAGCTACTTTCTAAAGACGAACTTCCAGAGAATTATCTTGAAAAGATTAATTATGAATTACCATATATCCCAGTAGGTGATGGTTGGTGGATTCCTTTAGTAGCAAGTTATCACTACGGTGCAAGAGACGTATATCACTGTTATGATAGAACAAAAGAATATATGGCAACAAAAGAGTTTAATATTCCATATATAAGAGGATTAAAAGAGGCTTTAGAAAAAGTTAAGGATTCAAAAAAATTAGTATTGTTAACGAACTCTGATCGAGAAGATGTAACTAGATTATTGAAGTTACTTAATTTAAATGATTTATTTCATCTAGAAATTACGGATGGTAAGAAGCCATTAGAAACAGAAAACCATTTTAAAAATATCATGAATAAGTTCAATGTTATGCCACATGAAATTGTATCAATCGGTGATAATTTCATTAATGAAATTTCACCTGCTTTAAAATTAGGTATGCACGGAGTTTATATTACAAATCAAACGACTATACAAGTTAGTGACTCCTTATTAGTAGTAAAAAAGCTAGAGGAAGTATTTGAGTAACTAAAAAAAACTGTAAGCGAAAAATTGCTTACAGTTTTTTGTTTGCATTGGACTGAATTTTAACACTGATTTGAATCACAATTTCAATTTGAAGTATACTCAATATCCAACTTATTTTTATGTGCATCATACATACTTTTGAAATGGCTATGAGAAAATATTGTTAGGAGGAAGTGTGAATGAACAAAAATCGAAAACGATACTCTCTCATATTTTCTATCTTTATTTTTTTTACTGCTTTTTTTAGTAATAACTTAAATAGTGAAGCAAGAACAACAAATTACGGCTATATTACTCACCCGTTATTAATTTATTTTTTTGATGTAGGTCAAGGAGATAGCATGGTTATGATTTTACCCAATGGTAAGACTGTACTGATCGATGGAGGAGATGTTGAACATGGAGGAGTCGTTATAAAAAAACTGAGACGACTACATATAAATGTGATAGATCTATTAGTCAGTACGCATCCAGATATCGATCATATTGGTGGGTTATTAAAAGTAATGAATAAAGTTAAGATAACAAAAATATTGGATAGTGGAAAAAAATATAATTCACATTCTTATTATTTATATAAGAAAGAAGCGTACCAGAAGAATATTCCAATTAGTATCGCAAGGTTAAATGAAAAAGTAATGCTTGACCCTAATGTAGATATTACGGTTTTAAATAGCGGGAAAAAAACGTATACAAATAATAACAGTTCAATTGTATTGAAGGTTAAATATAATGACATTTCAATTTTATTAACTGGTGATATTGAAAGACAAACTGAAAAAAGATTAATTAAAAATGAGAATATCAATGCTCAAGTACTAAAAATTCCGCATCATGGATCATCAACATCAACTTCAGAAGCGTTTTTATTTGCTGTAAATCCTACAGTCGCAATCCTTTCATATGATAAATTTAACTTATTTGGTCATCCACATCGGTCAGTAATGAAGAGGTTAAATCATCTAGGAATTAAACAATATACAACGGACCAATACGGAGATATCGAATTATCAACAAATGGTCATAGTTTATATATAGAAAAAGAAGAAGTATTGGTAGATCCTTGAAGGACAGGAACCAATACTTCTTTATTTGTGACGTTTTTGTTAATTGTTCATAAGTAGTATAGACAACTAGGAGTATATATCATAAAATAGTTATGAAGAAATCAAGGTACTTATATAAATGAATGTGAAAGATGATTAAGTAAACACTACTTTCTATATTAGGGGTATTGGCGAAGACTTCTTAAGCAAAGGAAAGAGGAGAGTAAATGAAATCAATTATTAATGTAAAAATTTATACAGGTACAGAAGTAATTGAAGATGGTTATATTCGATACGATGAAAAAATTTCTTCTGTTGGTCATATGAATGGTTATGAAAATGCAAGTGAAGAAATAATTGATGGAAAAGGAACAGTTATTATTCCTGGAATGATTGATGTCCATATTCATGGAGCATATGATGTCGATGCAATGGATGCTGATCCAAACTCAATGGTAACGATGAGTAAAGAAATGATGAAGGAAGGGGTAACAACATTCTTCCCGACTACAATGACACAATCTAAAGAAAATATTAAAAATGCTTTAAAGTCTTTAAACGAGGCTAAAAAACTTGGTGCTCACTTTGAATATATTCATTTAGAAGGACCGTTTGTTAATAAAAATAAAGCTGGAGCACAGCCTTTAGAATACATTATTAATCCCGACGTTGAACTATTCAAAGAATGGCAAGAAGCTTCTGGTGGATTAATCAAATTAGTTACTTATGCACCTGAGGTTGAAGGTGCAAAAGAGTTAGAAAAAGAGCTAGAACGCACAAACGTAGTTGGCACAGTAGGTCACTCTGATGCAATCCGTTCAGATTTTGAAGGTAGAAATATATTCCACGCGACACATTTATACAACCAAATGAGGCCAATGCATCATCGTGAAGCAGGAACAGTTGGACATGTATTACTTGATGACCGAGTAATGGTAGAAATGATACCTGATGGAATTCATATTCATCCTGATATGGTAAAACTTGCTTATCGCCTAAAAGGTGCTAAAAAAATAAGTGTAATTACTGATGCGATGAGAGCAAAAGGGTTAGAAGACGGCAAATATGAATTAGGTGGACAACCTGTTTTTGTGAAAAATAAAAGTGCAAGATTAGAAGACGGAACGCTAGCGGGTAGTATTTTGAAAATGGATGATGCATTCAGAAATATTATGGCATTTACTGGCTGTAGTCCTGAAGAAGCAGTACAAATGACATCAATAAACCAAGCTGAAGAGTTTGGTCTTAAGCATAAGGGTGTATTAGAACCAGGTAAAGACGCTGATTTTGTGCAAATGACTCCGGATTTCTTCGTTATTGATACAACTAGACAAGGTAAAAATATGAATGAGGTGACTTTATGAACGTAATCGTAGTAAAAAATGCAGAAGAAATTTCAAAAGTAGCATATGAAAAAATGGTAAAGGCATTTGAAGGAAAAGCGGAATTCACATTAGGATTAGCTACAGGTGGATCTCCACTAGGTATTTATGAACTTTTCCGTATTCATAAACCAGAAGTGTCAAACGTCATTACTGTAAATCTGGACGAATATGTTGGACTTGCTGAAGATGATCAAACAAGCTACCACACTTACATGGCAGAACAACTTTTTAACCATTTAAATTTTAAAGAAAACCATTTACCAAATGGAAATACAAAAAATTTAGAAGAAGCTTGTAAAAATTATGAGGAATTACTACAAAAGCATCCTGTAGATTTACAACTTTTAGGAATTGGTGAGAATGGTCATATTGCATTTAATGAGCCTGGTACACCATTCGATACACCTACTCATATTGTAGAGCTTACTGAATCAACTCGTAACGCAAATAAAATTTATTTTGAGAACGAAGAAGATGTCCCAACACATGCAGTAACGATGGGAATTGGTTCTATTATGAGAGCGAAAGAAATTATTTTAGTAGCTTCAGGCATCAAAAAGGCTGAAGCAGTTAAGGAAATGTTAAATGGAAAATTAGATATTAACTGTCCTGCTACTGCACTCCAAAACCACAACAATGTTACGATTGTTGTTGATGAAGAAGCATACTCACTTTGTAATAAATAATGTTAAAACTAGATAAAAATTCACCGTTACCGATTTATTTTCAAATACAAGAGATTTTAAAGCTTAAAATTAACTCAGGAGAATGGAAGCCTGGTGAGCGAATTCCCTCTGAGCAAACATTGAGTGAGATGTTAAATGTAAGCAGGATGACAATAAGACAAGCATTAAATAATCTTGTAAAGGAATCATTAATAAGTCGGAAACGTGGAATTGGGACGTTTGTATCGGTAAAAGATGGGATTGAAGTTGAGGAATCACTAAAATCATTAAGGAGTTTTTCTGAGGATATAACATCCATAGGATTGACCCCTACAAATAAACTACTTGGCTTTTCTACGATTGAAGCTGATGAATATTTGTCCGAAGTGTTATCAATTGAAAGTGGTTCTGAAATTTTTAAAATTGAGAGATGTCGTTTAGCAAATGATCATCCAATTGCAATCGAAACAACATACCTGCCAAAAAAATTAGTAAATCGAATTGATGAAAAAGTATTGAATCATTCCTTATATGAATATTTTGAAGTTACATTAGGTTATTCAATTAAAAAAGCCACAAAATGGATTAAAGCATCTTTAATGACAGAAAAAGATTCATTAATTCTTGAGGTAGCGGAGGATTCTCCTGCATTAGAATTACACCAAGTAACGTTTATTAATGAGGGTATCCCACTTGAATATGTAAGCTGTATTTACCGAGCTGATCGCTATCGTTTTACTATTGATATAGACCGTTAAAAAGAGTGCTTTTTTAAGCACTCTTTTTTAATTGTTAGATGCCAAGTCAGCGGGTGTGCAAATAAAATGGCTGCTGAAACTGCAATTAAATGTGTGGAAGTGCAAATAAAAAAGCCGAAACTGCAATTAAAATATGTAAATCTGCAAATAAAAATGTCAAATCTGCAATTAAATTCAGGGAAACTGCAAATAAAGGGTACCATTCAAGAAGAGATAGTATGAAGAAATCAAAAAAACTACCATAAATTATATTTCAATAAGAAAAAGGGTGCTCCTAGTAGCACCCTTTCCTTTTACTTAATTTGTAAAACAATTTTAACTGCTTCGGCTACTGAAGGAACGATATACGAAGCATATTTCTTAACTTCATCGTCAGCATTTTCCATCGCAAAGCTATTAGGAGTTAGTTCAAACATTGAGATATCATTGTATGCATCACCTATACAAGCAATTTCATCAGGTTTAATTCCTAATTTTTCGATTAGTATTTGAATTGCTGAACCTTTACTTACGTTTACTGGAACGATATCTAAACAATTTTTAGCAGAAATAAAAGAAGTGACAAATTCAGGCAGTTCTTTTTGTAATTCTTTTTGTAGCTCAAGTAAGTCTTCATCTTCACCTAACACTACATATTTTTTTGGAGTAATCGATTTACCTAAATCGTTTTTTAGTGTTTTTAATTCAACTGCATTCATGCTAGAGTTCTTTTCAATTTCTCTAACTAAATCCGTTTTCTCTTCGATATAGTATGTTGAATTATCAGCTACATAGATTAAAAATTTATCGTGTGAAATCATTTCGTAAACTTTATCGATTATACTTGGATGGAATGTTGCATCTAACAATGCTTCGCCATCATTTGAATAAATATAAGTTCCATTCATACTAATACGGTGAAAATTACCTTCCAAGCTTTCCATAATTTTTACGATTTCATAATCTAAACGTCCTGAAGCAAAACATAATAAAACACCACGATCTAAAAGGGTTTTTAATGCTTCTACATCATGTTCGAATAGTTGACCTTGGTGAAACATCGTCCCATCCAGGTCACTAACAAATAACTTAATCATTTTTCTTAACACCTACTCAATTTATATTTATACTTTTATATTCTATCCTACTATAATAGATTATCAAAAAAATATGATTATTTTATGAAACTTAAACTGCGTTTTAACTTTTTCAGAAAAATTATGTTATGATATAAAAGCGATTTTTTAAACTTGGGGGTGATAAAAAAAATGTCAGAGATGTCAGTATGTTATACAATCAAAAAGGTTCTTAATAATAATGTTTTAATAGCGAAAAATCCCGATCATACCGAAGTAGTTTTGCTAGGTAAAGGAATCGGTTTTAATAAAACTAGAGGAGATTTAATTTCCGAAGGTGTAGTAGAAAAAATGTTTATCTTAAAAGATGAACAAAAACAAAAACAATATAAATCATTAATCAACTTTATGGATGAAAAATTAATGGGTACACTGCAGCAGGCGATTTATTTAATTTCTGAAAGAACAGGATGTACTTTAAATGAGCAAATTCATATTGGGTTAACAGACCACTTAATATTTGCGATCAAACGTATTAGAGAAGGCTATAATGTTGATAATCCTTTCTTACAAGAAACGAAAGCAATGTATCCAGAGTATTTTAAAATTGCACAAGAAGTGATTGATTTGATAAATAAAGAAATAGATATAAATTTACCGATCGAAGAAGTAGGGTTTGTAACGCTTCATATCGTTAGTAATTTATCGATGGAAGTAGTATCGGATGTAAATAAGTTCTCTCAGATTATTAAAGATTTAGTAATCTATATAGAAGAATATTTAAAAATTGAAATTGATAAAGAAAGTATTCATTATTCAAGGTTAGTTCGTCATTTGCGATTTTTAATTGACCGTATATTTCATGGTAATTCATCTGAAGAGTCACCAGCTTTGGGTATAATATTAAAAAAAGAATACCCAGTATGCTATGATTTAGCATGGAAAATTTTAAAGTCAATCCAAGCTTCATTAAATAAACAAGCAAGTGAAGCCGAAGTAATATACTTAACATTACACTTAGAACGACTTGTTCAGAGTAAAATTAATAAATAATACAATAAGCCTAAAGAGCAATTTAGCGCTTTTATAAAATAGTTAATAAAGATTAAAAAAAATAGGTAATTTGGCTTGAAATTTTTAAAATCTATAGATATAATGAAAGCGAAATCATAAAAAAAAACATAATTGAATATTGTACACATTAAACGTGTTACTGATTCGATCAGGCATGAGTTGAAAAAATGTGAATTATTATACTTGGGTAGGGGAAACTATATCCAGGATTCAATAATCTCATTTTTTCTGCTCATGCCTTTTTTGTTTGGATAAAAGGAGGAAGACAATGTTTAAGAAAATCTTTGGAGTTTTACAAAAAGTTGGTAAAGCGCTTATGCTTCCAGTTGCAATTTTACCAGCTGCTGGATTGTTACTTGCATTCGGTAATGCATTTCAAAATCCACAAACATTAAAGTACTTACCATTTCTTGACGCGCACTGGTTCCAACTAGTAGCAAAAGTTATGGAACAATCAGGTGACATCATTTTTGGTAATCTGTCATTATTATTTGCAGTAGGTGTTGCCGTTGGTTTAGCAGGAGGAGAAGGTGTTGCAGGTTTAGCAGCAATCGTTGGATTCCTGATTATGAATAAAACAATGAGTGTGTTCAGGGATATTGGACATTTTGTCGTTTTAGATAAAGCTTTAAATATTGCCAAATTTGATGATCCATCCTATGCGTTTGTATTAGGTATTCCTACACTTCAAACAGGTGTATTTGGTGGGATTATCGTTGGTTTAGTAGCTGCTTGGGCTTATAACAAATACTTTGAAATTGATTTACCTTCTTACTTAGGTTTCTTCGCAGGTAAACGATTTGTTCCAATTGCTACAGCAGCATTCTCAGTAGTACTTGGAATTTTAATGTGTTTCATTTGGCCACCAATTCAACATGGCTTAAACGCATTCTCGCATAATATGATCGATGCGAATTTAACGTTATCGGCATTCGTTTTTGGTGTTATTGAACGTTCTTTAATACCATTTGGTTTACATCATATTTTCTATGCACCATTCTGGTTTGAGTTTGGTTCATATACTGATAAAACAGGTATGGTTGTTCACGGAGATCAAAAAATCTTCTTCGCACAATTAAAAGACGGAGTAAAATTAACAGCTGGTACATTCATGGTAGGTAAATTCCCATTCATGATGTTTGGTTTACCGGCTGCAGCTTTGGCTATGTATCACGAAGCGAAACCAGAAAACAAAAAAATCGCTGGTGGTATTCTAGCATCAGCTGCATTAACTTCTTTCTTAACAGGTATTACAGAACCAATTGAGTTCTCATTCTTATTTGTTGCACCAGTATTATTCGGAATTCATGCAATCTTTGCTGGTTTATCATTTATGGTAATGCAATTATTAAATGTTAAAATTGGTATGACTTTCTCAGGTGGTCTAATTGACTACTTATTATTCGGTGTTCTACCGAATAGAACTGGCTGGTGGTGGGTAATCATCGTCGGTTTAGTATTAGCAGTTATTTACTACTTCGGTTTCCGATTTGCAATTAGAAAATGGGATTTAAAAACGCCAGGTCGTGAGGATGCAATCGCTGAAGATACTACAAGTAATACTCCAGCTAATGAATTACCTTATGAAATTTTACAAGCATTAGGTGGGAAAAGTAATATTTCTTCATTAGATGCATGTATCACACGTTTACGAGTACAAGTAAATGCAAAAGATGAAGTAAATAAAGATCGTTTAAAAGCACTAGGTGCCGCTGGAGTTCTTGAAGTTGGAAATAATATTCAAGCAATTTTTGGACCTAAATCAGATACATTAAAATCACAAATTAAAGACATTATGACTGGAAAAACTCCAGTTGTTAGTCAAGAAGCACATAAAGAAACAGCTTCAGCGGTAGATACTACTATTGAAGAATCGATTATTAATCCAATTGAAGGGGAAATAATCCCAATTACAGAAGTACCAGATCAGGTATTTTCTGGAAAAATGATGGGCGATGGATTTGCGATTATTCCTTCAGAAGGTACAGTTGTATCTCCAGTAGATGGCGAAATCGTAAATGTATTCCCAACAAAACATGCGATTGGTATTTTATCAAATGGTGGAAAAGAAATTTTAATCCATATAGGTATTGATACTGTAAAACTAAATGGTGAAGGCTTTGAAGTACTGGTATCACAAGGTGAGAAAGTAACAAAAGGTCAACAATTAGTTAAAATTGATTTACACTTTATTCGTGAAAATGCACCTTCTACAATTACACCTGTTGTATTTACAAACTTAGCTGAAGGACAACAAGTTGTTATTGAAAAACCAGGTAAGCAATCAAAAGGTGAAGTAGGCATCATTAAGATTAAATAAATCTAATTAAATAGACGAAAAATGTTTGATTTTAAAAGGGGTAGTATAGTTGACACTATGCACCCCTTTTAATAGAATATTTATAGTAGGCCAAACGTCTATACCAAAAATGTAGATTTAATCACAAAGGAGATATATTATTATGGAAAAAACTTTTAAAGTAACAGCTGATTCTGGAATCCACGCTCGTCCAGCAACATTATTAGTAAATGTAGCAGGTAAATTTAATTCTGATATCAATCTTGAGTATAATGGTAAAACAGTTAACTTAAAATCAATCATGGGTGTAATGTCTTTAGGAATTCAACAAGGAACTGAGATCAAAATTAGCGCTAATGGTGAAGATGCAGAACAAGCGATTGCTGCAATCGATGATACAATGAAAAAAGAAGGTTTAGGCGAATAATGTCTTTACATATTAAAGGTATTGCCGCTTCTAGTGGAATTGCAATTGCAAAAGCATTTCGCTTAGAAAATCCTGAATTAAACATTGTTAAAAAACAAATTTCAGATATTGATGCTGAAATTGCTAAACTTGACAATGCAATTCAAGTTTCTAACACTGAATTAGAAAAAATTCGTGATCACGCGAATGCTGAACTTGGTGAAGATAAAGCTGCAATCTTTTCTGCACACATCTTAGTTTTAAATGATCCAGAGCTAGTTAACCCAGTTAAAGATAAAATTAAGTCTGAAAGTATCAATGCTGATTTTGCTATGAATGAAGTTGCTTCAATGTTCGTTCAAATGTTTGAAAGCATGGATAATGAATATATGAAGGAACGTGCTGCAGATATCCGCGATGTTACGAAACGTGTAATGGCGCATCTTTTAGGCGTAACGATTTCTAACCCTGCAAATATTACTGAAGAAGTAATTATTATTGCAGAAGATTTAACACCATCTGATACAGCTCAATTAAACCGTAAATATGCTTTAGGTTTTACAACTGATATTGGTGGTCGTACATCTCACTCAGCTATTATGGCTCGTTCTCTTGAAATTCCTGCTGTTGTAGGGACAAAAGAAGTAACAAGTAAAATCGAAAATGGCGTAATGGTCATTGTTGATGGATTAGATGGTCATGTAATAGTAGATCCTTCAAACGAAGAATTAGAAGAGTATAAAGCTAAAAAAGAAAAATTCGAGCTACAAAAAGTTGAATGGGCTAAACTGAAAAATGAGCCAACTGTAACGAAAGATGGACATCATGTTGAGTTAGTAGCTAACATTGGTACACCGAATGATGTAGAGGGCGTTATCAATAATGGTGGTGAAGGTGTTGGTCTTTACCGTACTGAGTTCCTATATATGGGACGTGATAACTTCCCATCAGAAGAAGAGCAGTTTGAATCATACAAATCAGTTCTTGAAAGTATGGGTGATAAACCGGTAGTAGTAAGAACACTAGATATCGGTGGAGATAAAGAATTATCTTATTTACACTTACCAAAAGAAATGAACCCATTCTTAGGCTACAGAGCGATTCGTTTATGTTTAGATCAGAAGGATATATTCCGTACACAATTACGTGCATTACTTCGTGCTAGTGTGTATGGCAATTTAAAAATTATGTTCCCGATGATTGCAACATTAGATGAGTTCAGAGCAGCAAAGGCTGTTTTATTAGAAGAAAAAGAACAGTTAGTAAAAGAAAATGTTCAAGTCTCAGACAATATCGAAATTGGTATGATGGTAGAAATCCCTGCTTCTGCTGTTCTAGCAGATGTATTCGCTAAGGAAGTTGATTTCTTTAGTATCGGGACAAACGATTTAATCCAATATACAATGGCTGCGGATCGAATGAATGAACAGGTTTCATATTTATATCAACCATATAACCCATCTATTTTAAGATTAGTTAAAATGGTAATCGATGCTGCAAACAAAGAAGGCAAATGGGCTGGAATGTGTGGAGAGATGGCTGGAGATGCATTAGCTATTCCTTTACTTGTTGGATTAGGCTTACATGAATTCTCTATGAGTGCTACTTCAATCCTACCTGCTCGTAGTCAAATGGCTAAACTTTCTAAAGCTGAAATGGAGATATTAGCTGAAAAAGCTTTATCTATGTCTACTGCTGAAGAAGTTGTTAACTTAGTAAATAGCATCTAAAATAAAACAACAGGGAAACCTGTTGTTTTATTTTTAATATATCAAGTCAGGATAATGACCAACCGGATTGAAAAATTCCTACTGTTGACAAATTCGCTTCTTTAATTTAGTGTATGTTTAAATTATTAAACGAATAAGATTATTTTTGCATAATAAAAGTAGGTGGAGATTTGAGTAAAGAAGCAATTGAAGTATTTAGAGAATGTATTCCCTTGTTCCAAGCGTTAAGCGATCCTTATAGACAGGATATCATTTTAATGTTATCAGAAGGTGAAGCGCTAACTGTTAATGAAATTACGGAAAAAACTTCATTATCTAGACCGGCTATATCACATCATTTAAAAATATTACGTGATAATCAATTAGTACAAATTGAGCAAAAAGGCACACATAGATATTATTCATTAGCAATTGATTCTTCTCTAGAATTACTTAAGAAATTAATCATTACTGTTGAGCACCATTGTTAATGAATCGTAATGACATAAAAGGGACTCCGACTTTTGTCAGAATCCCTTTTACTTTTCATTTATGATTAAATCCAAATAGACATTTCTTTTGCAGAAAAACGCGTAGTATGATGTCCAGGTACTTTTTCTTTACCAATGGCAATCAACATTGTTGGAATATAGCGATCATCAGTTAAGAAAGTTTCTTTAAACGCTTGTTCGTTAAATCCACCGATTGCACAAGTGTTCCAACCTTTTGCAGAAGCAGCCATTATTAATTGCATACCAGCAAGAGAAGAGTTCAAGATCCCTTGTTCACGATTACGTTGTTCTGTTGCATAAGCATTTTCAACGTTTGCTTTTAATTTGTCTTTTGCTTCTTGAGTCATAAAACCAGCTTCTACTGCAGGTCCGAAAACTAAGTCAACATTTTTTGCTGATTGTGTATCGGCTAATACAGCAATTACACATGAAGCATCTTTAACTTGACCTTGGTTATATGCAACAGGTAATAATTTACCTTGCGCGTTTTCACCATGGAATACAACGAATTTCCAATGTTGTAAATTCCAAGCAGATGGTGCAGTCATTGCAGCATCAAGAAGTTCAGTAATTTCGCTGCTACTGATTTCAGTAGAAGAATCGAATACTCGAGTAGAGTTTCGTTCTTTAATCATTTCAAAAAATTGTTCATTTTTCATATGAAAATACCTCCAAAAATTAGGTGCATTAGATACATTTTTATGTACTTTTTAAATATAGATAGTTCCATTATTAGAGTCAACAAATTAGTGTTGAAATAACCTAAATTTAATTTGAAATAAGTTTTAGTTTGCTTATTTTTTTATAAGAATAGCTCAGGCTTTTTTATTAATATTTTTTATGTTAGTTTATTTATGGATATTAAAAGAGGAGTGTGTAATATGGAAGCAATTAATTTAAAAGATTTACAAGTTGGATTTATCGGAATTGGCGTTATGGGAAAAAGTATGGCAAAGCATTTAATCAATGCAGGTGCAAAATTACATATTTATAACCGTACAAAAGAAAAAGCAAATGAATTAATTGATTTAGGTGCAACTTGGTATGATACACCTAAAGAATTAGCACCAAATTGTCAGGTTATTTGTACGATGGTCGGCTATCCAAGTGACTTAGAGGAAGTATATTTTGGCGATTATGGGATCATCCAATCAGCTGCAAAAGGGACAACATTTATCGATTTTACAACTTCGACACCAACTTTAGCTAAAAAAATTAATGAGCTAACAAAATCAGTAGGTATGTCTTCATTAGATGCACCTGTGTCAGGTGGAGATTTAGGAGCAAGAGAAGCTAGATTAGCCATTATGGTTGGTGGAGAAGAAGAAACTTTTCATAAAATGTCCGCATTATTTGATGTTTTAGGAAAAAATATTGCATATCATGGAAATGCTGGTAGTGGACAACATGTAAAAATGTGTAATCAGATTGCAATAGCTTCAGGTATGTTAGGAGTTTGTGAGGCGCTTGCATATGCGAAAGCAGCAGGATTAGACGGTGAAAAAGTATTAGGAAGTATTTCTACGGGTGCAGCGGGTAGTTGGTCATTATCTAATTTAGCACCTCGTGTTTTAAGAGGCGATTTCGAGCCGGGATTCTATATTAAACATTTTATAAAAGATATGGGAATCGCAATTGAAGAAGCTGAAAAAATGGAATTAAATCTACCAGGACTTTTCCTTGCAAAAAAATGCTACGATGAACTGTCTAAAAATGGTTTAGATGAAAAAGGAACGCAAGCACTTTATACTTTATACGATCCGTCTCACCACATTCAATAATTTAATGAATAGAGGTTAACAAGTGCAAAATTTTCAACTTGCAAAGTTTTATCAACGATTAAGTGCGTTTTTATTCGATACGTTTATCGTTTCAGTAGTTTATGGGATCATTATTGCTATTATTACGATGAATCCTGAGAAGATATTAAGTCGTTTTAATTCTACATCAGGAAATTCGACGGTCGATTTAATCGTTATTTCAATTATTATGATCATATTATTTGTAGTTGTTCCACAATTTAATAAAGGGATGACATTTGGTCAAAGATTTTTAGCTATTAAAATGATAAAAGATAACTATGAAGAAACGACAATGATACTATTTTTCATACGTTTTATCTTTATAGCAGGAATATCAGTTCTATTTTTAGGTGTACCATTAATAGTTAATGTCTATTTAATGTTATTTAGAAAAGACCATAAAACAATTCAGGACTTGTTATTTAAAACAAAAGTAATACAAGCTAGATAAAAAAGCAGGGGAGGATCAAATAATCCACCCCTGCTTTTTTATATTAATTTCTAAGACTAGTTACAAACTCTTCTAATCGGTCACATGCAATTTCTAGTTCTTTCATTGAATAAGCATATGATAATCGAATAAATGAATCTCCATATTCAGAAAAAGCTTCTCCTGGAATAACCGCTAGATTATGTTTTTCTACTAGATTTAGTGCGAACTCCATGGAAGGCATATTGAATTCTTTAATTGATGGGAATAAATAAAATGCACCTTCTGGCTTAATACAAGGTAGGCCCATCTTTTCTAATCGATCAATCATATAATTACGTCTTATTTTATATTCCTTTGCCATTTCAATTGGAGAATCAATGCAATCAGTTAATGCTGTAATTGCTGCATATTGAGATATTGATGTAGCGCATGATACGTTATACTGATGCACTTTTAAGATTTCCTGAGCTAAATAAGCAGGCGCATAGATAAAACCAATTCTCCAACCAGTCATCGAATGTGATTTGCTAAGACCGTTTATGACAATTGTCTTTTCTCTCATACCAGGGTAACTAGCAATTGAAGTATGAGCCGTATCATATGTCAGCTCACTATATATTTCATCTGATAAAATGAATACGTCTTTCTGAGATAAGTAGTTAGCTAAATTCTCAAGTTCCTCTTTCGTTAATGTGACGCCTGTTGGGTTATTTGGATAAGGTAAAACAATACAACGTGTTTTTTCAGTGATCTGTTCTTCCAATAATTCAGGTGTAATTTTAAAACCACTATTAGATGTATCGACAAAAACTGGTTTTGCACCACATGTTTGAATAATTGGTGCATAGCCAGGATAGATTGGTGCAGGAAGAATAACCTCACAGTCATCATTAAGGATCGTCCTGAATGTAACATCGAGTGCTTGACTAGCTCCTACTGTAACGATTATTTCATTCGATGGATCATATGATAAAGAATATTTTTTCTTTAAAAAATTAGAAGCAGCATTTCTAAGTGCAGGCAGTCCTGCATTAGGTGTATAGACTGTTTGATTTTGATTAATTGCATGAATAGCAGCTTCTTTAATAGGTGCTGGAGTTGGAAAATCAGGTTGACCCAATGTTAATGCAATGACATTGTCATATTTTTCAATTTTTTGGGCAAATTTTCTAATACCGGAGATTTGAATTTCTTTTACACTTTCGTTTATATATTTGTTCATTTTAAATCCCTCTACTTATTATTTTTATATTAAAATTAAACTTTTTAATCGAACTATTCAATGAAATTTTCTTCATTTTACCATATAATAAAAAAAGTATTTAGTAGTGAAATAATTTGATTGCCTAAAGAAGGTGAGTAACTTGTTACAAGTAATAGGAATAACAAAAAATAAAGTAATCGATCGTAATATTACAATAGCAGATGCAAAATCAAATAATTACTTATGGTATTGGGTAGACATTGATGAACCGACTGAAGATGAGATTCAACTTTTATCAACCGAATTTAATTTTCATCCTTTAGCGATTGAAGATTGTTTGGAATATGTACAACGACCTAAACTTGACTACTATGAAGGATATCATTTTTTAATTTTGCACGAATTAAATAAAAAAGACTTAGAGGAGACGGAACTAGATATTTTTGTAAGTGATCATTATGTTGTCACATTTCATATCCATAAAAGTCCGACCGTACAACAAGTTTTAGAGAATATAATGTCAGACCGTCGAGCTTCGAAGAGTCCACTTCATTTAACGCATCGAATTATTGATGAGCTTGTTGATAGTTATTTTCCACTAATTTATCGTTTAGAGGATGAACTATCAGACTTAGAAATTGATCCATTAAAGAAACAAGTAAATAATGCTGTAGAAAGATTATATGATATTAAATCTGATTTATCGAAATTAAGAAGGACGATTTTACCAACTCGTGATTTATTATATCGAATTCTTAATTCAAATCGATTTAAAGATATATCTGAACATCGAATTTATTTTGAAGATATACACGATCATTTAATGAAGCTTTCGGATATGATTGAGACGAATCGAGATTTAGCTTCCGATATTCGAGAAAGCTATTTTTCATTAAGCTCAGAAAAAATGAATAATATTATGAAAACACTAACAATAATATCATCTTTCTTTTTACCACTAACGTTTATCGTAGGTTTATATGGAATGAATTTCCACTATATGCCGGAATTAACATGGAAATATGGATACTTATTTATCTTAATTTTAATGGGATTTGTTACGATCCTAATGTACATATTTTTTAAAAGAAAAGGTTGGTTTTAAGTCGTTAAGTACTTAAGCTTGACGACTTTTCTTATATTTTAGAATACTTTGTAATAATGTGACGTTCTATGTAGAAATGTTTTTTTTGAATTTTTTGTATTAATAATTAGAAGTTTAAATAACTATGTTATAATTTGTTGAAAGAAGGGGTGGGGGACACTTTAATGCTGCAATTAAAAGATTTATTAATTCAATTTGCAATCATAATCATTCCGGTCTTTTTATACGAAATGTTCTGGCTTAGTAGATACCACAATACAAGCCCGAAACAAAATAGAATATTAGTTGGATTGCTAACTTTTTTTAATATTTTTATTTGCTTGCTTTACCCAATTCACATTAGTGAAAGCATGGCTATTACTTTTAGTATTTTATTAATCTATTCATCTATTTTATATGGTGGAAGATTGATCGGAACGATTATTATTTTAACGAAAGCAATTTTTGTGTATTTGCTATATGGTTTAGCATCTTTGAAATCTTTTCCATTTGAAGTGATTTCGTGTATCTTACCATTTATTGTTTCACCACATTGGGTTAGTTTTTCTAAAAGGAAGAAATTTGCTTTAAGTATTTTAATGCCAATTTTATTTTCGTTCAGTATGGTCTGTTTGCTTTATTATGAAGCAACGGTAAATGGTATAAAAGAGTACCAATCAGATCAAACAATTTTTTCGGCGTGCATATTTTTTACTGTTTTAACAATTACAATGCTGTTTCATGTTTATTTAAGAGAGTTTTTATTTGAAAATGCTGAAATTCGCGTACAAATGCAGAAATCAGAGAAATTAAATATGGTGAGTGAACTTGCGGCGAGTGTAGCTCATGAAGTGAGAAATCCATTAACGGTTGTAAGGGGTTTCATTCAGTTAATTGAGAATCAAGAAAGTGGAACGAATAGAGAATATATGAAACTTGTATTAGCTGAACTAGACCGAGCTGAAAATATCATTTCAGATTATTTAAACTTAGCTAGACCTCAAATTGAGGAAAAGAAAATAATCAATATGACAGAACAGCTGAATGAAGTAACAACATTAATGTCAAGTTACGCCTCACTACAGGGTGCTTTCTTACAAGTAAATGTAAATGAGGATATGTATACTGTCGGAGATCGCGCTAAGCTTAAACAAGCAATCATTAATGTTCTAAAAAATGGTGTAGAAGCTATAAAGGACACGAAAGGCTATATTAAAATTGAAGCAAATATTGAGAAAGAAAGAGATCGAGAGTACATACGAATTGTTGTGAAAGATAATGGAGTAGGTATGTCAAAAGCACAATTGGATCGTTTAGGACAACCTTTTTATTCTTTAAAAGAAAAAGGAACAGGTCTAGGACTAATGGTTACTTTTAGTATTATTGAAGCTCATAAGGGAACGATTGAGTATTTAAGTGAAGAAGGCAAAGGAACTGAAGTTCATATTGTCTTACCAGCTTATCATCAAGAACAGAGTGAAGAGGTATAATGAAAGAATAAAGAGAAGGGAAAATTCCCTTCTCTTTTCAAACTAAAAATCTTTCATTTTCATAATGTAGTAAAAGTGCTAAATAATAAACGAATTATTTTACAGACTTAGGTTTAAAAAAGAGTGATTTAATTGCATTTTTCCAGTCTCTTTCCTTTGAGGCAGCTACCATCTTCTTTGTTTCCTGTAATTCTCTAATCATCCTCATTAATTGAGCATCTCGACCAGATTCTTTTGATTTAATTTCTTCAAACATTTGCTCTAATTTTTCATCTTTTTCTTCAATTACTGTTGCTAACCCTTGCAGCTCTTCACTTTTTTCTTCAACTGAATATAATATTTTTTCTAACTTTTGATCCTTCTCTAAGTTCTGTTTGATTAATGTTTGATTTTGAGTTAGGATTTGTTCATTTTGATACGCTAGATTCGTAATTTGGGACATAAACTCTTCAAACATAATTTGATTAGAATTTGTCGGTACAAAAGTAGTAACATTCTCTTTTGAAACGATTGGTTCCGTTACTACGTTTGATTCATTAAACTTTGAAAGAACTACTTCATCAGGTAGTTTTTTATTTTCTTCGAGTACTTGTTCAACAGTCATTTCTTCAAAACGATATTCTTGGACTTCTTCATCCTCAGAATTTTGATCTGATTGATTTGTTAAAGGACCAGAAACTGTAACATGCTCTTCTTTTTGTAACGATTGCTTTATTACGACTTCTTCAATTATTTCTAATTGGTCTTCAAACTTCTCAGTATCTTGTGAAAAAGGTTGCTCCATTACGCATTCATCAATTGTTTCTAGTTGAGAAAGTGATTCTTCAATATGCTTTGTATCTTGTGAAGTTATTTGACTATTCTCTACGACTTCGATTTGTTCTGCTTGGAATACAGACGCTTCTAAAGCTGCTTCTTCTAGTATTAGTGAATGTTGAATTAATTCTGAATCAACTGTTTCAATTTGGGTATTTACATCTTCAACAATATCATTCTTATTTACTTCAATTAATTCGATGTCATTCTTCATGTCAAAATTTTTATGTATGTTATTTTCTAGAGGAATATTCGGGGTGATATTTTCTGTCATTTCATTCTCAATTGTAGTTGTTTCAATTACATGAACTTCAGTTTGACTTTGAAGAGACTGGTAATTTAAAGCATATTCAACTGATTGTAAAAGATTTTCATTTTCGTGGTACTCTTTAATAATCATTTGAAATAATTCAAAATCATTTTGATTATAGATCCTAGTATCTTGGTTCTTTGTAAAATGATATTCTTTCTTTTCTAGTTCCTTACTAATCTCTCTTACACGTGATTTACCTATTTTTAATTTCTTTGAAATGTCTTTACTTGTAAAAATTACTGACATTTGATATCCTCCTGAAAAATATGTGTTTTTAGAACATTCAATATAAAGTTAAATTTTTCCTACCTAATCTACTTAAAATAATTCTACAATGTATAACAAAGTCCATATGATTACTAAAATTAAAATCAATATATGAGGAAAAATAGTGAAAAATAGAAAATATTACTTAAAAAGTAGCATAAATTCGACTAAAAAATTGAGAGTGACTCAATGTTTAATCACTCTCAAATCAAATCTTTAAATTTGTAATCTAATCTATCAAAAAGTAGACATAAAGTAATCTATTGATCCGAATTTGTCTGCTTATTTGTTTTTTCTAATCCTGCTTCTTGAAGTACAGCCTTTTGAGCTTGTCCTTTTTTACCTAAATAATTATGCTTAGCACCGAAGTATAAAATAAAAAGGAATGAAATTACATTAATTACAGCATCAATTTGTTCATTATTTAGGAATTTAAACCCAAAAGAATTTAGTAACAATTGAAGTGCAAATAAGAACCCAGCAACATAACGAATAATATCTTGTAAGTTATTATTACCGAACATATCAATCACCCCCTATTCATATAGTATGTTTGTCTCAAACGATAGGTGAGACAAATCTACTAAAATATGAGAGGTAAATAAAGAATTTCCGTACATTCAAATAAAAAAGGGAAGGATTATAAACCCATTTTAAAAGGTCTTTTAATCTTCCCATTTAATCTATATTAATGTTATTTAGTAATGATTGTTTCAGCTTATTTCTCTTGCTTACCTTTATTTTTACGAATTGGTTCACTCGGAAAAGTAAATGTAGAGTTATTTAGAAATGAAGAAGCTCTTAAAAATTGCCCTGGGGTATTTCTTCGGTAGTTAGATCCGTTTTTGAAATGGTTTTCAGATTTAACGTTTTGAATACCTAAGAAATGATGAAGTATTTTTTTGGCATAGCTTAATGACATGGATACTTTTGGGTTACGATGAGTATTTTCTAATATTCCTAAATGCGGGAGAAGTTTAAAGTCTTCTTTTAAAGGTGGTATATGAAAGAAAAAATCTCCACAAGCAATCAACACATCAGATTGTTGTTTACTTGACTTGGGATTATTTGAAAAATGTAATCCAACTTTCTTAGCAATACCTTTATCAATAAGCTTTAAGATAGCTTGTCTTTTTAGTGAATATAGTTCACTTGGTTCAAGTGCTGTTTTAGCATGTTTATTTACAACAAATATTGCCTGAAAAATTTCTTCATTTGTAAAATTTAGTTTATTCAGGCTAGGTTCTTTCGATTTCATGCTTCTATGTTACCTCCGAAAAATAATAGATATGAGTATATTATATCTTTAGTTTAAAATTTTTCAAATCAAATCTAAAGAAGTGGTTATATAATAAAAAGCTAATCGAAATAATATTCATTAATACGACTAGCTTTTTTTAATTAGTATGGATAGGGTCCTATGTTACCTGGCGAATTTAATCCTGCATTATTAGGTAAAAAAGCACCAGGATTTACAGGTGGGTAAGGTTGTTGGTATCCAGGGTACCCACCACCGAAGCCGCCACCGAAACCACCACCGTATGGAGGATATGCTGGATATGGTGGGAATTGTCCATATGGCGGATAATAAGGTGGTCTAAACGCTAGTGCTCCTAACGCGAATCCGCCTGCTAATCCCGCTAATCCTCCTATTATTGGCAAAATTGGGAAAAAAGGAACAAAGCGTTGTTCGTTATGATCAAAGTAGTAGGATGGAGCATGATCTTCTCTATAATAATGATTTAAATTAGGGTGATATTGATAATTCATGTATTTAACCTCCTCTCTTGTCTTCAATATTAGTGTATGGAGTACTAAAATAATTGAGCAAGTACCCATAAAAATAGGTAACCAACCTAGTATGGGTGAGGTGTCGAGAAATTATATTTACTGATCATTTTTACTTTTTATTTTGGCCAGTAATTTCAATTGATACTATTTCAGGTGGTGTAAATAGGCGAATTGGTAGTTTAGTTGTTCCAATTCCATTTGAAACGACTAAATGACTATTATATTTACTTGATAGGGTGTAAACACCTCGGTTATATTTCTTTGCGTATGGAGGCATTATAAAGGACTTATATAAAGGTAAATAGATTTGTCCGCCATGGCTATGGCCAGAGAGCTGAAGATTTATCGGATAGGTTTTCGTCAAATCGGCAATGTCAGGTTCATGTGCTAGAACAACCGTATAACTATTTTTTTGAATTCGATCTAAAATGTCATTATATTGTTTGTTTCCTAGCATATAATCATCGAGACCGATAAATGAAACTTTTTGTTTTTGAACGTAATAAGTTTTTTCTTCGTTTTTTAATAATATAAAATTACTTTCGGTTAACAGCTCTTCGTATTGTTCAGTAAAATAACCTCCATGATCATGGTTACCGTATATTGCAAGCTTTCCTATTTTTGGATTAAGTTCTTTTAAAAGCCGAATAACTTCATTCTTGTAAGAAAACTTTCGTATATCACTAACCAAATCCCCAGTAAATAGAATAAAATCAGGCTTCATTTGGTTTATATTTTTTATTACCTTTTTAAATCGTTCTATATCTTTTTTATTATTAAAGTGAGTATCAGAGATTTGGATTAATTTAATAGTAGTATTTGAATTTAACCGATTGTCTGAAAATATTAAATGCTTAGTTCGAATTGATGTTGGCTCAACATAGACTGAATAATAGATTGTACAAATTAATAGTAAAAAAAATGATGTAAGTTTTATTTTCAATTGTCCCCCGACCTTTTTAAAGAAATAAATACTGCATATTATATTAAATAGTTTAATTGTTAAAAATATTCTCAAAATAACAAAATGTTGTTAAACTATAGACACAAAGGGAGTGATACGAGTGAAGGATAAGGTTGTGATCGTTACTGGTGGCTCTAGTGGAATGGGGAAAGCAATGGCTATGCGCTTTGCAAAGGATGGTGCAAGAGTGGTCATTGCCGGAAGAGATTTAGAAAAATTAAATAATGCAAAAGAAGAAATTGAACAATTTGATGGTCAAGTATTACCAATAGCTATGGATGTTCGGGATCCTGAATTAATTAAAAATATGGTAAATGAAGTTGATCAAACATTTGGAACGATAGACTTCTTAGTAAATAATGCGGCTGGTAATTTTATTTGTGCTGCAGAGGATTTGTCTGTAAACGGTTGGAACACGGTTATAAATATCGTTTTAAATGGAACCTTTTATTGTAGTTCTGAAGTAGGAAGGTATATGATACAACATAAAATTAAAGGTGCGATCACAAATATAATTGCTACATATGCTTGGGATGCGGGTCCTGGAGTCATTCACTCTGCATCAGCTAAAGCTGGAGTTCTTGCTATGACTAGAACTTTAGCAGTTGAGTGGGGGAGAAAATATGGAATTAGAGTCAATGCGATTGCTCCTGGACCTATTGAACGTACAGGTGGAGCAGCTAAACTATGGCTTTCTGAGGAATTAGAAAACCGCACAATTCAAAGTGTACCACTAGGCCGTTTGGGTACTCCAGAAGAAATAGCGGGACTTTGTGCATATTTATTTTCAAATGAGGCTGGTTATATTAATGGTTCTTGTTTTACAATGGATGGAGGACAGTCCTTACATCAATACCCATTCTAGAAGGAGGTTCAAAATGGATCCTTTAGACGTAATAAGTAACTTAGATAAAGTCGTACCATATTTTCAACCAATATATGGAGCCGATACACAAAATTGTGTAGGAGTAGAGGTTGTTGGTAGACTAAAACTTGAAAATTTACACAGCCTTGAATTCTTCTTTGCAAATGATTTGGTGCCAGATGACTACTTATTAGAGGTTGACAATCATATATTAATTCAAGCTCTCGATGAAGTTGTACAATCTAAATTCGAAGGTGGTATTTTTATTAATCGTCACCCTTCAGCACTTCTTTCAGATGACCCGGAAAATCTTTTAGCGATTTTACAATCATATGAAGAAAAGGGAATACAACTAAATAAAATTGTCATTATACTTCAACATCAACTTTTTTATGGTTTTGAGAAAGAACTAAAAAATTTAATTACATATTATCAAACTTATGGTATTAAATTTGCGATTAATAGCGTAAATGAGAAGTTAATTAACTTAGAGAAACTTCGGTTTTTATCTCCTGATATCATTAAAATCGATTTTAAAATGGTTCAACAACTTCATACATCATCATTTCAAGATTTGTTAAATTCCGTAATTTATGTGGCAAGAAAAGTAGGGGCATCGATGTATTACGATGGAATAATCGATTCAATTCAATTAAGAAATGCATGGAAGAATGGTGGAAGATTTTATCAAGGTGCTTACTTGTTTATACCTCAACCATCAATTCGTCAATTAAATCATGAATGTGAGCCATTAAAAAATGATATCTTAAAATATATTCGAGGCGAAAAGAACAAATTAATTGCGCTAAGAGATATGACTAATTTAATACAACAAAAAGTCGAATCGACTATTAATAAATTTAAATTAGGAGTGGATTTAAATTCATTTTTAATTAATATATCAAGTGAATTAAATTCCTTTTGTTTTAGGATGTATATTTGTGATGAGGATGGTTTTCAGCAATCAGCGAACTTGTTTAAAATTAATGGTGAGCAGTGGGAGCTTCAAGAAAAGTATAAAGGTAGAAACTGGAGCTGGAGGCCGTATTTTTTAGAAACCGTTTTGAAAATGCAATCAAATGATCAGGGACAATTATCAGATATATACAGAGATATTGAAACAGGTGAAAAAATTCGAACGTTTTCTTATCCAATGAACAATGGAAGCTATTTATATATTGACTTAAGTTATGATTTTTTATTTAAACATAATGAGTTACTTTTTTAGTGACTCTCTTATAAGATTTAATCAGAAAATGACTGTCGCTAAACAATGACAGTCATTTTTTATGCTTAGTCTATTTAAAACAAGAAAAAACAAGTACGATTGGTATTCTTTGTCTTCTTATAAACTCTTCTTCGCTTTTAAAATGTATTTGTTTTGGAGTACCTTCATGTAATTGATCGATCTGGAACCCAGTTTTTTTTAAAAGATTAAAATATTGTTCAATTGTTCGATGGTATTTGACCACTACTTTCTTCATCCATGGTTCCTTTCTTTCGCCAGTTCGAAAGTAATCGTCTACAATCCAATTTTCGCGTCGATCTCCTGAGAGTTTGCTTAAAAAGGGGGCAGTAGTTAATGGATGTTGTACACTAAATATAAAATGGCCGTTTTCTTTTAAGCTGTTAAATATTTTTTGAAATACAAGCTCAATATTTGAAATATAGTGTAGTGCAAATCTAGAAGTGACAAGTTCAAATGAATTCGGAGGAAAATGATAATCCTCGATTGAGGTATGATGGATGGTCCCTACTGTATCCATTAAATTGGTCAATGCAGCATTAATCATGTGCTCTGATCCCTCGATACCTGTATAGGTTTTAGCTCCAAGTAGTAGAAGTTCCTTACCGAAGGATGCGTCACCACAACCTAAATCTAATACGTTTTTTCGATCAACATTCCCTATTAGTTCACTGATGATTGGTCCTTCGATTGCATTGTTAGGACTATCTTCTCTATTCTTTCGTCGAATGTATTCTGAAAAAAAATCGTCTTGATTGTAAACCGTTGAACCACGATACTCCATAAAAACACTCCCTAACCGTTCATAAATTTTTAAAAAATTGAAAAGTTGACACAAATTATCTAACTTTACCATTAAATTTGATCTAGATAAAGGGAGAAATTACCTAGAAATAATGTTGATTTGGAGCATAGAGTTTTAGTGATCTCAATCAAAAATCGACGAATACATATATAAAAGCCTATATTAATTAAAAGTAGTGTTTTTCTCTGTCAACTAATGTAAAAAAGATAAGAACGATTCGTATAGTAAATTTCAATATAATAATGATACGATTAGTAAAAGTTCAGACTGAGGAGGATTTTATTTGAGAGGACTTATTTCGAAAGTTCTTTTCGCATCGTCCGTCATGTTTTTTGTTTTTCATTTTATAGGAGTTGGGTAAAAGAGAAACTATTTTGTGGACAAGTCCTTGAAACAATCCTAAAACCATATGTAGTATAGATTGATAAAAAACACCTAAATGAATGTTCATTTAGGTGTTTTTAATGTGAGAAGTGAGTTAATAGGTAGTAGATTAACGTTTTTGTAATGCTGCTTCAATTTGCTCCATCTGAACGCCTCTAATAACTTCATCATCAATTATTAAAGTAGGTGTTGAGTATGAATCTAACTCAAACATCATTCTTTTTTTAGCACTTTCATCTTGTGATACGTTATATTCAATATAAGAAGCATTCATTTCTTTTAAATAATTTTTCAAAAATTCACAAGGAGGGCATCCATCTTGTGTGAATAATTCGATTTTCATAAAACGACATCCTTTTTTATTTTTTCTTAAAGCATTTGTATAAAACTATTATGACATAGAAAAATATAGTATATAAAGAAATTTGTTTTTTAGTTGAAACGACTATTTTTCTTGAATTTATATTGAAATACAAGTATTCTTATTAATGGACACTTACATAGCTGAAATCTATCAGAAGTTTTTTGGATAGAAATTGTAAGAAAGTAAAACCTATATTTAGGGAATGACACATGGTAGAAAGGAGTTCTAATATGTCTTTATTATTAGGAATTTTAGAACGCTTAGAAAGTTTAAAACAACAAGCTAC
Organism: Gottfriedia luciferensis; assembly: GCF_001712755.1. Taxonomy (GTDB): domain Bacteria; phylum Bacillota; class Bacilli; order Bacillales; family Bacillaceae_G; genus Gottfriedia; species Gottfriedia luciferensis_B. Next base: position 127,974 of record NZ_MDKC01000037.1, read on the forward strand.
GAACGGTGAGGTTGCTCAAAGATATTTTGAAGTTAACGGCGAAAGAAAGTGTAGCGTAAAGTATTCTGAGAAAAATGAAACATTTGAATTAGAAGTATTTCAACAAGGTGAAAAACCACAAACGTTCCCATTCGATAATATCGATATGGTAGCAATTGAAATATACGAAATTATTTCATAAGAAAAGAAAAAACAAGCTTAGCTTGTTTTTTCTTTTTTTTAAATATTTTATTACAAAATAGTAAGGTCGTGCTAATCCCAATTCTTAATGAATACATTATTATGTATTGTTATGAAAAGGGAGGTCATATACGTGAATAAAGATCAGTATCGATTTTACAATGTAAGTGAAAGAAATATGAGTTTTGATCATGTAGTTGATCGGCTATATCATTTTGTAAAAAGTGATCCTAATAAACAATATCGACTTTCCATTGGGACAGATTCTCAGGTTCATAGTAATGGAACTAAGTTTATTACAGCACTTCATTTGCATAGGGTAGGTAATGGAGCTTGGGGATGTTTACATACTTGTTGGCATCACAAGAAAATCCGAAATTTAAAAGAGAAAATATTTCTAGAAACGATGTATAGTCAGGAAATAGCTTTTTTATTATCACCTTTTCATTTAGAAAAAATTTTTAGTCCTCTTCATGAAAATGCTAATTCGAATAATTTTAGTTTTGAGATTCATCTGGATATTGGTACGATGGGGTTAACGAAAGAGTTTATACAAGAAATGACATCTAAAGTAAGTGCAATGGGCATCATTCCTAAGATAAAACCTGATTCTTATACAGCATTTAGCTATGCAAATAAATTTACAAAATAAGAAGTTTAAACTAAATAAACATTGATTAAAATGAGGATTAGGAGGGATGATGGATGCTAAGTGAACAAAATTTCACAGAAGATGAATTGTCTTTATTGGTGGACACAGTGATGAAACAAAATTATGCAATTGAACTCATTTCATCACAGATAACTGATATAGAAAGTGGTTTAATGGATGCGGGCGAGGATCAATACGAAAGATTAATACATTTATATCAAAAGTTAAGGGATTTAGGATTATGAAGACAAATATAGATGAACGTTTAGATAATAAATTATTTATCTAAACGTTTTTTTGTTTTTTGAATAGTTATAGTTAAATAAGTAAATTTTTAAGAAAAGTTAAATTGGAAAGGGGTTACAAATCTGATAATATAGGGATGGGGACATAGTCCTTAATCGAATAAAATAGTGTATAGAATTTTTTCTATACAGTTGATTAGCAAAGTTGTATGTGTATTTATTTGATGTTTATTTATGAATAGATAATTTCTACCATTTTTAAATACTTTTGCTTTTCTATTGGGGGACGATGTTTTTGATTAGTATTGATGGTTCACAATTTTTTGAACATAAAGTAGAAGAAGTCATTATTTCAAGTGAAAAAGTAGCTCATGTCCAAATAGGTAATAGTTTGGAGCATGCGTTATTAGTACTTACAAAATCTGGGTATTCTTCAATTCCAGTGTTAAATCCAAAGTTTCAGTTGTTAGGTTTAATTAGTACATCTATGATATTAGATGGAATACTTGGATTAGAAAGAATCGAATTTGAACGTTTAAGTAATATGAAAGTTGAAGAGGTAATGGGTACTGAAATACCATTATTAAAAACAACTGATACACTCGCTAAGGGGCTTGAATCTGTAGTTGATCATCCTTTTGTATGTGTGGTTGATGCTAATAATACTTTTGAAGGTATATTAACTCGTAGAGCGATTTTAAAACAATTGAATAAAAATGTTAGAAGATATAATAAGCATTAACGAATAAAAAAGTAAGTCATCATCAAATTGACTTGCTTTTTTAGTATTGGTTTTTTTTAAGAAGTGTTGAAAGGTCTAATTCTTTTAGGTTTAAGGGCAAGGGGGGATTATGTGCAAATTGATGATATACGTCTAATAATTACTTTATCTGAAGAGAAGAATATGAGGAAGGCAGCAGAGAGGCTGTTTGTTTCTCAACCAGCCTTAAGTCAAAGGCTACAAAATTTAGAGAAGCAGATGGGTAGTGAATTGTTTATTCGTTCTCAAAAAGGATTGATTATTACTGCCTCTGGAGAAATCATCTTAAACTATGCGAAAAAGATGGAAGAAACGTATCAAACAATGTTAGAGCAGTTACAAATTTTAAAATCCGATATTTCGGGTACTTTAAAGATTGCCGTTTCATCTGTTGTTGCGCAATACTGGTTACCACCAGTTTTAAAAAAATATGTGTCAAGCTATCCAGAAGTACAAGTTTCACTTTTTACCGGTTGGAGTAGTGAAATCACAAATCGCTTATATGAAAATGAAGTTCATCTAGCAATTGTACGAGGAAACCAAAATTGGTTTGGAGAGAAGGAATTACTGTTTTCTGATGAATTATTATTAGTTGATACAAAAAAACATAGTCTTGAGGAATATAAAACTATACAAAGACCATTTATTCAGTTTAAAAGTAATTCAAATTACTATCAGCTAATCCAGTCATGGTGGTATGAGCATTTTAATTCATTACCAAAACATGAAATTGTGGTCGATCAAATTGAGACATGTAAGCAATTTGTATTGAATGGACTAGGCTTTGCGATCTTACCTTCCTCTGTATTACATGATGTAAGTGATGAAAATATTATAAAAACACCTTTAATTACAAAAGAACAATCAGGGTTATATCGCGATACATACTTACTTTATAATCGAGATGCGATGAAATTAAAACAAGTAGAAGGATTTATAGAATCAATTCGAAAAAAAAATAAAGATTAATCGACAAAATGTTGCTAGTTACTTACTAGATTTGATAGAGTATTCTTATTGATAATAATAAAGGGGGCAATTCATTATGAAATTAATGGACGCAAATGAAATTATTGCATTTATTGCAAATAGTACTAAAAAAACACCTGTAAAGGTTTATGTAAAAGGTCAATTAGACAAGCTTACTATTTCTGAATCAGTTCAATCATTTATTTCTCAAAATTCTGGAGTTTTATTTGGTGAGTGGGATGATGTTAAAGTAATCCTTGAAGAGCAAAAAGAATACATAGAAGATTATGTAGTAGAATCAGATCGTCGTAATTCAGCGATTCCACTTTTAGATGCTAAAGGTATTAAAGCTCGTATCGAGCCAGGTGCATTTATTCGTGATCAAGTTACAATTGGAGACAATGCAGTTATTATGATGGGTGCGGTAATTAACATCGGTGCTGTAATTGGTGAAGGTACAATGATCGATATGAACGCAGTACTTGGTGGACGTGCAACAACAGGTAAAAACTGTCACGTTGGTGCTGGCGCAGTTTTAGCTGGTGTAATCGAGCCACCATCAGCAAACCCAGTTATTCTTGAAGATAATGTACTAATTGGTGCTAATGCAGTAGTTTTAGAAGGTATTAAAGTAGGTGAAGGCGCAGTAGTAGCTGCAGGTGCAATTGTTACTGAAGACGTTGCTCCTTACACTGTAGTTGCAGGTGTTCCTGCTAGAAAGATCAAAGATATCGATGATAAAACAATTTCAAAAACTGAAATCATTCAGGCTTTACGACAACTAAATCAATAATAACAAGGAGTAAGCGTAGAATTTATTTTCTACGCTTACTTTATAGGCATTATACTAAAATATAAGTTCAGACTGATTACAAGCATTTGACTTTCAAGTCGTGAAGTAGGAAATGGAGTTACCCTTATTACGGTAATTTATCATCGAAACAGGCAAGTGATCAACGAAGAAAACACGCGTTCTGTGGGCAGTCTGAGCGTAGAAATTATATTTTCACGCTTTTTTTGGAGGAGTTAAAATGGATTCATTTATTAAAATTAGACGGGATTTACATTTAATTCCCGAACTTGGATTTCAAGAATTCAAAACACAAGCTTATTTACTAGATTATTTATCTAGTTTAGATCAAGAAAGAATGGTAATTGATACTTGGAGAACAGGTATTTTCGTTCGCGTAAAAGGGTTAAATTCTACTAGAACGATTGGTTACCGTACAGACATTGATGGATTGCCAATGAAAGAAAACACAGGATTAGAGTTTTCATCGATTCATGAAGGTAATATGCATGCCTGTGGTCATGATGTACATATGAGTATTGCTTTGGGTGTTCTTACTAACCTTGTTAATGAGCCAATAAATGACGATGTCGTATTTATTTTTCAACCTGCTGAAGAAGGGCCTGGAGGAGCGGAGCCTTTACTTAAAAGTGAAGAATTTAAACCATTTAAACCAGATGTAATTTACGGTTTACATATAGCGCCTGAATATCCTGTTGGTACGATTGCTACGAAACCTGGTATGTTATTTGCTCATACATCAGAGCTTTTTATTGATTTTCATGGCTTAAGCGGTCATGCTGCTTTCCCTCATTTAACGAATGATATGATCGTTGCATCAAGTCATTTTATCACTCAAGTACAATCGGTTGTATCAAGAAATGTTAATCCATTAGACAGTGCTGTTATTACGATTGGAAAGATAACCGGTGGTACAGTTCAAAACGTTATTGCAGATCATGTTCGAATAGAAGGTACGATGCGAGCATTAAGTGAAGAAGCGATGCTAAAATTAAAAAACAGAATTGAAAGTCTTGTGAATGGATTTAAAGAGAGTTTTCAGTGTAAAATAGAAGTAGATTTTGGAAGTAATTACTATGGAGTAATAAACGATGAATCGTTGACGAATGAATTCTTTCATTTTGCGAAACAATATGACGGTATTGAGGCTGTCCTATGCAATGTTGCAATGACAGGTGAAGATTTTGGTTATATGACAAAAGAAATTCCTGGCCTAATGTTTTGGATTGGTGTAAATTCAGATTTCGGACTCCATAACCAAAAATTAAACCCAGATGAGAATGTGATTCCTTTAATGATTCGATTTATTTCGGACTTTATGAAACAATAACAATGAAAATGATTTTCAGTTAATAATAATTATAAATTAATATTGACTTTAATTAACTAGTTTACTATAATATCACTTGTATGATAAATAGTTACATAAATATTGGAGGTAATAACGATGGCAGAACGTTTAGTAGGAAAACAAGCACCACGCTTTGAAATGGAAGCAGTTTTAGCAAATAAAGAATTTGGTAAAGTAAGCTTAGAAGAAAACATGAAAAACGATAAATGGACAGTATTATACTTCTATCCAATGGACTTCACTTTTGTATGTCCAACTGAAATCGTAGCAATCTCTGATCGTTACGACGAGTTTGAAGATCTTGATGCTGAAGTTGTAGGTGTTTCTACAGATACAATCCACACTCACTTAGCATGGATCAACACTGATCGTAAAGATAATGGCTTAGGACAATTAAAATATGCATTAGGTGCAGATACAAACCACGCTATTTCTCGTGACTATGGCGTATTAATTGAAGAAGAAGGTATTGCATTACGTGGATTATTCATCATCAGCCCAGAGGGTGAATTAATGTACCAAGTAGTACACCACAACAACATCGGTCGTGAAGTTGATGAAGTTTTACGTGTACTTCAAGCTTTACAAACTGGTGGACTTTGCCCAGCTAACTGGAAACCAGGTCAAGCAACTCTATAATTCACAGTCAATTAAGATTTAATGTCAAAGGTCTAACTTATAGTTAGGCCTTTTTAAACACAATAACGAAAAGTGGAACAAGCTCACATTGAGCTAATGAAACAAGTAGGAGGACTATAAAATGAGACTTCGCTCACCAATGCCTGAATTAGATGGTGCAACAACAGTATTAAATGGAGAAATTCAAAAAGAAAACCTAATTGGTGATAAACCAACATTAATACATTTTTGGTCAGTTAGTTGCCATTTATGTAAAGTAGCAATGCCAAACATTAATGCTTTTAGAGATGAATATAAAGATCGATTAAATGTTGTAAGTGTTCATATGCCAAGATCTGAAGATGATTTAGATATTGATAAAATTAAAGAAGTTGCAAACGAACATGGAATTACACAAACAATTTTAGTTGATAACCAACATACGATTACAGATGCTTTTGAAAATAAATATGTACCATCATATTACGTGTTTGATAAAACAGGTGTATTACGCCACTTCCAAGCTGGAGAAGGCGGAATGCCAATGTTAGAAAAGCGTGTTAATCGAGTACTAGATGAAGCAGCAAAAGTAGAATAGTTTTTAGAATCAATCATCACATAAGAGACTTTTTTAAAGTCTCTTTTTTCGTGTAAGGAAATCCAAAAAAACTGAGTTTCAGACTGATTGCAAGCGCTTGTCTTTCGAGGCGCGAAGTTACCTTTGACGGTAATGAGCACCACAGAACAGGCGAGGCAACGAAGAAAGCGAGCGTTAATCAACAGTCTGAGGAGACTTTTTTTAAAGTCTCTTTTTGTATTTCCGTAATCTTCATCTTGAAACTAGTAGAAAGTGTATTTTATAGGTATAATTAAAGAAAACTAATCTTTATTTTAAGGAATTTTTCTGTAGGAGGAAAAAAGTTTGGAGATTCAAACAATCGCAATCTTTATCTTATGGTTGTTTTTATATGCCTACATGATTATTGCTTCAATTGATTTTGGTGCAGGATTTTATGCGTTTTATGCAATTACAACTAAAGAAGAACCAAAATTAATTGGCTTAATAAATCGACATCTTTCATCTATTTGGGAACTTGCTACATTATTTTTCATTTTCTTCTTCGTAGGTGTAGTCGGTATATTCCCAAGGGTAGCATATTATTATGGTGTTCCCTTATTAGTTCCGGGTAGTGTAGCAATGATTTTTTTAGCAATTAGGGGATCGTTTTATACTTTTCAGCAATATGGGGGAAATAGGAGTAAGTTCTTTTTAATTTTGTATGGTGCGACAAGTCTATTAATACCTGTTACATTATCTACAGTTTTAACAATTTCTGAAGGTGGATTTATTATCGAGAACGGAACAGATATACGTTTTTATCCATTTAAATTAATTACGAATTCTTATTCACTATCCGTTATGCTATTGGCTGTATGTTCAGTCCTATTTATTAGTGCAATGTTTTTAATTTATTCCGCAAAACTAATTAATGATTCGGAATCGGAAACTAAATTAAGAAAGTATGTACTAGTCTGGTCATTGCCAACGATTATTTCGAGTATCATCGTATTTTTATCAATGAAGTTACATAATAAAGTTCATTTTGATCGAATGCATAATGTATGGGAATTCTTTCTTATCTCTTTAATTTGCTTTTGTATAGCAATTTATTTTGTTATAAAAAGAAAAAGATATGGTTTAGCGTTTATATTAGTATTATTACAATATTTCTTCGCATTTTTTGGGTATGGAATAAGTCATCTACCATTTATCTTATATCCTTATTTAAGAATTGAAACAAGTTTTGCAAAAAGTAGTTTAGCGATCGTACTAATTATCCTGTTTGTTGTATTTTTTATCTTATTTACAGTGTATTTTATATTTTTAGTTCTTCATAAACCTTTTTTTATGAAAGTGTTTTTAAAAAGTAATGAAAAAAATGACTTTCAAGATTAATAAAAAAGGGCGATTTCAAAAGTATTTTGACTTTTGAAATCGCCCTTTTATCATGTACTAATGATTAAACTTCCATAATAATTGGGAGAATCATTGGTTTACGTTTTGTTTTTTCGTATAAGAAAGGTGATAAAGTATCAGTAATTTCATTTTTTATCTCAGACCATTGAGAAGTTTTACGCTCCATGATCTTGTTTAAATGAGTAGAAATCATTGCTTGTGCTTCATTTATTAAATCGCCACTTTCTCTCATATAAACGAAACCGCGTGAAATAATATCTGGTCCTGCCGAGATTTTAAATTCTTTCATATCGATACTTACGACAACGATTACAAGACCTTCTTCAGATAAAATTCTACGGTCTCTTAAAACGATATTACCAATATCGCCGATACCGCTTCCATCAATATAAACATTACCAGAAGGAACTTTACCTGCAACCATAGCCTCATCTGCACGAAGAGCTAAAACCTCACCATTATCCATGATAAAGCAGTTTTCTTCAGGTACTCCACAGTCCATAGCAAGCTTAGCATGCATGCGCTGCATTCTATATTCACCGTGAATTGGCATAAAGTATTTAGGTTTCATCAGTCTAAGCATTAATTTTTGTTCTTCTTGTCCACCATGACCACTAGTATGAATATCATTTAATGAACCGTGAATTACTTCTGCACCAGCACGGTATAGTAAGTTGATTGTACGGTTTACGCTCATTGTATTACCTGGAATTGGTGAAGAAGAAAATACTACAGTATCTCCAGGAATAATTTGAATTTGACGATGTGTACCATTTGCTATACGTGATAATGCAGCCATAGGTTCACCTTGACTACCTGTACATAAAATGACTAATTGATTAGCTGGAATACGATTAATTTGAGATGCATCGATAAATGTATCCTTTGGACATTTGATATAACCTAAGTCATGACCAATCTCGATATTCGCTTCCATACTTCTACCAAAAACAGCAATTTTACGTCCAGTTGCAATAGCAGATTCAACTACTTGCTGAAGACGATGAATGTTTGATGCGAATGTTGCAAAAATAATTCGACCGTCTACTTTACGGAAGATTTCATTAATCGTGTCTCCGACTTTTCTTTCAGACATTGTAAAATGTGATACTTCACTATTTGTACTGTCAGAAAGTAGACATAAAACGCCTTCCTTACCAATCTCAGCCATTTTTGTTAAATTAGCTGTTTCTCCAACTGGTGTAAAGTCGAATTTAAAGTCACCTGTATGAACGACTTGTCCTTGTGGAGTTTTTACAACAATTCCGTAACAATCTGGAATACTGTGAGTAGTACGGTAAAAAGTTACGCTAGTTTTTCTAAATTTAATGATGTCGTCTTCTTTTATTTCAATTAATTTTGCTTTTCTTAAAAGACCGTGTTCTTCTAGTTTATTTTTAATTAAGCCAAGAGCAAGTTTTCCACCATAAATTGGAATGTTTAATTCTCTTAATAAATATGGAATACCACCAATGTGGTCTTCATGTCCGTGAGTGATAAATAAACCTTTAATTTTTTCCTCATTTCGAACTAAGTAGGAATAATCAGGTATAACATAGTCTATCCCTAGTAGCTCATCTTCAGGGAACTTGATTCCGGCATCTATTAATATAATTTCATCTTGATATTGTACTGCGTATGTATTTTTACCAATTTCCCCTAAGCCACCTAGTGCGAATACGGCAGCTTGATCATTTTTAAGAAATTTCATAAATTACGCTAGCTCCAAAATTTTAAAGCTTTCACTTTGTTTTTCGAATTCAAGATGAGCACCGGTTAAAGCTTGAACAAGCTCAATATTATAATTGAAAGGTAATAATTTCGCACGAACTTCTCTTTCACTATCTGCTTCTAGATAAACTGTTTTAGTTTTTTCTCTTACAGGTACCTCTAATGGTAATTCCTGATAGTATACTTTAAAAATCATTTAAATCTCTCCTTGTCAAATCACTATCTTCTCAATATTATAAGTGATTTTCTATATATTTTCATTCTTTTTATTGAAGATTACCTAAAATACGGTTATTTTAAAAAAAAATTTGAAATTATTGAGATATATTTCTTCTTTTTCAAAAATTGTTTTAGCCGTTTTTTTAATTTTTTTCGAAGTTTACGTAACATTAGTTTTACCTCCTAGACATGAAATTAAACTTATATAAAGAGAACACGGACATAGTATATTTATGTTTAGTATAGAACGAAAAAACATTTTCATTCAATATAATCCAAAAAGCAGTTAAAATAGAGGGTATCTTAAAGTTAAGGGGAGAAGAATGTGAAGAAGTTATATGGAGCTTTGTTTTTATTAAGTATTATTTGGAGTACATCTTTTTTATTTATTAAGCTCCTTTTAAACGATATAGGGCCAGAAGCAATTGTATTTTATCGCTGTTTCTTTGGTGCTATGACATTATTAATTATTATGTTAATCAAAAAGGTAAAGATTGATTATAAAAATTTACCGAAAATGAGTTTAATTATCGTCATTTCATTATTTAATCATGCTATACCGTGGCTTTTTCTTTCTTTTAGCGAGACACATCTGCAAAGTAATGAAGCGGCAGTATTGAATGCTTTTACGCCAATTGCAACACTCATTATTGGCTATTTTTTCTTTTCTCAAAAAATTCATAAGAAACAATGGATTGGACTTATGATCGGGATCGTTGGACTTATGATTATGATGAATCTTAATCCATCAACAATTTTCTCCGATAATATAATTTATTCAATATTAATGTTATTTGTTACTTTTTGTTATGGGCTTGGTTCACATTTAACGAAAAAGTATTTACAAAAAATTGATGTAATGATTGTTTCATTTTTAACCTTAGGTATTTCTGGTGTATTCGGCTTTTTTTATATGATCATTGTAGGGAAGGGCACTTTAAAACCATTTGTTAATTTTGAAGTTTTTAGTGGTGTGTTTGGACTAGGCGTTATATGTTCTGGGTTGGCATATTTATTATTTTATTATATGGTTAAAGAGGGAAGTGCAGAATTTGCAACAATGGTTACTTATATAGTACCTGTATTTGCTTCGATTTGGGGCTTTTTCTTTTTAAGTGAGCCTTTATCTTTCAAAATGATATTAGGGTTGTTAATCGTACTTCTAGGAGTATTTATTACGAATAGTAAACAAAAGTCAAAAATGAATAACTCAAAAGCAAATGCAGCGTCTTAGTGAGGGGAGAATAATATGACTAAACCAATCGTTTTTTTTGATATAGATGGAACGATTTTAAATCATGATAAAGTAATTCCGGATAGTACAAAGAAAGCAATTTCGGAACTTCAAAATAAAGATATCCACGTAGCGATTGCAACTGGTCGTGCGCCATTCATGTTTAAAGAAATTCGTGAAGAATTAAATATAAATAGTTTTATAAGTTTAAATGGACAATATGCTGAATTTGAAGGTGAAGCTATTCACAAACATGCCCTACATCCAGAACAACTTCACCAATTTACTCAAAAAGCAAAAGAACTAGGCATTCCGCTTATCTATTTAAATAACGAGACAATGAGAGCGTCAATTGATTCACATCCTCATATAAAAGAAGCAATGACATCGATCAGAATGCAACATCCTGAAGTTCAGCATGATTTTTATCTTAATCGTGAAATTTATCAAGTCTTACTGTTCTGTGAAGAGCATCAAGAGCCATCTTTAACCGATGGGTTTAATGAATTTAATTTTATTCGTTGGCATGAATATTCGTCAGATGTCTTACCAGTTGGAGGATCTAAAGCGAATGGAATACTTCAAATGGTAAACCATCTTGGATTTGATATGCAAAATGTGATCGCATTTGGTGACGGATTAAATGATTTAGAAATGATTGAAAAAGTTGGTACAGGTATCGCCATGGGTAATGCAGTAGATCCACTAAAAAAATTAGCTAACCATATCACAACGAATGTTGATGAAGATGGAATTTTAAACGGTTTAAAATGGGCAGGACTTCTTTAAGTCTGTAGATATAACTACAAAAACATTTATTTTCAGACTGATTGCAAGCGCTTGTCTTTCGAGGCGCGAAGTCTGGTGAGGAGCGGAGTTACCCTAAACGGTAAGAGCACCGCAGACAGGCGAAGCAACGAAGAAAGCGAGCGTTTGGCGGGCAGTCTGAAAGAGCGATTGGTTTTCCAATCGCTCTTTTTTATTTTCTCTCTAAAGGTGAAGCGCCTTCTGGAGGAGAAAAAGGATTTGTTTTATTAATACGATCATAAAACATTACTCCATTTAGATGATCAATTTCATGCTGGAAGCAAATTGCTGGTAAACCTTTTAAACGAATTTTTACTTCTCCTAATCTCGTGTCAAAACCAGTAACTGTTATTCTTGCGTATCGTGGAACATATCCAGGAACATCTCGATCAACAGATAAGCAGCCTTCACCACCTGATAAATAAACTTCCTCAACAGAATGACTTACAATTTTTGGATTTAATAAAGCATAACTATATAAATTACCTTGTAAGTCAGTAACATGAACACCTATGGCTCTTTTTAGAATTCCAATTTGTGGCGCAGCTAATCCGATACCAGATCGTAGACCGTATTCGGCAGCTATTTCTGGATTCTGACTATTTATAACATATTCTAATAATGAATTCGCTAAATGAATATCCTCTGCCGATGGAGGTAAGCTTACTTCACTCGAGATTTCCCTTAATCTAGGATCGCCTTCTCGAATTATATCTTTCATTGTAATCAAATGAATTTCACTCCTGTCTCATTTTTCCTTAATATAAGTATGTACTATTCACTAGTATTATTAATTTAGTCTAACAAATCTTTATTAAATTGTCAGTCACAAGCAGGTAGAATGGAAAAAGGAGCGATAAATTATCGCTCCTTAAAGTTTGTGGTTATACATTAATAATAGAGGCTTACAAGTGTGAATTATAAAACGAAAGCTGCACCAACGATAATTAATAAAATGAATAGAACAACGATTAATGCGAAACCGCCGTAACCGCAACCGCATCCGCCGCCGTAACCATAACCAGGGTATCCACCTTTTCCACCGTATCCGTAACCGTACATATAATAACCTCCCTTTAAACTGTTTCCGCATATAGCGGATACTACAAATTATGAAAAACTACATAAAGTGTGTGGGTATGTGACCAGATTATTTTTTAGGACGTATAAAAAGTGTGAAAAGATGCAACATGGAAATAATAATGAAAAAAAATTGGGTGAAATTATGTATAAAAAATTTAATTCTTTATTTCTTGTAATAGTCATAGTCTTTATCCTTTGTTCGGGTTGTACTTCTCAAGTAAAACAAAAGAATTTAGTAATAAATCAACTAGCTGAAATTGCTAAAATGGAACAGAAATTTCAAAAAGCTGGAGAAGGTATTCAAAAACTGGAAGTAAAAGAATTGGAGTATTATGAAAAAATTTATTTATATAAAATCAGCGAAGTAAATAAAAGACAAGAGTCAGCTAAACAAGCAATTAATTTATTAAATGAACGAAAAGAACGAGTCAATGAGGAGTCAAAATTAATTCACGATATAGACATAAAAATTAAAGAACTTCAAACAATAAATATTGAAACGAAGGATGAACAGTTTCGAAATGAAGTTAATAACTTTATAAAAACATGGAGAGAAAGAACAGAGTTATACGATAAATTGAATTCTAAATATAAAGATGCAATGGAAACGGATCTTTCAATTTATAACTTATTATCGCAGAAAAAAGTTGATTTAAAAAATGTAAAGAATGAGACAAAGGATACAAATCACATTTATAAAGATGTCATTAAATACAATGATCAATTAAATCTTTATACTCAAAAATTAAATAATTTACAAAAAGACATATATGAAAAATATGGTAAATAACATATCGGGACTAGAATTACTAAATAAAAATCGTTGTAGTACAGTTTGAAATTTAAGATAAAAAAAAACCATTATTAGCTATTTGAGTATAATTTAAAGGAGTTTCTGTTATTGTATAACAGATTGCTGTTTCAAAGGTAGTACAGGGTTAAAATTTTGTGGCAAATTTTTTGAAAAATCATGAATAAAATAATACAACAAAATATTTGACGAGTTTATGAACGTGTTATAAACTGTACTAGTGTTCAATGTTGTACTAGTGTAATACACGAATAGTATAAGTACAGATTTTAATTATAAGTTTAAGTTACTTGTAATTACTCTTAAGAAAATACACATGATGGATAAAGAAAATAAATCCTCCATAATTAAAGAAGGGTGTGGGTTTTAGTGGCAACTACTACGAAAAAAGTAGCTGGAAAGGAAACAACAGAAATGAAGAATACACAAACTGTTTCTGAATTAATGGATCAAATGCTTCAATTTGGTGATTCAGTTGGAACTCTTCAAATTTTAAATGAAGAGGGCGAAGTCGTTAATGAAGCAGCGATGCCTGAATTATCAGATGAGCAATTAAAAGAATTAATGAAACGTATGGTATGGACTCGTGTTCTTGACCAACGTTCAATTTCATTAAACAGACAAGGTCGTTTAGGTTTCTATGCTCCTACTGCAGGACAAGAAGCTTCTCAATTAGCAAGTCAATTTGCTCTTGAGAAAGAAGACTTTATCTTACCTGGTTACCGTGATGTACCTCAAATGATCTGGCACGGTTTACCATTATATAAAGCATTTTTATGGTCACGTGGACATTTAGTAGGAAGTCAAATTCCTGAAGATGTAAATACAATCTTCCCACAAATTATTATTGGTGCTCAAATTATTCAAGCTGCAGGTGTTGCACTTGGTATGAAGTTAAAAGGCCAAAAATCTGTTGCCATTACATATACAGGTGACGGTGGATCTTCTCAAGGTGATTTCTATGAGGGTATGAACTTTGCTGGTGCTTACAATGCTCCTGCGATTTTCGTTGTTCAAAATAACAGATACGCAATCTCAACTCCAGTTTCTAAGCAATCAAAAGCTAGAACAATTGCTCAAAAAGCAATTGCTGTAGGTATTGCTGGTATTCAAGTTGATGGTATGGATCCATTAGCAGTTTATGCAGCTACATCAGAAGCTCGTAAACGTGCTGTAAATGGCGAAGGTCCAACATTAATTGAAACATTAACATTCCGTTATGGACCACATACAATGGCTGGTGATGACCCAACTCGTTACCGTACAAAAGATACTGAAAATGAGTGGGAAGCAAAAGATCCAATCGTTCGTTTCCGTAAGTTCTTAGAGAAAAAAGGTCTTTGGACAGAAGAAGAAGAAAATGCAATTATCGAAGAAGCAAAAGAAGCAATTAAAGATGCAATCAAACTTGCTGACCAAGAACCAAAACAAAAAGTTACTCATTTAATGGAAAATATGTTCGAAACTAAAACAAGTAATATAGAAGAGCAATATGCAATTTATAAAGAGAAGGAGTCGAAGTAAGTCATGGCGCAAATGACAATGATTCAAGCTATCACAGATGCATTACGCGTTGAAATGAAGAACGATCCTACTGTAGTAGTATTTGGTGAGGACGTTGGAGTAAACGGTGGTGTATTCCGTGCAACTGAAGGTTTACAAGCAGAATTCGGTGAGCAACGTATATTCGATACACCACTTGCTGAATCAGGAATCGGTGGATTAGCAATCGGTCTTGGAATTGAAGGTTTCCGTCCAGTAGCAGAAATCCAATTCTTCGGATTCTTATTCGAAATCATGGACTCAATCGCTGGTCAAGCAGCACGTATGCGTTACCGTACAAGCGGTCGTTTTACTTCACCAATTACTTTCCGTTCACCATTTGGTGGTGGTGTTCATACACCAGAAATGCACGCGGATAGTTTAGAAGGATTAATGGCTCAAACTCCTGGTTTAAAAGTAGTTATTCCATCAACACCTAAAGATGCTAAAGGTCTTTTAATTTCATCTATTCGTGATAATGACCCTGTTATCTATTTAGAGCACATGAAATTATACCGTTCATTCCGTGAAGATGTACCTGAAGGCGAGTACACTATCGAATTAGGTAAAGCGGATGTTAAACGCGAAGGTAAAGATGTATCAGTATTTGCTTATGGTGCAATGGTTCACGCTGCATTAAAAGCTGCTGAAGAATTAGAAAAAGACGGAGTATCAGTAGAAGTTGTTGACTTACGTACTGTTCATCCATTAGATACTGCTGCAATCGTTGCATCTGTTGAGAAAACTGGCCGTGCTGTTGTTGTACAAGAAGCACAAAAACAAGCTGGTATTGCTGCAAATATTGTTGCTGAAATTAATGATCGTTGTATCCTTTCATTAGAAGCACCAGTTGTTCGTATTACTGCAGCTGATACTGTTTACCCATTCTCAGAAGCGGAAACAGTATGGTTACCAAACCATAAAGATGTTGTTGAAGGCATTCAAAAAGTTTTAAACTTCTAATTTAGTTTATAACAAAAAATAGTGAAAGGTATTTGATGAAATCATCAATACCTTTCTTACATTATAAATAAAATATTTTAAAAAAATAATTTAACTTTGTTCGGAGGTAGAAATCTGTGTCAAACTCAGTGGCAAGTCTATTTGAATTTAGATTACCAGATATCGGTGAAGGTATTCACGAAGGTGAAATTGTAAAATGGTTTATTAAAGCAGGCGACGAAGTAAATGAAGATGATATCATTTGTGAAGTTCAAAACGATAAATCAGTAGTAGAAATTCCATCACCTGTAAAAGGGAAAGTATTAGAAGTATTAGTTGCAGAAGGAACAGTTGCAGTTGTTGGTGACGTATTAGTACGTTTAGATGCACCTGGATATGAAAACATTAGCTTCAAAGGACAACATGCTGAAGAAGCTCCAACTACTACTCCAGTACCAGAAGCTGCTGAAGCAGTTCAAGCAAAAGTACAAGAATCTTATGAGCAAAGTGAACCAAAAACAGATGCTGCACCACTATCACCTGTTGCTGCGATTGAACCAAAAGCACATGTAATTGCAATGCCATCTGTACGTAAATACGCTCGTGAGAAAAACGTAGATTTACGTATTGTACCAGGTTCAGCTAAAAATGGCCGTGTAACAAAACAAGACGTAGATGCATTCTTATTAGGTGGAGTAGCTCCAGCTGCTGCAGCACAAACAGAAGTTGCTGTTGAAGTTGTAACAGAAGCTCCAGCTGCTACACAAGAAGCTCCAAAAGCAATGCCAATTCCAGAAGGAGCATATCCTGAAACTCGTGAAAAAATGAGTGGAATTCGTAAAGCAATCGCTAAAGCAATGGTTAACTCTAAACATACTGCTCCTCACGTAACATTAATGGATGAAATAGATGTAACGAAACTAGTTGCTAGCCGTAAAAAATATAAAGAAGTTGCAGCTGCACAAGGTATCAAATTAACATTCTTACCTTATGTTGTTAAAGCTTTAACTTCTGCATTACGTAAATTCCCAGCTTTAAATACATCAATCGATGATGCTACTAGCGAAATCGTACACAAACATTACTATAACATTGGTATTGCTGCAGATACTGATAAAGGTTTATTAGTACCAGTTGTTAAAGATGCTGATCGTAAAGCAATCTTCTCAATTTCTGCTGAAATTAATGAATTAGCTACTAAAGCTCGTGATGGTAAATTAGCTCCTGCAGAAATGAAAGGTGCTACATGCACAATCACAAATATCGGTTCAGCTGGTGGACAATGGTTTACTCCAGTAATTAACCACCCAGAAGTAGCTATTTTAGGTATTGGTCGTATTGCTGAAAAACCAGTAGTATTAAATGGAGAAATCGTGGTTGCTCCAGTATTAGCGTTATCATTAAGCTTTGACCACCGTATTATCGATGGTGCAACTGCTCAAAACGCATTAAACCATATTAAACGATTATTAAATGATCCAGAATTATTATTAATGGAGGCGTAAGATAAATGGTAGTAGGAGATTTCGCAATTGAACTAGATACGGTCGTTATCGGTGCCGGTCCTGGTGGTTATGTTGCAGCAATTCGTGCAGCACAACTTGGACAAAAAGTTGCTGTTATTGAAAAAGGTAATCTTGGTGGGGTATGTCTAAACGTAGGTTGTATTCCTTCAAAGGCATTAATTACTGCTGGTCACCGTTATGAAACAGCTAAGCATTCTGAAGATATCGGTATTACAGCAGAAAATGTAAAAGTTGATTTTACAAAAGTTCAAGCTTGGAAAAGCAGTGTAGTTAATAAATTAACTGGCGGTGTTGCTGGTTTATTAAAAGGAAACAAAGTTGAAGTTATTAAAGGTGAAGCTTACTTTAATGATGCTAACACTCTTCGTGTAATTACTGAAGAATCAGCTCAAACCTATACTTTTAACAATGCGATCATCGCAACAGGTTCAACTCCAATCGAAATCCCTGGTTTCAAATGGAGCAACCGTGTAATCGATTCTACAGGTGCATTAAACTTACCTGAAATTCCAAAAAAATTAGTTGTTATTGGTGGCGGCTATATTGGTATGGAATTAGGTACTGCTTATGCTAACTTTGGTACACATGTAACAATTCTTGAAGCTGGTGACGAAATCTTAAATGGTTTTGAAAAATCTATGAGCTCAATTGTTAAACGTGGATTAAAGAAAAAAGGTAATGTCGATATCGTAACAAAAGCGTTCGGTAAAGGCGTTGAAGAAACTGCAGATGGCGTAACAGTTAAATTCGAAACAAATGGCGAAATGCAAGAAATCGAAGCTGATTACGTTTTAGTAACAGTTGGACGTTTCCCGAACTCTCGTGACATGGGCTTAGAAAATGTTGGTGTTGAAATTAACGAACGTGGTGTAATTACTACTGATAAACAAGCTCGTACAACAATTAATAATATTTACGCAATTGGTGACGTAATTGCTGGTCCTCCATTAGCACACAAAGCTTCTTATGAAGGTAAAGTTGCTGCTGAGGCAATCAGTGGTATGTCAAGTCAAATCGAATACTTAGCTATCCCTGCTGTAGTATTTACTGATCCAGAATTAGCAACTGTTGGTTATACAAAAAAACAAGCAGATGATGAAGGATTAGCTGTAAATGTAGCAAAATTCCCATTCGGTGGAAATGGTCGCGCATTATCACTAAATTCAACTGATGGATTCGTACAATTAGTTTCTCGTAAAGAAGATGGAGTACTAGTTGGTGCTCAAGTTGCAGGTGTAAATGCTTCAGATATCATTTCTGAACTTGGTCTTGCAATTGAAGCTTGCATGAGCGTTGAGGATATTGCTCAAACAATTCACGCTCACCCAACATTAGGTGAAATCTCAATGGAAGCTGCAGAATTAGCGATGGGTCATCCAATCCACGTTTTAAAATAATTACTTAAAAACCTCCTATATTTTATAGGAGGTTTTTTACTGTTCAAATTGATTTGAAACGGTTTATTTAAAGCATAAAGTAGTTTGCTAAATGTAGATGCACTAAACGCAATACGATGGCAAAATAACGAAAAAAACGACTGTCTGCAATCTCCTATTTGTTAGGAGGTTTTTTTGCATGATTAAGGCATGTCTCGCATAACGTTTAAAAAACAAACTTTCTAGTATTTGATCATTGATTGGTGGGAGTATTGATGCGAAAACAATTAATAGTATTAATGATTCATCAACTATTTTGGATAGGGTTTTCATTTGTTTTATTCTTGTCGAAAAGGGATCAATTATATTCTAAAGTCATCTTGTTTCTAGTATTCTTTTACCAGCTTTATTTAATTGCAAAATACGTTGGAAACACAAGAAAAGCAAGTATTATTATTACTTGCTTTTATGCTTCGATATTTTTCTTTTGCCAGGCGATCGTAAACTTATTTTAAATTATCGTTTGTAAAAATACATGATTCGATTGTTAAATAATTCAAGCTTTGCTTCAATTTTTTGAGCTAAATATCTACATAGCTCATTTGCTTTTCCTTTATCACCATAAGTTGAGTTTGGTAATAGAGTAATCACGATATTTTTATCATCTTGAATAGAAACAACAAAATGTTTATAACGTGAATCATTGCTCTGTAGATAAAGTGCATCTTGATCATCTAATTTTTTATTTGAAATAGAGTAGGGAAAGGAAACCCTTTCATAATTCCAGTCAACTTGTTGACCGATCTTAGTTGAAGATTGTATGTAATCATTTATTAAATTATTTATTAAATCTAAATTTGCTTCTTGGTATTTGGATTTATCCACTAATTGAATGGTAGCTTGTTGAACCATTTTTAAATTTTCCCCCTAAGATGTTCTATGAAAAACATCACTTTTAATCTTTTTTATCATAACATTATTTCAAATTTTTAGACAAGTATTCGGTATGATTTTAGTTTTTTCTTCATATGTATTAACTTACAATACTAAACCAGAGGAGTGGGTGAAACAATGTTTGAAAAATTATATGATGATCACGAAAATGTAAGAGTCCGATTTGTTGGCTTCGTAACGAACGATACAAGATACGATATTGGTATTGTATATACTAACATGTTCTTTGGAAAGCCACTCGTTATCTGCATGCAATCTAGACAATGCATTTTATTAGATCGACAGGATGTTTCATTTCCCAATCAGTTGAAATTTTTATGTAAACTAAAAAGTGAGGAAGAGGCAATGGAGCTCGCAGAATATTTAGCTGACTGGTTACCGTCACCAAGTATAGAGGAGAGCTATGAATAAAAAATAAATGTGTTATACTAAATAAAATGTGTTCACCTTATAAAACCCCTTGAATAATCTAGTATTAGAAAATTTAAGTTATACTTATTTACCACTTGCGTAAATAAGTATAACACATTATAATGAAGTTAGTTAATTGATACAACATTATGAAAGGGGTTACAATAATGGGAACGTTCGTATGTAAATGTTGTGAAAAAACAGTAGGTCATTTCGAGGATGAAAAAGTAACAACTCTTTACGTTAAAAACTGTGAAGATTGTGAACCAACTGAAAATGAAGTTTGCTAATAATTATTAATTAAAACATAAGGTCTAATAGAGTAACTATAGACATTTATAAATAAGAAATTCCACAAGGCGATCGTTTTTCCTTGTGGTTTTTTATGTTTTTCTTTAAGGGTAAAAATGTTTTTAATTAACGCGCAAAAAAGGGAGACTCAATTAAGAATCACCCACTTTTCTTTTTATGCAATTTGAGTTTGATCTCCAATTCTTGCAGTTATAACCTCGGATGAAGCTTCCTTCGTTGTAACTGGAATTAATTTTGAAGTATCTTTTAAATATTGAGCCATTTCGTTTGAGTCAATTCTAGTATTTAAATTTGTTAAAAAGGCAGAAACCATCGCAAAAGGATATCTATGCATATTTAAATGGAAAATAATTTCGTGTAATGAACGTATTCCGATACCATGACCATAATAATAATTACTTCCCATAGAAACAGTGTTTTCTCCTTGCCATTCTGGTGTCATTGGGTCAACTTCAGGATTTTTTATATAAACAACGTCACCAGGGGCTGGACGATCTACTTCAGCCGTTAATATAGCTAATTTAGGGTCGTAATTCCAAGTGTATAAGTATATGCCATTATCGAATAGTTGATCAAAAATTTCATAGCCTAAAAGATCTAGCAGGGCTTTATAAAATATCATAATGATTGCAGTTGCACATTCTGTAGCGTAAAATTGTCCATTGCGAAAAATATCATAAATTCCCATGGAGGTTCTTATGCCTGGCCTAAGTCTAAATCCACCCATTGGTGTGCGAATCCAAAACATAGGATTACAATATGCTCGTCTAAAAACCCTAAATTGCATGCCACTTGTTAATAAATCTTTAGAAGCCTGAAGTATATAAGTTCTAATTGTTAAATCAAAAGAAAGTTCACGGTCAGATTTATAAATATGAGACTTTTTACTGTTTGTTAAACTAGACAATATTTCTTGATAAAGTTTATTATTTGAATCTTCGCTATTTTTTAATGAAGCATGAACAATTTTATTATTCACGACTATCAATGAGTCCACATCCTAACGTAAAAACAATTTTTTCGTACGAAATCAATATAATTACCTTACCTATCATATGCCTATATAATTTAGATGTGATTTAGAATGAAAAAAAACTAGGATTCATTTCCTAGTTTCTTCATAAAAGTTTTCGTTATTTTAATACTTTTAACGTTAATAATTCTTCGTCTTCTGGGCCTTGAACAGGTAATCCTGCTTCAATATTCTTTTTAATATAAACTAGATTTTCTAGAGTAATTTCTTCACCAGGTAAAAAGATTGGAATACCAGGTGGATAAACCATTACAAATTCAGCAATAATTCTACCGACAGATTCCTCAAGTGGAACAGATTCTGTTTCGGAGTAAAATGCATCCCTAGGAGAGACTGCTAAATTTGGAATCGTTGGGATCTCAACGTTTAAATTTGTATTGTGCTCTGAGATGTCAAATTCAGTTACTAATACTTCAAGTGCATGAATTAACTGCTGAATGTCTTCTTCACTATCACCTGGTGTTAAAATGCAAAGAACATTATATAAATCAGACATTTCAACTTCAATATTAAATCGCTCTCTTAACCAAACTTCAACATCATGGCCCGTTATACCCAGTTTTTTTACGCTGATTAATATTTTAGTAGGATCAAAATTGAATGTAGCCTCGTTCCCAACTAAGTCATAACCAGGGCAATATAAACCATTGATTGAATTAATTTTATTTCGTGCATTATTTGCTAGTCTAATAGTATTCGTAAGTAATTCTTCACCAACAGTGGCTAATCTCTTTCTTGCAACATCTAGTGAAGCAAGCAATAAATAAGATGTTGAAGTAGTTGTTAGCATACTTAGTACAGATTGTACTCTGTGGACATTCACAATGCCTTCTCTTACATTTAAAATGGAACTTTGAGTCATAGAGCCACCAAGCTTGTGTACGCTCGTAGCAGCCATGTCAGCCCCTGCTTGCATCGCAGAGATCGGTAATTCGTTATGGAAATGAATATGTACACCATGCGCTTCATCAACTAATACGGCTAAGCCATGTGAATGTGCTAATTCAACAATGCTTTTTAAATCTGCTACAAATCCAAAGTATGTAGGATTAATGACTAACACTGCTTTTGCATCAGGATTATTTAAAATGGCCTCTTTCACTGCATTTGTCGTAATACCGTGTGAAATCCCTAATTCACTATCAATTTCAGGATGAACAAAAATTGGTGTAGCTCCCGAGAAAATGATTGCAGATAAAACAGATTTGTGAACATTTCTTGGAACGATAATTTTATCGCCAGGTCCACAAACACTCATTACCATTGTCATGATTGCGCCACTTGTGCCTTGAACTGAAAAGAATGTGTGGTCAGCACCAAAAGCTTTAGCTGCAAGATCTTGTGCTTGTTTTATTTTACCTTTTGGATGATGTAGATCATCTAAAGGAGCAATGTTGATTAAATCGATCGATAATGCATTATCACCAATGAACTCTCTAAATGTTGGATCCATTCCATTTCCTTTTTTATGTCCTGGAATATGGAATTGAATTGGGTTCTTCTTTGCATGTTCTAATAAAGAAGAAAATAACGGCGTTTCAATTTGTTTCATTTAACATACACCCCATTTAATGAATAATAGTGTTTTTCGGAAGTGATATGTTTGTAAACAATTCAACTGTTTACTCTCATTAAGTTATAAACTGTCTTACCTTCATTTGAAAAACAAAAAGATTATATCATTCTATGAATTTTCTGTATAGAAAAATATTATAAAGTTATGAAATTTTATTCATTTGAATGAAATTATATCAATTTTTAAAATAAGAATGGAATTTAAAAAATGTGTTAAAATGGAATTAATTAGAAAATAGTAGGAGTGAAGTAAATGGATTACCAATACCCAATTTCATATGATTGGACAACAGATGAGACAATTGAGGTAATAAAGTTCTACACATCAGTAGAAAAAGCGTATGAAAAGGGAATAGATCGTGAAGTGTTAATGGCTACATACAAACAATTTAAATCAATTGTTCCTAGTATCGCAGAAGAAAAAAAATTATGTAATGAGTTAGAAGAGATATCCGGTTATTCTGCATACAGAGTCATGCAAAAGGCTAAAAATGGTGCTCCTGGTGATAAAATTAAAATGTAGTATTAAATAAGTTCATTGTTAAAATTTATATAGTAATAAAAAATTATTAAGTAAAAAATAGAAGCCCATTAAAGGAAGATTAACTACTTTCAATGGGCTTTACTTATATAAGTATTGTTTAAGTAAAGCAATTTCATATTCGTCCTGTCGAAAAATGTGTAAAGAATGGGCATAGACTTTTGTTTTTGACATATGTATAATTAAACAACACTTATATTAATTCAGTTTATACTTAGTTTGTATAAAGGAATTAAAGTATTATATGTTTCTATAATACGTTGGATTAGTTCTTCCTTTGTAAGTGTAATTGCTTCATCTTTTGCAATTGTAATTCCACATAGGTATTCTGCTTTTTTTACATCATGAAATCTTTGAATACCTTTATTGAATTCATCTTTATTCATTTTACTTTTTTGTACCACGTCAGGCTTCATATGATCGTAAGATACAACAAAATCTTTCGGAATCATTTTGTAAAGTTTATTTTTATTCTTTTCAAAATTAATGGCAATCGATTGCTTATTTGGACTTTCATAAATAATTCCAAAGTAAACAAACAGGTGAGTACCCCACAGTCCAAATTGGAAATGAGGAAGCATTTTGTATCCGCGATTATTTGTTGCAAAAGCAATCCAAGTATCTTTTGGAGCATTCACAGTACGTCTAGCATGCTTAGCAATATGGCCAAAAAAGTTTTGATCAGTTTGTACATTTAAAAAAGGTAATATTTCTTCTTCAATTTCTTTAAATTTTGGTTGAATTTCATTTTGTATAGCACTCATTCTAGTTTCTAATGTTGAGTCAGTTGTAAATATTTCAAAATCACTTTCTTTAAAAAAAGTTTGAGTCATTTTTGAACCCCCTAATTACATTATCTAATTAGTATACCATGTTTGTCCAAAACAAATGGGTAATATGTTTCTTCATAAAACAGTTACATTATAAGCTTAAATAACATATATTAGTAGCAAGATAAAAATCAGAAAATTTTGTTAATTAACTTTTACAATTTGTTTTGCCAACTTATATTCTATGGAGGGATAATGATGAGACAAGTGATTAATGCGTTAAAAAGAACTGATGCAGAAAAGAGAATTCCTGTACTTAGATTAGAATTAGATTACGAACTAGCTACACTATTCGATGCTATGACAGTCAATGATAATGAAGCAATGATTGAATCTAAGAAGAAATTAGAATTATTAAGATTAGAATTAATTCGTCTAGAAGCTTAGCGAGTTTATTTACCGAACCTTTAAATAGGTTCGTTTTTCTGTGCGCTAAATCTTCCGCTAAATGCCCAATGGTCTATCGTATGCCCACCCTCCAAAATAGTTCCTCATCTTTCATCTTAAATAAAAATCATTTCATTAGGTTTTTTTAGGTTAAAATTGGTAAACTGATAAACAGGACCATAATAATATAGTTTTAGCACGTAGAGTTTGGAGTGTTTAAATATGAATGTAGATTGGAAAGAAATTGAACAATTCGCGAGGATTTTGCTTCAAGAGGCAGCTAAAAATATTAAAAGCTCATTATACGACTCCATAACAATCAATACTAAATCAAACGAAAATGACTTAGTAACAAATAAAGATGAAGAAATTGAAAAATTCTTTTACGAAAAAATAAAAAAGAAATTTCCAAATCATTACTTACTTGGTGAAGAAGGTAAAGGCGATGATTTGGATCAAGTAACGGGGGTTGTATGGATTCTTGATCCAATCGATGGAACGATGAATTTTGTTCACCAAAAACGTAATTTTATGATTTCTTTAGGTATTTATGAAAATGGAATCGGTAAAATGGGTTTTATAATGGATGTAATACATAATGAACTATATTTTGCTAAAAAAGGTGAAGGAGCTTATTTAAATGATCTTGAAATAACACCTTTGAAAAATGTAGTACTAGAAGAGGCTATTGTAGCTGTAAATGCTATTTGGTTAACTAAAAATCGTTATTTAAACCATGAAAAATTAAGTAATCTTGTTCGAAAAGTTAGAGGAAGTCGGTCATATGGTTCAGCAGCGATGGAAATGGTCTATGTGGCAATGGGAAGGATTGATGCCTATATCACCCCGAGATTATCACCTTGGGACTTTGCCGCGGGTAAAATTATTGTAGAAGAGCTAGGCGGAATTTGTACTTCGCTTAAAAATGAAAGCCTTTCAATTCTTAAAAAAAGCTCAGTGCTAATAAGTAACGCTTCGATTCATGAGGAATTACTTACTGATTATATCGAATTTCTACAAAAATAATAAAAAGAAGGTAAGTTTGGTTTATAACTTGCCTTCTTTTTTAGTGTGCAGACAGTGTTAAAAAAGAGAAGAGGTTTATAACTTGCCTTCTCTTTTTAATTTAGCACGTAATGAAAAACCATAACCAACTAACGATATTGAAATAATTAGTGAAATAACAGCGCCAATAGTACTTAGTTCTGCTAGCATTATACCAACTAGAATTAAGAAGATTACGGATAAAGTTGCAACGCAGAAAAGTCTAAATTTTATGCTAGACATGGTGAATCCTCCTGTTCATAATTCCTATTTTACTCTTTGTCGAATCGGATGTAAATTTGAAAAAAATAAATCTTTCCTAAATATTTATTAATAAATTATATTTTTGATTAAACATTTTCTTGATATATTTCCGTGTGCATGTGCTATAATGTTTTAGTTAATAATGAAAATAGATGTGTAGACATTTTAGGAGTGAATATATTTTGAAAAAAAGAGAAGATTTACGCAATATAGCAATTATTGCGCACGTTGACCATGGGAAAACAACGTTAGTTGATGAGTTATTAAAACAATCAGGTACATTCCGTTCAAACGAAAACGTTAATGAACGTGCAATGGACTCTAATGATATAGAACGTGAACGTGGAATTACAATCTTAGCTAAAAACACTGCAATCCAATATGAAGGTAAACGTATTAACATCATGGATACTCCTGGACACGCCGATTTTGGTGGAGAAGTAGAACGTATCATGAAAATGGTTGATGGTGTTCTTTTAGTTGTAGATGCATATGAAGGTTGTATGCCACAAACTCGTTTCGTATTGAAAAAAGCTTTAGAACAACATTTAACACCAATCGTAGTAGTAAATAAAATCGACCGTGACTTCGCACGTCCTGATGAAGTTGTTGACGAAGTAATCGATTTATTTATTGAATTAGGTGCAGATGAAGATCAATTAGAATTCCCAGTTGTATTCGCATCAGCTATCAACGGAACTTCTAGCTTAGAATCTGATCCTTCTAAACAAGAACCGAATATGAATGCTTTATTCGATACAATTATTGAGCACATTCCATCTCCAATCGATAATAGTGAAGAGCCTTTACAATTCCAAGTAACATTATTAGACTACAATGACTATGTTGGACGTATCGGTATCGGACGTATTTTCCGTGGAACAATGCAAGTTGGTCAATCAGTTGCTTTAATGAAACTTGATGGATCAGTTAAACAATTCCGTATTACAAAAATGTTTGGATTCATTGGATTAAAACGTATTGAAATCCAAGAAGCAAAAGCTGGTGACTTAGTAGCAGTTTCTGGTATGGAAGATATCAACGTAGGTGAAACAGTATGTCCTGCTGAACACCAAGAAGCACTTCCAATCTTACGTATTGATGAGCCAACTCTTCAAATGACATTCTTAGTTAATAATTCACCTTTTGCAGGTCGTGAAGGTAAATTTGTAACTTCTCGTAAAATTGAAGAGAGATTATTACAAGAACTTCAAACTGACGTAAGTTTACGTGTAGAAAATACTGATTCTCCTGATGTATGGATCGTAAGTGGACGTGGAGAGCTTCACTTATCAATCCTTATTGAAAACATGCGTCGTGAAGGATATGAGCTTCAAGTTTCAAAACCAGAAGTTATCATTCGTGTGATTGACGGTGTAAGATGTGAGCCTGTTGAGCATGTACAAATTGACGTTCCTGAAGAATATACTGGTTCAATCATGGAATCAATGGGTGCTCGTAAAGGTGAAATGAGAGATATGGTGAATAATGGTAACGGTCAAGTCCGTTTAACATTTATGGTACCAGCTCGTGGATTAATTGGTTATACTACAGAATTCTTAACTTTAACTCGTGGTTATGGAATCATTAACCACTCATTCGATAGCTACCAACCAGCTATTCAAGGTCAAGTTGGTGGACGTCGTCAAGGTGTATTAGTATCAATGGAAACTGGTAAAGCTTCAACATACGGAATTATGGGTCTAGAAGACCGTGGTGTAATTTTCCTTGAGCCAGGAACAGATGTTTATGATGGTATGATTGTTGGTGAGCATAACCGTGATAATGATTTATCAGTAAACGTTGTTAAGGTTAAACACGCTACTAACATCCGTTCAGCGAATAAAGACCAAACAACAACAATGAAAAAACCACGTATTATGACGCTTGAAGAATCTTTAGAATACTTAAATGATGATGAGTACTGTGAAGTTACGCCAACATCAATTCGTTTACGTAAAAAGCTTCTTGATAAAAATGAGCGTGAGCGTGCAGCGAAAAAGAAAAAATTCGCTGAACAAGAATAATTAAATTTTAAAATAATTATGATATAATAAAACCGACTAGAAATAGTCGGTTTCATTTTTGTAAACAAAGTACAAAATATTGATTTTCAGACAGTCTAAAAACGAATAGAAGTATTTTAGTTTTATTATAAAATAGGGGGATATGGATTTGGAAAAAGCTCCAAAGGGTTTTGAATTTGTCATCACACAGTTAATAAATATAACTCATGATATTCATCTTTCCATGTGGATATTATATGGTTTAATTGTTGTACTATGTATTGTAGTATATCATTTAGGTTTCGCAAAAAAATTGAGCATCCTTAAAAGTTTAATCATTTATGTTTTGCTTATGATTGGATGTAGTTTCCTTACTTTCTTAGCTTTAAGGATACCAATCGTGGAAGCATTACTTGCTAGTGTTTTCGTATTAGGTGTTTATAAGATTCGTTTACATCAATCAAAAAAGAATAATGCTACTACATAATGTAACACTTTTTAGAAAGTTGGTATCTAGATGAAATCTGTTCAGGACGCTTTATATAATTGGTTAACGATAAAAGTTATATATGAAGGTAGACCTTCGGATGAAGCTGCTAAAGAGACGTATGAGATGTTTGATTCGATTTTAAAAGAAGATCATCAAGTATCTAACGTGAAAATAGAAAAAATGGAAGATTTCTATTTAATTACATTTACACAAGCAGAAAAAGAGCGAACTACGCGCTTTCCTATTGAAATGATTGATTGCTTTTTAGATCAAGTAAGAGTTAATCCAGAGAAGTATTAAAAACCTAGAAATTAATCTAGGTTTTTTTTGTTTAAACTTATATTGGATTTATACATGAAAATAATATCTAAGTCCAAAAAAAGAAGCCCAATTGGCTTTTTTTCACGCTGTTGAAAAACAATCTTGTCAATTAATTTACCAAATTTTCGTAAAAGGAGTATAGTGATGTTGATTTCCACTACAGGATGCTCGCTTTCCATGGGGCGAGATTCTTTAGCCTCCTCGGCAAAAGCCTGCGGGGTCTCAGCCTTCCCACTTATCCCATAGGAGTCGAGCACCCCTTCGTTCCAATCAACATATTCATCTAAAGAAGTCTGCAATAAATCATTATCAAATAGCCTTTACTAAGAGTAACCTAACAGCTGTTTATTAATCAGTTTTTAGTTCAATTACAATCGAACATTAATTAATAAACTAACTGATCAATGGAATTTGTTTTTGTAAAAAGTTTACTCAAAGTATTTTTAACTTCTGAAAAAAACATTACTAGTGTAATTGGAATCATAACATTGCTCAAATATATTAACATATATAACCATTAATAGATCATCCCAAAAAATAATTTCAGCATAAATATACATTTAATTTCCTTTTTACTTATTGAACATTTTATATTTCAACACTATGAAAAAAAGAAGCCCAATAGGCTTCTTTTTTAATAATTTACCACTCGTCATTGTCCTTTACCGGTTTTAAGAAACGGAAATTTCCTGTTGCAATTCTTTGTTCTGTTTTTATTTTAATTCGATCGTAACATTCAGAGCATGTATATGTATGGATAGGACGATTTCTTAATTTTTTTGCAATAGGTGATTCATCGCTAATAGATTCGCTTTTATCACAAATCATGCATTTAACTCTCATGTGAAATTT
This sequence comes from Gottfriedia luciferensis, assembly GCF_001712755.1. Taxonomy (GTDB): domain Bacteria; phylum Bacillota; class Bacilli; order Bacillales; family Bacillaceae_G; genus Gottfriedia; species Gottfriedia luciferensis_B. Next base: position 157,829 of record NZ_MDKC01000037.1, read on the forward strand.
CTCTCCTTATATATGAAGCTTAAGTTAACATAATTATAACAGGTTTTAGAATATATTTTTAGAAAACAGTGGTTTTAGCAGGAAGTTTTCAATAAACTTTGAATTATATTAGTATACTCTTTATTTGAAGGAGATGAAATAGTGATGGCAAACAGTATTGAGAAAACATTATCACCAAGCTTATTAGAAGATTGTAATAAAGAAAAGATTGTTTTTTTAAGTACTTTTAACTCCGAAAAGAATGCACCAGTTACGAATGCAATTTCTTGGCTTGCTGCCTTAGACGATAAGACGATTCGTTTTGCAGTCGATCAAAGATCAGCAATTATATCGAATATCGAAGAGGTTGAAGGGGTATCATTAAGCTTATTCTCAAATGAAACAGTTTATAGTATCTCAGGAAATGCAAAAATTTTAACGAAGCAAATGCCTGGGATTCCATTAAAATTAGCGTGTATAGAAGTGAAAGTTAATGAAGTAAAAAATATATTGTTTTATGGGTCAAAAATAACAGTCGAACCAGAGTATGCAAAAACTTATGATGAGAGAGCTGCAAAAAAATTAGATGTTGCAGTTTTAAGTGGTCTTAGATCCAACTGAGCTTTAAACATTAAAAAATATTCTAAAGTAGAGAGAATTTCATATAATATATTAACGGTTCGTCCATTCTTCGACTAGTAACCAAATGTAAGACCAATCAATTTAGAATTAAAACTAATTATTCTAATCTGAGTTATTTTTAGTCAGGAGGTTAAGGATTGAGTAAAATATACGTTCTCGACACCAATGTACTACTGCAAGACCCACTAGCAATCTTTTCATTTGAAGATAATGAAGTAGTTGTACCAGCTGTTGTATTAGAGGAAGTAGACTCAAAGAAGAGATATATGGATGAAGTTGGTCGTAATGCTAGGTATGTATCCAAACTAATTGATAGCTTTCGAGAACTAGGGAAATTACATGAAAGTATTCCTCTTGAAAACGGTGGTTCGTTTAGAATTGAATTAAATCATCGCTCATTTCAACAATTGCAAGAGATCTTTGTTGAAAAAACGAACGATAATCGCATTTTAGCTGTTGCAAAAAACTTATCACTTGAAGAAGAAGCAAAAGAAAGTGGAAAAACAGTGATTTTAGTTAGTAAAGATACATTAGTTCGTGTAAAAGCGGATGCATTAAATTTACTAGCTGAAGATTATTTAAGTGATCGAGTAGTGGAAGTTGATCATATTTATACCGGTTATCTAGAGTATTACATAAATACAGATTTATTAAACAAGTTTTACGAGAAAACTGAACTTCCTGTTTCAGATATAGCGAACCATCCATTTTATCCTAATCAATTCATCGTATTAAAGGATGCTCTCGGTGGTAAGAGTTCAGCTCTTGGAGTTGTAGATAAAACAGGTACAAAAATTAAGAAATTTGTTTTCTCGAATGAACATATTTGGGGCATAAGACCAAGAAATGCACAACAGTCCATGGCCTTAGAATTACTACTTCGAGACGATATACCATTAGTTACATTGATTGGAAAAGCAGGAACTGGAAAAACTTTATTAGCTTTAGCAGCAGGTTTAATGCAAAGTGAGGACCTGCAAAGCTATAAAAAGTTATTAGTTGCTAGACCGATTGTTCCAGTTGGAAAAGATCTTGGTTATTTACCAGGTGAAAAGGATGAAAAACTTCGTCCATGGATGCAACCGATTTATGATAACCTAGAATACTTATTCAATACGAAAAAACCAGGTGAACTCGATGCGATATTAGCCGGAATGGGCTCAATTGAAGTAGAAGCTTTAACTTATATAAGAGGTAGAAGTATCCCAGAGCAATTTATTATTATAGATGAAGCACAGAATCTAACTAGGCATGAAGTAAAAACAATTTTAACTCGTGTTGGTGATAAGAGTAAAATTGTATTAATGGGGGATCCAGAACAAATTGATCATCCATATTTAGATGAATACAACAATGGATTAACATATGTAGTTGAAAAATTTAAAGATCAAAAAATAAGTGGACATGTAAAACTAATAAAAGGCGAACGTTCATCAATTGCCCAACTTGCAGCGGATATATTGTAATAATTAAATGCTTACAAAAGCAACATCTTACCAAAATCGATCAGTAAGATGTTGCTTTTGTTTTAAACTATAAAATAATCTTCTTGATTGATGTAATTGGTGTTTCTTTATTTGTGCCATCAGCAAAATATAAATGTACTGGCCCATCTTCAAGGATTCTCTTGCCATTGTATGAAAATGCTAAATAACTTTCATATACAGTTTCAAAAGGTAATTTTATTAATTCATCTTCTGTTTCGATTGTAACTTCTGAATTACGATTTTTCGGATTACTATTATCTATAAAATATGAAAATGGCATTGCATACGATTCCTTAAGCCATTCTTTTTTTTGAGTAGCGTATAAAGGGCTATTATCAACCTTTGCACCTTCAACAATTTCACGATCCCAATGCTTTGAAACACTTTTCGTATATTGCTCAAGCTCATCAACCTTTTTCAAATCACCAGCTAACAAACTATCTAACTTAACCTTTCTTTCATCAAAAATCCAAACACTTGGATCAATCGTTAACGGAAACTCCACATTACCTGTTAATTGAAAAACATCACTCATACCAAAACCCCTTCTATGTACTAAGTCTAACTATAGTGTACGACTATTTTAAGTAAAAAGACAAACAATTGAACAATATAGGCACTTATTTTCATTTAATTTTTTTATGTTTTCAACTTTTTTATAGTGATTATCTAGAGCGTTCTTTTATTGTAGAAATTAGATTTTTATTTAAAATTACATCCTAACATAAGAAAACTCTAATAAATAAACTGTTGCAAAAATATAATTTTCTAAAATACATATTTGTAAAACTTTTGATTTAAGTTGATTTTTCCTAAAAAGAACTATAATATTAAATAGATAGCTTGTACGGAAGCGGAGGGAGAAAATTGAGGTCTGATGCTGTAACAGATTACAAAGACAAAGCATTTGAATTATTAAAAAAAGATGCTGAAAAAATATTAAAATTAATAAATGTGCAACTTGATCATTTAACGATGCCACAATGCCCTCTATATGAAGAGGTTTTAGATACTCAAATGTTTGGATTATCAAGGGAGATTGATTTTGCTTCTCGTTTAGGTTTAATTGAAGCAGAACAAGGAAGAGAACTTCTTTCTGAACTAGAGCGTCAACTTTCTGCTCTACATGAAGCGTTTACAGATCAAAAGAATAAATAATTATTTGCAACAAAAGTTCAAACAATAAATGTTTGAGCTTTTTTTTGTGAATTTTTTTAATTGTTATAAGTAATAAATCTATTAATCTATGTTACAATGTTTTTATTTAAAAAGGGAATTTAGCAAAATAGTTGAATACATAAAGTATAATTAATCAAAGCAGGGATGATTAAGTAATGTTAAAAAAATATTTGAAAAATATTGATTATATGATTTTTGTTCCATTATTAGTGTTGTGTTTATTTGGATTAATTATGGTGTATAGTGCAAGCTCACCATTACCATCCATTCGTTATCAAAGTGAACATTGGCCAAGTGACTATTTCTTTCATAAGCAATTAATTGCATTTGAAGTAGGGATGTTTGCATTTGTTTTTTTAATGTTTCTACCTGCAACTTTCTTTAGAAAAAGAATTGCCATGATATTAAATATAGGGGTAAGTATAGGATTACTTATTGCAGTTCTACTCTTTGGTGAAGTTAGAAATAATGCAAAAAGCTGGGTATTTGGAATTCAACCAGCTGAGTTAATCAAATTAGGGTCAATCGTTCTATTAGCAGGATGGTACTCCAAAAGACAAAAACGAATTACAAAGAACTGGAAAATGCTATTTGCTCCATGGAGCATAGTAGCTATTTATATCATTCTATTGAGATTACAACCGGATACAGGTACAGCTTTATTAATAATCGGTACTTGTGCTGTCGTTTCGTTTTGTAGTGGTTTTATTGTAAAGAGATTAATTCTCTTATTCGTTGGTGGCATTGGATTACTATATCCATTAATTAGTATTTGTATCAGTTTAGGGATCGGTTTAACAGATGTACAAGTTAATCGATTTTTAGCTTTCCGAAATCCTTTTGACTATGCACAAGGAATCGGATTTCAAATCGTAAATTCACTAATAGCATTTGCCAATGGTGGACTTACTGGAGTTGGATTAGGTAAAAGTATTCAAAAATTAGGTTATTTACCTGAACCTCATACCGACTTTATTCTAGCAATAATCGGTGAAGAAACAGGTTTAATAGGAGTAATTGTAGTTATTTTATGTATATTCATAATTGTTTGGCGTGGATTGTTAATAGCTCATCAATCAAAGGATTCTTTTGATTCATTATTAGCTACAGGGATTAGTGCAATCATCGTCATTCAATCATTTATAAATATTGGAGGAGTCACTTCGTTAATTCCACTTACGGGTGTTCCGTTACCTTTTGTTAGTTATGGAGGAACTTCATTAATCGTTATGCTTTCGATGGTTGGTATTTTAATGAATATTTCAATACGAAATAAGATTCATAAAGAAACTTTATAAAATCTTCAAAAATGCATTTTGAAAAAAGTTTATTCTTAATTTATTGATAATTATCTTTCATAAATACAGGAGGCTTACAAATGACTTACACGAAACAGATTAAAAAAGTTCTTGTTGCTAACCGAGGTGAAATTGCAATTCGAGTATTTCGAGCATGCACTGAGTTAGGAATTAGAACAGTTGGTATTTATTCTAAAGAAGATGAAGGGTCATATCACCGTTATAAAGCTGACGAAGCATATATAGTTGGAAAAGGTAAAAAGCCAATTGATGCTTATCTAGATATTGAAGGTATTATTGAAATTGCAAAGAAAAACGATGTAGATGCAATTCATCCAGGATATGGATTCTTATCAGAAAATATTAAATTTGCTCAAAGATGTGAAGAAGAGGGAATTATTTTTATCGGACCATATTCAAGACACTTAGATATTTTTGGAGATAAAATTAAAGCAAAGAAGCAAGCTCTTCAAGCTAATTTGCCAATCATTCCTGGGAGTAATGGTCCAGTAAACTCATTGGATGATGTAAAGGAATTTGGTGAAACTTATGGATTCCCGATTATTATTAAAGCTGCTCTAGGTGGTGGCGGTCGTGGAATGAGGATTGTCCGTACGAATGCAGGAGTAAAAGATGCATACGAGCGTGCTAAGTCTGAAGCAAAAGCTGCTTTTGGTAATGATGAAGTTTATGTTGAGAAGTTTATTGAAAATCCAAAGCATATTGAAGTTCAAATATTAGGGGATAACCAAGGGAATATCATTCATTTGTTTGAACGCGATTGTTCAATTCAAAGAAGACATCAAAAATTAGTTGAAGTTGCACCATGTACTTCGATTAGTGAAGATTTAAGAAATAGAATTTGCGACGCGGCTGTTCAATTGATGAAAGAAGTAGAATATGTTAACGCTGGTACAGTTGAATTTTTAGTTTCTGGTAATGATTTTTATTTTATTGAGGTTAATCCACGCGTACAGGTTGAACATACAATTACTGAAATGATTACAGGAATTGATATTGTTCAAACACAGATCTTAATTGCACAAGGTAATAGTTTACATAGTGATAAAGTAGGAATACCATTACAAGATGAGATTCCAAGAATTGGTTTTGCGATTCAAGCACGTGTTACAACGGAGGACCCACTAAATAATTTTATGCCTGATACAGGAAAAATTATGGCATATCGTTCAGGTGGAGGTTTTGGTGTAAGATTAGACACTGGTAACAGCTTCCAAGGTGCTGTTATTACACCTTACTATGATTCATTATTAGTAAAAGTTACAACTCATGCATTGACATTCGAAGGCGCAATTGCGAAGTTAAATCGAAATTTAAAAGAATTCCGTATCCGTGGGATTAAAACAAATATTCCATTTTTAGAAAATGTTACGACACACCCAGATTTCTTATCTGGTGAGTATAATACTTCATTTGTCGATTCATCTCCGGAATTATTTGTTTTTGCAAAAAGAAGAGACCGCGGAACAAAATTATTAAATTATATCGGGAATGTAACAGTGAATGGATTTCCAGGTATATCGGTTAAAGAAAAACCAGCTTATGATGATATTATCATTCCAAATGTAAATCATATAAAAAATGCTGAAAGTGGAACTAAACAATTACTAGATAAATTAGGTGCGGATGAATTTTCGAAGTGGTTAAAAAATCAACCGAATGTTTTATTTACAGATACAACGTTTAGGGATGCTCACCAATCACTGCTTGCAACGAGAATTCGTTCAAAAGACCTAATTACAGTAGCAGAACAAACTTCAAAATTATTACCTAACTTATTCTCTATGGAAATGTGGGGCGGAGCAACTTTCGATGTAGCTTACCGTTTCTTAAATGAAGATCCATGGGAAAGATTATTAAATTTAAGAGAACAAGTTCCAAATGTATTATTCCAAATGCTTTTACGTGGATCAAATGCAGTTGGATATAAAAATTACCCTGATAATCTTGTTAAAAAGTTTATTGAAGCATCGGCTCAAGCTGGAATCGATGTATTTAGAATATTTGATAGTCTAAATTGGATTAAAGGGATGGAAGTTGCAATAGATGCTGTAAGAGAGAGTGGAAAGCTTGCTGAGGCATCGATCTGTTACACAGGAGATATATTAGACCCAACTAGAACAAAATATAATCTAGCGTATTATAAAGAGCTTGCAAAGGATTTAGAATCGGCTGGTGCACATATTTTAGCTATTAAAGACATGGCAGGTCTATTAAAGCCTCAGGCTGCTTATACGTTAATTAGTGAATTGAAGGATACTGTAGATCTACCAATCCACTTACATACTCATGATACGAGTGGTAATGGTTTATACACATATGTAAAAGCAATAGAAGCTGGCGTAGATGTTGTAGACATCGCAATTGGAAGTATGTCTGGATTAACTTCTCAACCAAGTGCAAATAGTTTATATTATGCTCTAAAAGGTTCAAATAACGAGACAAACTTAAATATAAACGGCTTAGAGCAGTTATCAACATACTGGGAAGGCGTTCGTAAGTATTATAGTAGTTTTGAAAGTGGTATGGTTTCACCACATACAGAGGTTTATCAACATGAAATGCCAGGTGGTCAGTATTCTAACTTAAAACAACAAGCTAAAGGTGTTGGTTTAGGAGACCGATTTGAAGAAGTTAAGGATATGTATGGTAGGGTAAATCAACTATTTGGAGATGTCGTTAAAGTAACACCTTCTTCAAAAGTTGTTGGAGATATGGCTTTGTTTATGGTTCAAAATAATTTAGACGAAGATTCTGTATATGAAAAAGGAGAGCATATCGATTTTCCTGATTCAGTAATCGAATTTTTTGAAGGAAAATTGGGACAACCTCATGGAGGATTTCCAAAGAGTTTACAACGTATCATCTTAAAAGGCAGACAGCCATTAACTGAAAGAGCTGGTGAGTCATTAAAACCAATCGATTTTAAAGATGTTGAGGAGTATTTATTCAAGACGTTAAATCGCCAGGTTACTAATTTTGATATATTAGCTTATTGCCTATATCCTAAAGTATTTATTGACTATCAAAAAAATGTAGAAAGCTATGGAGACTTATCTGTACTTGATACACCTTCTTTCTTCCATGGAATGAGACTGGATGAAGAAATTAAAGTAGATATTGAACGAGGTAAAACACTGATTGTTAAACTTGTTTCGATTGGTCAAGCTCAACCTGACGGAACAAGAGTAATATACTTTGAATTAAATGGTCAGCCTCGAGAAATAGTGGTTAAAGATTACTCTATTAAATCTACTGTCGTTCAAAAAAGAAAAGGGGACACTAGTAATCCAAACCATATTAACGCAACAATGCCAGGTACTGTTTTAAATGTACTAGTTAAAAAGGGAGATGTAGTTGAAAAAGGTCAAACTTTAGCAATTACAGAAGCAATGAAAATGGAAACTACTGTCCAATCTCCATTTACTGGTGTCATAAGAGACATTCTAATTACATCAGGAGAGAGTATTTCTACAGGTGATTTACTAATAGAACTAGATCAAAGATAAAAAGTACAATGTATAGCGAAGTTAGAGAAGTTGCAGTAAAAGGACATCTCTTCTTCGCTTTAATTTTAAATGTAAAAAAAGGTATTTCTTCTACAATTAAGTGGAAGAAATACCTTTTTTATGAGATATTTTTATTTTGAAGTAACTCAGAATTTGAGCTTTTACTTCTTGTACAAACTAAACTTTGGAAACTAAATATTGCAAACAAGCATGAAATTAAAATGGCATGTGTTAATGCAACATAAATATTTAGGTTTGTAAAGACTATAACCGCTCCACAAATTACTTGAAGAGTAACAAGAATTAAAGATACAAACCATCCAAAATAAATGCCACGCTCATTACGATAGTATTTATAAGCATGTACAAAAGCAATAATTACCCAGACGAATAAAAGAAATGCAGCGAATCGATGCCCCATTTGAATCCATTCATGAACTTGTGTGGGAATACCGTTGTTTGCTTTACTACATAATGGCCAGCTAGGACAAGCTAAGCTAGCATTTTCGTGACGGACAAGAGCGCCAGTATAAACTACTAAGTATGAATAAATCCATAAACCGTAAGTATGAAATTTCATTCTTTTTCCGACATAAAAAGAATTTTTTTGATAATTGCGATCACGCTCGAAAATTAATAATGTTAACATGACTACAGCAGCAAAACAAATTAGAGAAATACCAAAATGAATTGCTTTTACAGCTGGGACTTGACCCCAAACAACCGCGGCTGCCCCAATTAATGCTTGAGCAACTAGAAAAATACAAGAAATGATTGCTAAAAACTTTGTTTCTCTTTTATGAGGAATGACAATCCAAGCAAGGACTGCTAATAATAAAACAAATATCCCAGCAAGGCCTGATGCTGCACGATGAGATAATTCAATGACAGTTTGAATAGTCAGATGATCAGGAATGATTTGACCTTTACAAAGAGGCCATGATCTTCCGCAACCGAGTCCAGAATTAGTCTTTGTTACGAGTGCACCACCCAATAAAACAATTAAAAGAATGAATGAGGTAATTAACGATACCCCTTTTAAAACACGTAGCAAGTATATCCACCCACTTTTATAAAATAATAATAATTTTAAAATTTAATTATTAAAAAAATTATTCTGTAAATAATACTTCTATATCATATAAGATTACGACATAAAATTCAAAGGTAACCTTCATATTTAGACATAATATTTGTTTTTTCTTAACTTTGAATGTATTCATTTTTGAAATATAGAAATAATTAATTTTATAATTAAATAGTATTTAGTATTGAAAAGATAGGCTGTTTACGTTAAAATTTTTTTGAAACGTACACAATTTGTTCATATATTTATCACAAAAATTTCATTGAATTTAGTTTAATAGAAGTATGTCTAAATTAAAAACTCATTATGAACCATTAAAAAATGGGTATGAAAAATGAAGTTTTGCAAAAAAAGAGGAGGATTGACTTGGAACAATTAGCTAATAATGTTTCTAATAACGAAGAAACTAATCATCCTTCTAGTTCACTAAAGAAAGATTTACTTTCTTTAATGAAAATAGGGATCGTAAACTCTAATATACTGACAACTTTTACAGGTATCTGGTTAGCAATCCAAATAAATGGATTAGATATATTAGATTATTTACCAAAAGCAATTATTACTGTAATTGGTTCATCACTTATTATTGCGGGATCATGTGTAATCAATAACTATATTGATCGTGATATTGATCCATATATGGAGAGAACGAAAAACAGACCGACTGTAACCGGTAATATTAAACCAAGCGTTACAATTTCGATTGGTATTCTTTTATTAATTGTGGGCTTTACTTTTATGGCTTTCACAACCTTAATGGCTGTTGTATATGCATTTATTGGTGCATTTACATATATCGTACTATACACTCTTTGGACGAAACGTAATTACACGTTAAACACAGTAGTAGGTAGTATATCTGGTGCAGCACCCCCATTAATTGGATGGGCAGCAATCGATGCGAATTTGCATCCAATTGCTTGGATGCTGTTTTTAATCATGTTTATATGGCAACCACCTCATTTCTTAGCACTTGCGATGAGACGTTCTGAAGAATACAAAAGAGCGGGAATTCCAATGCTACCAGTCGTTTACGGATTTGAAATGACGAAACGTCAAGTGATGATTTGGGTATTATGTTTATTACCACTGCCATTTTACATGCAAGCTCTAGGTTTACCATTTATTATTTTTGCAACAATATTGAATATTGGATGGGTTATTTTAGGATTATATTGTTATAAACAAAAGGATGATCAAAAGTTCTCTAAACTGATGTTTATATACTCCATAAACTATTTAACTCTTCTATTTATGTCAATGATTGTGTTTACAATTTCGTTTTAATTAGGGGTATTACGGGGGATTTTTTTATTGTTTGTTTAATCTTATTTTTAAATAAGAATGAAACACTTTAAATTGAAAGAGGGGGAAGTATACTTATGAAACATTGGCGATTAGTCTCGCTAATTTCCTTGATAGCAGTTATTTTGAGTGCATGTGGACATGCAAATCAATCTACACTGAATCCTCAAGGTGAAGTAGCAAAAATGCAATACGATCTTATGAAGCTAAGTACGTTGATCATGGTATTCGTTGTTGCTGTAGTAACAGTTCTTTTCCTTTACGTAATCGTGAAATATCGTCACCGTAAAGGTCAAGAGAATATTATTCCAAAGCAAGTAGAAGGTAATCATTTCTTAGAGCTTCTTTGGACAATTATTCCTGTTATTTTACTTATTATTTTAGCAGTACCAACAGTATCACAAACGTTTAAGCTTTCAGATGAGAAGCAAATAGCAAAAGATGAGAAGAAAAAAGATGCAATTGTTATTAATGTAAATGCTCATCTTTTCTGGTGGGAATTTGAGTATCCAAAACAAAAATTCATTACTTCTCAAGACATGTATATCCCAGTTGGTAAAAAAGTTATCTTAAACCTTAAAGGTCAAGATATCAAACACTCATTCTGGGTACCATCATTAGCAGGTAAGCTTGATACAAACGTTGAAGGCGAAAACAAAATGTGGCTTTCAGCGGATAAAGAAGGTACATATAATGGATTCTGTGCAGAGTTTTGTGGTCCTTCACATTCATTAATGCAATTTAAAGTTAAAGTTGTAAGTCAAGCCGATTACGATAAGTGGTTAGCTGATATGAAGAATCAGAAAGGTCAAGCTGTAACAGCAGATGCACAAGAAGGTGAAAAAATCTTCAAACAAAGCTGTATTGGTTGTCATGCTGCAGATGCAAATGATACAAGACCACCTGCTGCACGACTTGCTCCAAACTTAGCTAACTTCGGTGATCGTGATATGGTTGCTGGTATTGCTAAAAATAATGAAGCAAACATCAAAAAATGGTTAACAAATCCGGAAGCTATGAAGCCAGGAAACCTTATGACAGGTAAATATGGTGACTTATCAGCTGATCAGATTGATGCATTAACTGCATACTTAACTAGCTTAAAAATTGCAAAATAAATTAATGGATATGAAGCAAAGGGGGTAATACTGTGAGTTCTGTAGCGAAAAAGAAACCACTATTGTGGGACTACTTAACGACAGTCGACCATAAGAAAATTGCAATCCTGTATTTAATTGCAGGCGGATTCTTTTTCTTAGTTGGTGGGATGGAAGCGTTATTTATTCGTATACAATTAATTAAGCCAGACAACACATTTTTAGTTGGTGATGCTTATAACCAAGTATTAACAATGCATGGTACAACAATGATTTTCTTAGCGGCGATGCCGATGATCTTTGCATTTTTTAACGCGGTAGTACCTTTACAAATTGGTGCTCGTGACGTAGCTTTCCCGTTTTTAAATTCTTTAGGTTTCTGGTTATTCTTCGTTGGTGGAGTTTTCTTAAACCTAAGTTGGTTCTTAGGTGGAGCGCCTGACGCAGGTTGGACTTCATATGCGACACTAGCTCTACACAGTAAATCACATGGTGTAGACTTCTACTTATTAGGTCTACAAATTTCAGGTATTGGTACATTAGCAGGTGGTATTAACTTCTTAGCAACGATTATTAACATGCGTGCTCCAGGGTTAACATACATGCGTATGCCACTATTTACTTGGACAGTTTTTGTAACATCAGCACTTATTTTATTTGCGTTCCCGGCATTAACAATCGGGTTAGCGTTATTAATGTTTGACCGCCTATTTGGAACTGCATTCTTTGATGCATCTTTAGGTGGAAACTCAATGATCTTTGAACATTTATTCTGGATTTTCGGACATCCAGAGGTTTACATTCTTATATTACCGGCATTTGGTATCTTCTCAGATATCATTCCAGCATTTTCAAAGAAACGTTTATTCGGTTACTCTTCAATGGTATTCGCAACAGTTTTGATTGGTTTCTTAGGATTCATGGTATGGGCTCACCATATGTTTACAGACGGTCTTGGTGCAGTAGCAAATGCAATTTTCGCTGTTGCAACAATGGCAATTGCAGTTCCTACAGGGGTTAAAATCTTTAACTGGTTATTAACAATGTGGGGCGGACAAATTCGTTTTACAACACCAATGCTTTGGTCAGTTGCTTTTATTCCATCATTCGTTCTAGGTGGGGTAACTGGTATTATGAACGCTGCAGCTCCTGCTGACTATCAATTCCATGATAGTTATTTCGTAGTAGCTCACTTCCACTACGTAATCGTAGGTGGGGTAGTATTTGGTCTATTTGCCGGTGCACATTACTGGTGGCCAAAAATGTTTGGTAAAATCTTAAATGAAACATTAGGTAAAATTACATTCTTTTTATTCTTTATTGGTTTCCATTTAACATTCTTTATCCAACATTTCTTAGGTTTAATGGGTATGCCTCGTCGTTACTTTACATATTTACCTGGACAAGGCTTAGATACAGGAAACATGATCAGCTCAATCGGAGCAATGTTCATGGGTCTAGCTACAATCGTTATGTTAATCAACGTAGTTTATACAGCAATTAAAGGTAAGAAAGCTGCTGGAGATGCATGGGGTGTAGGTCGTACACTTGAGTGGTCAATTCCTTCTCCTGCACCAGAATATAACTTTGCTCAAATTCCATATGTACGTGGATTAGACGCTCTATGGGTAGAAAAAATAGAAGGAGACGGCAAAATGACACCTGCTGAACCACTAGGTGATATTCATATGCCAAACTCATCTATTTTACCGTTTGTTATGTCAGTTGGCTTATTTATTGCAGCATTTGGGGCATTGTATAATGACCAACTTAAGAATCACACTGCAGTTGGTGTTTTAATTCTTGGCTTAGTTATTACATTCGGTTCAATGTTCTTACGTTCTTGGATTGATGATCATGGATTCCATATCCATAAAGAAGACATAGCTGATGAGGGGGTTGAGGCATAATGGAAATGAATCAAAAATTTACAGCTGAAACGTTTCCTCATAACCCTGAAAAAGCTACAGAAGAAGGTAAAAATAAGTTCTTAGCATTCTGGCTATTTCTTGGTGGAGAAACTGTATTATTCGCATCATTATTTGGTACTTTCTTAGCTTTAAGAAACTCTACTGCTGGTGGAGCAAGTGCTGCAGAAATGTTCGAACCAAAATTAGTATTCATTGCTACAATGTTACTTTTAACATCATCTCTTACAAGTGTTTACGCTATGTACCACATGAAAAACTTTGAACACAAAAAGATGATGCTATGGTTAGGAATTACAGTTTTATTAGGTCTAGGATTTTTATTATTAGAAATTTACGAATTTAGACACTATATGCACGAATATCATTTTACAATTAAGAGTAGTGCATTTGGTTCTTCATTCTATACATTAGTAGGTACTCATGGTGCCCACGTATTTGTTGGTTTACTTTGGATCACTACTTTAATGCTTCGAAATGGTGGAAGAGGTTTAAATTTATACAACGCTCCGAAGTTTTATATTGCAAGTTTATACTGGCACTTCATTGACGTAGTATGGATTTTCATCTTTACAGTAGTATACTTAATGGGAATGGTGGGATAAGAAAATGGGTACAAATACAAACTCTCATCAAAGAAATCAAGTTGAAATAAAGTATCACAGACGTAAACATGCAGAAGAAATGAAACAGCAATTAATTTCATTTGCATTAATGATCGTTTTAACACTTGCATCATTCGCAGCAGTATTATACAGAGATAAAATGGACCCATACTTTACAGTACCATTTATTTTATTACTTGCTGTAGTACAATTAGTGTTCCAACTTTATTACTTCATGCACATGAAAAATAAAGGTCACAGCACACAAGCATTCTTCCTATATTCAGGACTTACAGTTGCTGTAATTACACTTTTAACATTCTTAACATTAATCTGGTTATGATGTAAAAGGGAAGTGAATTAAATTCACTTCCTTTTTTTATGTTTGTTTATGTACATTGTTGATAATTTGTGGGACTTACTTGCAGATTAGTTCAATAAGAAACATTGTATTGTAGAACTTTAAAAACACATTAAAAAAGGGTCTATTTTGCAGGAGATTTTTCTTTTATATCAAAATCCTAACATAAACGTAAAATTACAATAAGGTGGAATGATTTGATTGAAAAAAATTGAAGCACTAGAGTGGCTTAAGAGTAATAATAATCCATCAGCATTTGCGACTAATCGATTCGGTGAAACAATTAACGCTATTAATTTTGTCGAGAAACTTTATGAACTAGGTGCAGGAAAAGTGTGTGTAGTAGGTATTAGTGATGAAAAAGACCGTATTGAAGATGAAGGAGGACCCTATGCTGACTCCTTATTAGTTGAATTACCTGAGGATGACTTAAAACGTAATGATATTATAAAGTTCTATAAAAAAGAGATGGAAGAACAAGGGATCGTCGAAGGAGAAGGAATTTTAGAATGGAATGAAAGTAATTTAGATAATGGCATACTTGGTTTTGGGTGGTATTGATATAATGCCATTATTTGATAATTAATGTAACTAACGCATGAGTAGTTCAACGAGATTATATGTAAGAAAACAAGGCTAATTAAGAAAGAGCCTTGTTTGATTTTTGAAACCTTTATGTAATACCTTGCAAATGATATTAATTGATTGTATAAATCGTATAGTTTTTTTGTAAATTTGCCATTAGTAACTACAATTGAAGATTTTTAATGTTGCCAGTATGGAGAACTTATTTAGATTGAGAAAGCACATAATGAAAGTATTTTTGTGGTGTACCATAACGCTTGAGTTCTTGAATTAATTCTTCATCAGCTTGAGTAATAGTTCCTTTTTCTACTCCATTAGCATCTTGTATTGATACAGGAAGTAAACTTCCATCTTGGTAATCGAAGTTAATGATTTTTCCTAAACCTTCTCCTGTAATGCTTAATGTAACACCTTCATTTACCATAGCATAACCAACAATGTCATATTTTTTCTTAAACAATTCCTCTATCTCAGCTAATGCAACAAGATCTTCTTCGCCATCATTAAATACGTTATCCTTATCAAATTTTACCCAAATACCAACAGCTTCTTTTTCTGGCGCTCTATTTAAATCTTCATAATCAATTTTCGTTATCGTTCCAGAATGATAAATAGGTTCTTCCTCATTAATACAATAAATGTCACTTCTTTTAATAATTTCTACACGATCGCCTTCACTTACTGTTAAGTCTCTTTTTGTACCAAACCTATTGTAGTAAATCAATCATATTTCCTCCTAGTAAAATTTTTTAGACTTATAAATTATCCCCAAAACTACTAAAGAAATACTTAACGAGAATAATATATTTTCATTGATGTTCTCTTTGGGGTCAATCAATGAGCCAACTCAACTATGGAGATTTTTATCATTATCCGACAGAAGACTCCTTCCAGAATTACGTGAAGGTGTGATAACACCAGTAATAGGTGGGAGGTGAATGTCGGTTAGGCGTGATAAGTCTAAAGGCTTTTTTGCTGTCTGCTTCATATCTCAATGATCTGCTCAGTCTTAAGTAAAAGAAAGGTTCCCAAGAATCTCCCACTTCAAACAACCTGTAAGGGCGTTAAGTGGTGAGTAGTTCAATGGTATAAGAAAGTTCAGTGGAAGAAAACTATAAAGCCGAAATAATTTTAGAATGAGTACTAATTCGGTTATGGTTGAACAGTAAAATGGAAGGGATGATTCAAAGATGGATATGGAAATTCCTAATGATGAAGATATTGAAATGGAAGAAAAGGTTGAGCTAAGTGGTAGTATTGATAAATTAACAGAGCATGTAATTTGGGGTGCACAAGGTTTCATGGATATTCCTGATCAAGGTAAAACGTACAGAAAAAAATATTTAGGAAACCGATATCAATAAATCAAGAAATCGTTGACCGTGAAAAAGACGTGTAAGTTCAAAGACAGTCAAGTGATAATACTCTGTATTATTTCCATTAGATTTCATGAATAAATATTGATACATAACAAGCACATGCGTTATTGAAGTTCATATTACTCTTTATGCAATTAGCGCATTACGATACGATCATTCATAATTTAGGAGCTGATTGATTAATCAGCTCCTATTTCACAGTTCAAAAAAGCAATTCAACTAACTCTAAGCGGCTCTTTATTATCAGGAGGTTGGCTAGTTTTTGAGGAAGACTCTTTATTCAAAGCCAATAATAATATCATTCCAATAATACAAGCTGTACCAAGCCATTGGAAAAAACCAAAAGGTTCTTTTAACCAAAAGATTGTAGTTAAGACAGCAGCTAGAGGTTCGATACTTCCAAGCAGACTTGATTCCTTAGGTGGAAGGCTTTGTAAACTTTCGATATAGAACCAAAATGCTATCATTGAACCGAATATGATAATGAAGACTAAATATAAAATTGCTTCAAGCGTTAAGTTTTTATAGTCCATTTGCCAAGGTGGATGGACAAAACTCAATAAAAATCCACCGATAATCATAGCCCATCCGACAATGACAAGTGAGTCGTATTGCTTAAGCAACGGTATGGCAAATAAAGTATAAAATGCTAAAGCTACTCCAGATAATACACCCCAAGCGATTGCAAGTACTGGCACAGATAATTGCGAAATTGAGCCGTTTGTTAATAAGAGAAAACTTCCAATTAATGCTAGAGAAACAGTTAACAAATCTCTACTTGTTAGAGTGGTTTGTTTGCGTACAATTAAATAAAGGATAATCATTACAGGTGCTAAATACTGTAATAGTGTTGCAACAGCAGCGTTTCCATGTTTAATAGAAGCCATATATGTGTATTGAACGGCTAGCATCCCTAATACCCCGAAGATAATTAGTTGAATTGCGATCTTTCCATTTTTCCAAACCCCAAGGATCTGAGAACGGTCTTTTTTAAAATATTGAATGGCTAGGAGTAATAACCCAGCTATAAGCAAACGGGTAGTTACTAGCCAATCTACATCGATTTGATACTGTTGAAAAAGTTTTTTTGCGACTGTACCACCAATCCCCCAAAATACTGCTCCTATGATAACAAGAACTATTCCCTTACGTCTATTCATGATTTTAGTCTCCACCTTCAAATATAAAAATAGTGTTATAATAAGCTAAATGATAAGTGGAAAAATGCTAAAATAATACTCAAATCGAATGGAAAAATGTAAGGATATTGAGGTGGATATCGGGAAATGCAAATTAAAAACTTTATGGTTGATAAAAGTTTGAAAGAATTAACTAAACATCATACTGTTGTTTTGCCATTTGCATGTTATGAAACAACGATTAAGCAAAACATTAATAGTTATATACCACTTCATTGGCATGATGAATTTCAGTTTGTTCACGTTGTTAAAGGAGAAGCAATTTTTCAAATAAATGAAGAAAATATTTTTGTTCAAGAAGGGGAAGGGCTTTTTATAAATAGTGGTTGCCTGCATATGGCAAAAGATCGGAACGATTCAGATTGTACCTATATTTGCTTAAATGTTTCTCCAAGTTTCGTTTTGTCTCAAGAACTTTATACAACCTTTGTAAAGCCTTATTATCAGGCGACTAATATCCCATTTTTATTCCTAGATCCAAAGGAGCTATGGGCCAATAGCATTTTATGCTATATTTTGAAAATCAATGAGATGATCAAACAAAATTCACCATTCTATGAAATCGATGTCAGCTTACATCTCACATTAATTTGGAAGAATTTAATTATGAATGGGATTGAATTAGAGTATGAGCAGTCGGTAGTGGTAAAGAGTAACCGAATGAAGCAAATGTTAAATTGGATACACCTACATTTTTCTGAGAAAATACTATTAGACGACATTGCAAGAGCGGGTCAATTAAGCCGATCTGAGTGTTGTCGATATTTCAATCGTATTTTAAAAACAACTCCTTTAAACTATGTAACCGATTATCGAATACAAAAAAGTTTAATATTACTACAACAACCAGAATCGAATGTAACTGAAGTTGCCTTTCAAGTTGGATTTAACAGCACAAGTTACTTTATTGATAAATTCCGAAAGTCAATGAACTTGACACCATTAGCTTACAAAAAACTAAAAATTCCAGAACTCCTTTAAAGTAAAACACAAAACATCTTTCAGTTGAAAGTTGCTTAACTGTAGCAATATGGAGCGTTAGAACTCACAGATCATAATCATGACATAAACTCATCGTAATGATAGAGTAATATGAAAAAAGATACAAATAGGTGGTGGCATTTTTATGAAGCATCTTCTTCCTAGAATAGAAGATTTGTTGCAAAGAAATTTTTCTTTGTACTCTGATATGGAGTTCAATAAAGAAGCAGCGTATATATTTAAACAGCATCATAATGAAGTCTGGATGTTAACGATCAATGAGTATCTTCATTTTAAGAGTAGGAATATAAAAGAATTTGATTGGAAAAAAGCCAGCGTATTCAATGAAAAAGCTGTTATTCAAGATGTGATTCAAGAATTGCAAACATCAGATGTTGTAGTCATTATAGATGGAGAGGAAAAAATTAAGGGCTATATCAATTCTGCTGTTTTAGTTTCCAAAGTTTTTGAATCTTATCAATATTTAGAGGCCTATTTTCGAACGATGATTGATACAATGGATGGTTCGGTCTCGATTGTAGATGAAGCTGGAAAAACAGTTGTTTGGACTCATGGTGCTGAAAGGATTTTTTCAATTCCTAAAGAAGAAATTATAGGGAATAAAATGGAGGAATTTTTTCCGAAAGATATGTTATTGAATAAAGTTACAATGGATACAGGTCAATCCTTTCGTCATAAGCAGCATAAACCACGTGAGGATCTCTTTGTCATGATTAATAGCAGCCCAATCTTCATAAATGATCGAATTGTTGGTGCAGTTGCGGCTGAAACCGACATTACGAGCCAAGTGATAATGAATCAAGAACTTATGAATGCTTCCTCCAAAATCCTACAATTGCAGAAGGAGGTTTCAAGACTGCAATTGTCACACGATTCTTTTCAACAAATTAAAGGTTCCAGTCAATTGATGAAAGAAACAATTTCGTTATCAAAGAAAATGTCTGAAACGAGTGCAAATATTTTATTACTTGGTGAAACGGGGGTTGGGAAGGAAGTCTTTGCAAAAGCTATCCATTTTTATCGTGGATCATCTTCTCCATTTATTGCTGTAAACTGTGGTGCGATAACACCATCATTGTTTGAGAGTGAATTTTTTGGCTATGAAAAAGGAGCATTTTCTGGTGCAGATGTAAAAGGTAAAAAAGGAAAACTAGAGTTGGCGAACGGAGGAACACTTTTTCTGGATGAAATTGGGGACTTACCGTTGGATATGCAAGTGAAGTTACTTAGAGTTTTGCAAGATAAAACGTATTACCGCGTTGGTGGTACAAAGCAGCTAACAGCGGGGTGTCGAATCATTGCTGCTACAAATAAGGATTTAGAAGCAATGGTTGAAGCTAATACATTTCGTGAAGATCTTTATTATCGTCTTAACATTTTATCCATTACGATTCCCCCGTTAAGGGAACGAAAAGAAGACGTAATGGAGCTCCTTCATCAATTTATCTATGAGTTTTCTTTACTATATCATCGAACGATTAAAATAGTTGACCCTCAGGTAACTTCCGCCTTATTACAATACGATTGGCCTGGAAATGTAAGAGAGATGAGAAATGTTATTGAACGATTAGTATTACTGTCAGTAGAAGGAACCATCACTATAGGAGCTTTACCTCCAAAGTTGCTACAATCTACATTGTTACCTACTGTCAATGATGACTCCTTGCAAGATGATCTAAATGATTTTGAAAAAAATAAAATCATTGAAGCCATTCAAACAGAGGAAGGGAACAAGCAAGCAGCAGCAAAAAAACTAGGAATATCTCGAGCTACTTTATATAATAAAATGAAAAAATTAAAGATTGAGCTTTAAAACAAAAAGCCTTTTCGACTAAATTAGTCCAGACGAGCGAAAAAACTCCTGGGCTGATTTAGAACATAGAAATCAAATGTTTAAGCAGTTATCTCCCATTATTTCTCCTCAATCCATAAGTAGCAACTTTTAAATAATCATACTACATATGTCATATTCCACCGTTCTGTCAAATCACTACTGTCTATACATTTAGACACAAAACGTTTAACAGTGTCTAAAAATCTTTACACTTTTTCCTAAACAATCCTCTGAAATAATAGAATATAAAAATGGCACAGAACTTGCATTAATACTTCATGTCTAATTAAAACCATTAAAGGGGAAATGATCATGAATTATCGAATGCAAGAATTACAAACATTTTTACAAAAACAAAGTATTCCAGGTGGCTTGGTCACATCACGCCAAAATATTTTTTATTTATCGAATTTTGATTACAATCCGCACGAACGATTTGTAGGTATTTTTGTCTTCCCAAATGATGAACCCATTTTTATTACACCAGCAATGGAAGTTCAAATGATAAAGGAAGCAGGCTGGAAACATCAAATCCTAAGTTACACAGATTCCGATCAACCGTGGGCACTTGTTGGTCACTTGATAGAAAGCAGAAACAAAATGAATCAATTTGCGGTTGAGAAAGATGATATCTCCTATTCTTACATTGAAAAACTGCAACAGATCTTTGGTGAAGTAGAGTTTGCATCACTAGATTCGATACTTACTGAAATGCGATTAGTAAAAGATGCTGATGAAATTGAAATATTACGTGAAGCCGCCGCTTTTGCTGATTACGGGGTACAAGTGGGTATTGATGCATTAAAAGAAGGAATCACAGAACTTGAAGTGCTAGGGAAAATTGAATTTGAATTAAAGAAAAAAGGGATTAAAGAAATGTCATTCCCTCCCATTGTTTTGTTTGGGCAAAATGCAAGTAATCCACATGGAGCTTCAGGTGACAATAAGTTAAAAAAAGGAGATACTGCGCTATTTGATTTAGGTGTGAAATATAAGGGATATTGCTCTGATATCACAAGAACAATCATGTATGGTAATCCTGGTAGCGAACTCGTTAAAATCTACAATACAGTTTTACAGGCCAATCTTGCTGGGGTGGAAGCTTCTCAACCTGGAACAAGAATTGGTGATGTTGATCTTTCAGGAAGACGTGTCATTCAAGCAGCTGGCTACGGTGATTTTTTTCCACATCGAATCGGTCATGGTCTAGGTATTGAAATTCACGAGGCACCATCTATAAATGAAGTAAATGAAGGCTTATTGAAATCAGGAATGGTCATCACTATTGAACCTGGCATTTATCTTAATAGTCTTGGTGGTGTTCGTATCGAAGACGATGTTGTCATTTCAGATTACGGTTGTGAAGTTTTAACGAAATTTCCAAAAGAATTAATGATTGTAGGAGTGAGCGATGATGAACAGAATTGAGAAAATACAGAAACAGCTATTAGATAACAATGTCGATGCAATATTAATTACAAAGAGTGAAAATCGCAGATATACGACAGGTTTTACAGGATCTGCAGGTATGGTGCTAATTTCAAAAAATGCTGCTACTTTTATCACTGACTTCCGCTATGCTCAACAGGCACAAAATGAAGTGAAAAACGCTAAGATTATTGTCCATAACGGTAATATAGAAAAAGAAGTTGCCAATGAAATCGACTGTCAAGGTCTTAAAAGGGTAGCTGTTGAGGCAAATTCCATGACATTAAAAACGTACTCCACACTTCAAGAGTATGGAAATGTACAATGGACCCAATTGGAAAATATCGTTGAAAAGGTTAGAGAAATTAAAGAGTCGTTAGAATTAGAATTAATGAGAACGGCAGCCAGCATCGCAGATAAAGCGTTTGAATATATTTTGAATGTCATTAAACCAGGGATTTCGGAATTAGAATTACGTGATGAGCTGGAATTCTACATGCGTAAACAAGGTGCAACCTCATCATCTTTTAATACTATTATTGCTTCTGGAAAGAGGGCTGCCCTACCGCATGGAGTAGCTTCCGAAAAATTGATCGAGCATGGAGACATGGTTACCCTTGATTTTGGGGCATTGTATAATGGCTATTGCTCTGATATTACGAGAACAATCGCCGTCGGAAGTTGCTCGGATGAGTTCCGTAAAATTTATCACATTGTATTAGAAGCTCTAAAACGTGGAACAGAAGGGATTCGATCTGGTGAAAAAGCGAAAACGATTGACGATTTAACGAGAGACTATATTTTAGAAAAAGGCTTCGGAAATCGTTTCGGACATTCAACAGGTCATGGTTTAGGTATGGAAGTTCACGAACCAATCCGACTTTCTGATAAAAGTGTAGAAATTCTTCAAACTGGTATGGTTGTTACCGTTGAACCAGGAATTTATATTCCAGGATGGGGTGGCTGCCGAATTGAAGACGATATTGTAGTATTAGAGAATGGTTATGAAATTATTACTCATTCTCCTAAGCACTTAATAATATTATAAAAAAAATATTGAACTGGTCATCTAATGCATTTTAAAAAAGATGACCTTTCTTTTGAATGGGGGAGTATTCGATATGAATGAAATCATTTTATATATCATGACCGGATTTATGGTCTTAGGGGCAATCGATTATTTGATGGGTAATCGGTATGGACTCGGGCAAAAATTTAAGGAAGCCTTCCAATCCATGGGACCCCTTGCCCTTTCAATGGTTGGTATGATCTCACTATCACCTGTATTAGCAAAATGGTTAACACCGATTGTATCCCCTGTCTACCAATTTCTTGGAGCAGATCCATCAATGTTCTCATCCACGTTTTTAGCACTTGACATGGGCGGTTACTCATTAGCAAATGAAATGGCTCAATCAAGTGATGCAGCTCTTTTTTCTTGGGTGTTTTTAGGAACAATGATGGGGCCAACTATTGTTTTTACCATTCCAGTTGCTTTAAGCATCGTCCATAAAAATGATCATCCCTTTTTTGCTAAAGGAATTTTAATTGGGCTTATGACCATTCCATTTGGCTGCTTAGCGGGTGGATTTGTTGCAGGATTTGGTTTTATATGGATGCTGAAAAATTTGATTCCTTCTATTTTGATTTCTGTCATGATTGGCATTGGCATGCTTTTGGCTCAATCGGTGATGATTCGTGGGTTTAAATGGTTTGGAAAAGGAATTGAAATTGTTATTATCATTGGTCTTGTTTCGATGATCATTCAAACTTTAACAGGTATCGTTATTATTCCAGGTATGATGCCGCTTTCGGAAGGCTTTGTAACAGTTGGAAAAATAACGATCATACTTGCCGGTGCCTTTCCATTTGTTTTTGTGCTTGTAAAAGTATTACAGAAGCCATTTGCATTACTTGGAAATAAGCTAGGTATGAATCAACAGGCATTAGGTGGATTCATTGCTTCCTTCGCCCATCACATTCCTATGTTTGCGACAATGCATGAGATGGATGATCGTGGGAAAGTCATAAATACTGCATTTGCCGTAAGCGGCGCATTTGTTTTCGGAAGTCACTTAGGATTTGTAGCGGGTGTGGAGAAGAACTTTGTTATTCCAATGATTGTCGGTAAACTGACCGCTGGTTTTTTGGCTGCTGCATTGGCTTTTTTAGTATCAAAACGTGGAGTAAAATGAATTATGAATAATAGAGATGTAGATTTGAATTTTAAAGGTTTAACTCATTTTGGAAAAGCAGGATGCCATATGCCCCCACAGAAAGTGTGCATCCTAGATTTTCATTCACTATAAATACCAATCATTTAAGAATGAATAACGTTTTCAAATCGTATTTTAATTTGAATAAACCGTTATTACTGTTATATAATTTAGTAGTATAATAGTTTGGATAATTTCATTAAATATTATATGATAGAAGTAATGTTTAAATTTTTTTTGTCTTTGTGAAGTTTTTGGTTAAAGTTCTAAATCTACTTTATATTTACATCGTCCAATATTATTTAAACATTAGGTAAAAATAATAAGTGTGAATAGAATAATTAAAGGGTGTGCATTCATGATTAGCTTAGGGATGTTCGGGTTTAAAGCACTTTGGAGTCCATATTTATTTGTGTTTTTAGTTTTAGTGATTTTAGCTTATTTTTACATAATTAATAAATTTAAAGATAAAAACCATGTTACTGAGACTAAACAAAAGGTGTATTTCGTAATTGGAATATTGTTAGTTTACACCGCACAAGGCAGTCCAATCGATTTAATTGGTCATATCATTTTTAGTGCACATATGACTGAAATGGCAGTATTATACTTAGTTGCACCGATCTTTCTTATTAATGGTATTCCAGATTGGTTATGGAGAAACATACTTAAACCAAAATTCGTTAATTCGTTTTTTACTTTTGCTACAAAACCATTAATTGCTTTACTTATTTTTAATGTAGTATTTTCGATTTACCATTATCCATTAGTATTTGATACTGTAAAAACGAATAATGTCTATCATTTCTTATTTACAAATATATTATTTTTCATGGCAGTATTTATGTGGTTTCCTGTTATTAATAACTTACCTGAGAGACAAACACTTTCTGATATCCAAAAAATCGGTTATATGTTTGGAAATGGTATTTTATTAACACCAGCATGTGCACTTATTATTTTTGCAGGACATCCATTTTACGCGACTTATAATGATCCAGTATTATGGAGTAAAGCGATGGAACTTTGTGTATCGCCAGATTTATTAAAATCGCTAAATATTTCAGGCCCAGAAGTATTTAACTTTATGTCAGCAAGGGAAGATCAGCAGGTTGGCGGAGTTATCATGAAAATTATCCAGGAAATAGTTTATGGATCTGTTATTGGTTATAATTTTTTCAAATGGGCTAAAAGAGAACAAAATGGAAATAAAATTGATCCAATCAGTAGTAATCCGTTATTGCTTAAAAAATCGTAGGGGTGGAAATTTTGAATTCGTTACCAATTTTACCAACAATAAGTACAAGCTTTATTGTAATTAGTGCAATATTAGTTGCAATCGGCTGGTATCTTATTGCAAAAAGAAATATCGAGGGACATAAGAAAGTTATGTTCTTTGCTGGAGTCTTTGCACTTTCGTTTTTCATTGTATACGCAACGAGAACAATCTTTATCGGAAATACTTCTTTTGGGGGACCAAAAAGTTTAAAACTGTATTATCATATATTTTTGTTTTTCCATATATTCTTAGCAACAACTGGAGGAGTATTTGGTCTAGTGTCAATCATTTCAGGATATAAAAACAAATTAAAACTACACAAAAAAATTGGACCGATTACTAGTATTATTTGGTTTTTTACTGCAATTACAGGTGTATTCGTCTATTGTTTATTATACGTTTTCTACAAAGGTGGAGACACTACTTCAGTTATTAAAGCTGTTTTAGGATTTTAATTAAAAAATAAAAGAGTGAGTAAAAGAAGTTGTACTTCTTTTTACTCACTCTTTTTAATAATTATAGAATAATGAACTTGCTTACTAGAGAAATTTGCTCTTCAGCTTTTTTAAGTAATTCTTTACTTTTATCAACAATACTTTCAGGGAAGTTTTCGCCTTCTCCATACTCTACACCGTGAGGATAATAGTATTTACCTAAAAGTGGAGTAAGTAATTGGATTTTACCTTTACTTGACTCTACATGTCCTTCTACTGCGAAACCTTGAACGCGTAAGTAGTAGATTTCATTACGTTGTTCAAATTTATAATCGTAAGTTACTCTTTCGTAATCCCATTGACCAGCAAGGACAAAGCCTAATTCTTCCATGATTTCAGTTAATAAATTTACATTTAATACATGGTTTTCTAAATTTGTATTCTCAAATTTCATGTTATTACCCCCTAAATTACTTAGAAAAAATCCCTATTAATATAATATTATCTATGACAATAATTAGCAATGAAAAGCTGATAAATGTATTTTAACTAATTTATATATTTTTTTGAATAATTTGGCTACAATGGATATATACACATAGAGTTAACAATTGGGAAGGGAAGATCTAAATGGAAAAGCTTATAAAACTTTTCTTTTTTACAATAAGTTTTATAACAGTTTTTATGTTCAGTCCACTAATTAAAGATTGGATCACCAATATTTCATCATTTAAACAATATCAAAAAGTAGAAGAAGTGAATATGCCAATGATCGAAAATGCAAGTACTGAAAAAATTACATACTCCGTTTCTCAGTATATTGGTAAAAGTGAACAAGAAATTTTAAAAACCTTTGGTAAACCGTCAAGAAAGGTTCCTTCTCAATATGACTACGATTGGCTTGTTTATGATAAAGATGCTACGAAGTATACTCAATTTGGTGTACTAAATGGCAAAGTTGTAACAATTTTTGTTGCTGGTAATAAAGTTGATATAACCCCATTTGTGATGGGGAGCCACTATGAAGAAACAATGGATAATGTGGCATTACATGAAAAAGTCTCTTTCTCGATATTAAGTAATCAATACACATTTAAATTATCGACAACCGATTTACATGAACGTCCACTTGTTTCATTAAATAATTGTTTTGCTCAACTTTATTTTGACCGTTTTACTGGAAGTTTATTAGGTGTTCGATATTTATCTCCAGAAACTTTAGTTAAGCAAAAACCGTACGAGCTAATTTATAGTGGAAATCTAATAAATGCAAAAAAATTAAATACATTGCAAGAAGCAATTGTTGATCGTGAAGAAGAGAGACAGATATTTAACTTAACGAATGTTTTTCGTAAAAGAATGAATTTAAGCACTTTAACTTGGAATGCTGATGCTGCCAAAGTAGCTTTAGGACATAGTAAAGATATGGTTCAAAATAAATATTTTGATCACTATTCTAATTTATATGGTAGTCTAGCTGATCGTTTAAATGATGGAAATGTTCCTTACAGAATTGCTGGCGAAAATATTTCTGCTAATTATGTAGATGGTATAGCATCTGTATATGGATGGATTAATAGTAAAGGTCATCGTGTAAATATGTATAAAAAAGAATATACTACACTAGGAGTTGGGGCCTTTAATAAATATTACACCCAAAATTTTATAAAATAATAGCGAAATCAAGCAAAAGCGAAAGTTTGTGCTTGATTTTTTTATTTCCATACAAGCACAAAATTATTCGAAAGACATAATTTTGTAGTAAATGCTTTTAATTGGAGTGATATGAATGGTAAATGAAAATAATCGTCCATCTATCGAACAATTTAGGCAATTCGTTATGGAACACCCAAAACTTCGTGAGGAAGTAAAAACGGGTAAAAAAACATGGCAACAATATTTTGAAGATTGGTATTACAAAGGTGAAGACCATGAAATGTGGGATGAATATAGAAATGATACTAATACAAAATCTCAAAAGAAAACTGCCAAAACGGAACAATCAGAAGAAGGATATGTTGGAAAAGTAATTTCTTTTGTGAAAAATTTAGATCCAGATCAAATTCAAGGCCACTTAACAAATGTAAATTCTACTTTAACTAATATTCAACAGCTTATATCACAATTTAAATCTCCTGCTGCTTCAACTAATCAAAGAGAAGAAAAGCCAGCGTCACAACAATTTAATTTTAGACAGGATTGAGGAGATCTAAGTGAGAAAAGATGTATTAGAATTTCTTCAGAGTGAGGAAGATTATTTGAAGTTTTTGAGACAACAACCTAAATGGTATCGTAAACTTTCTAGAAATCCTGAGCTTACTGATGAGTTTAGACTGGCTTCCCTTGAGTTTTTTGGTAAAACTATTCCACAACGAGTTGATAAATTGTCAAATCAAGTTCAAATGGCATCATTTATGATTGACATGTTTCATGTATTAAAGGATCAACAAAGTACTAGTAGTGAATCCTCTGATACTGAATCAAATGAAGATTAAAAAGGATAATAATTCAATCTGTCATAGCTTTTTGCTACAATGAAGAAAGCAAGTTTTAAAAAGGAGTAGTAGTTATGACAGAAATTTGTTTAGTAAGGCATGGACAAACAGATTGGAATTTTAACAATATAATTCAAGGAAGAGAAGATATTCCTTTAAATACGGTAGGTAAACAACAGGCAAATGATAGTGCATTGTTTTTAAGTGATCAAAAGTGGGATCGGATTATTACAAGTCCTTTAGTTAGGGCGAAACAAACAGCACAGGCAATTGCAGAGTTTTCGAAAATTGATGAGATTATAGAGGATGAACGATTTCTAGAAAGAGAATTTGGTGAAGCTAGTGGAAAACCTATTTCCGATGTTCATGAAAACATTTATAATAATAATGTAGAAGGTATGGAAACAAATGAAGAATTAATTGATCGAGCCTTTAGTGCATTAAAAGACATTGCCCAAAATTATGAAGGTAAACGAATTGTAATTGTTGCACATTCCCATACGATTAAGGCGATTCTACATGCGATTGATCCTGAGAAAGTTAATTTTAGGACAAAATTAAAAAATGCTTGTGCAAATTTTATTGAATTTAAAGATGGTAAATGGAAGATAAATGAATTTAATATTTCTGATCACATAAAAGCTTAGGACAAGTTCTTTTATTTACGGAATTAAATGTGATATAGTTTATTCTTGGAGGTGTAAGGAAATGTATGCAACAATGGAAACCTTGCAACTTATATCAGTCTCAGAAGAACTTGCTTCAATGATCGTGCAATCGGATGTTGCAGATCAGTATCGAACTTCATATATTGCATTAAATAATGATAAAACTGCGCAAGAAATTATTAGCCGTTTTATGAAGACGAAGGATTTATATGAGGATGTTCAACGATTTGGAAAATATCATCCAGATTATAAAGAAATTCGTAAAAAAATGAGTGAAGTTAAAAGAGAACTTCAATTAAACGATACAATCGCTGCTTTTAAGCATGCGGAAGATCAAATCCAATTACTTTTAGATGAGACTAGCTATTTAATTGCTCAAGCTGTTTCGCCTTCTGTAAAAGTTCCAGCGGGTAATCCATTCTTCGTAAATACAGGTGGAGGATGTAGTACTGGTGGATGTGGCACAGGTGGAAAGTGCGGATGTAAAACGAAGTAATCAATCATACTGAAAGGCTCATTATTTAATAATGAGTCTTTTTTTTATAAAATTCATTTTCTGAACCTAGTACAGTTAGCGCAATTATTTCCACAACAAAACATTTTTTTATTTGGAACGTAAAATCGATGTTTAAATACGAAATTATTATTATTTTCTTTACGAATAAATTCAATTCGGTAAATTAGTTTAAAGTGTTCAGTAATGGTTTTAGCGCAATCAATCAGTAGTTTTTTAATCGCTTCTTCAGTCTGTTGACGGTCTGTCTGAATATATAGAAAATTGACACCACAAATTTGTTTGTTTGAAAAGTGATTAATTTGTTTATAATTTGAAATGCAGTTAAAAAATTGCTCCCAAACATCATCTAACATAATTTTCAATCCTTTCTAAAAACTATTTATGAAAGTTTCGTTGCAAAAGAAATTTGGGATATGATATTCTATTTCTAACGGATTTTTAAAGGAGAAAGCTATGTTCGTGCAAAGACAAGGTATTATTATTTATTTACAATCATTAAAACAAGCAAAAATGTTACGTAAATTTGGAAATATTCACTTTGTCTCTAAACGTTTGAAATACGTAGTCCTATATTGCAATATGGATGATATAGATCGAACAATAGAGAGATTGAAAAAATTTCATTTTGTGAAACGAATTGAATTGTCATATAAACCTTTTATTAAGACTGAGTACGAAAATGCAAAACCAGACGAAGCAAAGGAATATGATTATCAAGTAGATTAAAAACGATTGAATGGATAATTAATTTAGAAGGTTAACCTATCTGAATTAAAAACCGTTCAATCGTTTTTCTTGTGGTATGGTTTGAGAGGTAAGGGATAGGTAAAAAACTATCCCTAATATTCTTTGTACTATATGAGAAAGATTAGAAAATAATAAATTCTATTATTTGGTCTAATTATTTCATTGGTGGAATTAAGTGATTTAAGCGTAAAATTCCGATAATATATTGATGGAATAAATCGTTTTCATGAAATGAGCTTGAGTGTCTAATTTGTAATGTGATGATTTCTTTGTTTAAAGTTGTAGCTAATTCTTCAAACAAGACTTCACGTTTTGTAACTGAGTCGTCTTTTAATGTGATTCCTTCTCTACAATAATATATTGGTTGGAATTCGCCAATAGAAGTAGGGCTTAAGATAACTGCAAAAGAACAGCATTTTGAGCCTTTATTTTCAGCTGTTAATTTAAGTAAAAATTTAACTCTATCTTTTTGCGATTTAGCAATTTCAAATAGTTCATATAAATCTGAGTATCCTTCTCCAATTTCAATCATGCGTTGGATCATGAGTGTTCCCCCTTAAAACGTAAATACTTTATGAGTATTTCAAACAAAGTATGGTAATAAATGCAACATTTATTCTACAGGATAAAAGCATAAAAAAAAACCCCGCAATTGCAGGGCCCCTCTTATTAAAGTGTAATCACTTAAAAGAAGGCAAAGGGAGAGGAGAAACCGGAGGAAGAACTTATGGGGAAACGTAAGTCTTCTCCGCGGTTGGCAACAACATCAACTGAGATGTTGTTAAAATTAATTATTTCCAAAGTGGATGATTTTATACATTAGTAGAAGAATATGGAAAAATGTTTTTGTTTTAGTGAAATTATGATAGGATATTTTCGTAAATTGAAATATATAGTAGGTGTAAATTATGAGAGTAGTGTCAGGAAAAAATAAAGGATTAAGTTTAAAGGCAGTGCCTGGTATGAGTACTAGACCGACAACCGATAAAGTAAAAGAAGCAATGTTTAATATAATTGGACCTTACTTTGAAGGTGGTATTGTATTAGATTTATTCGGTGGTAGTGGTGGACTATCAATTGAGGCTTTAAGTAGAGGGATTGAAAAAGCGATTATTGTAGATCGTGAAATGAAGGCGATTAAGACGATTAAAGAAAACTTAGCAACTTGTAACCTAACTGATTGTGCTGAAGTATATCGAAATGACGCTGAAAGAGCTGTTAAAGCGATTATTAAAAGAGAGATCCAATTTGATTTAATTATTTTAGATCCTCCTTATAAAAAGCAACAAATCGTATCATTAATTGAAACTTTTGATGAAAAAAATCTACTTTCATCAGATGGAACAATTTTAGTAGAACATGCTACAGATGTCGAATTACCTGAAAAAATAGGGAAATTTGTACGAACAAAAGCAGAAAAATATGGAATTTGTGGCGTATCAGTGTATCATATTTGTATGGAGTAATTTTTAGGGGGTACAAGATGAAACGTATTGCTGTTTGTCCTGGTAGTTTTGATCCAATTACATTAGGACATTTAGATATTATTAAACGTGGAGCAAGAGTGTTTGATGAAGTAATAGTTGTCGTATTAAATAACTCGGCCAAAAATTCTTTATTTACTTTAGAAGAAAGAAAAGAATTAATTACGGAAGCTACGAGTGCAATTCCAAATGTACGCGTTGATTCATTTAGTGGGCTATTAATGGATTATGCGAAAAAAATAAACGCTTCTGCAATATTAAGAGGCCTAAGAGCAGTATCAGACTTTGAATATGAAATGCAAATTACAGCAATGAACAAAAAATTAGTTGATGAAATTGACACGTTTTTTGTAATGACAAATAATCAATATTCATTCCTAAGTTCTTCAATAGTAAAAGAAGTCGCAAAATACGGTGGAAATGTAAAAGATTTAGTACCAGATTGTGTAAATAGCGCATTAACAGAAAAATTTTTGAAACCTCAAGTTTAATATAAGCTTAAGTATTTATATATAATTTATAAATGAGTAGACAACATAAAAGAAACCTCAAGTTTATTTAAAACTGAGGTTTCTTTTATATTGTCGTATTATTTGAGCATTTTTATATTATTTAAAAACGCTAGTAATTTTTATTCTTGAGAAGTTATTTAAGAGTTAATTATATAGAAAAATAAGTTCAAATGTATATTATAATAAGTTTTGTTCGATCTTAATTGAACTACAAACTAATTAACAATCAGTTACGTTAATCTAAGTAAAGGATATTAAATTAAGTTTTTTAGTGTAACCATACTTTTGTTGAATAAATTGATTGGAACGAAGGGATGCTCGACTCCTATGGGATATGCGGGAAGGCTGAGACCCCACAGGCTCGCCGAGGAGGCTCAGGTCTCGCCCCATGGAAAGCGAGCATCCCGTAGTGGAAATCAATCGCATTAAACTCCTTTACGGATATTTGGTAATTTAATTGACAAGGTTGAATTTCAACAGCGCGAGAAACCTCAAGTTTAATTTAAACTGAGGTTTCTTTTTTAAATGAAAAGGTTTAAGAAGATAACTTTTTAATATACAGTTTATAAATTAAAATAATTACATAAATGTAAAGCGAAATTAATGTTATAAATGAACCTGCTGAAATCAATGTTTCGAAGTTTAACTGTTTCTCTGTAAAAATCTTTATAACAGGTAAAGTATTATTAATAGCATTAGAAGTTAACCGATTAACATATAGTGGCTTCCAAAAAATAATTGCTAAAATAGGTGCAATTCCAGATTGTAATAAACGACCGATTAAATAAGGCTTAATACTTAATTTCACTTCAGAAATAATACTTGCTACTTGGGCTTGTATTGAAAAACCGCCAAAACCTAAAATAAAGCTAGTTAATGCCACTTGCTGCAATAATGTACTATTGCCTAGCTCACTGACTAATTTAGATCCTAACGTAATTTCAAATAACCCAGATAAAAAAGGCGTAGATAAATTGCCATTAACCTTTAAATTTGAAAAGCAATATGCAATTATCTTACCAACATTCGATATAAATCCAATTTCAATTAAAAGCATATTAAGAACAGAAAAAACGATAATAAATCCACCAATCATTAATAATGTCTGTACGGAAGAAGCTATTGCATCCCCTAGTATTTTTCCAATCGGTCTTCTTTCACTTAATCTTTTTTCATGCATAACTTTAAAAGCGTATTTAAAGCGGTTAGAATGAATTCTTTCTTTACGAGAGTAGTTAGGTTGGTTTCTTCCATAAAACCTCATAATGAGGCCTACAATAGCGTTAGATAAATAATGACTGAGTGCAAGTACGAGCCCAACTTTTGGATTGTGAAAAAAACCAACAGATACTGCAACAAAAATAAACAAAGGATTAGATGAATTTGTAAATGAATTAAGTCGTTCGGCTTCTAATTTTGTTAATTCCCCATCTTTATATAATTTTGCAGAAAGTTTTGCACCTGAAGGAAATCCTGATGCCATCCCCATAGCCCAAACGAACGCCCCAACACCCGGAACTCTAAATAAAGGTCTCATAATTGGCTCTAAAAATACACCAATAAATTGAACAATTCCAAAGCATATTAGAAGTTCACTTAAAATGAAAAAAGGAAGGAGCGAAGGAAATACGATTCCCCACCACATATTTAACCCTCTAATTGATCCTTTAAATGCTACCTCTGGATGCAAAATAATTGTTGATGTCAGAAATATGAGTAATAAAAAAATTAGTAAGGTAATGAAATAATTTTTTTTCACATATAAACCTCCAAAGATAAACTTAAAAAACATATAGATATTTGTCTAATTGTAGTAAGACCAATGAGTAGGAAATAAGATAGTAATATATGTATAAAAAAAACTTGTACAATTAAATATACGTAGCTGGAATTCAATTTTAGACCAAAGAGTTTAATTGGAGGGGAAACAACTTGGAACCGAAAATTGGTTTAGCATTAGGTTCAGGAGGTGCACGAGGATTTGCACATGTTGGTGTAATTTCCGTTTTAAAAAAGCATAATATTCCTATAGATCTGATTGCAGGCAGTAGTATAGGTGCTTTAGTTGCTGTTTTATACGGTGCTGGTGCGGATGTAGATCGACTATATAAAATTGCAAAAGTATTTCAATCTAAATACTATATTGACTATGTCGTTCCAAAAATGGGTTTGATTTCTGGGAACAGAGTGAAAGAGTTGATAAAAGTACTATCATTTGGAAGAAAGCTTGAAGAATTAGATTTACCAGTGTCAGTAATCGCTACAGATTTGTTAACAGGAGAAAAAATTGTATTTCAAGAGGGAGATATTGCTACTGCAGTCCGAGCGAGTATTTCAATACCGGGAATTTTTGTACCAGAAACGTGGAATGGAAGACTGTTAGTTGATGGTGGAGTCATCGATCGTATCCCCGTTTCAGTTGTAAAAGAGATGGGAGCGGATTTTATTATTGGAGTAGATGCTTCACCGATTCAAGTTAGTGGAGAAGTTTCGACGATCTATGACGTGATTATGCAAAGTATTGAAATAATGCAGCATGAGCTCGTTAGAAATAGAGAAATTGCTTCTAATGTTATGATTAGACCTAAATTAGACCATGTTAATTCTAGAAACTTTACTAACCTTGAAAATGTTATCAAAATAGGTGAAGAAGCTACAGAAAAATTAATACCAGAGATTCTTGAAAAGATTGAGCAATGGAAGGAGAAAAATAGTGATAAAAAGGATCAGAATTCTTAATGTACTATTAGTACTTGGTATAACGCTAATTCTTTTATATTTCATTCCATTACCATACTATGTTACAAAACCAGGCTTAGCAGAGCCTTTAAGGCCATATGTAAAAGTTGATGGTGCAAAAAAAGATAAAGGTGAATTTATGCTAACAACCGTAGCAATGGGTAAGGCAAATGTCTATTCATATATCGGTACGAAAATTAATGACAGTTACCATTTATACAAGATAGATGAAATAAAAGTAAAAGGTGAAAGTGATGAAGATTATCAGTTCCGCCAATTAAGGTATATGGAAGAATCAAAGCAAGCTGCGATTTTAAATGCATATAAGCAGGCTAAAAAATCTTATAAAGTGACGGAAAACGGAATAGTAGTCGTATCTGTTTTAAAGGATATGCCAGCCCATAACGTATTAATGCTAGGTGACATTATTACTAAAATCGATGGGCAAGAAATTAGTACGATCAATGACTTTACCAATACTGTAAAAAGTAGAAAACCTGGTACAAATTTTAATTTAGAAGTAAGTAGAAAAGGAAAAATTAAATACTTTAATATTAAAACAAAAGCTTTTAAAGACGAACCGAATCGTGCTGGAATTGGTGTTTCTATAGCAGAAAATTTAAATTTAACTACAAATCCAAAAGTTAAAATAAATTCAGAAGAGATCGGTGGACCTTCAGCGGGACTAATGTTTGCTCTAGAAATTTATGATCAATTAAAAGACGAAAGTTTAGCAAAAGGTCATGAAATAGCTGGAACTGGAACAATTGATAAAAATGGAGTCGTTGGCCCGATTGGTGGTATATCTCAAAAAATAATCGCAGCGTCTGATTCGGGGGCAGAGATTTTCTTTGCACCAAATGAGAACGGTAAAAAGAATTCTAATTATAATGAAGCTGTAAAAAGTGCGAAAAAACATGACTTGAAAATGAAAATAATACCAATTGATACATATGACCAAGCAATCAATTATCTTGAAAAGTTAAAGACAAAACAATAATTTGAATTGAAATAAGTGCATGATAAAAAATGGCAGGATTTAAGGGGGATATCCCTAAACCTGCCATTTTTGAGCTTATAATATGTAGTTGTAACTACTTAAGATCTACTAAATTGATTACTTTTTTCATCATAAATAATTGGATACAGTGAATATTCGGTTTTTATTAATTTTTGTTGATTGTCTAATGAAAGCATCGAAGCATAAGTATGGGTTGCTTTCAAATCCGTACTTAGTTCTTTTTGATTTTGCTGATTAATCGTCGTGTAAATAGGTAAGTCGATTAATTTTTTTTTGGTATTTAAATAAGTTTTTCCCATTGAACTCATACCAAGTAAACGAATATAAGGAACGCGATCTCTCTCTAATATTGATGCTATTTCCTTTTTTGATGTATTTGTTAAGATATGTGTTAACAACCTTTGAATTCGAGTCCAAGTATATCGCTTTGTTTTTATTGAGGTCATTAACTCTTCAAAATTAAGACAGTTTAATACAGAATGTAATACTCTTCTTTCTAAACCTTCGACAGCTTCGTAAATATTTTCAAGTTCTTCTTTAGTTGAAGTCATTAATTTATATTTCAAAAATGGTAAATATTCATTCCAAAAATGAAGCGCACCATACTCATTTATGTATTCTTCAATGGAATCTTTAGTAAAGCTTGGAACAAAGTCAGAAATCGATTGATTGTCACCTTTTAGAATTTTTCTAATTGCAGTAGCGCTAGCGATGCTATGATGATTTGTTTCTTCATCATGATAATTTGCAGCTATTCGCTGAATCGTTCTACCTTCCATTCGACTATCAAAGTGTTCAATAGCTTCTAAATAATGAATTCCTAAAATATTATTTGGAAGTGAAACATCTAGCTTTGATGATTCAAGATTTTTTTGTAATGCTGTACTATATGCAGCAGGATAACTTAGTCCTTCATCAAGAAAAGTACGTATACTTGTATTGATTGAAGAAGTAAGCTGCTTCTTTTGTTTAATTAACTCATAAAATGTCTCAATTTTACCCTCTTCACTTCCAAAGCAAACATAATCACATTTTAAAGAATCAAGAATTGAAATAGCTCCTTTGGCAAAGATGCTAGCGTGTTGAGTCGAATAGATATAAGGTAATTCAATAACAAGATCTGCACCTGCTTGTAAAGCCAACTTTGTTCGTACATGCTTTGGAACGACTGCTGGCTCGCCCCTTTGTAAAAATTGACCACTCATTACCGCAATAACAACATCAGCATTTGTACTTTTTTTAGAACTAGTTAAGTGAAAAACATGTCCATTATGTAATGGGTTATACTCTACTATTAAACCAACTGAACGCAGAGAAATGCACCTCCAATATTTACTAATTTCACGAATTTATACATTAAGAATACCAGTTTTGAGAAATAATTCGCAACCTAGTGTGAATTGTATTGAATTTTATTGTGGAAAATAATATATTAGATAGGTTACATATAAGAAGCAAGGTCAAGGATTAAAGGGGAAAGCTAGTAACCAAGTCTAAAACTTTTAGTGAATTTTTCGTCTTAAGCTTGTCGGGAATTCAGTCAAGAAGTAGAAAAGATGTCTAGTTCCACAAGCTAGCTCATTGGAAATATTCCATTAATCTTTGAAGTGGAAAGAATGCCACTTCTTTTGGATGGAGATATTCAAAAAAGAAGTAAAAAAGATGTCTAGCTCCGGCTCCTAACTCCTCGAGTCATAAGCCAATTTTCATCTAAGATTAAAGAGCAAATCTTAGCTAAAAACCGTCTTATGCTTGTCGGGAATTCAGTCAAAGAAGTGAAAAGATGTCTAGCTCCGGCTCCTAGCTCCTCGAGGTCATAAGTCAATTTCCGTCTAAGATTAAAGTTCAAATCTTAGCCAAAAACCGTCTTATGCTTGTCGGAGCTGAACAGTCGCCTCCGCTTTTCTGAAGTGTAAAGAAAAAATATTGACAAGTGATTATAAAGAATATATAATTTTCATTGTTGCCTTGAGGTGGTTTATTTATGAAATGGTCAGTGCACCAGTTGCAGAAATTAAGACATAAAGGTTTAAATTTAGATGAGACAATTGATGTAAGTCAAATAAAGGAACGTAATACTGATATTCGAGAGGTTTCTCCAATTCGAGTTACTGGACGAGTTGATTTTGGAACGAACCGTTATACGTTTCATTTAACAATAACTGGATATTTAATTTTACCTTGTGTAAGAACATTAGTTGATGTAAAATATCCTTTGTCGATTACCACAACAGAAACATTTTTTACAACATCTGAATGGAAAAGTGAAGATGAGAATTTTCACATCCTAGAGGGTGACGTGTTAGACTTAACCCCAGTGATTGAGGAATGTATCTTAGCCGAGATTCCAATGCAGGTTTATGCAGAGGATGTTGAGGGGAAAGAAACAGCTCCAACGTCAGGAACAGATTGGGAAGTTAGGGAACATGTCGAAGTAGAGCAAAAAATTGACCCTCGACTTGCTGGTTTAGCAAAATTTTTTGACAAACAAGATAATTGAGAAGTACCGGATAACCGGCTTCATAACAAACACTGACTTTAAGGAGGTGGGATCAATGGCAGTACCTGCAAGAAGAACGTCCAAAACTGTAAAAAGAAAGCGTCGTACGCATTTTAAATTAGCGGTACCTGGAATGGTTGAATGCCCAAACTGTAGTGAATTAACATTAGCACACCGCGTATGTAAATCATGCGGACACTACAAAGGAAAACAAGTACTTAGCAAATAAGCTAGTCTTTGAATGAGCACATAGGAAACTATGTGCTTTTCCTTTTGCCTTTAAACGTAGGTTGTCCAAGGTTGATTCCTCTAAAATCATGCTTCCTCTTACCTCTGCCCATTTCAATTTCTGTATAGTATAATAAAAACTAATAGGAAACTAGGAAAAGAGAGAGGGATTCCAATGTCTGAAGTAATTACTTATCAAAGAGATGAAATAGATTATATATTTTTAAATAGGCCTAATTACGGGAATTGCATTGATGAAAATACTGCAGAAAAACTTTCTGAAATTATCCGAGAAATCCGAATGAAATCCCAAAGTAAACTAGTTGTATTAACTGGGGAAGGTATGAAATATTTTTGTACCGGTGGAGATTTAAACACAATTTTAAAGTTTAAAAATAATTTAAGTGGATTGGAATCTTTTAATCTAAAAATGTGTGATGTAATCTATCAAATAGCTATGTTACCTCAAATTACAATTTGTTTTATTAATGGTTATGCTTTAGGTGGCGGCTGCGAACTGGCAAGTGCATTCGATTTTAGATACGCGAGTCACAATGCGAAAATAGGGTTTATTCAAGGAAGAATGGGAATTCCAACCTCTTGGGGTGGAGGTACTGTACTTCAAGAAAAAATGAGTCATCAAGACTGGATTACATTACTATCATCCTCAAATATTTACACCGCATTTCAAGCTAAGAAAATCGGCTTTATACATGAACTATCAAAAGATTTAACAAGTTTACATAATGAAAGCTTTATTAGTTTAGCTAAAAGTATTCCTGCACAAATTCATCATCAAAATAAAAAAATACTTATTCGTAAATGGACCGAGCAAAATCTTAAGAGAAGAATGGAAGAAGAAGTTATTTCTGCTATGCCACTTTGGTTTTCAGATGAACATATAAAAAATATCGAACAATTTACAAAAAAATTGGAAAAGTAATCTTCTACCTTCATTTTTTTGTGCATATGAATTAGTAAAATCTGCTTATTGCATAAGAAATTGGAGGGGATTGCAAATGGTTGCAAATCGCCAGGATGCATGGACTAAAGATGAAGATAACTACTTAGCTGAAGTAGTTTTAAAAACGATAAATGAAGGGTCAACTCAATTAATGGCTTTTAAAGTTGTAGCAAAGAGCTTATCAAGGACAGCTGCTGCTTGCGGTTACCGATGGAATTCTTTTGTTAGAAAGTTCTACAAAGAAGAGATTGAAAAAGCAAAAAATAGTAGTAAAAAACAAGCTGTTCCCACAAATGAGGTAGAACCAACGCACGATTCGGAAATAATTACGAATGAGATTCACGAAGACGCTACAACAGAAAAAGGCCATCCAGAAATAACCTTTGAGTCAGTCTATAAATTCCTTGAATATTTGAGATTAAAAGTTGATGCCAGTGGACGAATTAAAGATATACAATCTTTAGAAAAAAAGCTATTAAAATATAAACAAGAAAATGAACAATTGAAAATTGAAAAGCAACAATTAGTTGAAAAACTAAATGAGCTTCAAAGTGAGTATGAACATTTATTTGATTTTTTAGATCAAAAACGAAAAATAGTAAATATTAGTTCTAAAAATGACACGAAGGTAAAATAAAATGAAAAAACTCAACATCTTCTAAAGAAGTGTTGAGTTTTTTCATTTTATTTATTTTCAGGTTTCCAAATGACAAATTCAGAATCTGCCTCAATGAAACCTTGTTTTTTCCAAAATTCATTTGAATTTGCTCTTGGTATCGTTTTAATTGTTTTCTTAAAGGATTTAGCGAAATTTACTAATTCTTTTCCGTACCCATTCTTTTGATAATAAGGTAGAACTTCCATTTTATTAATTTCAATTAATTCTTCATTATTTTCACTATGGGTATATAAACTCATTCGGGCAATAAGTGCCTTGCCTAAGTAAATACCATAGAAAGGAGATTGAAATTCGTTATCAATTAAATTTGATTCCAGATCTTCAAGCATTGATAGCTCTTGTAAACCGTAACCGGAAAATTGCTGAAATTGTTCAAGTGTTTTAAAATTTATTTGTAAACGTTCTATCTTGATGTTCAAAAAAGCTCCCCCTTAAAAAGAATGTAAATTTTTAATATTTTAAATATAATTATATCGTACAATTAAATTTAAAAAAAGATAGATTCGGTGTAAATTTATTATCAAGAAGATAATAGTGGAAAAATAATTTTTCGAATGGAGAA
Organism: Gottfriedia luciferensis; assembly: GCF_001712755.1. GTDB lineage: Bacteria > Bacillota > Bacilli > Bacillales > Bacillaceae_G > Gottfriedia > Gottfriedia luciferensis_B. The sequence goes on from NZ_MDKC01000037.1 coordinate 198,799, forward strand.
ATCAATGAAAATAGGCATAATTGGTGGTGGTGCAGTCGGTCTTCTTACAGCATCGTATTTGTATCAAAATAAACATAATGTTACATTGTTTACGAGAACAGAAGAGCAGGCAAATCTTATAAATAACTTAGGTGTTATACTTTCAGTAGATGAAAAAACGAAACAAATGTGTATAACAGCAGATAAATTATTACCTAAAATAAATACGTTCGATCTATTAATTGTTTGTGTAAAGCAATATCATTTAAATCAAATCGTTAGCACGTTAAGTCAATATGAGGGTGAGAATATATTATTTCTCCAGAATGGAATGTCTCATATTGAAATCGTTAAAAATTTACCTATCCCAAATTGCTTTATAGGTATAGTTGAACACGGTGCATTAAAAACTTCTCCGAATGAAATCACGCATACTGGTAAAGGTATAATTCGAATTGGACAAATAAAAGGGAAAATAGATGCTTTAAATCGATTATCAAGTTTACATACAGCTGAGTTTCCATTTAAAAGCCAAGATGATTGGGAATATATACTTAAACAAAAGTGTTTAATAAATTGTGTTATTAACCCTTTAACGTCTATATTGAACGTTCGAAATGGTGAATTAATCACTAATGAGTATTTTAAACCAATTTGTAATTTATTATTTAATGAGGTTGCAACGATCCTAGATTTAAATAACCAAAAAGAGTGGAATAAATTAGTAGAAATATGTGAGAAAACGAAAGAAAACTACTCATCAATGAATCGCGATTTATTTCACGGTAGACAAACAGAAATTGAAAGTATGCTAGGATTTGTTAAAAAATTGGCAATTAATAAAAAAATAAATGTACCAACAATTGAACTTGTGTACAATAGTATAAAAGGACTTGAGAAGAAAAAGGGGTAATTCTTTTTGGAAAAATTTTTCATTTTCTTTATTTCACTATTAATTGAATTTCCGATTTTTTCAACAATATTTATCTATATGTTTTTAAAATTATTTTTTAAAAATAACAAGCGTAAACTTTTGCTTTTTACGTTAGATTTATCTACAATTCTATATATTAGTTCATCTTATTTTGTTTTAAATATGATTTTTCCGACTGCAACAGGTTGGATATTAATTAATTTATTATTGGTTATCTTATTTATTAGTATTATTCTTCAATGGAAAGCAAAAAGAGATATTCGGTTTACTAAGCTACTAAAAGGTTTTTGGAGAATGTCATGTATTCTATTTATAATTCTTCACTGTATAACCGTGTTGACTGGTTTAGTTTTAAAAATAGCTGAGTATAATGCTTAATTGAAGATCGAGAGAGGAAGTTCGTAATGCAAATTAGTAAAGTCCATTTAGACGGGCAAAATAAATTGCTGAATGATTTTGTAAATGGAAATGAAGTAATTTCTTCTTTCTTTGGTGAAAATCCATTAGTAAAGGAAGAAATGGAATATAGAATTAAAAATGTAATGGAGCGTTCTTATAATCGCACAGGATTAGTTAATGCACTAGAGAAGTTTCATCATAAGCATCATGCAAGTAATGAATCATTAGAAAATGTGAAAAAATTATTGAATAATAATTCATTTGTTGTAATTGGTGGACAACAAGCTGGCTTATTAACTGGCCCTTTGTATTCTATACATAAAATTATTTCAATTATTCAATTGGCCAAGAAATATGAAAAAGAACATGGGCTAACAGTCGTCCCAGTATTTTGGATTGCTGGTGAAGACCATGATATAGATGAAATTAACCATATTCATACAATTGAGAACAATACAGTAAAAAAACAAACCTTTTATCAAAAAACGACTTATTCCCATGCTGCTTCTAGAACAGAATTAGATCAACAGGAAATGAAAAAGTGGATTGATAAAATCGTTAAAACTTTTGATGAAACAAATTATTCGAAAGCTTTACTTGAAGAACTATATTCGATGATTGAGCAATCTACTACTTACGTAGATTTTTTTGCGAAAATTATTTTTAAATTGTTCAAAAAAGAGGGACTTGTCTTAATTGATGCTGACGATCCTAATGTCCGTGAGTTGGAGTCATCTTTATTTAATGAAATGATTCAAAAGCAAGAGAACGTAAGAGGCGTTTTAAAGGATACGAAAAGCAGATTAATAAAATCTGGATACCACGAAACACTTCAAATTTCTGAACAGAGTATTCACCTCTTTTACCATAGTAATGAAGGTAGACAGTTGCTTGAAGTGTCTGAAGATGAAGATGTTTTTCAAACAAAAAATAAAAATTATCAATTCTCTAAACTTGAGTTGATCAAAATCGCAAATGAACAGCCAGCCTTATTAAGTAATAATGTGGTTACTAGACCAGTCATGCAGGAGTATTTATTTCCTACATTAGCATTTGTTGGTGGTCCTGGTGAAATTGCTTATTGGGCTGAGTTAAAGGACATTTTTGGTCTATTTAACCTTCAAATGCCACCTGTGTTTTTAAGACATATGTTTACTATTTTTGAACGAAATATCGTATCAGCATTAGAAGATTTTTCATTAGATACTAATGAGGTGCTGAAAACATCATTAGAAGAGAAGAAAGCCGAATGGATTAAAGATCAAGTGAAACTAGACTATAAAGAAGTGTTTAGTCATGCTAAAAAATCTTTAGAAGAATTGCATAAACCTCTTCAAGATGTAACGAAAAAAGTAACACCTAACTTAAAGGATTTTTCTATAAAGAATTTTTTAAAGATTGAAGAACAAATTCTTCTTTTAGAACGAAAAATAGAAGAATCAATTTTAAAGCAAAATGAAGAGCAAATTGAAAAGTGGAATCGAATCATCTGTTCAATTTCTCCAAATGGGAGACCTCAAGAGAGAACACTAAATATTCTCTACTATATTAATAAATATGGTTTTGATTTTGTTCATGAACTTTGTGATTTAGAACTATCATGGGATTACGCTCATCAAATCGTAAAAATTTAAGCCTTTAATCAAAAATATCGCTTTTATTAATATGAATAGTTGTTTTTTATAGGAAACAAACATTGAAATAAGCTGAATTTTATAATAAAAATGAAATCCTGCTGCACTGCTAGCAGGATTTTTTCGTTTTTTAAAGAATTTTTTAGAAAAGGTGGTAAGAAGTGGGGGAATGTGGTAAGTTTGTGTTAGAAAGTGGGGGAATAGGATGTTTATCGGTGAATATCAACATAATATCGATGTAAAAGGACGTCTTATTATACCTTCTAAATTTCGAGACAAGCTTGGTGAAAACTTCATTGTTACAAGAGGTTTGGATCAATGCTTATTTGGTTATTCATTGGCCGAATGGAGTGTAATTGAAGATAAACTGCGCACACTACCACTAACTAAAAAAGATGCGAGAGCATTTACCCGTTTTTTCTTCTCAGGAGCAATGGAATGTGAGATGGATAAGATGGGGAGAATTAATATAACACCTAATTTACGCAGTTATGCAAAATTAGAAAAAGAATGTGTAGTAGTTGGTGTTACAAATCGTATTGAGATTTGGGATTTATCAACTTGGAATACATATATGAATGAATCAGAAGAGTCATTTGGTGAGTTAGCAGAAAACTTAATCGGTTTTGACTTGTAAAAAATTAACAAATTGAAAGTAGTGAAAGCATCATGTTTGAACATATTACGGTTTTATTAAAAGAAACTGTGGATTCTTTAGATATTAAGGAAGACGGCATTTATGTAGATTGTACTCTTGGCGGTGGAGGTCATAGTGAATACTTACTATCTCAGCTTTCATCAAAGGGTAGATTAATCGCTTTTGACCAAGATGAAACAGCAATTAGACATGCAAAAGAGCGATTGAATAAATATGAAAATCAATTAACAATTGTAAAAAGTAATTTTAAACATATAAAAGAAGAACTCCATAATTTAGGTATTTATGAAGTAGATGGAATCTTATTTGACTTAGGTGTTTCTTCGCCACAACTAGATGTTGCTGAACGTGGATTTAGTTTTCATCAAGACGCACCACTAGATATGCGTATGAATCAAGAACAAACATTATCAGCATATGAAGTTGTAAACGACTGGCCTTATGAGCAGCTTGTGAAAATATTTTTCCGATACGGAGAAGAGAAATTCTCTAAACAAGTTGCAAGAAGGATCGAAGAATTAAGAGCTAAGAAGCCGATTGAAACAACTTTTGAGTTAGTTGAAATCATTAAAGATGCAATACCTGCACCTGCAAGAAGAACAGGTGGACATCCTGCTAAAAGGATTTTTCAAGCAATTCGTATAGCAGTAAATGATGAATTAGGAGTATTTGAAGAAGCTTTAAAGGATGCAATTACCCTAATAAAACCAAAAGGCAGAATAAGTGTCATAACATTCCATTCATTAGAGGATCGTATTTGTAAAACGATTTTTAAAGAAGCTAGTTCACTTCCGCCGTTACCACCAGGTTTACCAATTATTCCAGATGAGTTTAAGCCGAAGTTAAAATTAGTGACAAGAAAGCCACTTTTACCAACAGATGAAGAAGTCGAATTTAATAAGCGAGCAAGATCTGCAAAGTTAAGGGTTGCAGAAAAATTATAAGGAGGGAAAATAATGAGTAATTTGGCTAGAAAGCTACAACAAAAACAAGTTACTGATTTACAACAAAGACCTTCTAACAAGAAAAAACAAAAGAAAGTATCAAAAATTACACCTTTTGAGAAAATACTTTATTTAGTATTTATTTTTGCATGCTTCTTTATGGGTACAAAAATCATTAAAACTCAAGCGGCAATATATGATACAAATTTAAAAATTCAACATGTGAAAAATGAAATAGCGAATGGAAAACAACATAATTCTGAGCTTAAAATGAAGATTGATGAATTAAGCACATATGAGCGCATATGGCAAAAAGCAAAAGAGTTAGGTTTAAATATTGATAGTAACAATGTAAAGTTTACCGACACTAGCAAGTAGGAGATTGAGATATGAGTAAGAAAAAGAATAAATACACAAATTATGGTATTCGTTGGTTTTTTATTGGTACTTTAATCCTTTTTTTCTCCCTTGTTGCTAGACTTTCTTATATTCAATTATCAAGCACAGTAGAAGGTAAAAATTTAAAAGTTTATGCGGATGAGAATTACAATACATCCCAAAAAATTCCTGCTAAAAGAGGAACAATATATGACTCAAATGGTGTTCCACTAGCGGAAGAAGTGACAGCTTACACTGTATCGGCCGTTCTAGATCCAAGTGCATCAAAAAACTCTAAAGTGAAAAGACATGTCGTGGACAAAGAAAAAACTGCAAGTGAATTAGCACCAATTTTAGGTATTGATGAATCGGATCTTTTAGCGAAATTAGGTAAACCAAAATATCAAGTTGAATTAGGACCAGGTGGAAGAAATATTTCTCAAAGCACAAAAGAACAAATTGAGAAATTAAAGCTACCTGGTATTGTTTTTACCCCATCTCAGCAGCGATATTATCCAAATGGTGTATTTGCTTCTCATACGTTAGGATATACGAATGTAAATGATAATGGAGACCTAATTGGAGAAATGGGATTAGAAAAATCATTGAATAATGAATTAACTGAAAAAGATGGAAAAAGAAGCTTTTTACGTGATCGAAAAGGAAATATTCTACCATATGAAAATGAGAAGGTTACTCCTCCACATAATGGTGATGATGTGTATTTAACAATAGATACAAAGATTCAGAGTTTACTAGAAGACGCAATGACTAGCGTTGAAAAAAAATATGAGCCAGAAAAGATTATGGCAATCGTTTCTGATCCAAAAACCGGTAAAATTGTTGCAATGAGTAACCGTCCTAGCTTCAATCCGAATCTTCATGACATTACAAACTATACGAATGACCCGATTTCATATGCAATTGAAGCAGGTTCTACAATGAAAATATTCACTTTAGGTGCTGCAATGAATGAAGGCGTTTATAATGGAAATGAATATTTCCAATCAGGTCGATATAAAGTACCAGGTGGAGGAACTGTCCATGACGTAAATCGAAATGGATGGGGTTCAATTACTTTTGACGAAGGGATTCAAAGGTCTTCAAACGTAGGTATTTCGATTCTTCTTAATGAAAAATTAGGTGCAGATCGCTTTTTACAATACTATAAAAACTTTGGATTTACACAAAAAACGAATATTAATCTTCCAGGGGAATCAAGTGGTAAATTAGTATTTAATTATCCACTTGAAAAAACAACAACTGCTTTTGGACAAGGATCTACAGTAACAGGAATTCAAATTATCCAAGCTGCAAGTGCTATTGCTAACAATGGAAAAATGATGAAGCCTTATATTGTCGATAAAATTGTCGATCATGATACGAATAAAGTTATTAAAGACTATAAATCTCAGGTTGTTGGTAGTCCAATTTCAGAAGAAACAGCAAAAAGAGAGAGAGCGTTATTAGAAACGGTTATTACTGCGCCGCATGGTACTGGGCATAACTATGCGATTGAAGGTTATACTGTTGCTGGTAAAACTGGTACTGCCCAAGTTGTTGACGAACACGGGAAATATCTTAAAGGACGCGGTCAAAACCTGTTTTCATTTATCGGTATGGCACCTGCAGATAATCCAAAATTAGTCGTTTATGTAGCGATGCTTCGTCCAAAACTTGAAGCAACTGAAATCGGTTCAGATGGTGTTTCTGAAATATTTAGAACAGTTACAAAGGGCGCTTTAGAGTATATGAAGGTTGAGCCTGTTAAAAATGCCAAAGTAGACAAATTAATTGATAAAGAAAGTATAGAAATTCCGAATTTGAAAGGTTTAAATTTAGATGAAGCTAAATCTTTAGCTACATCTGAAGGATTGAAACCTGTATTATTAGGAAATGGTTTAGAAGTTACTGGTCAATCAATTAAGTCAAAAACCCAAGTTGTCAGAGGTACTACTATTTATCTTAAGACAAATGGAACAAATACAATGCCATCTATTATTGGATGGTCAAAATCGGATGTTAACCGTTTAGGTAAATTATTTAAGCTAAATATCTCATCAAAGGGATCTGGATTTGTTACAAGTCAGAGTATTAAAGAAGATTCAGAGCTACGGGATCACGACTATTTAACGATTGAATTAAATAAACCAAATGGAGCGACAGACGAAGAAAAAGATGTAAAAGTAGATGTACAAGAGTAATATGACAGGAAATATGTTTAATTAAATAAAAATGACAATAGACCATTCTAGGACAATAAAAAGCTAGAAGGTCTATTGTATTTGGTACAAGCATATATTGAAACGAACATAATGTAGAGGAGTGTTCGTTTCGATGCGAGTATCTAATGTAACAGTTCGAAAACGATTATTTTTTGTATTCATTGGTGGTTTATTGATTTTTTCTATTATTGCAACAAGGCTTGGTTATGTACAATTTGCTATGGGTGATCTTTTAACTGAACGAGCGAAAAATTCGTGGAGTCGAGATATTCCTTTTGAACCAAAGCGCGGTGAAATTTTAGATCGTAATGGTGTTGCTCTTGCTACTAATAAAAGTGCTCCATCTGTATTAGTCGTTCCTAGGCAAATAAAAGATCCTAAGGAGGCGACTGAAAAACTTGCCCCAATTTTAAAAATCTCCGAAGTAAAACTTTATAGAATATTAACGAAAAGATCTAGTATGGAGCACATTCGAACAGAAGGTATAAAAATTACAAATGAGAAAGCTAAACAAATCCGAGATCTGAACATAGCTGGAGTATACATTGCAGAGGATTCGAAAAGATATTATCCATTTGGTAACTATCTTTCTCATGTTTTAGGTTTTGCAGGAATCGATAATCAGGGCTTAAACGGATTAGAACTATATTACGATAAGCAATTAAGTGGTGAAAAAGGTAGTGTTCAATTTTATTCTGATGCTAAAGGTCAAAGAATGCCTAATATTGCAGACGACTATATTCCGCCAATTAATGGTTTAAATTTAAAATTAACTGTAGATTCGCGAATACAAACAATTCTTGAACGAGAAATGAATAATGCAACTGCTCAATATAATCCTGATTCAATGATTGGAATTGCGATGAATCCAAATACGGGAGAAATACTAGCAATGAGCAGTCGTCCAAGCTTTGATCCTACTAATTTTAAAAATGTTCCGCCTGAAGTATATAATCGAAATTTACCTGTTTGGTCAAATTATGAGCCAGGTTCAACGTTTAAGATTATTACACTAGCAGCCGCATTAAATGAAGGCTTAGTAGATTTGAATAAAGATCATTTTTATGATGATGGGGCTGCTGAAGTAGCTGGAGCTCGTTTGCGTTGTCATAAAAGAGGTGGACATGGCTCTCAGACTTTCTTAGAGGTAGTTCAAAATTCATGTAACCCAGGCTTTGTAGAATTAGGTAATCGCTTAGGAGAAGATCGTTTATTTAACTATATTCGTAATTTTGGTTTCGGCAAAAAAACAGGAATTGATTTACAAGGTGAAGCATCTGGGATTTTATTCAGCATGGATCGAGTCGGTCCAGTTGAAGCAGCAACAACTGCTTTTGGTCAAGGTGTATCAGTTACACCAATTCAGCAAGTTGCAGCAGTATCAGCTGCTATTAATGGAGGAATTCTTTACCAACCTTATATAGCTAAAGAGTTTGTAGATCCGGTTACAAACGAAGTAGTTAGTCGAAAAACGCCAATTTCAAAAAGACGAGTTATTTCTCCTGATACATCTAAAAAGGTACGATTAGCTCTAGAGAGTGTTGTTGCACAAGGTACTGGTAAAGGTGCTTTTGTGGAAGGGTATCGAGTTGGCGGTAAAACTGGAACAGCGCAAAAAGTAAAAGATGGACGATACGATGATAGTAGTTTTATCGTTTCATTCGTAGGCTTTGCACCGGCTGACGATCCACAAATAGTGGTTTATATTGCAGTTGATAATCCAAAAGGGACTGTTCAATTTGGGGGAGTTGTAGCTGCTCCGATCGTAGGGAATATTATTCGTGATAGTATGCAAGTTTTAGGCGTACCACCTAGAAAAAATCAAATCCCCAAAAAATTCGTATACGGTGATACACCAACATATGAAGTGCCAAATTTAATAGGTTTGGAGAAAAAAGATTTGCAACCTTTGCTAGATACTTTTACTATTGAATATAGTGGCAGTGGAAATATTGTCGTTGACCAAGCACCAAAAGCAGGTGTTAAACTAAAAGAAGGTTCTAAAATAAGAATTTATTTAGGAACGAAAGAAGAAACTAAATCTAAAACTAAAGATAAAAAATGATTTAGTGAATACGAAAGGAATTACTATGAAACTTCATACTTTACTATCAAGATTAAAGCCTTTAGTGAATCTTCCATCTGAAAATCCGGAAATCACTGGGGTTGAAATGGATTCAAGAAATGTTAAACCAGGTTATTTATTCATCTGTATAGAAGGGTATACAGTAGATGGCCACAAGTACGTAGATCAAGCGATTGAAAAAGGTGCAGTAGCGATACTTGCACAAAAACCAATTGAATCGAATGTACCAGTAGCTTATGTGAAAGACACTAATCGTTCGATGGCTGTTGTTGGTAATACCTTTTATGAAAACCCAACACAAAAACTAAATCTAGTTGGTATTACTGGTACGAATGGTAAGACCACTACTTCATATATTATTGAAGAGATTGTTAAACACAATAAGAAAAAAACAGGTGTCATCGGCACAATTGGTATGAAAATAGGAGAAGAGATTTTTGAAACAAAAAATACAACTCCTGATAGCTTAACATTACAATCAATGTTTGCAAAAATGGTTGACGCAAATGTGGATACTGCAGTGATGGAAGTTTCTTCACACGCATTACATTTAGGGCGTGTTCATGGCTGTGAATATGATATAGCTGTTTTTACAAATCTTTCCCAAGATCACTTAGACTATCATGGAACGATGGAAGAATATAAAAAAGCTAAAGGTTTATTATTCTCTCAATTAGGTAATAGCTTCTCTACTCAAAAACCTAAATTTGCAATCCTAAACATTGATGATTCTGCTTCTGAAGAATATATGAAGTTTACACAAGCAAATCTAATAACTTATGGTTTAAGTAAAGATGCTGACTTGTTTGCTGATGCAATTGAATTAACGAATGCTGGTACTAGATTCACATTACACTTTTTAAATAAACAATATGTTGTAGAAATGAATCTTATTGGAACATTTAATGTATATAATGTATTAGCGGCAATTGGAGCAGGAATCGCATTAAATATAGAAATGGAGACAATCCTAGACGCAGTCGCAACGATCGAAGGAGTACCGGGACGTTTCCAAGCCGTTAATGCTGGGCAAGATTTTACGGTTATTGTAGACTATGCACATACACCAGATAGTCTAGAAAATGTATTAAATACTGTTAAGCAATTTGCAAAAAATGATATTTTTACTGTTGTTGGCTGTGGTGGAGATCGTGACCGAACAAAACGACCACTAATGGGTAAGATTGCAGCGGATCTTTCAACAAATGCAATCTTTACATCTGATAACCCAAGAACAGAAGACCCAACTTTAATTTTAGAAGACATGAAACGCGGATTAGTGCATAATAATATTACGGTAATAGAAGATCGTAAAAAAGCTATAACATTTGCGATTCAAAATGCAAAAAAACATGATATTATTGTTATTGCAGGTAAAGGTCATGAGACATATCAGATTGTAGGAACAAATGTTTCACATTTTGATGATGTTGAAGAAGCTAAAGAAGCTATTTTGCAAAGAAGAGGATAGTATCCTCTTCTTTGTAATGTGAAAAATTGATTTCATAATTCTTTATAAAAGAATTAAACTATGAAGTAAACAACAACAAAGAAGAGAACTTAGAAAGGAGGGCGTATAATGCTAGAACCGTCAATTTTAGTTGCTATGATTTCAGCATTTATCATTGCAGTCATTTTATCGCCTATTTTTATACCGTACTTAAGAAAACTTAAATTTGGACAGAGTATTCGAGACGAAGGTCCACAATCTCATAAAAAGAAATCAGGAACCCCAACTATGGGTGGGATTATCATATTAATTGCTTTAAGTTTATCTGCACTTTTAATTTCTATGTATTTTGATGTTTTATCAACACGTACATATGTATTATTATTTGTCACAATTTGTTTTGGAGTAATTGGATTTTTAGATGACTATATTAAGGTTGTTAAAAAGAGAAACCTAGGACTAACATCTAAACAAAAATTCATTTGCCAAGTTATTGTGTCAATCATAGTCTTTTTCGCAATCCGTGCTATGGGTATCTCTACATCTATTTCGATACCAGGGACACATTATTCATTTGATTTAGGCTTTATCTATGTATTATTAATTATCTTTATGCTAGTTGGTACTTCAAACGCTGTAAATTTAACAGATGGATTAGATGGACTTGTGTCAGGTACAGCAGCAATCGCATTTGGTGCATATGCAGTACTTGCTTATAACCAACACCAACTTGATGTGGCAATATTTTCAATAGCAGTTGTAGGAGCTGTATTAGGTTTCTTAGTATTTAATGCACACCCTGCAAAGGTCTTTATGGGAGATACAGGCTCATTAGCATTAGGTGGGGCGCTGGCTGCAATTGCAATCGTTACACACTTAGAAATTTTACTTGTCATTATTGGTGGTATTTTTGTTATTGAAACTCTTTCAGTAATGATTCAAGTTGCATCTTTTAAAGCAACAGGTAAAAGGGTATTTAAAATGAGTCCTCTGCACCATCATTATGAATTATCTGGATGGTCAGAATGGCGTGTAGTAGTAACATTTTGGTTTGTAGGATTACTTTTTGCATTATTAGGAATCTATATTGAGGTGTGGATGTAATTGAATAACATATCGAACTTTCAAAATAAAAATGTATTAGTATTAGGAATGGCAAAGAGCGGTTATGCAGCTAGTAGATTATTAAAAAAATTAGGTGCGACTGTAACTGTTAATGACCGAACACCTTTTGAACAAAATGAAATCGCACAAAAGCTAAAAAGTGAAGGCTTTAACGTAATTTGTGGTGAGCATCCACTATCATTAATAGATGATCAACCATTTTGTATTGTCAAAAATCCTGGGATTCCCTATACGAATCCATTATTAATAGAAGCTGTAAAGCGTAATATTCCGATTTATACGGAAATAGAGCTTGCATATTTAATAAGTGAAGCACCATTTATCGGAATTACAGGCTCAAATGGGAAAACGACAACGACAACTTTAGCATTAAATATGTTACAAGAAGGCAATAAAAACCCACTTGTTGCAGGAAATATCGGTACTGTTGCATGTGAAGTTGCTGAAAATGCAAAAGAAGATAATATTATTGTAACTGAACTTTCTTCATTTCAATTGATGGGAATCGAAAGTTTCCGACCAAAAATTTCATTAATCACAAATATTTTCGAAGCTCATTTAGACTATCATGGTACTAAAGATGAGTATATTAAGGCAAAAGCCAATATATTTAAAAATCAAACAGAAAATGATTTTGCTGTCGTTAATTTTGATGATGAGAATGTAATGGCAATGGCTTCTCAAATTAGAGCGAAAATTATTCCATTCTCTACAACTAAAATTATGCAAGATGGTGCATATGTTCAAAATGGCTTTGTATTTTTTAAAGAGAAAAAAGTGATTGAAGTTGAAAAAATTGTCTTACCAGGTAAACATAATTTAGAAAATATATTAGCAGCAGTAGCAATTTCTAAACTTCTAGGTGTTGAAAATGACGCGATTGAAAAGGTATTAACAACTTTCACTGGTGTAGAGCACCGACTACAGTTTGTTACAGAAATAAATAAGAGAAAGTTTTATAATGATTCAAAAGCTACTAATATTTTAGCAACACAAAAAGCAATTTCTTCTTTTCAAAAACCAGTCATTTTAATAGCTGGTGGTTTAGATCGAGGAAATGGTTTTGACGATTTAATTCCTTATTTCAAAAATGTGAAAAAAATGGTCACTTATGGTCAAACAGCAGAAAAATTAATTGAATCAGCAGAAAAAGCAGGAATGAAAGCAGTAAAATCGGTAGATAATGTTGAAGATGCTGTAAATGAAGCATTCGCTCATTCAGAAGTTGGAGATATTATTTTATTGTCACCTGCTTGTGCAAGCTGGGATCAATTTAAGACTTTTGAAGAACGTGGTAATAAATTTATACAAGCAGTGCATAAGTTAATGTAAGGCTTGTTTAATTCAAAAGTTGAGGTGTATTTAAGTGCCAACAAAGAAAAATAGTCCTGACATGATTCTTGTTCTCGTTACGCTATCATTATTAACAGTAGGTATGATTATGGTTTACAGTGCTAGTGCAATATGGGCATCTTATAAGTTTCATGATTCGTTCTTTTTTGCTAAACGGCAATTATTATTTGCTGGGGTTGGAGTAGTTGGAATGTTTGTAGTTTCAAATATTGACTACTGGCTTTTCAAAACACATGCAAAAAAAATATTAATCGCTTGTTTTATCTTGTTGGTACTTGTACTTGTACCAGGAGTTGGTCTAGTACGAGGTGGTGCACGAAGTTGGATTGGTATCGGTGCATTCTCGATCCAGCCCTCTGAGTTTATGAAACTTGGAATGATGGTATTTCTATCAAAATACTTAGCAGATAATCAGAAAAATATTACGTCTTTTAAAAAGGGTCTTGTACCAACATTAGGTCTTGTGTTTTTGGCATTTGGATTAATTATGCTTCAACCAGATTTAGGAACAGGTACAGTAATGGTAGGTACTTGTGTAATCATCATATTCGTAGCTGGAGCAAGAATTTCTCATTTTATGGGATTGGGTATTGTTGGGGTTGCAGGATTTGTTGCCCTAATAGCATCTGCTCCATATCGAATAAAAAGGATTACATCATTTCTAGATCCATGGTCTGATCCATTAGGAACTGGATTCCAAATTATTCAATCACTATATGCAATTGGACCTGGTGGATTATTTGGTTTAGGATTGGGACAAAGTAGACAAAAGTTTATGTATTTGCCTGAACCACAAACTGATTTCATCTTTGCGATTCTCACAGAAGAATTAGGATTTATTGGCGGAACATTCGTCATCTTATTATTCTCTTTATTACTTTGGAGAGGAATCCGAATTGCTTTAAGTGCTCCTGATTTATTTGGTACTTTTTTAGCAGTAGGAATTGTCTCAATGATTGCAATACAAGTAATGATTAATATAGGCGTTGTAATAGGTTTAATGCCTGTTACAGGGATTACATTACCATTCTTAAGCTATGGTGGTTCATCTCTAACATTAATGCTTTTAGCCGTAGGTGTATTATTAAATATTAGTAGACATGCGCGTACATAAAAGGACCGACTCAGGATTGAAGCAAGTACATGTTGTACTTGAATCTTTCAAAAATGAGTCGGTCCTTTTTATGTAGTAACGCAATGGGTCCTTACCGATTTACTTTCCAATTGGTGCGTTTTCTTTATTTTTATAGAAAAAACAATTAGAATGATAGTGATAAAATTGGTATAATAACTACTTAAACTGTTTAAAGTTATTTATGTATTGTAATTTAGGAGGATCTTTATGAAAATTTTAGTTAGTGGTGGGGGTACTGGTGGTCATATTTATCCAGCACTTGCGCTAATTAAAGAGTTAAAAAAACAAGATTCCAATGTAGAATGTTTATATGTTGGTACAGAAAATGGATTAGAAAAAGGGATTGTATCTAAAGCAAACATACCTTTTAAATCTATTGTTATTACAGGGTTCAAGAGAAGTATATCATTAGAGAATTTTAAAACAGTCTATCGATTCTTAAAGGGTGTATCAGATAGTAAGAAAATAATTCGTGAATTTAAGCCAGATGTAGTCATTGGTACAGGTGGATATGTTTGTGGCCCTGTTGTTTACGCAGCGGCAAAACTAGGGATTCCGACAGTTATACATGAACAAAATAGTATACCTGGACTAACAAATAAGTTCTTAAATCGTTATGTCACAAAAGTTGCAATTTGTTTTGAAGAGGTTGCTGACTATTTTAATAAAGAGAAAGTAGTGTTTACTGGAAACCCAAGGGCTTCTGAAGTACTTGGCGAATCAAATCCATCAATATTAGAATCATTAGGATTAAAATCAGGTAAACGCACAGTACTAATTGTTGGTGGTTCGAGGGGAGCAAGACCAATTCATCAAGCATTTTTAAAAAGTGTTAATCAATTAGGTGAAAAAGATTACCAAATGATTTATGTAACTGGCGAAGTACATTACGATTCTGTCATTGAGGAAATAAATAAAGTAGGTAACCCAGAAAATGTAGTGGTTAAGCCATTTTTACATAATATGCCTGAAATCTTAAGAGAGGTGGATTTAGTCGTATCAAGAGCAGGGGCAACTACATTAGCAGAATTAACTGCATTAGGAAAACCTAGTATTCTTATACCAAGCCCATATGTAACAAATAATCACCAAGAAGTTAATGCTAGATCACTCGAGAAAAATGGTGCGGCAATTGTTATATTGGAAAAAAACTTCAATAGTGAATATTTAGTAACTGAAATTGAAAAAGTATTACTAAATCCTATTAAACTTGAAGAGATGAAAAATGCATCATTAAAAATGGGTGTACCAGATGCTGCAAAAAAACTAGTAAATGTATTAGAAAAAATACGTAAATGAACTTGCACGAACGAGTTTGAAATAAAATAAAGATATAATAGAGGATACTATAAGCTAAAGGGGGAAAATATCGAATGTTTGAATCAAAATTAAAGGAACTATTAAATGACTCGAGTCTTCTAATAAATGAGCCTTTAGCAAATCATACGACAATGAAAATTGGAGGACCAGCTGAGTATTTGGTCATTCCTAAAACTGTGAATGAAATTAAAGAGATTATTAACCTTGCAAATGAATATGGTGTAAATGTGACAGTAATTGGTAGAGGATCAAATTTACTTGTATCTGATCAAGGTATTGAAGGTGTCGTAATTAAAATTAGTGATTGCTTAGACCATATTGAAGTAGAAGGTACAAAAGTAGTTGTAGGTGCAGGCTATTCAGTTATTCGTTTAGCTACTCAACTAAGTAGAAAAGGATTATCTGGTCTAGAGTTTGCAAGTGGAATTCCTGGTAGTGTTGGCGGTGGTGTATATATGAATGCAGGGGCTCATCAATCCGATTTTTCAAATATTACTTCCAGAGCACATATTCTATTTCCTGATGGAACAATGGAATGGCTATCAAATGAAGAATTAGACTTTTCTTATCGAACTTCAGTTTTACAACATAAACGTAAAGGATTTGTACTAGAAGCAGAACTTCAGCTCCAAGAGGGATCAAAAGAAGCTTCAACTGCTTTAATGCAAAAAAACAAAGATTATCGAAGAGAAACACAACCATGGAACTATCCATGTGCTGGAAGTATTTTCCGTAATCCATTACCACAGTATGCTGGTAATTTAATTGAACGTGCTGATTTAAAAGGATATCAAATTGGTGGTGCGAAGGTTTCTGAAATGCATGGTAACTTTATTGTAAATGCTGGAAATGCCACTTCAAAAGATGTATTAGACTTAATAGCATTTATTAAGAAAACTATATTAGAAAAATTTAATGTACAACTTGAAACAGAAGTTGAAATTGTTGGGAAAAAAATGTAAGTTTCTTCTAAACTAACCATATTATATGCTATAATTTACATAGCATATGATGACCAAGATAGAATGGCATTCATTTGCTGTTCTATTTTTTATTATTCTTAAATTACTTCTTAAGCAAAAGTAAATTAAAAAGGTATTTTTAGTTGAACATTGATAATGGAGGCATATTTATGCAGGAAAATAAGATTATTAGTTTAGAAGACCGTGTACCTGTTTTACGTAATAAAAAACGTAAAAAAGCAAATATGCGATTACTGGTCACAATTCTTGTGTTTTTTTCTTTGCTTTTATGTGTATTGTATTTCCAAACATCAATTGGTTCAAAAATTCACTTAGTAATTAATGGAAACCAACTGTACTCTGATAAAGAAATTCAAAAATTAGCCGATGTTAGCGTTGATGATAGCTTTTTGACAATTAGGTCAAAAAGGGTAGTAGAACAACTTGAAAGTCAAAACACAATTCAATCTGCAATCGTACATAAAAGATTTCCTAATAAAGTAGAAATCGATGTTAAAGAATTTCAGCCTGTTGGACAAGGTTTATTCAGCGGGAAAAAGTATCTTTTGTTAGAAAGCGGAGTCCTTATTAAAGAGAAAAATTCACTAGGAAATACTACAGCACCTGATTTAGTTGGTTGGAAACAAGGAGACGAGTTGCAGGAAATGGCTGCGGAATTGGAAAAAATGCCACAAAGTATATTTCATTCAATTTCTGAAATTGATTATACTCCAAGTAAGGATGATCCTTTGTTAATTACAGTTTTTACGAATGAAGGGTATGAAGTAAGGACAACGATTCGAAAATTCTCGAATAAAATGTCAAATTACCCATTAATTTTAAAGTCAATACCTAAAGATCAAAAAGGGGTTATCCATTTAGAAGTTGGTGCGTATTTTTCTCCTTATAGTACTGATACTAAATAGTCGATTTAACATTAGTTAACGGTACTTTCAAGTCTTTTTTAACTTTACATGTTAGTGTAGACTAGTAGTTAAATAGAAATAATGAAAAAAAATAAAAAGATTATGAAAAATCAAACTTAAAAAAGAGGAAAAACCCCGTAAATGTTGAATAGATGTCATATATGATATTTAAGAATGAACTGATGCTCGATTATAATAGATAGAGAAAAAGGAGGTGCCATCATGAACAGCAATGAGATCTATGTGAGTCTTGACGTTGGAACTTCAACAATTAAAGTAATCATAGGAGAACTAGTTAACGACACACTTAACATTATCGGTGTTGGTAATGTTAAATCTTCAGGCTTAAAACGTGGGTCAATAGTTGATATAGATGAAACAGTCAAATCAATCAAAAAAGCAATTGATCAAGCAGAAAGAATGGTTGGCATTCATATTGACAAAGTAATTGTAGGGGTTAGTGCGAATCAAGTGCAATTGATTAGTACTAACGGCGTAGTAGCAGTTTCTAAAGAAAATAAAGAAATTGACAATGAAGATGTTTTAAGAGTAATGGATCAGGCTCAAGTAATTTCGATACCACCGGAAAGAGAAATTATCGATGTTGTTCCACATGAATACATTGTTGATGGCCTTTCTGAGGTAAAAGACCCAAGAGGAATGATTGGTGTACGCTTGGAAATGGAAGGTACATTAATCACTGGTTCAAGAACTCTAGTACATAATATACTTCGTTGTGTTGAGAGAGCGGGGTTAGAAGTAACGGATATATGTCTACAACCTATGGCTGCAAGTACGATAGGACTAAAGCAGGATGAGAAAAACTTAGGAGTAGCACTTGTTGATATCGGTGGAGGCTCTACTACAATTTCTCTTTTTAGAGAAGGTGTATTAATGGCAACTTCTGTCCTACCTGTTGGAGGAGACCATATTACAAAAGACATATCAATTGGACTGAAAACTTCAACAGAAGATGCAGAAAAAATTAAAGTGAAATTTGGACATGCTTTTTACGATACTGCATTATCTGAAGAAGTATTGAGTGTACCAATAATGGGTAGTGAACAACATCAACAATTCAGTCAGCAAGAAATTTCCGATATTATTGAAGCTAGATTAGAAGAAATCTTCATTATGGTTCAAAATGAGCTTGTTAGAATGAGGGGAAGCAATTTACCAGGTGGATTTGTTTTAACTGGTGGTACAGTAACAATGACTGGTGTAATCGATTTAGCTCAAAAGGTATTTAAAAATAATGTAAGGGTTGCAACACCAGATTATATAGGTGTAAGAGAACCTCAATACATTACTGGAGTAGGTCTAATCAAGTATGCTTTTTATAAATCAAAAATGCGTGGAAAAAAACTTAGCTCTAATATTGCATTCGAATCAAATGAACGAAAACCTGTAGCTGTTTCAAATTCAAATACAAAACCAAAACAGCAGGATGAAGAGCGCGTCATGAGTAAAGTTAAAAGCATTTTTAAATATTTATGGGATTAAATTTGTGATGAATTTGAAAAGTAGGGGGATCAATCATGTTAGATTTTGATACAAATGTAGATGCTTTAGCGAAGATAAAAGTAATTGGTGTAGGTGGCGGAGGAAATAACGCCGTTAACCGAATGATTGAACATGGAGTACAAGGGGTAGATTTTATAGCTGTGAATACTGATGCACAAGCTCTTAATCTATCAAAAGCTGAAGTGAAAATGCAAATTGGTGGCAAACTTACTCGCGGTTTAGGGGCAGGAGCTAATCCAGAGGTAGGTAAAAAAGCAGCAGAAGAAAGTAGAGAACAATTACAAGAAGCTCTTAAAGGCGCAGACATGGTATTCGTAACTGCTGGAATGGGTGGAGGTACAGGAACAGGTGCAGCTCCAGTAATTGCACAAGTAGCAAAAGAATTAGGTGCATTAACTGTAGGTGTAGTTACTCGTCCATTTACATTTGAAGGTAGAAAGCGTTCAACTCAAGCGGCAACTGGAATCGCTGCAATGAAGGAAAGCGTTGATACTTTAATTGTTATTCCTAATGACCGATTATTAGAAATCGTTGATCGTAATACCCCAATGCTAGAAGCATTCCGCGAAGCAGATAATGTACTTCGTCAAGGGGTTCAAGGTATTTCTGACTTAATCGCTGTTCCGGGATTAATTAACCTTGACTTTGCAGATGTTAAGACAATTATGTCTAATAAAGGTTCTGCATTAATGGGTATCGGTGTTGCTGGCGGAGAAAACCGTGCGGCAGAAGCAGCTAAAAAAGCTATTTCTAGTCCATTATTAGAAACTTCAATTAATGGTGCACAAGGTGTACTTATGAATATCACAGGTGGAACTAACTTAAGCTTATATGAAGTGCAAGAAGCAGCGGATATCGTATCGACTGCATGTGATGCTGAAGTAAATATGATTTTCGGTTCTGTAATCAATGAAAACTTAAAGGATGAAATTATTGTAACGGTTATTGCGACTGGATTTGAAGGTGTCATTACAGCACCGCCTACACCTAAACCAATGGCGAGACAAACAATTTCAACACCTACTCAAACTCCACAACCAACTATTAAACGCGAACCAATTCGCGAAGAAGCTCCGGTTGTAGAAACGACTAAAAATGTAACTAGTCTTGATGACTTAGATATTCCGGCATTTTTACGTAATCGTAAAAGACGCTAATAAATGTAAAAAAACCAAGATAAGATGAATCTCTTATCTTGGTTTTTTTCATTCGTTCGAGTAGTGATTTTGTAAATTTGTTAGATCACTAAAGACACTCTTGAACTTTTCGTTACAGCCTTTAGGGAATAAAACACCTAAACCATGTGAGTGTATAAATTCAAAAGATGGGAGTTGTTGTTTAATGCCTTCCCAAAATTTATAAACCCCAAAATCTTGTATTCGTACTTCTGTATCATGGATTAAAACAATTCCTTCTATAGATACTTTTGGTAGCCAAGTATTGTAATCATGTAGCACAGCTTCAAAAGTATGAAAACCGTCAATATGAAGGATGTCGATCGTATTATCCTCAAAATTCTGAATTGCTTCGTCAAAAGACTTACGTAACATTTTAGCCTCTTTCTGGTAATGTTTTTGAACAACTTCATGCACTGTATCAAACACTTCATTACTATACAATCCACTATGCGGATCACCTTGCCAAGTATCAACCGCAAAACATTCACATGACAGATTATGATCTTTCACACTTTGACAAAAACAGAAAAAAGAAAAGCCAAAGTGGGTACCTAATTCTACAATTTTTTTTGGTTTAACGAATTGAACTAAATCGTAAGCAAATTTAGCGTGACCTTTCCAGGCAGAGTGCTGTCTTATAGATGGTTTAGTTCCGTCAAACTCAAAAATGGGTGAATGAAATATCCAACTGTCCAAATCCTCACTCCTTATTGGGCAAATTTAATAGAAATAAAGTGAAAGATTTCTATAAAATATTGACCTGTCCATTCCATGTTTCGAAAATGTATTGTCGAAAAACTCTTCAATAAAGCTTCCTTTTTTTGACAGACTTCTTACCGTGCTCATCCTATACTTACATATAAATGAATATTCTATAGAGGATGGCGAACAAAATTGGTGATATATGGTGATCTTGTTTGGTTATTAAACTTATTAATGGACTTCTTGATCATTCAGTTGACGGGCTTAATTCTAAAAAGAAATGTATCTATTTTGCGGTCATTGTTAGGGGCATTGTTAGGTTCTATCGTTGTTTTAATGACGTTTACTCCTTATGCATATGTTGTTGGCTCACCCTTTATGAAAATATTATTATCGTTTTTCATCGTATTTTTTGCATTTGGACGTCAACGGATTATCACTTTTTTACAGCTATTAAGTATCTTCTATTTTTCCACATTCATTTTAGGTGGCGCATTATTAGGCTTACATTATTTATTTGCTACAAATGAATCAAATTTAACCAAATCATCCTTTTATGGGGATCCTGTAAGCTGGTATTTTGTAATTGGAATGCTACCAATCGTCATATTTTACGCTAGAAAATCGATCAATCAGATCTCGTTTACGAAATGGAAATTGAATGAAATGTATGAAATGGAAATTGTATGGCGGAACACTTCGATTAAAATTAGAGGGTTAATGGATAGTGGTAACTCTCTACATGAACCGCTTTCAAGGAAACCAGTTATTATTTTAGATTGTTCCACTAGTGATTATGGATTACCAATAGAACTAGTAAAGTTAGTTAGAGATTCTGAAAATACATTACATAATACAGAAGCACTCGATGTCTTAAGTTTTTTTCAAGGAACTTATATACCTTATAAAAGTATTGGTCAAAGTAATCAATTCCTCGTCGCAATAAAACCTACTGTTGTTAAATTGAAAATTAATGGGAAATGGTATTCATCGAGTTCGGTTTTAGTTGGATTGAGTCATGTTACTTTGTCTTCAGACAATTTATATGAATGTATCCTTCATCCAAAAATGATGCAGGGAACAATTAATGAAATTGCATAGGAGGTAGAAAATGAATCGATTGTTCTTAAAACTTAAGTTAGGTTTGTATAAGCTATTAGTTAAGCTTGGATTGAAAGCCGACGAAGTATACTACATTGGGGGAAGTGAAGCATTACCACCTCCTTTGACAAGGGAAGAAGAAGAAAAGCTTTTACAGAAACTACCGAATGGAGATTTAGGTGCTAGATCACTATTAATTGAGAGAAATCTACGATTAGTAGTTTATATTGCTAGAAAGTTTGAAAATACCGGCATTAATATTGAAGATCTTATTAGCATTGGTACAATCGGATTGATAAAAGCTGTTAATACCTTTAATCCTGAAAAGAAAATTAAATTGGCTACTTATGCATCGAGATGTATCGAAAATGAAATTCTGATGCATTTACGTAGAAATAATAAAAATCGTTCTGAAGTATCATTCGATGAACCATTAAATATTGATTGGGATGGCAATGAATTATTACTTTCCGATGTATTAGGTACAGAAGACGATATCATAACGAAGGATTTAGAAGCCAATGTCGATAAATCATTATTAACAAAGGCATTAGATCAACTGAATGATCGTGAAAAACAAATAATGGAACTACGATTTGGACTAGATGGAACCGAAGAAAAAACCCAAAAAGATGTAGCTGATATGCTTGGAATATCGCAATCATATATATCCCGATTAGAAAAACGTATTATTAAAAGACTTCGAAAAGAGTTTAATAAAATGGTTTAAACTATAAGAACCGATTAGATTTGAGTTTTTCAAATACTAATCGGTTTTTTCTATGTCTGAAGGGGATCCAAATGATTTTAAAAAATATTTTTATTAATCTTAGATCCTAAATTTTATTTATTTGGCCTAGAAAATCCTAGATTTCCTCCAATTTTCCAGGCTTTTTTACTACTGAATTTATTATTTTTGTATACTTTATTTTGTGCATAAATTTTCCACCGAAGGAGATACTTACCTATAGTACAGCAACTCCAAGTAGGAGGGAACATCATGACACGAAACAAAGTAGAAATATGCGGTGTAGATACATCAAAGCTTCCAGTTTTAAAGAATGATGAGATGCGTAAGTTATTTCATGCAATGCAAAGCGGTGATCGAAGCGCAAGAGAAACAATCGTAAACGGTAATTTACGACTTGTTCTAAGTGTTATTCAGCGTTTCAATAATCGCGGAGAATTTGTGGATGACTTATTTCAAGTCGGCTGCATAGGCCTTATGAAGTCTATTGATAATTTTGATTTAAGCCAAAATGTAAAATTTTCGACGTATGCTGTACCTATGATTATTGGTGAAATAAGAAGATATTTAAGGGATAATAACCCGATAAGAGTGTCTAGATCATTAAGAGACATCGCTTATAAAGCATTACAAGTTAGAGAGCGATTATTAGCAGAGAATTCAAAGGAACCAACTCCTGTTCAAATCGCAGAAGTACTAGGCGTAACACATGAAGAAATCGTTTTTGCATTAGATGCAATTCAAGACCCAGTTTCGTTATTTGAACCGATATATAACGATGGCGGAGATCCAATCTTTGTAATGGATCAGCTAAGCGATGATAAAAATAAGGACGAGCAATGGGTTGAAGAACTAGCACTACGCGAAGGAATGAAACGACTAAACGATCGAGAAAAAATGATCATTAGCAAAAGATTCTTCCAAGGAAAAACACAAATGGAAGTTGCCGAAGAAATCGGAATCTCCCAAGCGCAAGTATCCAGGCTAGAAAAATCAGCAATAAAACAAATGAATAAAAATATACAGGGCTAACGAAAAGCGGAGGCGACTGTCCAGCTCCGACAAGCATAAGACGATTTCTGGTAAAGGTTTGCTTTTTAACCTTTACCGGAAATTGGCTTATGACCTCGAGGAGCTAGAAATCGTATATAGAGCCTGACTTCAATACCTGTATAATGAATTACATATTATAATGAATGAAATTTAAAAGACAAACAACTATATAACTAAATAATCCAATAACTACTAAAAAGTTAGTTAAACTGGAAGAATGAAAATACGATATTAATGTGTTAGACAATGGATGAGCATCGAACAACCTTGTCTAACACATTTTTATTTGAATTTTATCATGATGTTTGGCCCTTACTTCATATATTTTATAAAAAGGATGGTGAAGTAAAATGGCCAGAATTTCAGATTTTCAAGTTAAAGATGTTGTAAATGTTGCCGATGGAAAGAAATTAGGCAATATTGTTGATTTAGATATTGATCAATCAAATGGTAAAATCACTTCGATTATTTTAACAAAGCCAGGGAAGGGATTAAATTTTTTTAGTAAAGAAGAGGAAATGACAATTTATTGGAATGATATTGTGAAAATAGGTGAAGATGTTATATTGGTAAAATATCGTTCATCTGTGGATTTAGATGAAAACCAAGCTAGTCCAGTTAAATACACATAAAAAACTTGTTGACTGATGAGTTTCTAGTAGATTGGGGCGTAGTTGCAATTTTACTTTATTCCTAAAATTGATACCACGTCGAATGCGATTCCTTGCAGCTAATTTTATTTTCGAAAGTGAAAAAAATAAGTGTGTTTTGTCAAAAATAATCAAAAATGTGAAATCTATGGTAAAATATAGGAAACCATAACTGGTTTACATATATTTACTAAATTAGTTTCTGTGAGGTCTTATAAATATGAAAGAGAGCTTCATTCAATCGACTGAAAGTACTTTTATGATTCAACCTTGGGAAGACTCATACAAACATTTAGTTGCAGGATTTACAACAAAAAATGATGGAGTTAGCCAAGGTTGTTTCACTTCTTTTAATCTTGGATTACATGTAAATGACTCGAAGGATATTGTAGTAGAAAATAGAGAACTCCTTGCGAGTAAATTAGAGTTTTCAAAGACGAAATGGGTTTGTTCAGAACAAGTTCATGGGAATAATGTGGTGAAAGTAACAAAAAAAGATTGTGGCAAAGGTGTTACTGATTACGAAACTAGCATCGAGACAACAGATGGTTTTTATACGAATGAGGAAAATATATTATTAACTTCTTGTTATGCAGATTGTGTTCCGTTGTATTTCCTTGAACCAACAAGTAAATTTATTGGTTTAGCTCATGCAGGTTGGAAAGGTACTGTTCAAAACATTGGCGGACGTTTAATCGAAAAATTGGTGAAAGAAGAAAACGTACAACTTAAAAATATCCAAGTTGCAATCGGGCCAGCAATTGGTGATTGTTGTTATGAAGTGGATGATTTTGTGATGAATAAGGTAGATGATGCTTTTGAACACAAGATTCCTAATAATATTTTAACCACTTTACAAAATGGGAAATTCAAATTGAATTTAAAAGAAGCAAACAAACAATTACTCATTAGATCGGGTATTAGTGAAGAAAATATAATAATGACAAATTATTGTACAAGTTGTAACCCGAGCCTATTTTTTTCTCACCGTAGGGATGGTGGGAAAACAGGAAGAATGATGAGTTATATTGGTTGGAGGAATTAGCATCATGACTGTCAAACAAAATTATGAACGTATTAGTGAACAAATTAATGGAGCCAAAGTAAGAGCAAATCGAGATGATGATGTCACTCTAATAGCTGTTACGAAACAAGTATCCACTGAAGTGGCTAAAGAAGTTTTAGCTGAAGGTATACTTCAATTAGGTGAAAACCGTTTTGAAGGACTAAAGGAAAAACAAGATCACATTAAAAGTGATGTTATCTGGCATTTTATTGGTTCACTTCAAACTAGAAAAGTAAAAGATGTCATACATAGAATAGATTACTTACATTCTTTAGATCGACTATCCTTAGCAGAAGAGATACAAAAACGAGCAGCAGAACCATTAAAATGTTTCCTACAGGTCAATGTATCTGGAGAAGACTCAAAGCATGGCATAGATCCAAATGATGTAATCGAATTTGCTAGACAACTTTCAGAATTTGATAAAGTACAAGTTGTTGGGTTAATGACTATGGCACCCTTCACGGAGGATGTAACGATCATTCGAAATAGCTTCAAAGGATTAAAGGAATTACAAGAAAAAGTAAAAGAGCTACAGATTGCAAATATTCCATGTTCTGAATTATCAATGGGTATGTCTAATGATTTTGAGATAGCAATAGAAGAAGGTGCTACATTCATAAGAATAGGTACTGATTTAGTAGGAAAGGGAAGGTAGAGAAGATGAGTATTATTGGGAAAGTTAGAAACTTTTTTGCAATGGAAGATGAGTATGAAGATGATTATGAATACGAAGAGCAACAACATCAGCAACAACATCAGCAACAAAAACAATATCAACAACAGCATCAACAACAACAATTTTCTAAACATGTAAATGAAGAAATTAACCAAGAGAGAAATGCATCAAAGCAAAAATTAGTAAGTATACCAGGAGGAGCTTCTTTGTCGTCAAAAGTTGTATTAGCGCAGCCGCGTGAATATGCAGAAGCACAGGATGTTGCAGACCATTTAAAAGCAAAAAAAGCAGTTGTGATCAATTTACAACAAATGCAAATCGATCAAGCTAAGCGCTTTGTTGACTTCTTAAGTGGTACAGTTTATGCAATAAGTGGAGATATAAAAAAAATTGGTACAAATACGTTTATTTGTACACCTGATAATATTGATATTTCTGGAACGATTACAGATATGTTATTTGAGGAAGACAATTCCATTAAAAGGTGGTAATTAAATGGATTTACTTTTTTATATTTTATACAAATTAATCTCATACTATAGAATCGTCATCGTAATTCATATCATTTTATCTTGGTTCCCTCAAATAAGGCAATCAGGCTTCGGTCGCTTAATTGGTAGGATATCAGAACCATATTTAGAGCCGTTCCGTCGAATTGTTCCGTCAATTGGTATGTTTGATTTTTCACCTATTATTGCATTATTTGCATTAGAATTTGCTGGAATTGGTATTTTAAATATTTCTCGTTTCTTTTAAAGAGAGAATCTAACAGGTTCTCTTTTTTAATTAATATTGAAGATTGATGAAAAAGAGGATTGCATTAATGAGTATTTATGATCATTTTCGAAAAGAAGAGCATGTTTTCGTAGACAAGGTTCTCAGCTGGAAGGAACAAGCAATTGAACGCTATTCTATTAAGTTGACAGATTTTCTTGATTTAAGAGAACAAATGATTATGCAATCAATTATCGGTAATCAAGGGGAGTGTTTTGTCGCTTTTTTTGGTGGTCGCGGGGATTGTGAACGAAAGCGTGCAATTATTTACCCGAGTTTCTATACACCAGTTGAAGAGGATTATTCTTTGGTTGCATTTGATTTAGTTTATGCAACTAAATTTCACACCTTATCTCATCGACAAGTATTGGGAACATTAATGTCATTAGGAATCACAAGAGCAAAATTTGGTGATATTTTAATTAAAAATGATATGATCCAACTAATTGTTGCTGATGAAATAGCAAGTTTTGTAGAAAGTAACTTAATTTCTGTAGGAAAATCGCCAATTAAATTAAAGAGAATTTCATTTAAAGAATTGATTGAATCAGATGATGTTTGGCAAACTAATAATGGGACTGTATCATCACTAAGATTAGATGTCTTATTAAGTGAATTCTATAATATATCGAGACAAAAAGCCCAAAGCTTAATTAAAACTGAACACGTTAAGATAAATCAGCGAGTTATTGATTCTACTTCATTTTTATGTGAAGAAGGAGATTTATTCTCTGTCAAAGGTTTTGGTAGAGGAATGTTAATGTCAATTGATGGCTTATCAAAAAAAGAAAAATGGCGGATAAACTACGGTGTTAAAAAATAGTCAGAAATTGTAGAAGGAAAAACGTAGAAACTGTCGAAAATTTATTATAACCTATAAATAAAGAACATACATACATGGAGGTGGCTTAATTGCCTTTAACACCACTTGATATTCATAATAAAGAATTTGGTAAAAGTTTTCGTGGCTATGACGAAGATGACGTTAACGAGTTTTTAGATCAAGTCATTAAAGATTATGAATTAGTTATTCGTGAGAAGAAACAATTAGAAGAGCAAATTCTTGATATGAAAGAAAGATTAAAGCATTTTTCTACTATAGAAGAAACTTTAAATAAGTCAATTTTGATTGCGCAAGAAGCTGCTGAAGATGTAAAAGGTAGTGCCCAAAAAGAAGCTAAATTGATTATTAAAGAAGCGGAGAAAAATGCTGATCGCATTATCAATGAAGCTTTAATTAAATCTAGAAAAGTTACAATGGAATTTGAAGAGCTTAAGAAACAATCCAAAGTTTTCCGAACACGTTTAAGAATGGCAATCGAAACTCAATTAGAAATGCTAGGGCATGAAGATTGGGATCATATTTTAGATGATAAAGAAACAGAAGAAATCGCAAACTAGTCCATAAGTCTTGACGATTTGTAAAGTTTTAAATATAATTTATTAGATATTAATAGTAAATCGGTGACAGGGAAGAGTACTTCTATAAAACTAGGTAGCGAGTCAAGGATAGTGTAAGCTTGATATAGAAAATAGAAGGAAAATCACCCTAGAGTGCTTTTCTGAAATGAGTAGGAAAAGACGTTTCATTCACGTTAAGAATGCTAAGTGGACAGTAAATTTATGAAATTTATTGTCAATTAGGGTGGTACCACGGGAACCTTTCTCGTCCCTTTTTTGGGATGAGGAAGGTTTTTTGCGTCTTACACGATTTATTATACATAATAGACAACTCCACTAATAAAAGGCTTGTAAGATGGATACAATGCGTTAATGTGGAATTTAAAAAATGTAAAGTAAGCTGCCATAGAGCAGTTGGACTTGCCTAAAAGGCTAACTTTAGATCAATCAAGTTTAAAATGGAGGAAAGCAAATGGAGTACAAAGATACGTTACTTATGCCAAAAACTGAATTTCCTATGAGAGGAAATTTACCTCAACGTGAGCCACAAATTCAAGAAGAGTGGAACAAAAAAGATATTTATGCAACTGTTCAAAAACATAACGAAGGAAAACCGTCATTTATATTACATGATGGACCACCTTATGCAAATGGTGACCTTCATATGGGACATGCACTTAATAAAGTTTTAAAGGATTTCATTGTTCGTTTTTATAATATGAATGGATACCGTTCTCCTTACGTTCCAGGTTGGGATACTCACGGTTTACCGATTGAACAAGCATTAGCAAATAAAAAAGTAAATCGTAAAGAAATGTCAGTAGCAGAATTCCGTAAACTATGTGAAGAATATGCTTACGAGCAAGTAGAGCGTCAAAAAGAACAATTTAAACGTTTAGGAATTTTAGGTGATTGGGACCGACCATATATCACACTTGAAAAAGAATATGAAGCTGAACAAATTAAAGTATTCGGTAAAATGGCTACTAAGGGATTAATCTATAAAGGTCTTAAACCAGTCTATTGGTCTCCATCTAGTGAATCTGCGCTTGCTGAAGCGGAAATCGAGTACCAAGATAAGCGTTCAGCATCAATCTATGTTGCATTTGCAGTTGAAAATGGGAAAGACGTTCTAAACGGTGGAGAGAAATTCATTATTTGGACGACAACTCCATGGACGATCCCGGCTAACTTAGCTGTATGTTTACATCCTGACTTAAGCTATGATGTAGTATCTGTAAATAGTGACAAGTTCGTAGTTGCTAGTGAGCTAAGAGAATCTGTCGCAAATGAACTAGGTTGGGAAGGTGCAGTAGTTGATAAGACTTTTAATGGTTCTGAACTTGAAGGAATCATTTGTAAGCATCCATTGTATGATCGCCAGTCAGTTGTTATTTTAGGTGATCATGTAACGACTGACGCTGGAACAGGTTGTGTTCATACTGCACCAGGTCATGGTGAAGATGACTTCCGTGTAGGTCAACAATATGGATTAGAAGTGCTTTGTCCAGTAGATGAAAAAGGTGTTCTAACAAAAGAAGCTCCTGGTTTTGAAGGTTTATTCTATGATGAAGCTAATAAAGAAATTACAAAAGCATTAGAAGAAAAAGGTGCTTTATTAAAATTACAATTTATTACACACTCTTATCCACATGACTGGAGAACGAAAAAACCAATTATCTTCCGAGCAACTGCACAATGGTTTGCATCAATTGAAGCAATTCGTGAGCAATTAATGCAAGCTGTTCAAGATACTAAGTGGTTCCCAGCTTGGGGGGAAACTCGACTATTTAACATGGTTCGTGATCGTGGAGATTGGTGTATCTCACGTCAACGAGTTTGGGGAGTTCCAATTCCAGTATTTTATGCTGAAGACGGAGAAGCAATTATTACAGAAGAAACAATTGAACATGTTTCGAACTTATTTAAAGAGCATGGTTCAAATATTTGGTTTGAAAAAGAAGCAAAAGAATTATTACCTGAAGGATTTACACATCCTGGTTCACCAAATGGTAACTTCACTAAAGAGAAAGATATCATGGATGTTTGGTTTGATAGTGGTTCATCACACCAAGCAGTATTAAACACTCGTGAGGAATTATCTTTCCCTGCTGATATTTACTTAGAAGGTTCTGACCAATACCGTGGTTGGTTTAACTCTTCATTAAGTACAAGCGTTGCTGTAACTGGTCAAGCTCCTTATAAAGCTGTAGTAAGCCATGGCTTCGTTTTAGATGGTGAAGGTCGCAAGATGAGTAAATCAATCGGAAACATCGTTCTACCATCAAAAATTATGAATCAATATGGTTCGGATATTTTACGTCTATGGGTAGCTTCTGTAGATTATCAATCAGATGTTCGTATCTCTGACGCATTAATGAAACAAGTTGCTGAAGTATACCGTAAAATCCGTAATACGTTCCGTTTCTTACTAGGAAACCTAGACGGATTTAACGCAGAACAAGATGCTTTAAAATATGAAGAGCTACGCGAATTAGATCAATACATGCTAGTTAAATTAAACAATGTGGTTAAAACAGTTCGTGAATCGTACGAGAAATATGAATTTGCAAATGTTTACCACACAATTCAAAACTTCTGTACAACTGAATTAAGTTCTTTCTATTTTGATTTATCAAAAGATATTTTATATATCGAGCCAAAAACGAATAAAGATCGTTTAGCAATTCAAACAGTATTACATGAGTCATTACAAGCTCTAACTCGTTTAGTAGCTCCAATTTTACCTCATACAGCTGAAGAAGTTTGGTCACATATGGCAGGAACTACTGTTGATAGTATTTTCTTAACTGAAATGCCAGATGTTAAAGATTTCGGCGATACTCAAAGCTTAGAGGCTAAGTGGGAAAAATTCATGGATTTACGTGATGACGTATTAAAAGCACTTGAAGTTGCACGTAATGAAAAAGTAATCGGTAAATCTCTAACTGCAGCAGTGAAAATCTATCCTAATGCAGAAGTAGCAGAACTACTAAATTCGATTAATGAAGACTTCAAACAATTATTAATTGTTTCTCAAGTAGAAATTGCTAGTAGCGATGAGCAAGCTCCTGAAACAGCGCAAAAATTTGATACATTAAGTATCGAAGTAACACCTGCAACAGGGGAAACTTGTGAACGATGCTGGGTTGTTACAGAAGAAGTTGGTAAAGATGAAGCACATCCAACACTTTGCTTACGTTGTGCAAGTGTTGTAAAAGATATTTAATGAATGTGAAGAACTAAATTAGAGGGCCGAAAGATTAAACTTTCGGCTCTTTTTAATACAAAATTGTAAATAAGGTTGTATTGGTGTATGGTATGTATAAGCGGTACTAAAATAAAAAATAAGAGGGATTTTTACCATGAATTATGTGAATAATCCAAATTGGGCTAAGTTAACTGATTTAATGAAGAAGCGAGTGGAATTAAGAGAAAAGGGATACAGTTACCAAGAAATAGCTGACTTAGAGCAGAAAAGTCGCTCAAGTATACAACAAAGTATCAAGCGTTCATATTACCTTTTAGGAATAAAAGAACCAGATATTAAAGGAATCCTAAAAAAAGAAATTGAACAGTCTGTTAATATAGAAGGAATTAGGAATGAAATGCTTGAGGAAATGAGAAAACAAGGAATTAGGGAATTTGTAAAAGAGTTTATTAAAAGAGATGATGTAAGAGAGATTATAAAAGAAGAATATAGAAAAGAATTAGAAGATGAAAAAGGATGAACGTAGTAAAATCTTCCTTTTTTTATTTTCCGGTTGTATGTATGTATGTGTTGATGTAAGATTGTTCTTGTAAGCGATAACATCAACTAAAAACAAACATTGGGGGAATACAATTTGAATAAAAACATCAAAAAAGTAACTCAAGCAGTTTTAGGAATTGCGATCGCAACGCCAATGGTTTTAGGATTAGGATCATATGCAGGAGCAACTTCAGGTGCAGTAACTGCTACTAAAGTAGCTGTAAAAGACAAAGCCAGCTATCGTGCTAAAACTGTTGGATATCTAGCTAAAAATCAACAAATTAACTACTCGGGTTACAATAGTACATTTGTAAAAGTTAACTATAAAGGTAAGACAAGATTCATTCTAAAAAAATACGTAAAATATGTACCATCAACAAGTCCATCAACACCATCAACACCATCAACACCAGCAACAAGACCGTCTAATCCGACTACACCAGCAAGCTCAAATGATTCGATTCAACAACAAATTTTAGACTTAGTAAATATCGAGCGTGGTAAAGGCGGATTAAAGCCATTAACACTATCTAGCTATCTGGACGGAACGGCTCAAGCATGGTCACAAACAATGAGTAATGCGAACAACATGTATCATTCAACATTAAGCTTCAATGGTGGATACAAGGGTGAAAACATCGCTCATGGTCAAACAACTGCAAATGAAGTAATGACTGATTGGATGAACTCACCAGGTCATCGAGCAAACATCATGAGCCCTAACTTTAAACAAATTGGAGTAGGTAAAGTCGGAACTTATTGGACGCAACAATTTGCAGACTAATAATACTCAATCATTAATAGAAAATTTTTGAAAGATATAAGGAAAACCCGCAAAAGGACATGGAGCCTAAGCGGGTTTTTTTTTTCAGTTTAAATAAAATTACAATTATGAATGGAAATATCTTTAGCCATTTCCTTTAAAGGAAAAAGTTTCACCTATTATCGACTTCGGTTTGAGGGAAAAGTATTTTTACATAAAAAAATTGGGAGTGAAGAAGATGAGGAGCAATGAAATTTTCTATATCAAACAAGAGCTCGAACTTATTAAAAATGAATTGCTACATCGTTTATTTTCTGAACCAATAAGTTCTACTGATATCGAGCAACATCATTCAATTTATGAGGAGACAAATAAACATCATATCCTCGTTGAAGACATGCAAAATGATTTATATGATATTGAGATTGCCTTGCAAAAAATTGATCATGGATTATTTGGTTATTGTGAGGTAACTGGGCAAGCTATTCCAATTGAAAAATTAAAAGTGCTTCCAACAGGTCGAACGTTAGAGGATTTTAGTTTTGTAAGAAATCATTACTAATACTATTCATTGTATAAACGTTTCCCCTATGCTAAAATTTGATGAGATATCTAATAAGGTAGGGGATAAATTTGGCATATATTATTGCGGTAATTGTCATTTTAATTGATCAGCTGACAAAACTTGCGGTATTAAAGAAGATGTATTTAGGAGAAAATATTGAGATTATTAAAAATATTTTTTACATAACATCACATCGCAATCAAGGGGCGGCTTGGGGAATGCTCCAAGGGAAAATGGGTTTCTTTTATTTAATTACTTTAGTCTTTGTGGTAGCAGTGATTTACTTTATCCAAAAGCACGCAAAAGGAGATCGATTCCTTGGTCTATCTTTAGGATTAGT
This sequence comes from Gottfriedia luciferensis, assembly GCF_001712755.1. Lineage (GTDB taxonomy): Bacteria > Bacillota > Bacilli > Bacillales > Bacillaceae_G > Gottfriedia > Gottfriedia luciferensis_B. The sequence goes on from NZ_MDKC01000037.1 coordinate 232,602, forward strand.
ATTAGGTGGTGCGATAGGTAATTTTATTGATCGATTCTTCCGTAAAGAAGTAGTTGATTTTATTCATGTTTATATTTTCAATTATGATTTCCCTGTTTTTAATATTGCAGATTCTGCACTTTGTGTGGGCGTTATTTTATTATTTATTATTACTTTATTGGAAGATAAAAGAGGAGTTAAGAAATGACAGTTTTTGCTTTTACAGTTCAAGAGGATCAACATTTAGAAAGAATCGATACGTTTATTGCAACTCAAAATGATGAGTGGTCAAGATCTCAAGTACAAACATGGTTAAAAGAAGATTTTGTATTAGTGAACGGTGAAAAAATTAAACGTAATTATAAAGTAAAACAGGGCGATGAAATATCAGTTTCAGTACCTGATCCAAAGCCATTAGAAGTAATAGCTGAGAACATTCCACTGGATGTTTATTATGAGGATGCGGATGTAATTGTTGTAAATAAACCTCGTGGAATGGTAGTTCATCCTGCATTAGGTCATGAAACGGGTACTTTAGTGAACGCTTTAATGTATCATTGTAAAGATTTATCTGGCATTAATGGTGTATTAAGACCTGGAATAGTACATCGAATTGATAAGGATACATCAGGTTTATTAATGGTTGCAAAAAATGATGTAGCTCATGAGAAGCTTGCAGACCAATTACGTCAAAAAACCTCTGTTCGTAAGTATATTGCGATTGTACATGGGGTAATTCCGCATGAAGAAGGCACAATCGATGCGCCAATTGGACGAGATAAAAGTGATCGTCAAAGTATGACGGTTACTGAAGATAATAGTAAAGAAGCTGTGACTCATTTTAGAGTATTAGAGCGATTTGATGAGTTTACTTTAGTTGAATGTCAGCTTGAAACAGGTCGTACACACCAAATTCGTGTTCATATGAAATACATAGGATATCCGTTAGCTGGTGATCCTAAATATGGACCTCGTAAAACGTTAGATATAGATGGTCAAGCGCTACATGCAGCTGTTTTAGGTTTTAACCATCCAAGAACAAATGAGTACTTAGAGTTTTCATCACCTATACCAGAAGTACTAGAAAATATTATTGAACAATTATCCAGATAACTGTTGACAATGATTGTAACATAGGTCATAATGAGGACAGTTGAATGAACCTTTAACACAACCCCGTGAGGTTGAGAAGGAAGCGGAAAAATGAAAAGGGATAAATGTATCCTTTTGCGCTACCCTCTTGTCCATCGGGCAAGAGGGTTTTTTGCTTCTACACTATAAAAGTAGGAGGTAAGGTAAATGACTGAAAAAGCAATCATCTTAGACGAACTAGCGATCAGACGTGGTTTAACAAGAATTGCACATGAAATGCTAGAAAATAACAAAGGTATTGAAAATGTTGTTTTGGTTGGTATTAAAACCAGAGGTGTTTATCTGGCAAAACGTATTGCAGAAAGAATTAAACAGATTGAAGGTAAAGAGGTAATCATGGGCGATTTAGATATTACTCTTTATCGAGATGATTTATCGACAAAGACAGAAAACAAAGAACCATTAGTAAAGGGTTCAAATGTTCCTGTAGACCTAACAAACAAAAAAGTAATTTTAGTTGATGATGTGCTTTACACAGGTAGAACAGTTCGTGCCGCAATGGACGCTGTGATGGACCTAGGTAGACCGGCACAAATACAATTAGCAGTTTTAGTAGATCGAGGACATCGTGAGCTTCCAGTAAGAGCAGACTATGTTGGTAAAAATATTCCAACTTCGAGTAATGAAAAAGTAGTCGTAGCATTAAAGGAAACAGATGACCACGATAAAGTAAGTATATTTGAAAAATAGAAGTCCCTTTTAAATTTGGTCCAGAGAGGCTAACAAAGGGTCTAGTTAGTTGCTGCCTTATTTGAAGCAACGCACTTGGACTCTTTGTGTACAACCACAAAGAGTTTTTTTATTGGGAAAATTGGAGGAAACAACATGATAAAACAAAAACCTGTCCTAGAGATAAATGAAAAACCGAATATAGGTCAATGGATTTTCCTAAGTTTACAACACTTATTCGCAATGTTTGGATCGACGGTATTAGCTCCAATCTTAATCGGAATAAATCCTTCAATCGCACTAATATCCAGTGGGATTGGAACAATCGTGTTCGTACTAATTACAAGAGGTAAAGTACCATCTTACCTTGGATCATCATTCGCCTTCATCGCTCCGATGATCTACGCGAAAACAAATTTAGAACCTGGTGCAGCGTTCGTAGGAGTTTTCATCACAGGGATCATCTATGCAGTAATCGCACTAATCATTAACAAAGTAGGCGTGAAATGGTTATTCAGAGTATTACCGCCAATCGTAGTTGGGCCGGTAATTATCGTAATCGGATTAAGCTTATCAACAGTAGCGGTTGGAATGGCAATGAATGGAGCAGACGGCAAATACAGTTCAACATCAATCGCAATCGCATTAATAACACTAGCTATCACAATCATAACAGCATTATTCACAAGAGGTTTCTTATCAGTTATACCAATCCTAGTAGGAATTATCGGTGGATACATTACTTCAATCTTCTTTGGGGTTGTAGACTTCACAAAAATAGAAGAAGCAAAATTGATTGCAGTACCTGATTTCTCAGTACCATTTGTTAACTACACACCACATGTCACTTTCCAGCTACTAATCATCTTTGTACCAGTAGCAATCGTGACAATCTCAGAACATATAGGACACCAAGTAGTACTAGGAAGTGTCGTAAATAAAGATTTAATTAAAGATCCTGGATTGGATAAGTCATTATTCGGAGATGCAGTTTCAACAATGATCGCAGGCTTAATAGGTGGTCCTACAACAACGACATACGGTGAAAACATTGGAGTTCTAGCAATCACACGAGCATACAGCGTATACGTATTCATAGGTGCTGCAGTGTTGGCCATAACATTTGGATTCGTCGGAAAAATCTCAGCGATCATCAGCTCAATCCCGACACCTGTAATGGGTGGTATCTCAATCCTACTATTCGGAATCATCGCATCAAGCGGATTACGAGTACTAGTAGAAAACAAGATTGATTTTGCTAAACAACGTAACTTAGTTATCGCTTCAGTCATCCTAGTACTAGGAATTGGTGGAGCAGCAATACACATTGGTAATCAATTCGCATTAGAAGGAATGGCTTTATCAGCTTTAATCGGAGTTGTGCTAAATTTAGTCCTTCCAGAACAAATTGGTGGCGACGATCGCAATATCGAAAAAAAGGATGAGAGCCTCGCTTCATAATTAATAAATGAATAGGGAATTCTTACAGTGATAAGACTTCAAAAATAAAAGAGATGAAATTCATTTAGGGGGATGACGGATGAATCATTTATTAACCATGTCTGATTTAACAATTGAAGAAATTCAAGATTTGCTAAACGAAGCACAAAGCTTTGCAAATGGAGAAATAAGTAGCCTAAAACGTCAGACATTTGTTGCAAATTTGTTTTTTGAGAATAGTACGAGAACTCGCTTCAGCTTTGAGGTAGCTCAAAAGAAACTTGGACTTGAAGTTATTAACCTAGCTGTTGAAAGCTCAAGCATTCAAAAAGGTGAAACTTTATATGATACAGTTAAAACCCTTCAAGCAATTGGTGTTGAAGCAGTCGTAATTCGTCATACACAAGACGAGTATTTTCAAGAAATAAAAGATGCAGGAATGCCAATCCTGAATGCCGGCGATGGATGTGGAAATCACCCAACACAATGCCTACTTGACTTACTTACAATCAAACAAGAATTTGGAAGCTTTGAAGGATTAAAAGTAGCAATTGTTGGAGATTTAAGACACTCAAGAGTTGCTCGCTCTAATGCTGAAGCACTAACTAGATTAGGTGCAGAAGTATTCTTCGCAAGTCCTGATGAATGGAAAGACGATAAAAATACTTATGGAACTTATAAAAATTTAGATGAATTAGTCGAAGAAGTTGATGTCATGATGCTACTTAGAGTACAACATGAAAGACATGACGCTGAGACAAATCACATAATGGAAAATTACTTACAAAAGCATGGCCTAACGGTTGAAAGAGCAGCAAAAATGAAACCTACAAGCATTATCATGCATCCTGCACCATTTAATCGAGATGTTGAAATTGCAAGTGAATTAGTTGAATGCAAGCAATCAAGAATCTTCAAGCAAATGGAAAACGGAGTATTTGTACGAATGGCTGTGTTAAAAAGAGCCTTACCAACAGTATGGGGAGAGATGAAAAATGAAGTACTTGTTTAAAAACGGTGTCATCTTACAAGAAAATGGTGAACTTCTAAATCGAGACGTATTAGTAGTTAATGGAAAGATCTCAGTAATCGCTGAAACAATCGTTGATGAAGATGCTAAGCAAATTGAATTAGACGGCAAGTTGCTTTCACCAGGTTTAATAGATGTTCATGTGCATCTTCGCGAGCCAGGTGGTGAACATAAAGAGACAATCGAAACAGGTACGAAGGCAGCGGCAAGAGGAGGATTTACAACAATTGCTGCAATGCCAAATACTCGACCAGTACCAGATACAATCGAGCACATAAGCGCATTAAACAAAAAAATAGAAGAAACAGCAGTCGTAAACGTATTACCATATGCATCAATTACAATCCGACAAGCTGGTGAAGAGCAAACAGACTTTGAAGGCTTAAAAGAAAATGGAGCTTTTGCATTCACAGATGATGGTGTAGGAGTTCAATCTGCTGAAATGATGTACAAAGCAATGCAAAAAGCGGCTGAACTAAATGTATCAATCGTTGCACATTGTGAAGAAAACACACTGATTCAAAAAGGTTGTGTCCACGAAGGTAAGTTTTCAAAAGAAAATGGTTTAAATGGGATTCCTTCTATTTGTGAGAGTGTTCAAATTGCTCGAGATGTACTATTAGCTGAGGCTACAGGTTGTCACTATCATGTTTGCCATATCAGTACAAAAGAATCAGTTAGAGTGGTACGCGATGCAAAACGTGCTGGAATTAATGTAACGGCTGAGGTTTCTCCACACCATTTAATTCTTTGTGAAGATGATATCCCTGGCTTAGATACAAATTTCAAAATGAATCCTCCATTAAGAAGTGCAGTCGATCGAGAAGCATTAATCGAAGGATTACTTGATGGAACAATCGACATGATTGCAACAGATCATGCACCTCATACAGAAGAGGAAAAAGCTCAGGGAATGCAATTAGCACCGTTTGGAATTGTAGGGTTAGAAACTGCTTTCCCATTATTAAACACTCATTTTGTGGAAACAGGTAAAATGACTTTACAACAAGTAATAAACTTTTTAACAACTAAACCTGCTGAAGTTTTTAACTTAAATAGAGGGAAAATTGAAGTTGGAGCGGTAGCAGACCTAACTGTAATCGACTTAGATTTAGAAGAGGAAATCGATTCAACAACATTCCTTTCAAAAGGTAAAAACACACCATTTAATGGTTGGAACTGTAAAGGTTGGCCAGTAATGACAATGGTAAATGGCAAATTAGTATACGAAAGAGAGGAACTAACAGTATGATGCGTCAATTAATATTAGAAGACGGAACAGTTTTTGTAGGAGAAGGATTTGGAAGCGAAGTTGAAACAACAGGAGAAATCGTATTTACAACAGGTATGACAGGATATCAAGAGGTATTAACTGACCCATCTTACTGTGGACAAATCGTAACATTCACATTCCCTTTAGTAGGGAACTACGGTATCAACTTAGAGGATTTTGAAAGTATCGTACCAGCAGTACATGGCTTAATTGTAAAAGAATATGCTGAGCATCCATCAAATTTCCGAAACAAAATGAGCTTGGATCAATATTGCAAAGATAAAGGAATTCCAGGTTTAGCAGGAATCGATACACGTATGTTAACGAAAAAACTTCGTGAAGTTGGAACGATGAAAGGTAAATTCTGCAGCATGGAAGCAAATGTTGATGATGTAGTTGCAGAACTAACAAATACACCACTATTCACAAACCATGTTGAACGAGTTTCAACACAAAAACCTTATAGAAGTCCAGGTAGAGGACACCGAGTAGTATTAGTAGATTTCGGTATGAAGCACGGTATTTTAAGAGAATTAACAAACCGTAAATGTGACGTTACAGTTGTGCCTTATAACGTCTCAGCAAAAGAAATATTCTTACTAGCTCCAGATGGAATTATGTTAAGTAATGGACCTGGAGATCCAAAAGATGTTCAAGTAGCAATCGAAATGATTAAAGAAGTAGTAGGTAAAGTACCATTATTCGGAATTTGCTTAGGTCACCAATTATTTGCTCTAGCAAATGGAGGAAATACTTCAAAGCTTAAATTCGGTCACCGTGGTGCGAACCATCCGGTTAAGCATTTAGAAACAGGAAAAGTAGCAATCACTTCACAAAACCATGGTTATGCTGTAGAAACAGAATCAATTGAAGGAACTGACTTAGAAGTAACACATGTTGCACTAAATGATGGAACTGTAGAAGGACTTAAACATAAAACATACCCAGCATTCACAGTACAATACCACCCAGAGGCTTCACCTGGACCAGAAGATGCAAACTACTTATTTGACGAATTTATTAGCATGATGGAAGCACAGAAACGAGAGGGGAACTTACAATGCCAAAACGCGTAGACATAAAAACAATCTTAGTAATCGGATCAGGACCAATCGTAATCGGTCAAGCAGCAGAATTTGACTATGCTGGAACACAGGCTTGTCAGGCATTGAAAGAAGAAGGATACAAAGTAATTCTTGTAAACTCAAACCCTGCAACAATTATGACAGATGTACAAACAGCAGATAAAGTATACATCGAACCACTAACAGTAGATTTCGTTAGTCGAATCATTCGTAAAGAACGCCCAGATGCACTTCTACCAACATTAGGAGGTCAAACAGGACTTAACTTAGCGGTAGAATTAGATAAATCTGGCGTATTAAAAGAGTGTGGAGTAAAAATTTTAGGAACAACTCTAGAAGCGATTAACCGCGCAGAAGATCGCGACCTATTCAGAACATTAATGAACGACTTAAGCGAGCCAGTACCAGAAAGTACAATCATTCATACTTTAGAAGAAGCTTACGACTTCGTAGAAGAAATTGGCTACCCAGTTATCGTAAGACCTGCATTCACTCTTGGAGGAACAGGCGGAGGAATTTGTAATGATGAAGAAGAATTAAAAGAAATCGTAGCAAGCGGATTAAAAAATAGCCCAGTAACACAATGTCTATTAGAGAAAAGTATTGCTGGTTTTAAAGAAATCGAGTATGAAGTAATGCGTGATGCAAATGACCATGCGATTGTAGTTTGTAACATGGAAAACATCGACCCAGTTGGTGTTCACACAGGAGATTCAATCGTTATCGCTCCTTCTCAAACATTAAGTGACCGCGAATACCAAATGTTACGAAATGTATCATTAAAAATCATTCGTGCTTTAGGAATTGAAGGTGGATGTAACGTACAGCTTGCACTAGATCCAGATAGCTTCCAATACTATGTAATCGAAGTAAATCCACGTGTATCACGTTCAAGTGCGCTTGCTTCAAAAGCAACAGGTTATCCGATTGCAAAATTAGCAGCAAAAATCGCAGTAGGCTTAACATTAGATGAAATGATTAACCCAGTTACAAAGAAAACATATGCTTGCTTCGAGCCAGCATTAGACTATATCGTATCAAAAATTCCACGCTGGCCATTTGATAAGTTTGAAACAGCAAACCGTCAGTTAGGAACTCAAATGAAAGCAACTGGAGAAGTAATGGCAATCGGTAGAACTCTTGAAGAGTCACTATTAAAAGCAGTACGCTCTCTAGAATTAGGAATAAATCACATCGAGCTTAATGCAGTAAAAGAACTGACTAAAGACGAAATGATTACTCGCATGGCAAAAGCTGACGATGAAAGACTTTACATTGTTGCTGAAGCAATGAGAACAGGTATGACGTTAGAAGAAATTCACAACATTACAAAAATTGATTTCTTCTTCCTACACAAAATTGAAAACATCATAAAAATGGAAAAACAAATTAAAGATAACCATTTTGAACTAGATGTACTTTTAAAAGCTAAGAAAATGGGCTTCAGTGATGATTACATCGCATCACAATGGAATGCTACAAATAAAGAAATATACGAATTTAGAAAACAAAACCAAATCATTCCAGTATATAAAATGGTTGATACATGTTCGGCTGAGTTTGAATCTACAACACCATACTTCTACGGAACATACGAAATCGAAAATGAATCAATTGTAACGGATAAGAAGAGTGTAGTAGTTCTTGGCTCTGGTCCAATACGAATCGGTCAAGGGATTGAGTTTGACTATGCAACAGTACACTGTGTAAGAGCGATTAAAGAGGCTGGATACGAAGCAATCATTATAAACAACAACCCAGAAACAGTTTCAACTGATTTCAGTATCTCAGACAAACTATATTTTGAACCATTAACAATTGAAGACGTAATGCACATTATCGATTTAGAAAAACCGATGGGAGTAGTTGTTCAATTCGGTGGTCAAACAGCAATTAACCTAGCAGGTAAATTAGTAGAACGTGGTGTAAAAATCCTAGGAACTTCACTTGAGGATTTAGATCGTGCGGAAGACAGAGATAAGTTTGAAGAAGCACTTCAACAATTAGGAGTACCACAACCTTTAGGAAAAACAGCAATGACACCTGAAGAAGCAGCAGATATCGCTGATGAAATTGGTTATCCAGTATTAGTAAGACCATCATATGTACTAGGTGGACGCGCGATGGAGATTGTCTACCACCGTGAAGAAATTCTTCACTACATGCAAAATGCAGTTAAAATCAATCCAGAACATCCAGTATTAGTAGACCGTTACTTAACTGGTAAAGAAATTGAAGTAGATGCAATCTCTGACGGAATCGATGTATACATTCCAGGTATTATGGAGCATATCGAACGAGCTGGAGTTCACTCAGGAGATTCAATCGCAGTATACCCTACACAAAATGTATCAGAAGCTGCGAAGGAAAAATTAATCGACTATACAATTAAACTTGCAAAAGGCTTAAATATCAAAGGATTACTTAACATCCAGTTTGTTGTAACAGATAAAGATGAAGTATTCGTACTAGAAGTAAACCCAAGATCAAGCCGTACAGTACCATTCTTAAGTAAAATTACAAATGTACCAATGGCGAATATCGCAACAAAAGTTATCTTAGGTCAAACATTAGCTTCATTCGGATATGCAACAGGCTACCACCCAGAAGGAAATGAAGTATATGTAAAAGCACCAGTGTTCTCATTCGCTAAGCTACGCTCAGTAGATATAACATTAGGCCCTGAAATGAAATCAACTGGAGAAGTAATGGGTAAAGATGTAAGTCTTCAAAAAGCATTATACAAAGCACTAATCGCAGCTGGAATGCAAATCCCAACTCACGGTTCAGTGATCATTACAGTAGCTGATAAAGATAAAGAAGAAGTAGTAAATATCGCAAAACGCTTCCATGAAATTGGATTTACAGTATTCGGTACAGAAGGAACTAAAAATCATTTAGAAAACCACGGTGTACCAGTAAAAGCGGTAAACAAAATTAACGAGCATGAAGATAATATGCTAGATATGATCAAGCGTGGGGATGCACAGTTTGTTATCAATACGTTAACAAAAGGTAAAAAACCAGCTCGTGATGGATTCAGAATTCGTCGTGAATCAGTTGAAAACGGAGTAGTTTGCTTAACTTCACTAGATACAGCAACTGCAATATTATCAGTAATTGAAAGCTTAACATTCTCAACTTCTGCACTACCAAACAAAGAAATGAAGGCTGGCGTATTAGTATGATAAAAAAAGAACTCATGACAATTGTCTCAAACAGAGAAATTGCCCATCAAATTGTCGAAATGACATTAAAAGGTGAACTTGTTCAGGAGATGCACTCTCCTGGGCAGTTTGTCCATATAAAAGTGACTGGTGGACTAACGCCACTATTAAGAAGACCAATCAGTATATGTTCGATCGACAAAGAGAAAAGTGAGTTCACGATGATATTCCGCGCTGAAGGTGAAGGAACGAAGCTTTTAAAAGAAGCAAGCGTTGGACAACAAGTTGATGTGTTAGGTCCTCTAGGTCAAGGTTATGATGTTGAAACTCTTTCAGAAGGAGATACAGCACTACTAGTTGGTGGTGGAATTGGCGTACCTCCGATGTATGAACTTTCGAAGCAATTTAAAGCTCGTGGTGTAAATGTAATTCATGTGTTAGGTTTTGCATCAAGTAATGTAGCTTTTTATGAAAAAGAATTTTCTGAACTAGGACCAACCTATATGGCAACGGTAGATGGAACTCTAGGAACGAAAGGATTCGTAACAGATGTAATTCGTGAAAAAGAGCTTCGATTTGATCAATACTTTGCATGTGGTCCAACGGTAATGTTAAAAGCTTTACAACAGCAATATAAAGGTATGAAGGATGGCTATATTTCACTTGAAGAACGAATGGGCTGTGGAATCGGAGCTTGTTTCGCTTGTGTATGCCATACTGAAGACGGGTCATATCGTAAAATTTGTAGCGATGGACCAGTATTCCAAGCTGAGGAGGTAGTACTATGATTTCATTACAGACAAAACTTCCTGGCTTAGATTTAAAAAATCCTATTATGCCAGCTTCTGGTTGCTTCGGATTTGGTAGAGAGTTTGCAAATCTTTACGATCTAAGTATTCTTGGGGCTATTATGATAAAAGCAACAACAGTTGAAACACGATACGGAAATGAAACACCTCGTGTAGCTGAAACTCAAGCGGGGATGTTAAATGCGATTGGACTTCAAAATCCTGGTTTAGAAAAAGTAATTGATGGTGAATTAAAATGGTTATCAAATTATGATGTACCAATCATTGCAAATATTGCTGGATCAACTATTGAAGACTATGTAACAGTCGCAAAAGAAATTTCAAAAGTAAGCAATGTAAAAGCACTAGAATTAAACATTTCTTGTCCAAACGTAAAATGTGGTGGGATTGCATTTGGAACGGATGCTGCAACAGCGGCTGAAGTAACTAAGAAAGTTAAAGAAGTAAGTGAAGTTCCCCTATACGTAAAATTATCACCGAATGTAACGAATATTGTTGAAATCGCAAAAGCAATTGAAAATGCAGGTGCAGATGGTTTAACAATGATCAATACATTACTAGGGATGAGACTAGATTTAAGAACTGGTAAACCAATTCTAGCTAATAAAACTGGTGGATTATCAGGTCCTGCAATAAAACCAGTAGCAATTCGTATGATTCATGATGTGAGCCAAGTAGTAAACATCCCAATCATCGGAATGGGCGGCGTTATGAATGCAGAAGATGCACTAGAGTTTTTCCTAGCAGGAGCAAGTGCAATCGGTGTAGGTACGGCAAACTTCGTTGATCCATTTGTTTGTCCAACAATCATAGATGAACTACCAGAAGTGCTACAAAAATATGGATATCAGTCCATTGAAGAATGTATTGGAAGGAGCTGGAAACAACATGTCATCACAAGTGGTCATCGCGCTTGATTTTTCATCAAAAGATGAAGTAATGAATTTTGTAAAAAAATTTCAAAAGTCTCTATATGTAAAGGTAGGGATGGAGCTATTTTACAAAGAGGGTCCAGCAATCATAAAGGAATTAAAAGAATTAGGACATCAAATCTTCCTAGATTTGAAACTTCATGATATTCCAAATACAGTAAAACATGCAATGAAAAATATCGCATCTCTAGAAGTAGACATGGTTAATGTTCATGCAGCTGGTGGAACGAAAATGATGAAGGCAGCATTAGAAGGTCTAGAAGAAGGCACTCCAGCTGGTAAAAAACGACCATTACTAATTGCAGTAACTCAACTGACAAGCACATCAGAAGAACAAGTGATTCATGAACAAGGAATTTCTTCTTTACAGGATTCGATTAAGCTATATGCTTCTATAACAGAAGAAAGCGGTCTTGACGGTGTAGTATGCTCTCCACTTGATGTAGAGTTAGTTCAAGCAGCAGTGGAAGGTGAGAACTTCCTTACTGTAACACCTGGTATTCGCTTAGCAGAAAATAGTGTAGATGATCAAGTACGTGTAACAACTCCAGCGAAAGCTAGACAATTTGGAAGTAGCTATATTGTAGTAGGACGCAGTATTACAAAAAGTGAAAATCCAGTAGAAGCATATGAAGAAGTAATTGCACAATGGGAGGGCGTAACAATATGAAAAAGAATATCGCAGCAAACTTATTAAGCATTGGGGCTGTAAGCCTTCAACCTGAAACTCCATTTACTTGGGCATCAGGAATCAAATCTCCAATCTATTGTGATAATCGCCTAACTCTTGGCTATTCTGAAATTCGTAAAAACATTGCAAAAGGCTTAGTCGAACTAATCCAAACTAAATTTGGTAACGTAGATGTAATCGCTGGAACTGCAACTGCTGGAATTCCACACGCAGCATGGACAAGTGATTTAATGGAATTACCAATGGTTTATGTACGTAGCTCTGCAAAAGGCCACGGCAAAGGAAACCAAATCGAAGGCCCAATTAAAACTGGACAAAAAGTAGTAGTAGTAGAAGATTTAATCTCAACTGGTGGCAGCGTAATTACATGCGTTGAAGCTTTACGCGAAGCAGGCTGCGAAGTACTAGGAGTAGTCTCAATCTTCACATACAATCTTCCAGCAGCAGTAGAAAAATTTGATGCAAACGACGTAACATACTATTCTCTAACTGACTATGACACACTAGTTGAAGTAGCAAAAGAACAAGGTTCAATCGAAGCAGAACATGTAGCAAAGCTAACTGCATGGAGAAAAAATCCACAAGATGCTAGTTGGATGACTGTTGAAGTTTAATACTTAGAATAGGAAAGATGACTTTTTGGAGTCATCTTTTTTTTTGGGTGAAGATGAATCTTGTGCTGCGGAAAACGTGGACCTGTAAAAAAATCAACCGAAAGTGCAAATAAAAAAGAGCCATCGCAAATAAAAACTGGGAATAGCAAATAAAGAAGAGTCATCGCAAATAAAAACTGGGAATAGCAAATAAAGAAGGGCCATCGCAAATAAAAACTGGAAATAGCAAATAAAGAAGAGCATCGCAAATAAAAACTGGGAATAGCAAATAAAGAAGAGCCATCGCAAATAAAAACTGGGAATAGCAAATAAAAAAGAGCCATCGCAATTAAAAATAGAGAACAGCAATTAAAAAACGAAAATGGCAATTAAAAATAAGTAATCACAATTAAAAATAGTAAAATCGCAAATAAACCATAAAAGTCACACTCAACCTGACTACTCCACAATAAAAAATTCATATAAAACAATCATCCAAACGTAAAATCACCTAAAATGATTAGGATTCACATGGAAAATCATACAAAATGAAAAACTTTCACTCAATAATCTAACTAAAATAGTCTACTTTCACAACATAGTCCCTAAACAAATTATTTGATAAATAATTAATAAGTTTTTAAACTATTCATACAATTGATTGAAAGAATCTTTAAAATTGGAGGGTCAAGTATGTCAATCGCAAAACAATTTCTATCGAATTGTTTAAAGGAATTCAAAGGGATAAAAAAGCTAGGTGATCGTTCGATGGATCAGCTAAATTATAAGGAGTTACACTTCCAACCATCTAGTGAATCAAATAGTATTTCCATCATTGTAAAGCATTTAAGTGGTAATATGATTTCTAGATGGACAGATTTTCTCACGACAGATGGTGAAAAACCATGGCGAGATCGTGACGTTGAATTTGAGGGGATTTACCAATCAAAAGATGAGTTATTAGCTGATTGGAATAAAGGATGGAATGTTGTTTTTAACACGCTTGAGAGTTTACATGAAGAAGATGTGTTAAAAACGATTAAAATTCGTGGTGAAGATCATACTGTTTTACAAGCAATACATAGACAAATTAGTCATTACGGAAATCATATTGGTCAAATTGTTTATATAGCTAAATTAATAAAAAATGATGAATTTAAGAGTTTGAGTATTCCTAAAGGAAAATCTCAAGAATTCTTAGAGTACAAATTAAATGAAACAAATAAAAAATCTTAAAATCTACGACTTAGGTTGTAGATTTTTTTTTATCCCTAAAGACTAATAGTGTACAAATGTTCAATCAATTTAATGAAGTAATAGATTAATTGAAAGATTAAAATGTATTTGAGGCCAGATAAAAGGAATAACGAAGAACGTATTACTTTAATCCTGATAAAAATTTTAATAGTGAAAATAGTTCGAAAATATTGTAAAATGTTACAGGTTAGGGGGATGGCAATAGATGAAAATTTTAATCGAAACAGTTAATCATTTTAAACCGTATTGGAAAGTATTTCTAATTGCTTTTGCATGTTCATTAATTGCTGGCGCATTTGCGATTATTCCACCGATTTTGACTGGTAAATTGGTCGATGAGATTGTTGGTGGTCCTGATTCAAAAATTATCTTTTATTTAATTTTAGGGATTATGCTTTCATTCTTATTTAAAGTCGGTTTTGAATCATTACAAGAATTTATTCAAGTAAAAATTGGTCTAGATGTGATTACAGATATGCAATTACGTGCATTTACAAAGCTTCAAAAAGCACCGATGACGTTTTTTTCGACAACACCTCGGGGGGATATGTTATATCGGTTAACGCATGATGTAGAATCTGTTCAAAACTTGAATAATACAGTTGTACCACGTTTTATTCAACAAGTTATTGCAGCTATTGCAGCATTTATAGCGGTGTTTCCGTTGTATTGGCCTGCTGCAGTCGTCATGCTAGTTGTATTTGCAATTTATTTAGTTCCTTCTTATATGATTGGTAAAAAAGTAAGAAAAATGGGAGCTATAGCTCGTGATATGAGTGCTGATTTGTATAATCATACTCAAGAAAGTATTGAGTCAGTTCGATTAGTGCGAACTTTTCAAACGCAGGATATAGAAAATAAAAAATTAGAAGATAAATTGTCTGTTTGGAAAAGATTTGCTATTCGCTTGGCTTTAATTGGGAAGGTTAATTGGCGTTTAGGAAATGTGATTAATAATGGTGCGCCAGGGGTCATTATGTTGATTGGTGGATATGCGATTTGGCAGCATGAAATTACAATTGGTACATTAATCGCCGTTTTAGGCTTTATCCCAACAATGTTTATGCCAGTCCGCTCTTTAGCTGAAAATGCGTTAACAATTCAACAAGCAATTCCAGCCCTTCAAAGAATATATGAGTACTTTGACTTGCCTTCAGAACAACCTGATGATTTACCGAAATTTGGAGAAGTGAAAGGTGATATAGAAGTTAAAAATATTCGATTTACTTATCCAAATTCAACTGAAGAAGTCCTAAAAGATGTTTCATTCTCAATTAGTGCAGGTCAACATATTGGGATTGTTGGTTCAAGCGGTGGAGGAAAAAGTACTTTAATTCAGTTATTACTCGGATTATACGAGCCTTCTTCAGGATCGATTTCAGTTGATCGTAAAGATTTATCCTCACATGATTATCAATCATTACGCCAAAATATTGGAGTCGTTTCTCAGGAGACTTTCCTTTTAAATAGTACTTTAAAGCAAAATTTACTTTATGCCAAACCGAATGCAACTGATGAAGAACTTAAACTTGCTGTTGAAGCAGCGGACTTATCTGATTTAGTTGGGTCACTACAAGAGGGCTTTGAAACGATTGTTGGTGAAAGAGGACTAAAATTATCTGGTGGTCAAAGGCAACGAGTAGCTCTTGCAAGAGCAATTTTACGTCATCCTCCAGTGTTAATTTTCGATGAGGCTACATCATCATTAGATGGAGAAACAGAGGAAAAGGTACAATCATCGCTTGAAAAGTTAATTCCAGGTCGTACAACAATTACAATCGCACATCGACTTGTAACAGTAAAGGATGCTGATTGTATTTTATTATTAGATAAAGGACGTATTGCTGAACAAGGAACACATGAAGAATTATTATCATTAAAAGGTCAGTACTATCAATTATATATGGCACAATACAGTGAACTAGAAAAGGAGAGTGCTGTATGATGCAGAAAAATACAAAAAAAATAGGGGATGGAAAAAGAGTCATAAACTTTCTCAAGCCTCATAAAAAATGGGTTTTTGCAGATTCATTTGTAATTGCTTTAAGTCAAGTTTGTGCAGCATTAATACCTACTCTAGGAACGGGTTGGTTAATTGATCATATAATTCCAAACCATGACAATGCACTATTATGGGGATTAATGTGGTTGCTTGTAATTGCTGCAATTCTTGATTTAATTTTAATGGTCATTGATGAGTATTTTTGCCATCATATTGCTAAATCTGTTACAAACTGGCAAAAACTACGGTTATTTAAGCATTTGCAAATTTTACCTTATTCATATTTTCATCAATCTAAATCTGGTGAATTATTAGCACGAGTTTCTGATGACCCAGATACACTGCATAATTTTTTAGCATGGGAAGGCTCTACTTTTATGGCTTCTGTTCAAGGAGTATTTATATATAGTATTGTCTTACTTTGGATTAATCCTTATTTAATGATTACTAGTGTTGTTTTAGGTGTTTTATTTTATTGGACGTCTAATAAAGTCGGAGCTCGTACTAGAATTGCTTCTGCTAAAGCTAGAACTGAAGCGTCACGTTATTTAGAAAGATTACGAGAATCAGTAACAGGAATTCAACTTTCGAGAATTCTTGGTGCAACGGATTATGAAATTCAAAGTGTTGCCGATATCCGTAAATCATTTATGAAAGAATCAATTATTGAATTAAAAGCTAGAATGCAATCAATTGTTGTAATCGGTAGCTATAATGGATTTGCTTTAGCTGCAGTCTATTTTATAAGTGTTTTACTAATTTCAAATGATCAAATCACAACGGGACAAATGTATACGGCAGGTGGGCTTGTGACCATTGCGGCTAATGAAATTCAAAGGATGTTAAGAAACTGGTTATCAGTACGTAGAACTGGTCCTGCATTAGATCGATCTGAAAAATTATTAGCTGAAGAAGTTTCAGAATTTGAAGTACAAGAAGGTGAAAAATTAAATTCAGTTAATGGGTTAATTGAATTTAAAGAGGTTAAATTTGCCTATCCAACGAAGGAAGAATTTGTGTTAAATGGATTGTCATTTCATGTGAAGCCAGGGGAAGCAGTGGCCGTAGTAGGACCAAGTGGTGCCGGAAAATCAACAATTGTAGATTTATTATTAGGTTTCTATCCGTTAAATAATGGAACAATTGAAGTAGATGGTTTACCAATTGAAAAAGCGAATGCAAAGTGGATTAGGGATGCGATTTCGTTTGTTTCGCAAGATGTACAGCTAAGAAATGGTAGTTTAGCTGATAATATTCGTATAGGAAATGAAATGGTAACAGATGATGAAATGATTCAGGCTTTAAAAGATAGTGGATTATCAGACTATCTAAATTCATTACCAGAAGGTTTAGAATCATCAATTGGTGAACGAGGGGCACTATTATCTGGTGGCCAAAAACAAAGATTATCTTTAGCAAGAGCATTAGTTAAAAACTCTACTATTCTTATTTTAGATGAAGCAAGCTCGGCTTTAGATCCGATTACAGAATTGCAAATAAATGAAGCGATTCAAAAACGAAAATCAAAACAATCAGTCATCGTAATCTCACATCGTTTATCTACTGTTTTAACAGCGGACAGAATCGTTGTATTAGAAAATGGGAAAGTAGTCGAAGAAGGTACTCATCATTCTTTATTAGAAAAAGATGGCGTTTATTCAAGATTATTTAAAAGAGAAGCTGAAACTGGTGAAAATGTAATTAGTGTATCGTAAGAAGATTAAAAAGGAGTGTTAGAATGACTAATATATCAATAAAACTTTACGAATCAAAAGAAGAGTTAAGAAAAGGCTTTGAAGTATTAAAACAGCTTCGTACTCACTTAAATGAAGAATCATTTTTTAATTTGTACGAAGAAATGCAAAAACAAGGCTATCAATTATTTGGGTTAGAAGACCGAGGATTGACGGTTGCAGTCGCTGGAGTTAGTATATTAACAAATTTCTATAATGGTAGACACGTATTTGTTTACGATTTAGTGACGGATGAAAGTAAACGCTCAAATGGATACGGTAAGAAATTACTAGATTTTATTTCTGATTTTGGTAGAAGGAATGGCTGTCAATTAGTAACACTACAATCCGGTGTCCAAAGAATCAATGCGCATCGTTTTTATGAACATAAAATGGAATATGAAAAACTTTCTTATTCCTTTAGTAAAGTTATTGAATCAACTTAAAAACCCTAATTTTAGCCCTAGGGTCTCAGCCTTCCAAATTTTTATCTAAAATTGATAAGTTTTAGAAATAACTAAGAGCCCTTTACAAATTAAGGGCTCTTAAAATTAGAATTCATTATGTATGTGATTTTTTATTAATTCAACAACATCTAAAAGATAATTACTTTCGTGTGAAACAAATTGATCTTTATCTATTGATTTTTGAATTGGAATTTTTTCCTCTGTTTCAGTAATTTGAAAACCATCAACTTCTACTGTATCTCTTAATCCATGTGCGAATTGATAAAATTGATTAAAATCCGCTTTCACTATCCCTGAAACTTCTTCTTTTTGTAAATTGAAATCAGTAAAAGGTTTATCGCTTTTAAGTAAAAAAACATGACTTAATTCATGATCAATAATCGTTTCTAATATGATTGAATTTTTAATGATACCAAGAGGGATTACATCTTCCATTTTTACTTCTATTCCAAGTTCTTCTTTTACTTCTCTTAATCCATCTTGAACTGTTTCAGTAGATAATAAATGACCAGCAGCCGTAATATCAAATAAATTCGGATAATCCTTTTTTTGATGACTACGGATTTGAAAATAAATTGAAGCTTGGTCATCTATTATACTAAGTAGCCAGCAATGAAATGTTTCGTGCCATAATCCCTTTTTATGTACTTCACTACGTGAGGCTTCTCCTATATGATTACCGGATTCATCAAAAATTTTAAGTAATTCTTCTTTCATTTAACTAACCACCTTGTTTTTTGATCTATGAACCATGTACTTCATTATAAAATAAAATTGTCGGATTGAAGTATATTTTTGATTAAAAGCTTTTTTTACGATTCCGCAGCATTAGAAATAGTAGGATAAAAAGGCGGTATCCACCTATAACCGCCGTATCCAAAAGATGAATGTTTAGAAGTGTACACTCATTATCTATTTATAAACCTGCCCTTATTTAATACTGATGCTGCTACTGCTATAAGGATTATACCCATAAAAGCCGGTGCGGCATGACTAAGTGATACATAGATTTGACCTCCTATAACCGGTCCAATGATTCTTGCTAAAGCTTGAATAGATTGGCTACCTCCTTGAATTCTGCCTTGTTCACTAGGGTCAACAGTCTTAGAAACCATTCCATTAAATGACGGTCCGAATATTGAATCACCAAACCCAAATATAAACATTCCAGCAATTAGTAGAGGATAGTATGTGAACAAAGCCGATGCAGCAATTAGACTGTAGCCTATAATTTCTGAAACCATGCCAAGAGTTGTTATTTGTGAATCACTAAATTTAATTAACAGCTTGGGCATGATGAAACCTTGTGAAATGATGTCCTGGACCCCCATAATTGAGAACATTAGGCCAATAAGTGCAGGCTCCCAGTTGAACGTATCGATTGTAAATTGTGAAAAAACGGCCTGCAATGATCCATTTGGTATCCAAAGTAGGAACGCAGAGATGAGTAGCCATTTTAAGTTTTTTATGGAAAGTATGTTTAAAAGCTGGGTGAATGGATTCAACCTTACAAAGGTAATCTTTTTCAGTCTGTTATTCAGATCAAGGCTCTCTGGAATAAATAAGATTCCAAAAACAAGATTTAGTAAAGTTATGATTGCTCCAAAATACATCGGTACAGAATATCCAAATTTAGCAAGTAATCCACCTAGAGTAGGTCCAATGGCGGCGCCTACACCTGCAACGGCACTTACCCACCCAAAGTATTTGGTTCGCTTATCACTTGGAGTGATGTCTGCAAAATATGCGAAGATTGTGCTAATGCTCCCACCAGTTATCCCTTCAATTATACGCCCAGCAAAAAGTACCCATAGAGCTCCTCCTATGCCAAAAACTAAGTAGCCGATAGCGGAACCTAAAAGTGATACTAGCAGTATTGGACGGCGGCCATATCTGTCGCTTAATGCTCCAAGTCCAGGAGCAGCAAAAAACACGCATATTGCATAAACAGAAGTCAACAACGTAACGACTATGGCTTGATCTTCTGGATTGCTTATATAAGGCTGTACTAAGTATGGTACGACCGGTGTGATGATACTGAAGCCTATTCCGCAAAGAAAGATGGACATAAGACCGAAGAATAAAGCCGTTTTATCTATGGTTTGTTCCAATTTCTGTTCTTTTTGTGATCTAAATTTGAACAATAAAATTCTCCTCTCAAAAACGATAATTTTGATTCCTTGGAAACATATTTATCGTACGAGTGTTTTGTTTCCTTGTCAACAATAATATCGAAATAAAAAAGCAACCGCTCCTCTAGTAGAGTTTTGGCTGCAAGTGAATCTTTACTATTGAAATTTATTTCGGTTTATTATCGATATCGATGCCTTGTTTCTTTATTTCTGCATCTAAATGATGACAATAATTGTTCACGAAGTTTAGCATACTGTTGAATTGTTCTTCGGTTATTTGATCAAATACAAATTTATCTCGCTCTCGAAACTTTTTATGTAGTTCTTCATGGATATTGTCTATTACTTTTCCTTGCTCAGTAAGCTTAAAATAAATTTCTTTCTTATTATCCGGTTTCTGATAGCTTTCAATCAGACCTTTATTTATAAGCTTCTTCGTTATTTTAGTGATGGCACCTCTTGTCATATATAAAGAATCAGCAAGTTTGGTCACGTTGGAATCTACATTTTTTCCAATGTATTCGATACAATGTACTTCAGAAGATTGATACCCTTTAAGTGCCTCTTCCATTTTAAACTTATTAAGCCAAACCATTTTATTAAATACATCCCTGAAACCCATTATAAGCTGTTCTTCTTTATTCATACTCAATCCTCCTACCCGTTGATTCATTAACCATATTATATAAAATATTGTTTCTAATTCAACAATATAAAAATCATTATGTTAGGAATAGGTGATCGGAGAATTACAAGCAACTATATGTATATTGTTTCAAAAGTCGGAAACACGAAATGAGAAGCTTTTCATTTTAAAAAAAAATCGACCGCAGGCATTTTGAATGTTTATGAAATAGTGTGAAAAATCGGTTTAGCAAGCTGGACAAGAATTCCGAATAATCTCTAAATGGGTTAACTATTTTCTGAAAAGTTTACATTCATCCATAATTAGGTTAATTTAGTATTATCTATTTGTAAAAGTTTGTCCCTTTTAAGTAATGTTATGACTTGTTGACACTTTCACAAATGACAACATTAAATTAAAATTATTAGGTGAATTGAAATGAGAATAGCTTTTTTTGACTCAGGAATTGGTGGGTTAACTGTCTTAAATGAGGCACTGAAAAAATTACCAAATGAAGATTTTTTATATTTTGCTGATACTCTTCACGTTCCTTATGGTACAAAGTCGAAGGAAGAAGTAAGTGCATTTGTAAAAAAGTCTGTTGAAACGATTATTAAAGAAGATGTAAAAGCACTAGTAATTGCATGTAATACAGCGACTAGTATTGCAGTAAATGAATTGAGAGAAATGTATGATTTTCCGATTATCGGTATGGAACCGGCTGTAAAACCAGCTGTTGAAATGAACAGAACAACTGGGAAGAGAGTATTAGTTTTTGCGACTCCACTTACGTTAAAGCAAACAAAGTATAATGAGCTTATTTCTAGAGTGGACGATTTAAGTATTGTCGATTCATTGCCATTACCAGAGCTTGTTCATTATTGTGAGGAATTGAATTTTGATGAAAACTTTATGATTGATTATTTTAAAAGTAAACTTTCATTATTTAATATTGAGCAATATGGAACAATTGTTTTAGGTTGTACCCATTATCCATTTTATAGAAACATCTTAAAAAAGATATTACCTGAAGATGTTCAAATTGTTGATGGAAGTAATGGTACTGTAAAAAGATTAATCCAGCTTCTCGGAGAAAATGGCCAATTAAATGAAACAGGTCAAACAAATGTCAAATTTATGTGTTCGAATAATGACATAGAATATATCGAGAAGACAAAACAGGCGTTAAGCCACTTACAAAATGAAAGATAAGAGATAAGCTAGAATTAGCTTATCTTTTTATTATGTTTCAATACAGGACTAATATTGTTTATTCTCGAATAGTTGTTAAAGTCAATTTTTTTGAAAACTTTTTCTACTAATAGGGGAGGTTGTGAATAATTGGTAAAAATAAGAGTTGTATTAAAGTATTTCGGCGTCATTACGATGCTATTTTTTGCTGCTTATTTAATTATTAAATATATTAGAGAAGATGAGATTTTTTCGAATTTAATTTTTGGATTTTGCGTAGGACTTTTACTATTTTTAGGATATTTACTAAGTAGTAAAAATGAAAGAGAAAAATAGTTTTAGCTTAGTAGGTAATAAAAGTAGAGTAAAAGGAACTAAATTAAAAGCTTAATAGAACTATACATGTATTTGTTTTTAGGAATGTATATTAGTAAAAATGGTGCCCTTTAAATGCACCATTTTTTCACGTTGTTGAAAAACAACTTTGTCATTTAAATTATCAAATTTTCGTAAAAGGAGTAGAGTGATGTTGATTTCCACTACAGGATGCTCGCTTTCCATGGGGCGAGACCTGAGCCTCCTCGGCAAGCCTGCGGGGTCTCAGCCTTCCCGCTAATCCCATAGGAGTCGAGCACCCCTCCGTTCCAA